>JADFRG010000026.1 GCA_022561385.1 Chloroflexota bacterium
GTGTGAGTTTCAGGTGATTGAGGGGGCTGCACGGCAGGGCTAAAGTGGGCCTATGCCGGCCACAAAAACCTCGCTCGACATTGGCGCGCCCGCCCTTTCCTGGCAGCAACTCAGGGGATGGATCAATTCGAATGCGCGCGATCTGTTCGAAATCGCCGAAGCCGGCTACCTGGAGAAGGGGCGCGGCCTGCTCATCTTAGCTGGATCGGCCGGATACCCTGAATCTGAGCTGGCCATCAAATGCCGCTACATCATGCCAGAGGAAATTGCGGATATCCGTAACGAGGCCCTGGACCTTGCGCAAGAGCTCGTCACAAGGTATGACCCAGAGATTGAATTTGTTGTGGTGACGATCGACGCCACAAACCACATCACCTCGGCCCGGGTGGCGGTGGGCCATCCAACTCCTGAGATCGTGCACTGAGCCAAGGCGCACTGACCTTCTGCTCGGGGGCGGATGATTCGGCGGCTAAGCCGCAGTTACTCGGTCTGGATCCCCCTTTCTAACCACTTCCCGCAGCGCATCGATCACACGTAGTTGTCCCTCCCCGTCCTTGTAGTACCAATGCACCCAGCCGTTGCACGGACTGCCGCCGGCTAAATGGCTCCCGGTCTGATGGATCGAGCCCTCGAAGCCGTTGATCCTGAGCCGGCCATCTGGCTTGACTTTGGCAGTTAGCGACCGGTCTCCGCGAAAGTAAAGTTCCTCCCCTGGCCTGAGCAGGCCGGCCTCCAACAGCTTCCCAAACGGCACCCGCGGCGGCCGTTCGCGCACCACGTTAAGTACCTCCGGCTCAACCGAATCGGGTGTAATGGCCTCGATCCGCTTCCGGGCGATTTCCACGTAGCGCGCTTCTTTCTCAATCCCAATCCAATGCCGGCCGAGACGTTTGGCCACCGCGCCGGTTGTGCCGGTTCCAAAAAAGGGGTCAAGCACCACATCGCCTGGATCCGTGGAAGCCAGCAGCACTCGATAAAGGAGTGCTTCCGGCTTCTGGGTGGCGTGGGCTTTCTTGCCGTTGCGCTTGATGCGCTCCGACCCGGTGCACAGCGGCAAGTACCAGTCGCTTCTCATCTGTTTCCCGCCGTTCAAGCTCTTCATGGCGTGATGATTAAATGTGTACCGCGCCTTCTTGTTCTTGCTGGCCCAGATCAGGATTTCGTGAGCGTTCGTGAAACGCGTGCCGCGAAAATTCGGCATTGGGTTGGCCTTGACCCAGAGCACGTCATTGAGAATCCAGTAGCCCAGGTCTTGGAGAATCGCCCCTACGCGGTGAATGTTATGGTAGGTGCCGATGACCCACAATCCGCCGTCGTCGCGCAGCAGTCGCCGACAACCCGAGAGCCATGCCCGCGTAAAGTCGTCGTACTCGCGGAACCCATCAAAGCGGTCCCAATCCGCGTCGACTCCCTCTACCCGAGTCATGTTCGGGCGATAGAGCTCCTGGGAGAGCTGTAAGTTATAGGGTGGATCGGCAAACACGAGGTCTATCGATTCGCTTGGCAGGTCTTCCATAATCTCAAGCGAATCACCCTGCAGAACTTGATCTAGAGCTTTATCCGACATATCGCCTTCCCTTGCGATATTGGACCCCGGTCGATCGGGTCAGTGGATTGACATGGAGATCGCAGACTCGCTCGGATCTCCCGCTACTATGGATACTCTCCCGGTCCGGCCTTTATTCGGCTATGCGCAGTCAGATCGGATTCTCGAACCTATGAGTCTGGAGCAGAGATCTCACCCGCTTCGACCCAATTTTCTCCCTGTCGTTCGTAGCAGTAAGAATAGCTGACATTCGGAATCGCTTGCTCACTGCGGATCATAAGAAAGCGAGCCGTGGTACGAATGCAGACCTGACCGGAGGATTCGCTACCCGAGAGGATACGGGTCGTGGACAGGCCCAGACCCTGGTTGGCAGGTTCCCGAATCATCCATAAACGCAGCTCGCCCAGATCTCCCTTGGTGAAGCGAGCCTCCCCACGGAACACGACCGAAAGAATGACCAGCAACAAACCGGCCCCGGCCACGGCGAGCAAAATCGTTGACAGGCAGCCAACTCCCGGCGAGATGCCGACCGTTCTTGCTTGAGATTTTGGGCCTTCCTTCAGGTCGGGGTCTGACAAGTACCGCCTCCTCGCCAAGTCTACTCGGCGCGGCCGCGAGGGCAACCGAGTTCTTGACTCACTCCCCCCTTCACGGTATCCTCGATCGGCCGCGGGTGTAGTTCAGCGGTAGAACGTCTCCTTGCCAAGGAGAAGGTCGTGGGTTCGAATCCCATCGCCCGCTCTTGGGCCGTTACGCCATCGCCCTGCCGACCGGCAGGCGATTTCGCGTAACCCCGTGGCGACGTAGCCAAGTGGTAAGGCAGGGGTCTGCAAAACCCTTATCGCGGGTTCGATTCCCGCCGTCGCCTCCTAACCTTGTCATAGATGTAGCTACCCGCTCGGGTTCCCCGCCCAATGGCCGGTCGCCCCGACCGGCACAAACGCGCGACTCGCGCCGTCGCCTCCTCAATCACGATTGAGGCATCCGGATCGGCGGGTTTCTTGCCTTGCTGACGCTCCCGCGCGAGATGGCGGGCACCGGCGCGCGCCTGGTGCCGTCGCCCCACAGGCAACCACCCTAGAATTAAATAACTACGGACCTCTGGAAAGCATGCAGATCCGGCATCGCTCTCTTAGATTTCGACATAAGTTTCTGCGAACCGAGTACGGTGGAGGTGGATAAACCTCACCTCCTCTCCGTCTGACGGCGGGCGCTTGCAAGCCTCAGCGAGCCGGAGGCCCTAGTACCAACGGCCCACGCACCGGATGAATCGTTTCAGCCTTTCTACCGTTTTAGTTCATAGACAAGAACTCAGTGGCTCCGGAGACGAGCCGGCGACAGGCTCGGTGAGGTGGATGTCGAGGGCGAGTTTCAGGCCGCCAGTATCAACGACCCTGGCAGCGCCATAACCGTCGCAAGCGTCGCAGCCAACGATCCGCCGGAATTTCTTCCCGAAGCTCCTGGGCCAGATCACGACCATCGGAACAACCGCGATGATAACGATGATTATCACCAACAAGACCAACCAAGATCCAAAACCAATCCCATGAGCTCTCTCACCGGCCGGACCCTGGGGCGTTATCAATTGCTGGACCCCATCGGCCAGGGCGGCATGGCTACCGTCTATAAGGCTTACGACTCGGAACAGGACCGCCTCGTAGCGCTCAAGGTACTCTCCCCCATCCTGGCGCAGCAAGAGCAGTTCAATCAGCGATTCAGGCGCGAAGCCGGGGTGGTGGTGCAGCTCAGACACCCCCACATCGTGCCGGTTGAATATTTCGGCGAGCATGACGGATACGCCTACCTGGTTATGCCGTTCATCGAAGGTGGGACCTTGACCGATCATATGATGAACGGCCCCCCTTCCTCGGCCTTTGGTGCCAAAGTATTCGAACAGGTGGCCAGCGCGCTTCAATACGCCCATGGGCGTGGAGTGGTCCACAGAGATGTGAAGCCGTCCAACATCCTAATTGAGGAAAACGGCAACGCTCTGCTGGCTGACTTTGGCCTTGCGCGCATCCACGATGCGTCGGTCAACCTGACCGGCTCCGCGCTGATCGGTACCCCCGCCTATATTTCTCCTGAACAAGCCAGTGGGAAAACGGTCGATGCCCGCTCGGACCAGTATTCGCTCGGGGTGATCCTGTACCAGTTGTCGACCGGCAGGCTGCCGTTCGAGGCTGAGAACCCCATGGCGGTGGTCATCAAACATATAAATGAGCCCATGCCGCGGCCGCGCGCGGCTGGCGCACACGTTCCGGAGGCCGTCGAACGTGTGATCCTGAAAGCCACCGCCAAGGATCCGGATCAACGCTTCGGGTCGGTCGCCGAACTGAATGAGGTCTTCCAGGCCGCCCTGGCCCACGCCCGTGACCCAAATACCCACCCCGAGCCCATCATCGAGCTGCCACCGGAAATCCAACTTACGAGTGAGCAGCCCACCGTATTGCTGCGGAGGAAACGATGGGCCCGAAGAGCGGCCGTCGGCGTGGCGCTGCTGTTTCTACTGCTCGCGATCCCTGTGTTCGCAACGAGCCTGGTGGATCTGATCGACGGAGCATCCAGCCCCGCGGAAAGCGGCGGCCTCCTGGATCCAGATTTAAATGCCTATCAATTGACCGCTCTGGCCGGCACGATTGAAGCGATGTCGACCCGACTCGCGTCTGCAGAAGGAGGCCTCATCTCGCCTGATCAGGTGCAGACGGCCGTCATGCAGACCCTGGTAGCCTCAGAATCAGGGGTCAATAACGGGATCGTGATCAAGGAAGTTCAGGCCATCCTGACAGCCATTCCGATTCTCGGCGGCGGATCCTTTCAGTCTGCGACGCCCGAAACCAGCGCTTCGCCCGCTCCATCGGCCACACTCAGCACGTTGCCAACCCGCACTCCGACCTCCGCAACCGTCACGACCGCCACTTTCACGCCCACGGTTGAGGTCTTTTCCACCTCGACTCCTACTCCCACGAGCACCTCACCTCCGACTCTTACCCCGGCTCCGACAGATACCCCGATGCCGCCCACCATCACTCCAAGCGCCACTGCCTCTGCCTCAAGCGACGTGTGTGCAGCCTCTTCGCTGAGCGGTTTCTCGGTCGGCGGAAAAAACGTCAGTTGGGACTTGCACAACGGCGCGACCGCCAGCATTCAAATCACGGAAACGATCATCAACTGGCCCGCCAGCAACGACGAGCTGCGCAAGGTTTACCTGGGTACTCCGTTGATCTGGGACGAGTCGGACGGCTCCCCACCGACGACGCTGGGAAGCGATTGGGAAGCAGGAAGCCGCGTGCTTAATCAGGGTGAGAGCAAGGTGCTGAAGTTCAGATTTGACACAAATGCCTCTGCGTCTGAGTCGGACTATTCCCTGACGGTTACTCTGAATGACGATTGCGAGCTTACCGCCGGGGGCTGATAAGGCTCGCGGGTCAGCGGCAGATCAATACCGGCTTGTCAGATTCTCGCAGGATCTGGTCGACCGCACTTCCAAGTGCGGCCTCCACGATGGGGCTGTAACCGTATCCACCGATGACTACCAGATCACATTTCCGCTCCTGCGCGGTCTCGAGGATGCCTTTGGCCACATCACCTGACTTGATTACGAGGACCGGAGTGACCTCATGTCGCTCGGCATACGATTGCGCTTCTCTCAGAGTCTCATCTGTAGCTCGGCCGCGTTCCATGACCGAGGCGATGGTCAGGGAGATGTTCCAGCGGCTTGCCATGTAGGTGGAGAGGTAGAGCGCCTCCTTCGCCTTGGGGCTGCCATCATAGGCCAGGAGCGCGTGAGACATCGGCGAACTTGGCCCCGGGACCGCCAATATCGGCGTTGGGCACCGCAAGATCATCGTCCGAAAGCCCGACCCCAGCCTGGCTGCGGCTCGGGCGCTGGGTGGGTGGGCCAGGTGCGGGACGACGAGATCCGCCCAACGAGCCCGTTCACAGATCCGGCGGGCTACGCCCCCTACTTCGATCGCCAGCTTCCCAGGCACACCGGCCTCTTCACATCGCCTGTCGAACTCCTCCCTCACCGATCTGGCCTGCTCGTCTTGTTTGTGCTTCTCGGAGGGCACCACATGTAAACCTTGCAGCCTGGCGCCCTCGCGTTGGGCCACAAGCAAGGCCTGATCCATCGCACCCCAGCTGGTTTCCTCTCTCTGCACAGGCACAAGAATGCTCACCGTAAATCTTTCGGCACGTCGCGCGGCTATCGTATCCATTCGCCACCGGCCGGGTGCCGGGCCGGCTTCGAAGGTACCGGGCGTCACGACCTCGATGGCTTTCTTCGCCAGCCGTGCTGCCCTGCGCCTGACCCTGGGACTGGTCTTAAACATCAAGTCGGCCGCGGCGGTACCGGGCTTGACCTCCCAACCCAGCTCGCGCTCTAGAGCCTCGCGATGTCTCGAAATCCACACGTACAGATCCGTCGCAGTGCGACCGGGGAAGTCTCTCAGCACGCCCTGCTCGAGGATCACGTCTACCAATGGCTGGTAAACATGTTCAACCCAATCCTTCGACGCCTCCCGCAGAGAGACCGGTTGGTCTCGCTCATCCGCCAGGTACTCGCGATGGGCTTCGATCTGTCTGAGAAGTGGCCGATACTGCCCGGGCGCGGTAACTCTGAGCAGGTCCGGATCAAGTACCTTCGCCAGCGAAGTGCGCTCCAGGAACTCTGCCAACTCGGCCTTGATGATCAGTTCGTCTGGTTCGGTGTCCGGTGATAGCGGAACCTTCGTAGTGACCTGGCGAACGTAGGCCTCGATATGCCTCGCTCCCACCTCCCTGGCGACCGACACTCGATGGTTCCCATCCAGGACGAAATACACCTCTCCAATTTGGTAGACCTCAATCGGAGGCAACCCTCCAAGCTCCGTGACAGCTACTTTGACGCCCGCCCATCGACCGCTATCGCTGTCCTGGCGGGGCAAAAAGCCACGCGAGAAATCCCGGTAACGTCCCACGCTGCCAACGATGGAGTCCAGCGGGATTTCTTTGAGCTCACGCTTCGATGTCTCCCTACCCTTCAGCTTCTTGCGCACGTCATCGTACGACATCAGATCTGTCGATCGTCCGGCCAGCCGAGCAAAAACTCTATCTAATGCCGCCCGGCGGCGAGCGCGTCGAAAGTCACTGACGGCCCGCGAGTGACCGGAGGGACTCACCTGGACCTCGGCTCCGCAATTCCGGCGGTGTTCATCCGATGGTTTCGCCAATCGGGGTGAGATCCAACCCGAACACTGGATTTACGTTGATAACCCTTGTTTCGCGGAACTGAGTACTCCTCCCGCCTCCGACCAGCCAGAAGTCAACGTGACCGTGTAATAAATATCGCGGTCTCAACCAGCTCATAAGCTTTAAGAACGCCTTAAATCCGGTATGTGCCGGATCGCGCAGGTCGTGGATACCGCGCGGCGGCGCGTGAGTGACGATCACATCCACGAACCGGCCATGTCGGGCTCGCGTCAATAACAGCCTGGGAAAGAGTCGGACGATTCTGAGGCCCATTCGAGTTTCACTGAATTGCCCGGAGGCGCCCGGGCGGTAGCGAGTCGAGCCTCCCAAGCCGAGGAATAAGAGCTTGCCATAACTAACCACCCGATCGTCAATGAGATCACATCCCCTGGGAATTTTGCGCAGTTGGCCGTCGCTGGTTAGTTCGGCCTCCGTGTCGTGATTTCCTCGAACATAGAGGACCGGCTTGTTGAGGGCATCCGCCACGAACTCGAGATAGTAGATCGGCAAATCCCCGCACCCAAGGACAAGGTCCACGTCCCCGTAGGTCTGATGGATATGTTCGGAATAAACTCTCTCATCGACGTTGTCACTCAAGGCCAGGATCTTCACGTGCATTCGGCTCCACTTCGTCCTTTAAAAGGTGCTGCGGGGTGAGCGAAGGATGCAGCGACGGTTGCTCCCGGACACTGACTTATACAATTACGAGTCTTTCGAACATCCCGGAAGCGGTCCGCGCCGCAGTATTTCCGCATGATCGGCATTGAAACCTCGAGGTCAAGCTGCCTGGAGTTGTCGAAAAATATGACCCATATTCTCGGCGACCTGTGCGGAAGCGCCCTGCCAATTGCCATGGGCCATCATGAATTGGACGGTCGAGTGACTCTACCATTCCAGCGGCCGAACTTCCGCACCTTAACCGAACCGCAATGAATTTCAGGCTATATAAGAGGGGATCAGTACTCGACCTTTGATACGGGTGAGGAGGAGTCATGACTAAACCAGGACTTGGATCCGGAGCTCTTGTTGGCGGCCTGTTGACTGCGCCCCTCATCGGACTCATGTTCCTGGCACGTCAGCTATTTGGACTGGCGTTCGTTCCTTTTGAATTGTTCGATTGGATTACCCGCATCTTGCCGGGCGACGTCGTGACATTTGGCATCGACCTGATGATCGACACCATGTTGTTCGTAGGTGCGAATGTCGCGAACACTGCTAAAACCGCCGAGCAAGTTACCGCAGTGTTGCTGTTCCTCGTCGGGGGAGTGGTGGTTGGTGCCTTATTCTTTGGAATCATGGAGGCACGAAGAGGCACTCCTGATGTCACTGCAGGTCTTGTTCTCGGGGCGCTCTTTGGATTACCTCTAGCAGGCATCAGCATCGCCCTGGGTCAGTCAAACGTGGTCCCGGCCCTCAATCTTCTCTGGGCGATCGGGCTGTTCCTCGGGTGGGGAGTCGCGACGAGCAAGGCATGCGCACGCTTGCTTCCCCCTTATCCGGAAATAGTAGATGAAGGGGAAAAGGCGCGGTCAGTTGAACACATCAATCGGAGACAATTCCTGATCACGCTTGGGGCAAGCACTGCTACGATCACGGCTGTGGGCACCGGCATCGGTTCGATCCTGGCCAGAAACGAACGTCAAAGGTCACAGCTCGAGCTCGATAATTCTATGGCCCATCTGGCGGAGGGGTCAGCCGATTCGTCCTTCCCAAATTCAAACGATCCGGTGACGCCGGTTCCGGGGACACGCCCGGAATACACTCCCGTAAAGGATCACTACAAGGTTTTCATCCGAACCGAGCCGACGGTTATCGAAGGGTCGGACTGGACGCTTCCAGTTATGGTCTGGTAGATAACCCGCTGATGCAATCGCTGAACTCCCTGCGGAACGATTTCTCTTCGTGGGACCAGTTTGTCACCCTTTCCTGTATTTCGGGGCGCATCGGCACAACATTGATCAGCACAACCATGTGGACCGGCGTGAGCTTGCAGGACCTCCTGGCGAAGGCGGAGGTCCGAGATGAAGCTCGCTACCTCTTCATCACCTCCGGGGACGGTTTCTACGAAACCGTGGATCTCGACCTGATCGCTTCGGACGCACGCATCATGTTGTGTTATGCCTGGGATGGAAACCAGCTGCCTGTTGATCACGGCTTCCCGCTCCGGATTTGGATTCCCGATCCATACGGGATGAAACAACCGAAGTGGATCACCGCGATCGAGGTGATCGACGAATACCGAGAAGGGTATTGGGTCGAGCGCAACTGGGATGAGGTCGCGCAGGTGAAGACCAATTCCGTGATCGATACCGTGGCGGTTGACGCAATCATCGAAAGTGGTCTGCATCGCCTCGTGCCGATCGGCGGCATCGCATTTTCTGGCGCACGTGGAATCTCGAAGGTCGAGATTCGCGTAAATGGGGGTCCCTGAGAGGCCGCGCAATTGCGGGCGCCGCTCTCTGAGACCAGCTGGGTGTTCTGGCGTTATGAGTGGCCGTTTACGGAGGGTGAACACACTTTTGAGGTTCGCTGCGTGGAGGGAGACGGCACGGCTCAAATCGAGGAAGTCAACCCTGCCCGACCGAGTGGTTCGACCGGAATTCATTCGGAGGAAGCCTCGTTTTGACGGCGCCGTCTCGAAGTCGGGACGCGGTATTGGGTGCCATTGCCGGAATCGTCGGAGGATTATTTTTCGCCTCAGCCCTCCAGGCCAAGGGCATGATGTCCGACACCGCCGGGCTTATCGGCCTCACGTTGATTCATTCTGGCCTTGGGGTTCATCTGGCCGTGTCCGCTCTGGCGGGTGCGGGTTATGGCGCCCTGTTTCGATATCAAAGCGGGGCCTACGCGGCCGCGATCAGCACGGGCGTGATCTACGGCCTGATCTGGTGGATCTTAGGGCCGCTGACCTTGTCACCGATCTTGATGGGTCAGGGGCCAAGCTGGAGTCTGGCCGAAGCCGGGGCATCGTTCCTAAACCTTACGGGCCACATCCTGTTCGGCGGGATCACGGGCCTCTCGTTTCATATTTTGGTCGCCGCTTATGAGCGGTGGTTCCCCAAATCCCTTGTAGGAACCGCCGCCCCTCTACCCCATCGCACCCGGGTCGTAATCCTGGGCGGCGGCTTTGGCGGAGTCAGCACCGCCCAGCGGCTGGAAAAGCTAACGGCGCAAGACGAGAACTTCGATGTCGCACTCGTGAGTCAAAGCAACTATTTGCTGTTCACGCCGATGCTCGCGGAAGTTGCTTCGAGCGCCCTGCAGGCCCAACATATAAGCACCCCCGTACGCGCCGCCTGTCCATACACTCGATTCATACGTGCCGCGGTGGAGGAGATAAACACCGAGGCGAAGACGATTCGACTGCGGCCTGGCGCCGACCTCCCACCGGAGACCCTCGAGTACGACCACCTGGTTTTGTCGCTCGGCTCGGTCCCCTTCTATCACGGCCTGAAGGGGATGGAAGCCCATAGCTTCAGCTTGAAAACCCTCGAAGACGCCACAACGCTGCGCAATCACGTGTTGGCGACCCTCGAAAGAGCGGACGTGGAACCAGATGCGGTCGAGAAAGCCCGGCAACTTGCATTTGTGGTTGTGGGTGGGGGCTTCGCAGGCACGGAGGTCATCGCCGAGCTGTTCGACCTCGTGCACGGAGTGCTGCACTATTATCCGCGCATCACACCGCAGGACCTACGTTTCGTTTTAGTCCATTCCAGGGACCGAATACTTCCTGAACTGAGCGAGCAGTTGGCCGACTACTCGCTGCGCAAATTGCGCGGCCGAGGGATCGAATTTCTGCTTGAATCTCGCGTGACAGAGGCCACTTCGGTAGCCGTGATGCTGGATCAAGATCGGCAGATACCCACCCGCACGATCGTATGGACCGCTGGTAACCGACCTAACCCCCTACTCCAGACGATTCCATGTAAGAGGGACCCGCGGGGTGCGGCGATTGCGAACAGGACGCTGCGGGTACTGGGCCTCGATCACGTATGGGCCATTGGAGATTGCGCCAACGTCCCCGACCCGCAGGGCCATTCTTATCCACCGACCGCTCAACATGCGCTCAGGGCGGGAAAAATTGTCGCGGACAACATCGTTGCGACAGTAGAGGCCAGAGAACTCAAAGAGTTTCGCTACCGGTCGGTCGGATTACTCGTGGCCCTGGGACACCGGACGGGCGCGGCCGAGATCATGGGACGGCGATTTTCCGGACTTCTGGCCTGGCTTCTCTGGCGAGGGATATACCTGAGCAAACTTCCGGGATTGGAGAAAAAAGTGCGGGTCTCATTAGGATTGGGCCCTGGACTTGTTCTTCCCGCGCGACATCGCCCTGACGGTTGACACATCGGTAGGTCGTGTGGGCGAAAATGCACCCGAGCGCACGATCTGACAGGACTTTTTGCCGAATCGCTTTGAGCATACTCCTCTGAAAAACGACCCGTCCCCATGGGAACCATGATGGCCGGTAGCTCGGAGGCTGATCCGCGGCTCGCGGCGTGGACCATCATTCTGTTTATCGGGGCATTGGCTGGATTGATTTACGCCGGGTTCTATCCCGCTCCGACAGATGGAGCGGGCACGGCCGTGGTACGCGGGGCCGCGTACGGATTTTTCTGGTGGGCTGTTGGAGCCCAAACGCTATTGCCTCTGCTCAGCGGCCACGGACTCGGCTGGTCGCTCGATCAAGTGCGTGCAGATTTCCCATCACTTCCCGGCTTCATCTTATTTGGATCTATGCTGGCGCTCTTTTATCAATGGTTACACAAATTAGTACGCATTTTTCTTTCTGAAGACGTCGGCCTCCCGCGATCCGAGGGCCCGGGCATTCGAGCTCTGCGCGCCCTTGGACGTGGGGCCGTGGCCGGTTTGGTCGGAGGAGGGATCTTCACCTACGTCATGTTTCAAATCGGCTTCCTTCCCAACGTGGCCAGCCTGGTTGGTTCGTCTTCGCCGCGCACCGGGTTGATCGTACATTTCATCATCGCCATATTAATCGGCATGAGCTACGGTTTGCTTATTCGTCGGCAGAGTTATGACCCAACTTCAGCGCTTGGTTGGGGTTTGACCTACGGTTTTGTATGATGGATCCTGGGCGCCCTCACCTTGATGCCGATTTTTCTCGGCAGCACTCCCCAATGGTCGGCTTCGGCGGCCGCGCTTGCCTTTCCGGCACTGATAGGCCACCTGGGGTACGGAGCCACACTGGGTCTGACGTTCTACGTTCTGGAAGCCCGCGACCGGCCGTGGTGGCTCTCTCGCAGCCAATCCGAGGCCGAGCGCATCGCACAACAGAAGGAACAGATCCTCAGTTCAGCTCCCGCGATCTGGGTATTGATTGTGATGATCGCACTCACACTGCCGGTCCTCCTGAGGATGTAACATTTGAACTCCTGCGCGTGGGGCGTAGTTCGGGCCTCACATCCGGAAGGATCTCCGATAGAAAGCTGCTCTATCACCCGGCGAATTGGGACCAGGCGAGCGATTGGCCCCTATAATTGATGCGTTAGCGGATCCTTGGGATCCTTCGATTGCCGGACCCCTCGGCTCGGCCACCCAGATGTGAAGCTGAGTTAACCAATAGAGAAAGGGAACTATTGAGTCAAACGCACAGAAACCCGATTTCAGCCACGCCCTTAAAGGTGCTCGATCCGGTGCCATCCGATATCGATATTGCTCAGGCAGCCAAGCTCAAGCCGATAGTGGATCTCGCCGAGGAACTTGGGCTCGAGCGACAGGAACTCGAGCTCCACGGCGACCACAAGGCCAAGATCAGCCTGGATGTCCTGGAACGCTTGAAGGATCGACCCGATGGAAAGTATGTTCTCGTGACGGCGGTCACCCCTACTCCACTCGGGGAGGGGAAAACCACGACCACCGTGGGATTATGCCAGGCTCTTGGCGCGCATCTAAACGAGCGCGTGTTCACCTGCATCCGGCAGCCGAGCCAGGGCCCCACCTTCGGGATCAAGGGCGGCGCGGCAGGCGGCGGATACAGCCAGGTGATTCCTATGGAGGATTTCAACCTTCACCTGACCGGCGACATCCACGCCATCACGGCCGCCAACAACCTCATGGCGGCCGCAATCGATACCCGTCTGCTCCATGAAGACAGACAAAGCGATGAGGCCCTGTTCAGGCGGCTGCTGCCGATCGGGGACGATGGAAAGCGGGTCATCGCAAACGCGTTTCGCATCCGCGCGAAACGATTAGGCATCGACCTCGACGACATCGACCAACTATCGGACGAGGACCGGCGCCGATTGGTGCGGTTGGATATCGACCGGGA
This sequence comes from Chloroflexota bacterium, assembly GCA_022561385.1. Lineage (GTDB taxonomy): Bacteria > Chloroflexota > Anaerolineae > Anaerolineales > E44-bin32 > JADFRG01. The sequence goes on from JADFRG010000026.1 coordinate 13,065, forward strand.
CAGCATCACGTGGAGGCGCGTGATGGATACGAACGATCGGTTCCTTCGGTCGATCACGATCGGCCAGGGGGAGAACGAGAGTGGATATCAGAGGCAGACCGGATTCGATATCACCGTTGCCAGCGAGGTGATGGCGATTCTGGCGCTCACCACAGATCTGGCAGATCTCAGGGCGCGCCTGGGCCGCATGGTCCCTTGCGTGAGCACCTCCGGCGAGGCGATCACGGCCGATGAGATGGGAGTGGCGGGTGCGTTGGCGGTCCTGATGAAGGACGCCATCAAACCCACATTGATGCAGACCCTGGAGGGCTCGCCGGTTTTTGTCCATTCCGGTCCCTTTGCCAATATTGCACATGGCAATAGTTCGATCATTGCCGACCGGATTGCGTTGAAACTGGCCGACTACGTAGTGACCGAGTCCGGATTTGGGGCCGACATCGGAATGGAGAAATTCTTCGATATCAAGTGCCGGTACTCGGGGCTTGTCCCGAATGTGGTGGTGTTGGTTGCGACGGTCCGGGCGCTCAAGATGCACGGGGGCGGCCCCAAGGTGACCGCCGGGGGCAGCCTGGATTCAGTTTACCGAGAAGAAAATTTGGAGCTCGTGCGCGCCGGCACCGCGAATCTACAGCATCACGTTCGAAACGCATTGAAGTTCGGGGTGCCCGTGGTTGTAGCCGTCAACGCCTTCCATACCGACACGGATCAAGAGCACGAAATCGTGCTGAAGGCGGCACTGGAGGCCGGGGCCGTGGAGGCGGTGGTTACTCAACATTGGGCATTAGGAGGGGCGGGCGCGGTCGAGCTGGCGGAAGCGGTTCGCCGGACCGCGGAGAAACCGACTAATTTCGATTATCTTTACCCGTTGGATGCCAGTATCCGAGACAAGATCCAAACCATTTGCACCGAAATTTATGGAGCGAGCGGAGTCGAGTACTCCGCCCTGGCGGAGGAGCAGATCGAAAGGTACGAGGCTCTCGGATTGTCGGATCTCCCGATCTGCATGGCAAAAACCCATTTGAGTCTCAGCCATGATCCGAGCCTGAAGGGCGTTCCAAAAGATTTCGTGGTTCCCATCCGAGAGATTCGAGCTTCGGCAGGAGCAGGATTCCTGTATCCTCTTGCGGGCAAGATGATGACCATGCCCGGCCTTCCAACTCGCCCGGCTTATTTCGATGTGGATCTCGATCTGGAATCGGGACGCGTGGTCGGTTTGTTCTAATCAGGGAGCGCTGTCCTGGCCATGTACAAGCGGATCCTCTTGGTAACCCCGCACCCCCCTCGGCGTCTCGGGGCAGTTCGGAAATCTTCAGATTCAGGCGGAAGGAAAAGCGCGGCCAAAAACCTGAGAACAGGCGCGCCAAGCCCTCGGAGGTCGGTGCTGCTGAGGGCATGACAGCGAGGCACCAGGTTGTCGACCAGGTTCATATAGCGGCCGCTGTGCTCGCCAAAGCCATGGACGGTAGCGATCACCGAACGGCTCGGGACGTCTGCCTGCCACCTTTGAATGTAGAGCCGCTGGCCTGCGCCGGTTTGGACGGGGGATTCCGCGTGTCGCATGGCATTGTTCCTGTCGGCTAATCAACCCAACCAAAGGATCGCTCGACGGCCTTCAGCCAGCCCGCGTAGAGCTGCTCTCGCCTCCCTTCGGTCATGTGGGGCTGCCAGGTCTTGTCAATTCGCCAGTTGCTGCTTAAATCCTCCAAATCATTCCAGAAACCGACGGCAAGACCGGCCGCATACGCCGCGCCAAGTGCGGTGGTCTCCACCACCTTGGGCCGTACGACACTGACCCCCAGGACGTCTGCCTGAAATTGCATGAGCAGCTCGTTGTGGACCATCCCTCCATCCACTTTCAGGGTCTTCAACTTCACTCCAGAGTCCCTGGCCATGGCTTCCAGTACCTCGCGCGTCTGATAGCCGGTGGCCTCTAGGGCCGCACGGGCGATGTGGGCCTTGGTGATGTAACCGGTCAATCCGACAATCACACCCCGCGCGTCCGAACGCCAATAGGGCGCGAAGAGGCCGGAGAATGCGGGCACAAAGTAGATGCCTCCATTGTCCTCTGCCTCCAGCGCCAATTCCTCAACCTCGGATGAGGCGCGGATGATGCCGAGGTTGTCCCGCAGCCACTGCACAAGGGCACCCGTGATGGCGATGCTGCCCTCAAGCGCATAAACCGCCGGTTGCTTGCCCATTCTGTAGGCCACCGTGGTCAGCAAACCACTCGTAGAGGGCACAATCTCCTGGCCCGTATTGAGGATCAGGAAGCTGCCGGTTCCGTAGGTGTTTTTGGCATCGCCGACGTCGTAACAAGCCTGCCCCACTGCGGCTGCCTGCTGGTCGCCAAGGTCGCCGCAGACCGGGATCCCTTCGCCGAATGGACCCTCCACCGATGTGGTTCCCCAAGGGTTGGGATCGCTCGAGGACACAATATGCGGAAGCATCTGGCGTGGCACGCCCATCAGGTCCAGGATCTCGCGGTCCCAATCCAAGGTCTGCAGATCCATGAGCAGGGTCCGGCTGGCGTTGGTCACATCCGTCACGTGGGCTCCCCCGTCCGGTCCGCCTGTCAGCCACCAGATCAGCCAGGTGTCCATGTTGCCAAACAGAACCTCACCGCGCTCGGCTGCCCGGGACACACCTTCCACGTTCTCCAAGATCCACCGGATTTTCGGGCCCGAGAAATAAGTCGCCAGCGGCAGGCCGGTTTTTGGGCGGAATCGATCCTGTCCACCGTCACCCGCCAACCGATCGCATATTGATTTTGTCCGCGTGTCCTGCCACACGATTGCGTTGTAGCTAGGCTCACCCGTATTCTTGTCCCACACAACGGTGGTCTCGCGCTGATTGGTGACCCCGATCGCGGCCAGGTCGCCGGGTCGAACGTTCGCCTTCTCAACCGCCCCGCGAATCACGTCCTGCGTCCGCCGCCAGATTTGCAGGGGGTCATGCTCGACCCATCCGGGTTCCGGGTAGATCTGGGCATGTTCGGCCTGGTCGACACTGACCACCTGTCCCAGGTGGTTAAAAATCATGCAGCGGGTGCTGGTCGTCCCTTGATCCACCGCGGCTACATATTTTGCGGCCATGAGATGCCGCCTCCCTTTCGTCTGTCGTTCCTTGAAGGATGTGTTGAGCGGTGGAGCACGAGCTTAACTATTGGCGACCCGTCCCCACAGCCACGTGCGACCATCAGATCGCGTGCTCGAGTCGAATACGGGCCTGCTCCTGCTCCGAATTTTGGCGCTCAGCGTCCCACGAAAGTTCGTTCGCCAGCAGCTCCACAACTCGGGGAAGCGCCTCAATGGCTGCGGCCTGATCGAGGAACGCGATCCGCGTGCGGCGTGCAAGCACGTCGAGCGGCGTCTGAGCGAGTTCGACGCGCGCGGCCCATACCACTTCCGCCTCGATATACGGGTGCCCCGCCGCCAACCGGGCATTGAGACCTTCACTACCGAGCTTCGCCAGCTGCTCAGCCCGGTCGCCGTAGCTACGATTCAGGTGCGAGGCCACATCGGAGTCTAGGCCATAGTTAGTCTGAAGCAGAGCTGCGTGATTTGGATTGTAATTCGCAGCTCCGACCAAGGGGAGCTGCGCGGTCCGACTTGGCGCAGAGGGTTCAGTACCAGCCTGGTCGACTGCGTAATCCACAGCGTCCTCAGCCATCTTGCGGTAGGTGGTCCACTTTCCGCCGGCGATCGTGATCAGCCCGGACGGACTTTCCATAATGACGTGGTCCCGAGACAATCGAGCGGAGTCGCTCTGCGAAGGATCGGCCACCAGCGGCCGGAGCCCGGCCCACGAGGCTTTTACGTCGTCTGTGCCCACCGGATCGGCAAAATACGTTCTTGCATGGCGCAGGAGGTACTCAATCTCACCCGCATCAACTGGCGGTTCGCGCGTGGGTTCGGCATAGCTGTCCGTCGTACCGATGAGGGTGTGGCTCAACCATGGGAGGACAAACAGTACCCGGCCGTCCTCGGTCTTGGGAATGAGCAGCCCGGTATCTGGTGGGCTGAACTTTCCGTCCAACACGATGTGAGTGCCGGAGCTCACTCGAAGCATCGGCGGCGCCTGCGGGTCATCCAGCGTTCGGATCTGATCGGAGAGCGGCCCGGTGGCATTGATCACGCTGGCCGCGCGTATTTCCCATTCGCCTTGCTCGCGTGCGCCTCGCACGATCGCCCCGACGATCCGCCCGTCATCCTTAATCAGATCAGTCACGGCGGTGTGATTCAAGATTGCCGCGCCGTGTTCGATGGCGGTCAGCGCAAGAGCGACGTTCAGGCGGGCGTCGTCAAATTGGCCGTCGTAGAAGAGCAGGCCACCTATCAGGCCGCGGGGTTGGAGCATGGGGAAGCGCCTGAGGGTCTCGGCCGGCGAAAGGTATCGGCTGGTGCCGATATTGGCCTTTCCTGCCAGTGCGTCGTATACCTTGAGGCCGAACCAATAGTAGGGCAGGTGCAGGGGGCGATACAGCGGAATGATCAGCGGGAGCGGCCAGGCCAGATGAGGGGCGTTCCGAAGAAGCGCGGCCCGTTCTCGCAAAGCGTCCCGGACTAAATTGAATTGCCCTCGGTCTAACCGCATCACGGCCTGCTCCAGGTAACGGACCCCGCCATGGATAAGTTTCGTGCTGCGGGCGGAGGTGCCCGACCCAAAATCTTCCATCTCGACCAGGGCGACCTTCAGCCCACGCGCGGCCGCGTCCAACGCAATTCCGCTTCCGGTGGAGCCACCTCCGATGACCAGAATGTCAAAATGATCCCGTTTGAGGCGCCTGACGGTCTCTTCTCGGTCCATCCTAAGACTCAAGCTTCACAGCGGATTTATTCGAACGGTCCCGTAGGTTGTACAGCCCATCGGCGGTCCTATCCTTCACCGAGCGGCCGGGGATCCCGCCGAACGGTCGAGGCTTTTTGTCGGCTGTTATGAATGTAGGGCTATGGTGCTCGCGGGGAAGCCATAGAGGGAAGGCGCTCGCCTGGCCCGTCTCAGGTCTACAGAGGGGTCACGTAGGCAGCAGTGATGCCGCCGTCTGCCTTGAACTCCGTTCCAGTCACGAACGAGGATTCGTCGGAGGCAAGGTAAAGCGCGGCGCGGGCCATCTCGCTGGCTTCCCCAAACCGGCCCATTGGAATGTGCACTAACCGGCGCTGCCTTTTCTCCTCCGTATCCAAAAACTTCATTAACAACTCGGTTCGAAGCGGGCCCGGGCAGAGCGCGTTGAAGCGGATGTTCTCTCGGGCGTGAACCACGGCCAATTCGCGCGTGAGAGCAAGCACGCCTCCCTTGCTGGCCGTATAGGCGATCTGCGGCGTTGCGGCCCCCATCAGGGCGACGAAGGAGGCGGTGTTGATCACCGATCCCCCGCCGGCCCGGCGCAACGCCGGAATTCCATACTTGCATCCGAAAAAGACGCCCTTCAGGTTGACCGCCATAGTGAAATCCCAGACTTGCTCTTCCGTACTCTCTGCATCCGAGTCGTTTTCGTGCAGGATGCCGGCGTTGTTGAACAGTACGTTCAGCTTCTCGTATCGCTCTTCCGCGGTACGCACCATATTCTCACAGTCGTTTGCTCTCGATACGTCAGCATGGACGTAAACTGCCTCACCACCTGCCTCCCGGACCATCGTCACTGTGTCCTCCCCCGCCCGATCATCAATATCGACGACCACCACACGGGCACCTTCATTGGCGAACAGCAGCGCGGATTCGCGGCCAATGCCGCTGCCGCCACCGGTGATCAAAGACACCTTCCCCTCAAGCCTCATTATTTCCTCTCCTTTTTCACATCACAGTGAGCGATGGGTCTCCTTGCGGAGAATCGCCCGCCCGGTCTGCAGCGGAATGATCTCCATGCGCAGTCAAAGCCCCAGCGGTCAGAGATCATACTGAAAACGTCTTCAAGAAGACATCTTTGCCAAGTATCGGGAGTCCGGACTGCCGCAACCATCAACCGAGCGGACTCGGCTTGCACTCAATACGCTTATGATCTGTCGATAGCTCTAGGGGTGTGCTGGCTGTCCGGAATCACGAGCCGATCGATCCAGTTGCGTAGCTCCGTTTCGCGGATATGAGGGTCCAGGATATCTGAGCCAATCTTAAGTTCTCGACGCAAGTGCTCGTCCTCAGGTGTGTTTGACAGCTCCATCAGCCGCCCCGCATAGCGCTCCACCTCGGCCTCGGAACCGAAGAAGCCTTCTTTAGTGAGCGCCTCCCGACGCGCAATTAGCAGAGGCGCCATCTCGTGGAGCTCGTATTCAGGATGATATTGAGTAGCCCAGAAGGTTCCGTTTCCGTGCTGGACTTCCAGCGCTTGAACGTTGGTATGGCCATTGGTGGCTAGCAGCGTTCCCCCATCCGGCAATCGAGTTACATCATCCAGGTGCATGATGAATCCGTCGAACCTGAAGGGCTTTCCATCATATAGCGGATGCGATCGCCCATCTTCCGTTAGCGTGATGTCCCTAGCCAAGCACCACTCCCGGCCGTTCGGATTCTTTCGGACCTCTCCGCCCGCGGCCACGGCCGCCATCTGTAACCCCCAGCAACTACCGTATTGCGGCACTCCCGCCTCGAAGATCGCTCGGCACAGCTCGATCTGGCGCGTGACCGGAGGCTTTGAGTGGTAGATGGTCAGGTTCGAGCCAGTCCAGAGATATCCGTTGTAGGAGTCCAAGTCGGCGCCGGAGGGAAGGTTCGAGTCCAAATCAGCGACATAAATAACCTCGAAGCTCCCCGCGGGCACGTATCTTTGCAAGAAGCGCAAGTAGAGTTCATCGGCCTGTGAGACTCCGGCCTCCTCCAGCACTTGGCGATTGCGGCGCGGATAGCCATTAAGAATACAGAAGGATAGAGGCTGTGGAACGGTCATCTATTTCTCTCCAAGGCATTTGCCGGGCGGCTACCGCTTGAGCAACCATCAGAAGTGGGCCCGGGGCCTGCCTCTTTGATTGCGGTCAGGCCCCGGGGGATTTTATCTGAATTCTAAGGCCATGGTTTAGAAAGGCTAGGAGGCAATCCCCATGGGCCTCATTTCGCAGTTAGCGGCTTCCAGCGTGTACGAGTGGCTCATCAACCAAGTATCAATTGAAATGACCGTGTGCACCGATTGGCTCAGGCCCAATCCTCAGCCGGCGCAGCAGCTCTACCATGCCTCCCTGGCGGAAGCTCGTTCGAACTCCTTCCGCGGGCGAGACTCCTGATGACAAGCGATCATAGATGGGTCTAAGGTACTGCTCCTCTCCACGGCCGCGCCGCGCCAAACCGTCGCGGGCAAAATCTGCCAGCTTGCTCAGCATGCCCGGCGCGGGTTCCTTGGCAGATAAGCCATGCCGGATAACAGCCTTGCGGTACCGCGCCATCGCCGGCCATGGGTCGGGTCCGAGCGCCTCCGAAAGATACGCCTGAATTTGTGTCAGGGCTTCGACGAGTCCTAAGATCAGCGCGCTCGAAGCCATGAGCTCCGAGGGAGGCTGCTGGCATGCGGGGCGTACTTCAATCGTGGAATGCGCCACTCGCGGCCGAGCCGAGTTCCAGACGTAATGCTCGTGCCACAAAAAAGCTTTGAAGAGCGCCTCAGGATCTCGCCTCAGTTCCCGATCGGCGAATTGCAGAAAAGTCATATCCACTCTGCGGAACCCACCATCCTGCGGGAGGACATATACAAGATAGCCCGCCAGATAGCGGATAAGCGTCTCAAAGGATTGAAACCGTGAGGGCGTCATGCCGTAGCGGTGTATACCGAGCTCACGCAGAAACCCCTCGCGGCCAGAAAGGTAGCGACCGGCCCGACCCGCGTACACTGAGGAATTGGCGCACAGAGCGATAATGGGACCGGAGAGCAGATTCATCCCATTCACTGCATCCAGGACCTCCCCACGGGTGATATCCACATGAGTCTGGTCCGCAGCGGTGGTCGTCAAACGAAGCCAGGGCATACCCACCGCCTGGTAGAAGGCCTGGTAGTGCCGACGTGGGGTCAAGAGCCGGGAGGAAGATCGGCTCCGAGGCTGGATGCCATACCCCAATACCCATAGTCCACATTGCTCGGCCGCTCGAATCACCCGATCCAGCGCCCGGTTCAGCCCATGCTGCAACTCCCACAAATCATCGTAGGGGCCGAGCGACAGCTCGATGGTCGCCTTCCCAACCTCCGCCTGATACGCGACGTCCCGACCTCGAGCTCCGATGAGCAAGCCATCGTCTTCATGGACCGGCTCCAATCCGCCTTGTCTGAGAAGTGGTGCCCAAAGCAAGCTGACATCCGCACCGCGCCCGTCCGGCCAGACGACAGGGAACTCCGCTTCTCGGCCGATACGCCGGACAGGCCCTAAGGTTTTCCGAAACTTTGCTCCATATTGGTCCGCGATGTCAACGATGGGATCAGAAGGACGCATGCTTCTGCGCGTCCGGGAAGAGCTGGAATTTGCGATGAGCTCGCACAGCACGGTCGGACCCCAGGTGGAATTGATTGAGTTCCAGGTTTAGTAAATCGGTTCGCAGCGCGTCGTAGGGATCCCGGCCCAGTAGCAATCCGTGAAACTGTTGCAGAAAATTTTGGTGAGAGGTAACTACAATCCGCTCCCCAGGGTGTTTCGACATGAGTCCCTCAAGGAAGCGCTGCGCTCGCCTGCGTAAGTCTTCAAAGGACTCCCCGCCAGGGGGATTCAGCGAATACGCGATATGGCCGATGTGCAGATACACGATTTGTGTAAACCGCTGCTCGACTTCCGCCCGTGTGAGGCCCTCCATCTGGCCAAATGAACGTTCGGTGCAAAGCGGCTCGATCTCGATCTCCGAGGATGGCACTCCCGTCACGATAGCCGCGGTTTCCACGGCCCGCTCCATGGGAGAGCTAATTACCACGTCAAAGGCGGTCCCGTCGAAGGCCTGGCGCGCCACCTCCGCCTGCTCTCGCCCCTCCGGCAGCAGCGGGACGTCAATCTGGCCACCGACGCGCTGGTCACGATTCAGCTCGGTCAAGCCGTGTCGGACAGTAAGGATCAGGGTCTCCCCGCGCCGAAGTTGGGGCTCGTCGATCAAGAGCACCTCCGCCCACACCTGGGATCGCTCCGTCGCATCCATCGCCGGTACAGGATCAAGCATGACAAGCGAGCGCGCTGAGAAGCTGATTCAAGTGCCGTCACTTAGAGCCCACTATCCAAACCAATCAAACGACCGCTGCACCGCCGCGAACCCGTTCTTACTACCGCTGCATATTTCGCCGCCATGCTGTTCAGGCTACTTTCCGCAGGCCCAGACCTCAACGGGGTTCACAGCGAGACGTGCTTGGCCTCTTCCTCGACAAGGGGCTCCCGAGCAAGCTTGGGACGCGGCAGCAGTCCGGCACGCTCAACGATCTCACCGACCCACTCCTCTTGCCGATAGGCCATCACGTGAACGCCCTTGATGCCCGGGATCTCACGCACTTGCTGAATGATCTCCACGCAGATCTGCAGCCCCTGCTCTTGTTGCTTATCGCTTGGCACGCCACGCAAGCGCTTTTCGATGCTTTCGGGGATCACCACCCCCGGCACATGCTCGCGCATCCACAGTGCCGACTTGAGGGACCGCAGCGGTCCTACGCCCACGAGGATGAACACTCGTTCGTCCAGACCCATGTCCCTGACCCGGGCCATGAATTGGCGCAGCCGTGGCACATCGAAACAATACTGGGTCTGGATGAATTCCGCGCCGGCCTCGATTTTCTTTTGCAGGCGAAGCGGGCGGAAGTCATACGGAGGGACGAAAGGGTTGCTCGCTGCCCCGAGGAACCACCTGGGGGCAATTTCTATCTTTCGCCCGCTGAGGAAGCGGCCTTGGCCCCTCATAATACGTGCGGTGCGCAGGAGGCCCATGGAATCCAGGTCGAACACCGATTTGGCATCCGGCTGATCCCCGGCCTGGACGCCATCGCCCGTTAGGCACAGCACATTGCCCACACCGAGCGCCGCGGCGGCCAACAACTCTCCCTGCAATGCGATACGGTTCCGGTCTCGGCAGCCCAACTGCATCACCGGCTCGTGGCCCGCGCGAGCCAGCAAGGCCGCCATTCCAAGGCTACTCAAGTGTGAATTGGCGCCTGAGCCATCTCCCGTGTTTATGGCATCCGAGAATTCGGCCAGTATCCTTGCCTGCTGGTAGACCACCTGAGGGTCTGCGCTGTCCCGAGGATTGAGCTCGGCGGTAACTGCGAAATCGCCGGAGCGCAGCACTGATTCAAGCCTCGAGCTAGGGCTCATTCCCGCCAACTCGTTTCGATGTTCTCTATCTCCCCACTGAAATCATTAATCCAGGCCGAGCTGCCCGATAGTCTTCTGTCCAGGGTAGGCAGCACCCGCAGGAACTCGCCGCCGTAGGTCGGCATGCGCTTGGACCGTTCCCAGGCTTGAGTCCACACGCAGAGCATTTCAGGGATGACTTCGCAATGACCGTCCAGTCGGACGCCGCCGCATGGTCCGTTCCGCATTTCCTTTGGGCAGGTCATGGGGCACGTCATGCCGGTGCTGTGCAGCACGCACTGTCCGCACATACGGCAGCCGAAGATCGCCCCTTTAGACAGTTCCTCGCCCCCGATTAGCAGGCGCTCCATCCAGCCGCCAGGCTTCAGCCAAGGCTTGAAGGGCGACAGGAGCCGCCGACTTCCCCGGTAGGCGAGCTCAAGAAAGTGTGGGCGATCCTGAAGCCTGTGCAAGATGTGAGACAAGGAGTTCACCTTTTCTTTGAATGGAGGGCCGAGATCAGCGGAAGCGTAGCCGCATGGTTGGCAGGAGCAACGCTCGCCTGCGGAGATGGGTGGTGGCCTTGGGCCGGAGGCCTGCGGGGACCAGCATATGAAAGTTTCCGCTTCATCCCTTTGGCACCTCCTTCTTCGGGTCGACAAAGGGTTTCTTGACCACCTCGGCTCCCCTCTCGCCGGCCACGGTCTCCACCTCGAGCGCCGTGCCCAAGTCCGCGTGCTGGATCGGCAGCATGGCATATCCAATATTTTTCTTCAGCCGAGGGGAGTACACAGAAGAGGTCATTTGTCCGATCCTCTTCCCATTCGAACGGACCGGCCAGGGATGCTCGTTGGGCGCGATCGGATCGCCGTGGAGCTCCACCCCTACCAGCTTGCGAGTGACCCCCTCAGCCTTGATACGCCTCAAGGCTTCCTTCCCGATGAAATCGGCCTCTTGGTCCAGGTCGATCTGCCAACCGAGGCCCAACTCAAAGGGGTTTGTTTCCAGCGTCATATCGATCCCGTAGTTGAGGATCCCAGCTTCGATACGACGAATGTGAGATGGCCCAGTGGTCACTATGTTATGAGGGCGACCGGCCTTCATGATCGCCTCCCAAAGTTCACCGCCTCGCTCCGCATCGCGCAGATAGATCTCATAGCCAAGCTCACCCGTCCAACCCGTCCTGGCCACGACCACGGGGATCCCGTTCAGGTTGGTTTGCTCAATGTGGTAATAGGACAGTTTCAAAATTTCGTCGCCGAATAGCGCAGCCATGACCTCCTTGGATTTGGCTCCCTGAATCTGGACTGGCCAAGAGTCCGCCCGTTTGATCTCGACCTGCAAGCCCGAGTTGACCGCCACACCTTTGGCCCACAGGATGAGATCGCTGTCCGAGGGGGCGAGCCAGAAGTGGTTACTATCCAAGCGGGAGAGTACGGGATCGTTCACGATCCCCCCCTCCTGGGTGGTAATGATTGCGTACTTGCCCTGACCGACCTCGCATTGGGTCAGATCACGCGGCGTTAAGAGATTCGTGAAATCGAAGGCGTCCGGCCCGGTGATCTCCACCGGCTGCTCCACCCCAACGTCCCAGAGCGTGACGTCATTGATCAGACTCCGGAATTCGCTTTCCGGGTCGCGGTAGCCCTGGGGGATGAACATGTGGTTGTAGACACTGAAGACCCTGGCGCCATGGCGACGGGCCTGATCGAAAAACGGGGATTTCCGAATGCGGGGGTTCATCATCATGATCACAGCATCGTCTTGCGAACTCATGGGAATGCTCCTTATTCTTCGCCTAGGCCACCACTCGAGATCGATCTGGATCGTAAAGCACATCTGGAACCACCTTCGCGCCTCTATGTTCGCTAAACACCTCCACTTGAAGTTCCGTCCCCTGGTCGCATAGCTCGGTTGGCAGGTACGCGAGCGCGATGTTTTCCCCAACGGTGTAACCGTAACCGCCGCTGCGAAGACGCCCAACCATTCGGCCATCGGCGTAGACCGCTTCTCCGCCATACAGGACCCCAGGTTCTCCCTCGACCGTTAACGTGCAGAGACGACGCCTAAGCCCTAGATCTTTGGCCTTGATGAGCGCCTCCCGGCCGATGAATTCCCCCTTATCCAGGCGGACACAGAAACCAAGGCCTGCCTCGTACGGATTCTCCTCGGGCGTTATATCCAGACTCCAGTATCGATAAGCTTTTTCCAACCGCAGCGTGTCCAACGCCTTGTAACCCGCAGGTTGAATCTCGAATTGCTGGCCGGCTTCCATGAGCGCCTCCCAGACCGGGACCGCTTGCTCATGCGTGGTGTACAGCTCCCAGCCCAGCTCCCCCACGTAGGTCACCCTCTGCGCCAGAATCTCCGCACCGTTCACATCGACCCAGGCGGCGGACATGTAAGGCAGGCTCTCGTTCGACACGTCGCTGCTGGTCACGGCCTGCAACACTCGGCGCGAATCCGGCCCCCACAATCCAATACAAGCCAGATCTTCCGTTACCTCTCGCACCCGGATCGAACCGTCCTGTGGCGCGTGCAACAGGATCCAGCCTAGATCCCGGTCCACGAAGGCGCTGCCGCTGATCACTCGAAAATGGTCTTGACCTAAACGTGTGACGGTTAGGTCGCTCTCGATTCCGCCACGCGTATTCAGGAACTGCGTGTAGGTGACCCGACCCACGGGCTTATCGAGTTGGTTGTCCGTCAACTTCTGCAGTAGTCGCAACGCCCCTGGTCCCCGCACCTCGATCTTGCCGAAGGAGGTCATGTCGAAGATGGCGACACGCTCCCGCACGGCTCGGTGCTCCTCACCGATTTGCTCGAAATAAGGGGGTCGGGCCCAGCCCCAGGCCCGCTGGTCGGCCCCCGCCCGACGCCATGGCTGGCCTGGATCGTAATAATTGACTCGTTCCCAACCGTTTTTCTCCCCAAACACCGCGCCAAGCTCCTTCACGTGCTCATCTAATGGGCTGACGCGCTGGGGCCGACCCCACTCATTCTCGTCCTCGGGGTAGCGAAGGAAGTAGTAATACTTGTAGACCTCCCGCGCCCGCTCGGCTGAAAATGCGCGATCAGCGTACACCGATCCAAAGCGACGAACATTGAATTCATGAGTATCAAGCTCGGGCTCGCCCTCGATAATCCATTCGGCCATGACCTTGCCGATCGCGCCCCCACCGCCGAACCCGACGTGTGACAGACCCGCGGCGGCATAAAAACCTCGAATGCCAGGCAGCGGACCCAGGCAAGGATGGCCATCGGGCGTGATTCCCTCCGGGCCATTGATTAGCTTGATGATCTGCGCTTTAGCCAGGACGGGAACTCGTCTTTGAGCGCCATCCATGACCTGCTCGAACAGGTCCCAGTCGGGCGGCAGCAGCTGATTCGTGAATTCCCAGGCGACGCCCTCCGGCGACCACACCTTGGGCTCCTGCTCGAACCCGCCCACCAGAAAGCCGCCCACCTCCTCTCGGAGGTAGAACAAGTTGTCGGGATCGCGCAGCACCGGCGTCTGACGCGGCAATTCATGGCCGGGGATAGGCTTAGTGGTCAGATACTGGTGGATAACGGGCGTGATCGGCAGGGTGGCCCCTACCATGGCGGCCACCTGCGGAGCCCACTGACCGGCTGCGTTCACTACGTACTCGGTCCGGATCGAACCTTGATCCGTAATCACTCGACTCACTTCACGGTTGGCGGTGAGCTCAATTCCGGTCACAAGCACTCCGGTGTGAATTCCCACCCCCATCTCACGCGCTAGCTTCGCCAAGGTGGTCGTGATGCCGTTGGGATCGATGTAGCCGTCGCTCTCGATATACATAGCTCCGTAGAGCCCCTCACCGCTCATCTCCGGAAAGATACTCAGCGCCTCGGCCGGCGAGAGGATCCCAAGCTCGAGCCCGCTGGACTCGGGCGTGCGGATTCCAATCTCCACCGCAATCGCGTTCGCCTGGCTCACTCCTCTCTGCACCTGCTTGAGCCGCGCGGGACTTGAGACCAGGCGCAGGCTGCCCACCTCCATCCAGCCAACCGCTTCACCATGCTCGGCCTGCAGCCGCCGATAGAGGTCGGCGCTATAGAGCCGCATATTCATCAAAGTAGGGGAAGTATGGAACTGCGTAACCAACCCGGCCGCGTGGAAGGTGGACCCGCTAGTGAGCTCACCCTTGTCGACCAAGATGACGTTCGTCCACCCCATTTTTGCCAGATGGTATGCGATGCTGCAGCCCGCGATCCCGCCGCCGATAATCACCACCCTGGCCTGATCTTTCACGATAACCTCTGAACTCCCGGCCCCTCAGAGGCAGGTCGGGGGCGTGGTTCCATTCGTGGGCACACGAGATCCATACGGGCTCCTACAACTCCAGGGGCGCCATCTCTGTGACAAAGCGGAAGCGATCCCCTCGATAGAGGTCCTTGCCGTATTCAATGGGCCGCTCACCCTCGTCGAAGGAAATTCGCCGTTCCAACATGAGCGGGGATCCTAGCTCAATTTCGAGCAGCTCGGCCTCAAACGATGTGGCCAGCACCGGCTCAAGGCTTTGCCTGGCTCGCGTTACTTTTACTTGATATTCGGCCTCCATGATCTCGTAGAGCGATCGGCCTTCTAAATCATGGTCTTCAAGCTTGGGGAAGCGCTCGACCGATATGGTGAACTCCTCCAGCAGGACGGGTTGGCGATTGAGCAGCCTGAGCCGTTGAATGCTGTAGATCATGGCGGAAGCTCCAAGCCCTAGCTGGCGCCCAATTGAGGCTTCCACCGGCCGGCGCTCAAGATGGATCACCTTGGCGCCAGGTGTGTACCCCCTTCTTCGCATTCCCTCAGTGAAGGAGAACAAGTATCCCGCCTGGCGTTCAACCTTAGGCGCGGCCACATAGGTTCCATCCCCCTGCCTGCGAATAAGTAAGCCCTGTTGCTCCAATACTCGCAGGGCATTTCGCAATGTCATGCGGTTGACGGAAAGCGCCCGGCTGAGCTTGCGCTCGGCGGGCAAGCGGTCGCCTGGGGCAAGCTCCCCATTCTCAATTTGATCCAGCAGCGCTTCGGCGATCTGGATGTACAGCGGCACCCCCGTTTTAAGTTGATTTTGCGGCGGATCGAGCGAGATCACGAGGCCATTCCCTCGGTCGACGAGACAGAAACGGGTCGCCGCGAATTGGTATGTACCTTTAAGCGAAAA
This sequence comes from Chloroflexota bacterium, assembly GCA_022561385.1. Lineage (GTDB taxonomy): Bacteria > Chloroflexota > Anaerolineae > Anaerolineales > E44-bin32 > JADFRG01. The sequence continues at coordinate 28,477 of JADFRG010000026.1, forward strand.
ATATCACACTCATAATTAGCCATCGGTCGGACGTTAGGTACTTCACCTTGAGCAATGTTGCAACCAGGGCAGCCGCGCTAGCCGCGACGCACTCCCTCGATCACACGCTGGGCTGCCTGATAGTCGCGTGCACCGCCCTTCAGGATGGGTGGAACGAGGTAGATGCGCTTGATCCCGAGGGCTGAGAAATCCTGGAGAAGCTGCAGAGCAATATCTGTCCCCTCCCGTCCGCCCTCCAGATCCGTTCGGATCCGCTGTGGCACCGTGCTGAAGATGACACCGTCCTTCACCAACACCTGCACACCGAAGAACACCGGCTGAGAAAGATCCTCACCCGACGCAGCACGGTAGGCATCTAGAAAGCTGGCGACTTCGTCCGTGCCGAAGACCGGCTGCGTCAGAAAGAAATGGGCCCCTGCGGAAACCTTGCGGTGGGTGAGCTCGGCCTCGCTTTCGAGCGGGCGGCTCAGGTCAATCGTCGCACCTATGCACAGATCGGAGGGCGAACTGAGCTTCCTGCCTCTGAAATCCAGTCCTTCATTCATCCTCTCCAAGGCCTGTATCAATCCAGTCGGCGTGAAATCGCCTACGTGCTTCACCCGGGAGAGGTCCTTATCACCGAAATCATCCCCCTTGAGGACCACCACATTCTTCAGTCCCAGCATCTCCGCCCCAAGCAGATGATTCTGGACCGCCAGTCTGTTCATATCCCGCGTCGCTAGGTTGAAAATTACCTCTTTGCCAAAACGCTGACTTATGGCGGAGGCCGTCATCGCCGAATCCACTCGGACCGACCTGCCGGGGCTGTAGGCCACACAAATGAAATCAGCTCCTAAGGACTTGGCTGGTTCGAGCGTGGCGGGGTCCGCCGACCTTGGTGGGGAGAAATCGCAGATAATGAGAGTCTGCTCCCCTTGGCTAGCGCATTTCTCGGTTACTTTCATGGATGGTCCCCTTCGTACCAATCCACATAGAGCATGCGGGTGCCTTCTAAGAGCGAGAGATCCACGCTATCGAGTGTGTCCAGGATCTCTCGCTCCCTGCGCCAAAAGTAGGTTCGGGCGCCACTTGGATCGGAGACATCGATCTCCAACGGGGTCTCAAGATCGGGGGCCAGGCGGAACTCGCCTTGCACACCGACCTCTCGCAGCTGGCGAACGACCTCTCGTCCGCGCCGGTCGTCTCCCAGGGCGGTCCCGATCAGCCCGCTCGGGATCTGCCACCCCCTCAGCAGACCGGCCACGATGGCCGCGTCGTCATAGATAAACTCCCCCCACCCTGTAATCAAGGCGCCGGTATTGTGTTGGGGAAACTGCTCCACCGCCACAACGATGCAGGGTGTGATCACGCCGAAACAGACCACCTCCACAGGCCTGGGCTCCCCCGCCGCGCTGTGGCCGGTGGAAGCCATCCTGCTTCAGGCACCCTGCACGACTTCGGCGAGGGAGGCGTCGAGGATATCTAACGCATCATCCAATTGGTTCCGCTCTATGATCAGCGGCGGGGTCAGCTGAAGGATGTTCCCCATGGTCACCTTGAAGTTCAGACCTCTGCGAAGCGCAGCGTACATTACCGCCTCCGCCTGTTCTACTGCCCGCTCCCTAGTGCCTCGATCATTAACGAGCACGATTCCGAGCAGCAGTCCTAAGCCGCGCACCTCGCCGATCAGCTCGTGGCTCTCCATCATCGCTCGCATGCGCCCCAGAGCGTGGTCTCCTAGATCCCGAGCGTGGTCCACCAAGCCGTTATGCTCGATGTAGTTGATGGCGGCAAGGCCTGCAGCGCAGGCCACCGGGTTCTTCTCATGGGTGTAATGCCCCAGGGCCTGATCTCCGACGCGGTCCAGATCCGCCCGGGCGACGACAGCCGCGAGCGGGAAAACGCCTCCGCCCAATCCTTTCCCTAATACCAGGATGTCTGGCACCACATCGAAATGCTCAAAGGCGAACATCCGGCCTGTGCGGCCGAGAGCGTTGGGGATCTCGTCGAAGATCAGGAGGGCGCCGTGACGGTCGCAGGATTCGCGAACGCGCGGCCAGTAATCAGGATGGGGTACGCTGGGGGTGAGACGCACCGGTTCGGCGATCATGGCCCCGATGTCGCCCTCCTTTTCCATCACGTACTCCACGTAGTCTGCGCATTTTAGGTCGCAGCCGCCCCGCTGGAGGCAATCCCATTGACAATGGTACTCGTCCGGAGGCGGCACGTGCTCCGTCCCTGGCAGCAGCGGCCCGATCCCTTTACGGAAGAGGGCCTCTCCGCCTATCGAGATGGCATCCAGCGTTGCACCGTGGAAGGAGTCCCACATGGAAAGGGTCTTGTAGCGGCCGGTGGCCACTCTGGCGAGTTTGAGCGCGATCCCGATCGCTTCGGCACCACCTGGGCAGAAGAGCACTTTGCCCAGCGGGTCCGGTACCAGCTCAACCAATTTCTTCGCCAGTTCCACGGCAGATCGATTGGTATACCGTCGCGGACAGAAGGGCAGCTGATCCAGCTGCTCCTTGATGGCCGCCAGCACCTCCGGGTTTCCGTAACCCACCTGGTGAAGGGCGTTGCCGTGGAAGTCCATATAGCGCTTGCCCTGCAAGTCAACAATATAGATTCCCTCGGATGCCTCCAGCGCATTCAGGCAGGGAGTCGACAACGACTGATGCAGAAAATAGTGGGCGTCCTCTTCCAGCATGGCGCGGGTTCGGTCGTCTAGGGAAGTTTCTTGCCACTGCATGCGCCGGGGAGAGAGGTTGACATCTCCTTCGGATTGCGAAATGTAAGCTTTCTTGTTTACCATACGATTTTCTCCTGCGAGGGCTTAAATCTGGAACGAGCCTCGGCCCGAATTGCCTTGGCCTATGAGAGCCGGATCACTTGGCTGTCAGATGCGGAGACTCTTCTGTGCCACCTACAGGCTCTGAGAGCCCCTGTGCCTGGGGACCTGCCTCTCGGTCTCGGTGCGCGAACACTCGCCTCAATACACCCCCGCTGGCTTGGTGGCCATGACCCACAACGACGAAGGCTTTAGGGTCGGCCTCGGCTACCACCGTGCGCAGGGAGGTGGCATCTGGCCGGCTTATGGTGCAAAACAGGACGGTGTGTGCGCTGCCGGTGAACATGCCCTCCGAGGGCCAGGCCGTGACTCCTACCCCGAAGCGCCGAAAGAGCGCCGCACTGACCTCCCGACCCGAATCGGTGATGATGAAAGCCGTGCGCACCACGCTCGGCCCTTCTAGCACGTAGTCTGCCGCCAATCCCCAGAGGAATATAGCTACCAGCGCGTAAAGGGCCAGCTCCCAACCAAAGACTAGCCCCGCGAGCAGCACCACCACCCCATCGGTCATCAAGTAAACCTGGCTCACCGGGATTCCGGTCTTGACCTGGATCACGCGACCCAGAATCCCGGTGCCAGGCGCGCTGCCGCCTCCCCTGAGGATCAGGCCCGTCGCAACGCCGCCCAATATCCCGCCAAAGAGGGCGTTGAGAAAGACATCCTCCGCGATGCCGCGCATGGGAGACAGCTGGGTCAAGAAATCTACTCCAAAACTGTAAAGGACCAGTACGTAGGAAGTGCGTGCAAGAAATCGAAAACGTCCCAGATGTCGGAACCCCAGCCACAGCAAGGGGAGGTTCAATACCAGCATGACTAACCCAATCTGCCAGCCCGTGAACTGGTTGATGATGATCGCCAGACCCGAAGTCCCACCCGGCGCAATATCGAAAGGCGCCAGGAATAGGTTGAGATTGAGCGCCATCAGCGCCGCGCCTAACGTCAGCAGAACAAAACTGCGCGCCATGGATCGCAAGTCGGTATGCGCGGCCATGGCGCTCGCCTTCGCTATCAACTTATCCATCGTCTCCTGCGTCGCTAGGCTCGGAGTTTCTCTCCCTGGGGATCGTACAAGGTGTCGGACTCGACGACTGCCGCCAGGCGCTGGCCAAGCACCTCGACCTCAAGCCCGGTGCCCACCTCCGCCAATTCCAGGGGCAGATAGGACAGGCAGATGTTGCTTCCCACCGTATAACCATAACCACCACTGCGCACTCGCCCCACAAGCTGACTGTTCGCGTAGACGGCTTCCCCGCCATAGATCACACAAGTATTGCCCTTCAGCGTCAGCGTGCTCAGCCGCCGGCGACCGTCGCCTTGCTCCCGGAACTTCAGCAGGGCTTCACGGCCGATGAAATCGCCACCCGATTTCAACCTTACACAAAAGCCAAGTCCGGATTCATAGGGGTTCTCGTCCGGCGTAATGTCGATTCCCCAGAGGCGATAACCTTTCTCCAGCCGGAGCGAGTCCAGCGCCTTGTAGCCGATAGGCTGAATTCCAAAAGCCTCACCTGCCCGCATGAGTTCATCCCACAATGGAAGCGCGCCTTCGGGCTTGATATAAAGCTCCCAGCCCAACTCGCCCGCGTAGCTGACCCGCTGGGCCCAGACCTGCGCGCCTCCGACGCCGAGGATGCGGGCCGTCATGAAGGGGAAGGTTTCCTGGGTGACATCGTCCTCAGTCACCGATTGCAGGACCTCACGGGCGTATGGACCCCACAAGCTGATGCACGCCCATTCTGCGGTGACGTCCATGATTTGGACAGATCGCTCCGATTCTGGATTCATGTGCAACTTGATCCATCCGATGTCGTTGGAGAGCGAGGCGGTTCCGCTGATCACCCGGAAGTGCTCCTCCCCCCAACGGGTGATGGTCAGGTCGCTTTCGATCCCGCCCTGAGGGTTGAGGAATTGGGTGTAGGTCATGCTGCCGATCGGCTTGTCGATGTTGTTGTCGGTCAGCGCCTGCAACAACGGCAGGGCTCCGGGGCCGCGCACGTCGATCTTGCCAAAGGAGGTCATATCGAGCAGGGCGACCCGCTCTCGGGCAGCCTGGTGCTCCTCGCCCACCTGCTCAAAGTAAGGCGGCCAGCCCCAACCCCAGGACCGCTGATCCGCCCCGGCAAGCCGTGAAGGATCTCCAGTCTCGAAATGGTTGACACGCTCCCAGCCGTCCTTTTCGCCAAAGACCGCGCCCAACTCCTGCAGGCGGGGCAGGAGCGGGCTGGTGCGCAGTGGTCGCCCCCACTCGTTCTCATCGAGAGGGAAGCGCAGATAATAGTAGTATTTGTAAAGTTCGCGAGTTCGCTCTACCCGGAATCCCTGGTCGGAGTAGTGGGTTCCAAAGCGGCGGATGTTCATCTCATGCATGTCCCAGGGGGGCTCACCCTCGATGACCCACTCCGCAATGGCATTGCCGACGCCGCCTGCACCGGCAAGGCCGTTGAGAGACATGCCGGCAGCCACGTAAAAGCCACGCAGGCCCGGCACAGGCCCCAGGCAATAGTGCCCATCGGGTGTGATCCCCTCCGGCCCATTGACCATCTTGATGACCTCGGCGGTCTCCAGAACGGGTACCCGCCGGATGGCACCCTCCATCAGCACCTCAAAGAGCTCCCATTCGGGAGGCAGCAGTTGCTGGGTAAATTCCCATGGCACACCATCGATCGACCAAGCCTTCGGGTTGGGCTCGAAGCCGCCAACCAGGTAGCCGCCCACTTCCTCACGAAGGTAGATCAGGTTGTCCGGGTCCCGCACAACTGGCGTCTCGTGTGGCAATTCGTGCCCGGGGATCGGCTTGGTCATAAGGAACTGGTGCATTATCGGCGTGATGGGGATGTCCACCCCCACCATCGCTCCGATCTGCGGCGCCCATTGGCCGGCGGCGTTCACCACGATCTCGGTCTTGATCGGCCCCTGATCGGTGTTGACTTGGGTGACTTCGCCCCGAGGCGAGAGCTCGATTCCGTTTACGAGCACATCGGTCTCGATGGCAACCCCAGATTCCTTGGCGCGCCGGGCAAATTCGGTGGTGATTCCATTGGGTTCAAGCCAGCCATCTTGCGGGATGTGCACGGCGCCAACAAGCCCTTGTTCCGTCATGGGAGGGAAGATCTGCATGGCCTCGGCGGGCGAGATGATCCCGACCTCCAGGCCTAAGGCCTTGGCGGTGCTGACCTGGCGCTGCAGCTGCTTAAGCTGATTTTCGGAGGAGGCCAGGCGCAGGCTGCCGACCTCGTACCAGCCTAATCCTTCACCAACCTCCAGATTGAACTGCTGGTAAAGATTGACGCTATATTTCATCAACCGCATCAGCGTGGGCGAGGTGCGAAAATGGCTCACGAGACCAGCAGAGTGAAACGTCGAGCCGCTGGTCAACTCTCCCTTTTCCAACAGGACGACGTCCGTCCAGCCCGCTTTCGCCAGGTGATAGGCGATGCTACAGCCGATGATGCCGCCCCCGATGATGACGACCCGCGCTTGATCGCGCATCAGCCCTTGGGAGTCTCCCGCTTGGGATCGATGAAGGGCTCCCTGACGACCGTGGCCGTCTTGGTCTCACCGCGAACATCGACGTTGAAATTCGTGCCCAGCTCCGCGTACTCGATGGGCACCATCGCATATCCGATATTTTTCTCCAAACGCGGCGAGTAGGCGCCGGTTGTGACCTGTCCAATGGCTTTACCGTCACTGTACACGGGCCAATAGTCTTCATTCCAGCCTTGGATCCTGTCACCGTCGATCTCCACTCCGACCAGCTTGCGCGTGATGCCCTCCGCTTTGATCCGCTTCAGAGCCTCTTTCCCAATGAAATCCGCCTCCTGATCCAAATCAACCGACCAACCGAAACCGATCTCATAGGGATTGTGCTCCAGGCGCATGTCTTGACCGTAGTTCCGAATCCCGAACTCCAGACGGCGGATCAGGGATGGCCCGGTTACGATGATGTTGTGCGGCTTGCCAGCCTCCATCACGGCATCCCACAGCTTCAGGCCGTCGCGGATGCTGTTCTTCAAGTAGATCTCGTATCCGATCTCCCCCGTGTAACCCGTCCGGCTCACGACCATCTCCATATCTCCCAGCTGAGTCTGCTTGTGATAGTAATAAGGGAGATCCAGGATCCAATCGCCGAAAAGATCCTGCATCAGAGCCCGGGACTTGGGGCCCTGGACTTGCACCGGCGACACATCCGGCTCGCCAAGCTCCACTTCCCATTTCGAGTTGTAGGCTAGACCTTTGGCCCACAGCAATACATCACTATCGGAGAGAGAGAGCCAGAAGTGATTCTCGGCCAGGCGCAGCAGCACCGGATCGTTGATGATCCCTCCGTTCTCGTCGGTGATCATGACGTACATACATTGGCCCACCTCACACTGGTTGAGGTCGCGGGGGGTAAGCATGTTGGTAAAGGCGAAGCCATCTGGGCCCTTGATTTCTAGCTGCCGCTCCACGGCCACGTCCCAGATCACCACATCGTTGGTCAGCGCCCAATACTCTTTATCGGTGTCGCCATACCAGCTGGGAATGTACATGTGGTTATAGGCGCTGTAGGCCTTGGCGCCCAGGCGCTGCGTGGCTTCGAAATAAGGCGATAGACGGATGCGCGGGTAAAAGAAAACACTGGCGGGTCGGTAGTCTTTCGTCATGAGATTCCTCCTTCTGTCATGCGAGCGCTGACGCTCAATTCACAAGGCGAGCGGTCTCGCCTCGGTCTGATCTCCGGCCAGGGCCGGCCGCCTGTGACTCTGGCGGGGCATGTCGCTCAGGTCCCGCTCCGGTGCAGACGATCCCCAGGCGCCAGGTCGCCGGTCTCGATCCGATCAAGCAAGCCTTCCGCGATTTGAATGTGGGGTGGCGGCCCGCGCAGGAGACGATCGGCTGGCTGAACGGCAGAACTCATGGCACGGACGGAAGTTCGCGGGAACGTGAGGAGGCCATCATGGGGGCAGGAACACTACAGGCCTAATGGTACATACCTTTGCACCGCAGAAGAATAAGGGGTGGTAGCAAAGATGTCAAGACGGTGGCGGGATCCCGATCCCCACCACGGCGAATCCAGCACCTTCAGAAAAGTGAGATTCCACCCGCTTCTTCCCTACAACGCTCGAACGATGATCCGCTCGGCCTGTGAGGCGGAGCTAGAAATGGATGCCCGGTTTCTGATAACATCTTGACCCCGCCTTCTCGCTGGCGAGTCTACGCATATCTGGACTGGAGATCATGGCCGCGGACGCTTCTCAGAATAGGCATCCCTTTCGCTTCTTCGACAACCGCGAGAAGTACCTGCTGTTCGTCAACACCTGCAGTGAGAAGTCGGTCATCGCCGGAAGGGTGGGGATGGAGCTTGACCTCGTAACTCCCGATCCCCCTGCGTTTCGCCTGTTTGATGCGGGCATGGGAGATGGCTCGGTTCTAACACGCGTCATGCGAGATCTCCACCGGCGATTCCCAGGCCTCCCTTTCGTGATCGTCGGGAAAGAGATCAGCCTGGAGGACACTCGCCTGAGCTTCGAGAAGATGGCGGACCGCTTCTTTGAACACCCCCTGACGGTCCTGATCATCACCAATCTGTACTACTCCGAGGCCCCCTGGCTGCGACCCAATCGCGCGGAAGCCCAGGAGCAGCTAAACTGGTTGGAGGTCGCTCTGGAAGGCCAAACGGCCTTTGAGTTCGATGTGCAGATTCGGGCCCTTGAAGGCATGCTGAGTGAAGGTTGGGAGACCCGGACCAGCCGACGCACCGGCAATCCCCTTTACGTTCGCCCATCGGTTCTGGTGCTCTTTCGGGCGGACCATCGCCAGGCCCTTGAAGGGGTCGTCCCTCAGCCCGGCGCAACGTATGGTGCGTACGACCTAATCATCGCAGCTCAGCCCTACCGGGCTCGCCTGCCGGCCGATAGGAAGCTCAGATATGTGTTAGCACCCTTGGCTCGAGCGCTCGCGCCAGGCGGACGCATGATCGTCGTCCAATCTACCGGGCACGACCCCGGAATGGAGATCATTCGCAAGATCTGGCCCGATGAAGATCCCTTCCAGACCCCTCGCCATCTTTTGGTTGAGGCCTTAAAGGAGGACCTGCAGGAAACCCACCCGGACCTGGCTGTTGAGGCCTATGCGGACGAGCGGTCGCTGTTCCGGTATCAATTGCGGGCGCTCCCGGACGAAATTAACAGCAACATTGGGACCTCGACGCTGCTAGCGGCGTGGAACGCCGCGGTCTATGTGGCACAAATCGACGATGGGAGACTGACCGATGCGCTTGGCAGCGGCGAGTATCTCGAGGCAACCCGCGAAGTCTTGCAACGGCATGGTGGGCTGTGGTTCCAGGACGAGACTTTCGTGGTCGCCCGCCAAGGCAATGATCCTCCCGCAGGTTAGCCTGTTGTTATGGATGCTCGTGCAGGCTTGAAGCTCATAGGAGGGTGGGCTTTTTTCAGCATGCTGGCCTGGAGGAACTATGGCCAGCAAGAGATTGAGACCTAAGTTTCACTGGCATCGAACAACCAGGGTCGAATTCGTTATGATCCTTTTATCCTTATCCTTCGGATGCTCGGGATCTGGTATATCGATATGAACAAGTTCACTCTCTTTCGCGGTTAGAAATTCTGGTCTCAGAAATCCAAGTCCTCTAAGACGTTTTAGGAAGTCCTCTCTTCGTTGTAGATTCTGCCCAGAATACCCATGTAATGCCAAAAATGGCACGTCCTGGCCATAATGGCCCGCATTGGTCAATCCTAATGTCCAGTTTTCCGTGATCGCAAACAACCAATCGCCGAAAACGCTCCTAAAGCTTTCGAGAAATTCGTCAATCTGCTCATCACCAAACTCCTGAAGAATATAGTTCATGCAAAACAATACCAGACCGGGCTTTGTCTTCTGCTCAACAAGCTGCTTGAGTTCTGCTAAATGTGCCCTATTCATCAAGTCCCCAATATGCCACTCGATCTGCGCATCGATCCCTTTTGAAGCGAAAAGCTCTTGTGCGGGTTTGCGGGTCTCTCGATCGATATCTGAATGGACAATTGCCAGCTGGCCGGGGTTACTCTCGAAGGCGTGCGCCACCTGAGCCAATAAGCCACCTGCACCACTCCCCGCATCAACCACCGTAATTTTGCCGGCCTCAGGTTCGCTCGCCAACTTGAGCGCAAGTTCGGCTAGCGATGGAGACACGTGGAAGTCTAGCCATTCCTTTGTGGCCTCCGCGTTATGCGGTTGCATCCTGTCAATATGAAGCTTGCCTGGTTTCTCCGTACCAAACCCATAAATGACAACTCCGGCTTCGACTTCATGGAGGTTACGGTGCAGCCGTAAATAGGAATAGTCAAATCTGGCCCAGGGAGCGCTCAACGCCAATCTGATCGTAAATCTGTCTACAAGGTTCCCGGCAGATTCGTGATCACTCAGGTAGATCTCACACAACGGCCGCAGCCACTGATCGACCATCTGTTTTCCGTCGGCCTTCCTGATGTAATCTCTGGTATTGATGCCCACTCCCCTCGCGTGATGAATCATTGCATTGATTGGAACAACTAAAGCACCCTTCAACTCATCGGGTACACTCGGTAGGTCATCCTTAAAACCTGCCATAAGCCCTAGAATATCCTGCTTATTAAAGGCCTCCGGATCCTCGAGGGGTTCTAGCTTATTTATGAGGGAAACTGCGATCGCAACGTTCTCAGGCTCCAGCAGATGGGCACTGCGACCCCGCTTGAGATAAAAACCGTGACCATCCAATACAAGTACGTCTACGGCCACCATACATTCGATGGCTACCTTTCTTATCCTCGAGGGCTTTTCATCGAAGACAAATGGATGATCGGCGGTACTCGCGCGCAATGGGTCGACAAGACCCGCTTTATGAAGGTAGGAAATCGTTGAGGCTACAACCAAGCCTTGCCCAAGCTCTCTGACCCCTGCCTTAATCAATTCTCTTAACGGCAAACTCTCTCTACCCATCTCTGCGGATGTTATGTGGCCGCATCAGCTCCACTGGAAACTACAAACCAACTTATCTTTTCGATTGGGTTTCACAACCGGGTTTTTAAGTTTGGAAGCTATCCAGTCCGGACGCTTACAATACTCACTCTTCGACGGCCGCTCTCCCGAGAGCTTGACATCGTCAATAACAATGCCGTGAGCTGCTCATCACACCCACAAAAGTGGGTACGGCCTGCCTGCCACAGCTGCACGATGAACTCGAAATCGCCGCGCGCCCTCATCTCGCAGCATGGCCGGTCTAACCGTTGGCCTGGTCGTCAGTGGGCTCAGGATGAACAAGAGCTCGTCTTTGGCGGCGGTGATGGGAGGGTGTGTTGTCTATTCCAGTGCGTCTAACGTACCGGGTATCTAGCGCCCGAATTACGCAGCATGTCTAATCCTTATATGATTGAAGTATAGTGTAAGCCACCCTAAAGCAGTGGGAGCACTGGATGGATCCAATGGACAAAGCGGCGATCTTGCCGCCACCCAAGCGACCGATTTCAGGGGGCACGAACGAGGGCGCCCGCCCCAGGCGCTACGATTATTGGCGTACCGGATATTGCGATCACAGGCCACCGGGGGGTGGCTTTTGGGTTGCTCAGGCGGGTGAATATCACTGCAAACCCGCCTATGTCAGCAGTTACCCTGAGCATCACAAGCAAACTCAATTTTTCTATCACCTGGCCGGAGAGGCGACGTTCTCCGGGGGGGAGCCCACGAGAAAGGTGCGCGTCGGCGATTTATTGATCATTCCGCCCGACAACATCTATCGCTATCGCGCGCCCCAGGGCATGAAATATCAGTGGTTCGCGCTGGGCGGAAGCTGGCCGCAGCTCTTGGGCAAAAAAGCCCCAAGTATTACGCCGCTGGATTACGATCCCGAAATCGTACGCTGCCTGGTCGAAATGCGCGAGATCCTGATCCTGCAACAATCGGGCTATACCCTGCGTGCGATCGGCATATTTTATCAATTGCTCGCCCGGCGAGATGAAATTGCTGGCACTCCCGTTGAAGCGGTTCCCGTCTATCCTGCCGCAGTCCACGACGCCATCATCTATCTCCAGCAAAACATAGCCGCACCCTTCAGCGCCACCCAGACCGCAGCCGCAACCGGCGTAAGCCCCTCCTACCTGCGGACCCTCTTTGCAGAATGGCTGGGCGAACCGCCGCGGCACTTCCATTTGCGCTGCCGGATCGACAAGGCCAGGCAACTGCTCACCGAACGGCCGCGGTCCATTTCGGGCGTCGCCTTTGAGGTCGGTTTCTCGCAGGCCGGCCACTTTTCACGGATCTTCAAGCAGATTGCTGGGATTCCGCCCAGCCACTACCGTAAACGCGATGGCAGTGACTTTGACCAGCAAAGTAAATACGAGAAATAGAACTTAGCCTGGTTGCCATGGCCGCAGCGGCTACTTACTGACGTTGCAAGGATAAATATCCGCCAATTTCCATCTGGATCCTGTGACACTGCCTTAGAATTCGATCAAGGAATGCCTGGCGCAGATCGTGGCGGGCCATTCCCTGGGTCTGGGGCGCCTGATCTCGTCCGGCCAGAGAAAGTCGTTTCGTGCAACGATATAGTTGTTTCTTGCAACTGGTGGTGGTGCCTACGGGGTACCATTTGA
>JADFRG010000054.1 GCA_022561385.1 Chloroflexota bacterium
GTTCGATGACATATGAGCCCAAGAAACCTCCGCCGCCGGTCACACAAACTCGCTTATCGGCCCAGAAGCTTCCGTTGCCGCTCATTCCTTCACCGGTTCAGACATACGTATCTTTTGGCCACGAATTTCGAGAATACCAATCGCTCCATCCTGGCCGTCGCTCACCACTTCAAATCCCTGCTCCAAACAGGTAAGGCGGGCGACGTCCGCGATGTCTCCTTCCCCATCGATCATGATGTGGTGGATACCTCGCTGCGCGGCGGCCTGCAGGGCCTCTCGCGCCTGCCTCCGGCTTTCGCGATACAGGTGCATGGAGTTCTCGACGTAGGCAACCGTCAGCCTGGCCCGCAACGAGATCCCCTCCGGCGTGATGATATAACGCAGTTTTCTTCGTTCCGCGCGCTTGACCTTGACATATCCCTTGGCAATGAGCCGCTTTACATGCCAGTTAACCGTTCCAACCGCGACCCCCAGCTTCCTTGCCAGGGTGGCCTGGGTGGTGTCCGGATCGCGCTCGATCTCCTCCAGGAGGATGCGCTCCCTTTCAGCGTTGGTAGGATTTTCCGTGGGGTCTTTCGTCGACATTAGCCGGGTCCCGATCGAATCACTACGTCCAACATTCAAAATTCAACTGTTGAATTCAACGGTTGAATTATAGCTTGGATAACGGTTCAGTCAAGTCGCTCACCTAGCATCGGCTCTAATTAACAGACTATTCCTACGGTGGCGCAGACTCCTCCCAAAAGTAGATCGTCCCATCAGAATGGGTGGAATACACACGCAACCCCTTTGAAAAACTCTCCAGGCGGCGGCTTGCGTCTGGACCATATATTGCTTGAAACTGCTGATAGGCTGTACTAAAAAGAACCAAGACAGCACCCTGCTCACGAAAGACTCTTTCAGCCATGGTGCTGGGGTATTCTCCGAAACTCAAAAACTCAGCGGCACGTTGTTCGGTTTCTAGTTCGGGAATCCCGAATGACGAGCGCTCCAAGAAGAGCAATATCACATCGGCTTGATTACTAACTATATCGAGACCATCCGGTAGCTCCCGAAGAGCGGCTATTGTTTCTGAGGTCTGCCATTCTTGGCTCGTTAATCCCCGCCCATCTTTATTCATACCAACGACTGTATCAATGTCCGTCTGTAGATTTCCTAAAGTGACCACGACGGCCAGCGCCAATGGGAATAGGCCTGGCATCGGACGACGTGCTATGGATCTTTCAATAAAAAATAGGAGAAAAATTAGGCTTAGAAAGCCTGCGAACGGGATCGGCAACATGATCCTTTCCACAAACGCTGGGCGTGGAACACTTACCACTACGTATGTAGCTGTAAGAAATATTGCGTAAATCACTGCGAAACTCGCGAAGAGAACTGTAAGATGAATGGCAGGCTCCCTGAGCGCTTGCGTCAATGGAATTCCCCTCCATCTGATCAAGATGACTACAACAAATAAGCTGCCAACAACCAGCGAGACAAGAAGAATGAGCCTGGGAACGTAGGTGATGTCATCTACCAGCAACCCGAAGGGAGTCCAATTCCAGATGGCGTTGAGGATGGCACCGCGGACAGGGGCAGTAGCCGACCAAAGAGATTCCGAGGGCAGATTGTAGATACCTGGGTGATCTCCAGAGCCGAGAAGCTTAGCAAGCCATATGGCCATCGGTGAAATCCCAATGAGAAGAAATATCAAACCATCGACTGCCCGACCCTTCCAGTGCTTATTCTCTAGCACTAGAAGGCCGAAAACGGATGCCAACAAGGTAGCAATGCCAAAAAAGCGCGTCAGCAAAGCGAACCCTGCGAAAATTGCACCCATTACCAGTACAAACCTCCTTTCGGGCGCCTGAAGGTAGTAGGCGACCGAGAAAAAGCTTGCTACTGAAAGTACTAGGAACAAGGGTTCTGACATTGCCTCAGTAAAGCTCATAAGAATTGCGGGAGCGGATAGCGCGAGAATTACTACCGACAAAGCAAGTAGAGACGAACGGAGAAGGATTTGAACTGAGACTCCAAAGATGACGATAAATCCCATGAGCAGCAAGACGTCAAGAATTTTGGCCGTGGCCATCAGGCTTAAACCAAGCAAACTGCCCAATGCGAGAAGCACTGAGTAAAGCGGGGGACGCAAGGTCATTGGAACGACTTTGCCTGAGGCCCTTAGCAAGACTAGGCCATCACCATTCACAAGGTTCCTGGCCGCTTCAAAGTACTCGGCAGAATCGGATCCAGCCGCCGGGCCCCATCGCATTGCGTGTGTCGCGATCAATCCGGCGGCAAGGCTAATCAATATGATGAATGTTGAAGTCACAGCTCTCACGCGCCCTCGACCAGAGGTCTCACTTATTGTTGATAGCCAATCCATTTGGGACCATCTGCTGATTAGCTAGCGGCGCGGGCTCGGCGCCAGGAGCCAGATACCGGTGGGCAGCTTTCGTATGGGGACGTAGTACTTATTTAGCAGGCCTGCACCAAATTTGAGCCATACGTCGTTTTCTTCGCCGAACTGGTAGTCGGACCCCCTCAGAAATCCAGGAAGGGCATCTGAAACAATCAAATCGAAGCGCTGCGCGGCCAGGTCGTCCTCGAACTGATCGAAATACTCCTGGTTGGACGACATAGCCTGATTCATCATGTGTTTGAGCTCGTAGTCCAAAATCAGCGGCTCGTCTCCAACCTGACCGAAGGTCAGCAACTGTCGCTGATCGATAAACAATACAACATCGGCTCTGGCGGCCTCCGCCCGAATGATCTCGAGCGACTCCTGTACCGCGTTTTCATCCGGGAGGCGAGTCGGCCGACCGGAGCGCATGACGTCGAAGCTCGGAATCAATATGGCAAGAACCAGCAGTGCCTGAATCCCGCCCGGGAACGAACTCCATTTCCGCCCCTCCCTCCGCAACCAGCGGATTGCCACCCAGGCCAGCGCGAACAGAAGGGTCATCATGAACATATCCAAATTGTGGAGATTGTTGCCACCACCTATCTTCACGCTGGCGGCGATCCCTAGTCCGAGAAATCCAGCCAGGCTCAGCCACAGCGCGGACCATTCCAACCAACCCCACCGCGGACGTCCCTGGAGACCTCCCCAGATCAGGAGAACGACCAGCGGTCCGATCGCGATCAGCAGGCTCCGCAAGATCCCTTGTTGGCTGAGCGCATTGGGCAGCAGCCGATACCAGAGCAGTGGCTGGCTGAACGCGGTGGAGAAAACTGCCTCCGGGCGGGGAAATGCCACGGACATGAGCGCTTGAGCAGCTATTCCACCAAACAAGCCCGCCGCCCCAACTCCGAGGCTGCGAACAAAGCGACGCTTTCGATGCGGTTCGGTGTCTACGTCCAACAAGATCCAAAGTCCTGCCCACACTGCGGGCGCCGCAAACCAGGTCCAGCGGCTGATTCCGGCATAAAAGCCCGCGGCGGCTGCCAGGAGAGCCGCGCGCAAGGGGCGACTCGAATTAAGCAACCAGGCCAGCAAGATCGCACTTAGCACCAAGGGAGCGAAGGTGCCGGCTAGGGTGAGGTAAACCAGCATCCAGAGAGCGATCCCAAATCGAAGCCGCCAGGATAAGTTCGTGCGTTTGGCGGTGAAGAATAGCCAACCCAAGAGCAGATAAGGCAGCGTCCAGAGTACGACGTCCCACAAGCGGAGCGTCGCGATCGTTGCCCCCGGGATCAAAAAGGGGAGCCCCCACAACCCATGCCGACCGGGAGTCAGGTAGGTTGGAAACGTGAAATCTCCTTCCACCAAGTATTGGCCTCGCAAGAAATACAGTGAGTAATCCCAGAGTCGGTTGCCCTCCGACCAGTACAGCTTGAACGGATAATCCGTAACGAGGATCAATCGCTTGGAGACCCCGAATACGCTGGCGCCGAGCAGCAGCGACAGTGCGATATTCGGGAAGGCGCGTGCGGATTTCTCTGAGACAACCAGACCCGCGGCTACCGCAGAAAGAAAAAGAATCAGGATGCGGACCGAAGCCGCGGTCAGGGATTTGCCCCATATTCCCAGAAACAGGATGGAGGGGAAGAGAATTGCCAGCCCGGCAATTGCCCAGCGTGCCCATCCCAGCTTCTCTATCCGCGGTGCCAAGGATCGGTCATACCAGGAGATTAGAGTTTCAGGCGAGGTGATGGCCCAGATGCACAATCCGGCCACTACGAGAGCGGCCGCCACATACCCCACGGATCCCGCGAGCCATAGGAGCGACTCGCCGCCCATGTAACGCGCGTTGCCGATCGCGATTTCAAAAACATCCTCGCCACCCAGATAAAGCAGGACCAATAGCAGCACACTCATGAGACTCATTAGTGTGTGCGAACCGGTGCTCGATGAGGAATCAGTCACTTTCAGGTCCTTTGCGAAGGAAAGCGCCCCAGACGGTATAAACGCCGGGCAGGCTGCTGATCAGTATCAGAAAGCGCGACAGGACCGCCAACGCGGCCGCCTGCTCGGTGCTAGCGCCGAGGGAGGAGTAAAACGCGATCACGCTCAATTCTCTCAGTCCGTAGGCGTTGATGGTAAAGGGAAACAACGCGATGAAATAGGTGACGGCCGTTACGCCCGCCACCTGTATCAGACTCACATCGATCCCAAGCGCGCGCGCCAGCACCCAAACAAACACAAAATAGGAAAAGATTCCGACCCACGAGGCAAGCAGGGCCACAACCAACGACGCCGGCGATTTTAGCCAGAGTGCTGTGGCGTCCCAGACCCGTCGAGCCGCTTTGCGAAGCGAGCCTGGCAGCTCGACTCGACCCACCGCTACTCCCAGGGTAGCCAGGAAGCCGCCGAGCATCGGCCAGCTCAGAGGAAGTACGAAAAGCATGCCGAACGCACCTATGGCGCGGTCCACCACGATGGACGCGGCGCCCCCCACGCGATTGCTCGTCTCGCGCAGGATGCCGACCAGCCGGATCACGTCCCCACCGATTGTGGTTGGCAGGAAATTCGAGGCGAAGAAGCTCCCATATTGCAGACCCACGAGTTGCCGGTAAGGCACATGGATCTTCTGTCCCCGCAGCAGCGATCGCCATCTAAAGGTGTGAGCCAAAACCCGTATGATCAGCAGCCCCAGGGAATACAAGATTACGATGGGCGGGACTTCAGACGCCATCGATAGGAGTTCTCTCAGATCCAGACGGGAGAGCAGCCAGATCAGCAGACCCAGGGAGATCAGGGTGCCGGCGAGCCGCACCCACCGTGTCCAGCTGCGATCAGTCGCTGACTCTGCCGTCATTTTCCACCGTCACCAGCTGTTGTATTTCGGAGACCAACTTGTTTCGGTCGAGACGGGCGGTTCGAGGCAGCATTAGGCGGTATGCCGGCGCGTTCTGGAGCGCCCGGCGCAACGTCTCACGTTCGCGAGCCTCCCATTGCTCCAAGTAGTCCAGGGGCGGGTCGAACCCTGCAAACAGTTCCACCGTGTGCCGAGCCTCCTTGAAGTTCACTTCTATGAGTTGGTCTACGAGCCTTTCAAAATCCTCGATCCGTTCGAGCCTGATCTCGTTTTCCTCGTGCCGATCGAGAAGGAGCAGGGCCTGCATCCTGGCATGTTCGGCCGTACTACGGTGCGGCCAGAGCAGGCTGGGCTCCACGCGCAGCGGCCACTTTATCCGCTCGCCTGATATTTGCCGCACCAATCCAAATAGGGCGAGGTGCGCGCGTTGCCGGGTGCCCAATGGGCTGGCGGCGCCAGGGACCTCCCGCAGTAGACTTAGGTACAGGTGGGCTCGGGATGGGTAGGAATACGTATGCCCCTTGGAGGTGAGAAAAACATAGTCGTCTGCGTGTAATTCCCAGTTCGGCCCGCCCTGATCCAGCATCAGAGAACTGACCGTTGTTTTCCCCACGCCCCCCGAACCCGCGAGAATAAGGCTCCGACCACCATGCGCCACGGCCGCGGCGTGAATCAGCAGCGTGTCGTGCCAGCTACACAGATAGCGCAGACACCCATGCACAAGCATGTGGTGTACCATCGGAACCGCCATCTTGTTCCCGGTTGCCTCGATCCGAATCGTCTCGGTTCCAAAGTGGATTCGGTAATACCATCGCGCCAGGCCCTTGTGAATCTTCAAGCGGTAGGACGCGCCGGGGCGGCGGGGAAGGCCCGATGCGGTCCAACGCAACACCACCTCGGGAAGTTTTGCTGAAATTGGGCCCGATGCAGGCCCGTATTCGGCTCCAAAGTAGTCGGCCGCGAACGAATTCTCGGTTTGAACCCGCAGTCCGACCCTTCCATGAAAATCGAAGGTCTGATCAGACTTCACTCTTGGCAGCCTCTTGAAGCACCTCTTCATATTTCTCCGCGATTCCTCGGATATCGAATCGCCCGGCTTTCGAGTGGCTGGCCCGCTTCATTTCCAGGAGCCGCTCCCGGTCCTCAAGGCACCAGCGCAGAGCCTGCTCGAAGCAAGCCAGATCGTCCACTTCGCAGAGCCTTCCGTTCACTTCATTCTCGACCAGTTCGGAAAGTCCGCCCGCGCGGCTGGCGAGGATCGCCAGCCCTATCGCCAGTGACTGCACACCGATCACCGGGAAACCCTCCGTCCGAGAAGTGAGCAACAGCAGGTCGCTCGCATTGAGACGCCGCTCCACGACATCTCCGTCGACCCATCCCGGCAACTCGACCCGCGCATCGAGCGCGTAGCTTCGTACCAGCTGAATGATTTCAGCCCGATCGGGACCATCGCCCAACAGCTCGCACTGCCACGGGACGTCCTGCACTCTCGCGAGCAGCTCCACGAGCAACCGCAGATTCTTCTGTGGTTGGAAGCGCCCGGCGAAAATCAGGCGCGGAGGATCCGCCACCGACTTCGGCCCATCACTCCGCAGGTCTATTCCATTTGGAATGACGTCGATATCCACCTCGTAATTTTCGCGTGCTAGCCCTCTCGTATGTTCACTCACGGCAACGACCCTGGCCGCGTTTTTCCACACCGACGGAGTAAAGGGATACACCCATCGAAACCAACGATCGGTCTTCCCTGGGACGCCGCCCGGAACATCGCCAAGGTGCGCCGTGAGCACGTAGGGTGTCCGAGTCATCTTTGACAAACGGAGGGCAAGCACTCCGGTCGGGACCGCAAAGTGGGCGTGGATCACATCCGGCTTCCAGGAACGGGCAAGCCTCAGTGCGGGAATAAGTGCCCCCACCACATATCCCGCCATGGATGCGAACGAAGCCTGGTAACGCGATCGCCGGCCGGTAAACACGCGGGTAACACGGTAGCCCTCAAGCCTCTCCTCCGGCGCCAAATCGGGCGCCCTTGATGTGATCACCCTCAGCTCATGTCCGCGCCGGGCGAGTGCCGCACACAGTGCGGCGGCGGCCCGTCCCCCCCCTCCGCCTACCGGAGGAAATTCGTAGTTCAGGACCAGAATTCGCATTGATGCAGGGACGTAAGATTCGGAAACCGTCAAATGGGGAGGCTGAACCCGTCAGAAGAGTCGTCCGCGCAGGCCGGAATGGCCCTAGGTCCCGGGCGGACCACCCTTACCATTCAGGATCCGGCGGATGGAGTAGGTCGGCTTGGCCTGAGACTCGTGGTAGGTGCGCACCAACAGTTCCGCGATAAACCCCATCAGGATGCACAAGAAGCCAAGTATCACCAGCATCGTGCTGACCGTGAAAAGTGGTGATTTGAGCACGGAAGTCCCCACCAATATTCTGCGGACCCCAAGGAAGGCTAGAACCGCAACGCTTGGCGTGATTAGGAACAATCCCAAGCCTCCGAAGATGTAGATCGGGTTCCGTGCATAACTGATCAGGAACTTTACTGTGAATAGGTCAAGCAACACCTTGACGGTGCGCTCCAATCCGTAATTCGCCGTTCCGTGTAATCGGGCGTGGTGTTGGACCGGAACCTCCACGATGCGGGCTCCCACCGATCCGGCGTAGGCCGGGATAAAGCGATGCATCTCTCCATACAGGCGAAACCCTTGTAACACGTCCCGCCGGTAGGCTTTGAGCGTACAACCGTAATCGTGGAGAGCCACCCCCGTGACGCGCGAGATCAGCCAGTTGGCCACCCGCGAGGGTAAACGTCGGGTGAGAAAGGCATCTTTTCGATCCACTCGCCATCCCGAGACCACGTCGTAACCTTCGTCGATCTTGTCCAGTAACATGGGAATATCTGCCGGATCGTTCTGCATGTCGGCGTCGATGAGCACGATCACGTCACCGCTCGAGTAGTCGATCCCGGCTGCGATGGCGGTCGTCTGGCCGAAGTTACGGCGGAACTCGATGACGGTCACATGCTCCTCGTCGCTCTCCGCCAATGAGTTCAGAACTTGTAGGCTTCCATCGACAGACCCGTCATCCACGAAGATCAACTCGTAGTCCCGTCCCCGAAGCGCCGCCGTAAGCGCCTCGTGAAGGACGGGGATATTGTCTTCCTCATTCAATACCGGGACGATAACGGTGGTTCGTTCGGCAGTCGGCTGCGAGCCGGCCGACAAAATCCCTGCCGCTAGCTCCCGAGTCTCAATCGACGCCATTTTCAGCGCTCTTGATCACAGCTGTGACCCCATTTTCCCAGCGGTGCCAGCCACCAAAATTATCCTCCAGGATGCGCATCCCCTCTCCGATAGGATCCAGCCCCACCATCTCGAGATCTGCGTCGACCATGATGCGTACAAGGGGTTTGTAGGTAATCTTGGGTTCCCAGCCCAAATCTTGCTTGGCCTTCGACGAGTCCGCGATCAGGACATCTACCTCCGTCGGCCTGAAGTAGCGCGGATCAATCTCAACGTACTCCTGCCAGTCCATATCGGCGTAGGCAAAGGCCTCCTCCACGAACTCACCCATCGTCGGCGCCTCGCCGGTTCCAATAACATAGTCGCCAGGAATCTCGAGCTGCATCATCTGCCACATCACTTCGACGTACTCCGGCGTGTAGCCGTAATCACGCCGCGATTCGAGATTTCCGAGGTAAACCTTGTCCTGCAGGCCGGCCTTGATCCTGGCTACCGCCCGCGTGACCTTGCGAGAAAGGAAGGTTGCACCGCGCCGCGGGCTTTCGTGATTGAAGAGAATTCCGTTTACGGTGAACATGTCGTAAGCTTCGCGGTAATTGGCCGCCATCCAGTAACCGTAAACCTTGGCAATCGCATACGGGCTCCGCGGTCGAAAGGGTGAAAGTTCGTTCTGGGGCGGCGGCGCATCGCCGAACATCTCGCTGGATGAGGCCTGATAAAAGCGGGTTTGGATGCCGCTGCGGCGCACGGCCTCCAGGATGCGGGTCGTGCCCAGTCCGGTGACCTGCCCAGTCCACTCCGGCATCTCAAAACTGACCATCACGTGGGATTGCGCGCCCATGTGGTAGATCTCGTCGGGCCGTACGTTGTAGACCAGATTCGAGAGCTGCTCCCCATTGGAAAGATCCCCGTAGTGCAGGATCAACCTGGCCTGGGGATCGTGGGGGTCTTGATAAATGTGGTCGATGCGCTCGGTGTTGAAGGTGCTGGACTTGCGCATCAATCCGTGTACTTCGTAACCCTTATCAAGCAGGAATTCTGCGAGAAAGGACCCGTCCTGGCCTGTGACGCCGGTAATTAACGCTTTAAGCATTCAGCTGCACTCCCGGAAAGTCGGCTAAAATTCAGGCGTTGAATTATACCTCTGGGGCATCCGTCGTCAAGCGGGCTTCACGGCGGGCGCGTACGACATCCAGGACTACGGCACCCACTAGAAAGACCACCGCGAAGACCGCCAGCACACCCACCGTCTTGAACAAACTCAGCCTGGGAGTCTGATAATAGCGGCCCGCGTACCATTGGATGAATAGAAGCGAGGCGACTCCCACCAGAACGCCGGAGCGGAGAAGCCACGGGCTCTTGACCTCTCGGGCATGGTACCAGGCCCACCCTGCCAATGCCATTTGAGGGGCCAGAAAAACCGCGCGGGCCCGCGGATTATCCCACTGGTCGCCGGCCAGCCGGTACGAAGCCCCTATCATGACGATCCAGACCACCAAAGTCAGATAGGTCTGCAGGCTGCGCCACCCCGCCCCGCGCAACGCTGCGAAGGGTACGTAAACAAGAAACGGCAGCAACAGGAACCAACCCAGGCCACGCGCGATCCCAATGGCTCTGGGTAAGGGCAGACTGGTAGAGTCCATCAACGTCGCCGGGAAGAAGGGCTGCACGAGGCCGTTTCCGGTGGCCATGGGGATATTCGCCCACTCCGGCGTCCGATCAAACAGAAGCTGAACCCACCCGGAGCCCCGTTCCAGCTTGAAGAGCTCGAATCGCGCTCCATCGGAAATCCAGGCGCCGACGAGCGCTAGTGGGTTTGGCGATGATCCAGCGGTCACTTTCTGCCAGGCGCCTACCGTCAAGGAGAGCGCCAAAAGCCCTAAAACAACGACCAATGCGACGCCGACCCACTGAGCCTTGTGCCTCCCCTGAACTTCCCACACCAGCCCGACCAGCACCACGGCCAACATAAGGAGCGCGTAAGGCGGGGAAACGGCCAGCGCAATACCTGCGGCAGCGATGATTATTGCGATGCCGATCTTGCCGTCGCCATTCCTGTACCGCGCGTACCCGTACAACATGCCAGCTAGCAATCCGATTAGCAGAGGTTCGCGCATCTGGGAGGCACCCAGCAGCACCGCCTCCGGGTAGACCGCCACCCCCCAGGCGGCGAACATGCCAGGTTTCGAGCCAAAGCTCAGTTTAACAAACCCCCACGTGAACAGCACGGCCAGGCCGCCCACGATGGCGTTCATCACGATCGGCAGCATCGGGCGATGCTCCGAAGGGCTCAACGTCCTATAGATCAGGCCGCTCGCAAACAACAATCCGCCGTATTGGTCGCTCTCGGCTTGATCCGAGAAAGCGTCGGTAAGTGGCACCGACAGTTGTGCCAGTCGCCATGCGTCCAGGTCCCTGCGGTAGGCATCCAGGTAAAAATATCCTGCTTGATGAGGCTCTGAATCCGGATAACCAAGGGCCGGTAGACCCGCTCGTAGACCAAGGCCGACGAAGAGGCGCAAGATAACGGCCACCGCAACCGCCGCTACCAGGGCGTTCGGGCCTCCGATCCACCTCCAGGCTCCCCACAACGCCAAAACCCCAACGGCTCCCAGGAAAGTGTATGCGAGCCAGCCGCTGAACGGTTTGCCGGTCGGATCGAGAAGCGCCACCAAGAGGCCCATAGCAACTCCGACGCCGATCCAACGCGTCAGGGATTTCAAGCGGTCCTTGTGCCTTTCCACTGCCACATCCAACTCGCCACCATATAGAAAACAAACATTTGCAAGGGTATCAGAAAGCGCGGGTTGTCTCCATGATCAGCAAACGTCTGGACAATCGAGGCGAGCCACACCAGCCCTCCCGTCACCAAAATATACCGATCCAGTCCGAGCCGGCCTCTCACCCGCCGGCTCACGACAACCAGAACACTCCCTGCCAAGAAGGCCGCGTTGGCGATCAACGTAAAAAGACGCCCCACCGCCACCCAGGCCGCGAGCAGCCCACCGATCAGCTCCGAGCGAACCGCGTCCCGGTCCCAAAATACGGGCGCTTTCCAGAAGTCGACCCACCCTTGAGCCACGTTGGCCAGGTAGAGCTTCGGATGCTGCACAATGAGCTGAAGC
>JADFRG010000027.1 GCA_022561385.1 Chloroflexota bacterium
CCATCGCTGCGCCGAGGCTTCGTTCGGATCCGCCTCAGCAGCGAACGCTGCGAGCTGGCCAGACCTGTGTGCACCAGCCTCAATCTCGCATGCCAGTCCGAAATACTGGCCATTCCCACCGCGGTTTGAATATGTCTTGCGGGAGGGGATATCGTCGTCCTCGGAATGCCCTGATTGGCGAGCTGCATCGAACCTGCCTCGGTACATCCGCCTCACGGCTGGCGAATCTTATACGGTACTTGCTCGCGCTCCCTAGTAGCGACAATATGCGTCAGCAGACCAAGGTGGGCGATGGTTCGGCTGTCGGCGGCGAAGATGGCCGGTTCGTTTCCCAGCTCTGCATTGTGTTGTGTGTTCTTGCTGCCGTTCCAAGTGGGCATGTCTCGTTCAGGTATAAAGGAAATTTCTTCGTCAGGCTTGCCTCAACGTTACTGCTCGAAGCGCGGACATCCCACAGGAACTGGCAAGTCCGGCCTTCACGAAGTCTCTGGGGGATCTTGAATGGAGCCAGACTAGGCATCTGTGTTACAGAGTGGCGAGGCGTCGGCAACTTCGTTGATTCGGTCGCCCAGGCCGTAACTCCTATCGGGCAATAGACCAAGCTCCGTCCCAAAGTACTCGTCAAACAGAATTCGAAAGGTATTCACCGGTGATATGTCGGAATACAGTCTCTTCTTAGCCTCTCCGGGGAAATAGTACGCATTCAGTATCTGAATCCGATTCTCATCTTGAAGCCCGTGATCGCCTTGGATAATGATGATAGGTTGTGGCTCTGAGTCGCTGATTATGACTTCTACAATCTCCAGAATACGGTCATTAACAAATGCGACCTGGCCGGTATAACCGCTACGCAGGTAATCTTCGTTTACCGGTCCAGAGTGATCGCCGCTGTAGAATCCGGGATCCGTTCGGAGCTGACCGTCGGGTCCGAAGACGTATGGGGAATGAGGGATCAGAATGTGTGCGAATGTGAAGGTCGGATCCGTGATGGATGAGATCGTTGGGAGTCGGTCCAAAATGTTTCGTTGATGCTCAACGTGAGCTCCAAATCGAAAGTTCACTTCGTCTGGGCCAGTGATCGCTAGTATGTACTGTCCATCAAGCAAGACCTTCGCCGCAGTGGTTTCGATAAACAACACTTCAAGAGGGCTAAACCGCCGCAAATCCAGTGACGTCCTGCCGGCGAAGAGATAAAAGTCGGCGTCTCGCCAGTCGGCCCACTCGAATGCGGTTTGAAATGCGACGGTCTTGTATCCCCAAGTCTCAAGCTGGCTTCTTACGGAGTTCAGTCTCAGTAATACGAAGAGATCGTCGGGGGCCAAGCCCCGGTCGGCGAGGCGAGCATGAAGTTTCGGAATGTAGTCCATGTTGAGTGATGAAGTGAGAGACAATATGGTCCCACTGTAGTTGCTCCTGCTGCAGTCGGCTATGTAGAAGCCAAGCTCCTCAAGCTCCTGCAGGAACTCCGAATTGTCATAGCCCATATCTCGCTTGAGCGCGTCGCCGCGCATGTATTCGTCCAAGACAATGTAGTAGATATCGCGGAGTTCCTCGGCAGGAGGCTTCACACTCTCGGCAAGGGAATCGGCTGCAACCGATGACGCGCGAGACGCTGTCCCGAGACTCAGAAAGTGATCTGAAATCTGGACGACCGGGGCCACGACAAGTCCGATCGCGAGGATATTCAGCCAGGGAGTCGCGCTTGACACCTTGAATGCATTTCTTACGGCGATCCAAATGCCCGAGATCAAGGCAACCACATAAGCAGTGACGAGGTATCGGTGACGTCCGATGATGAATCCTGCAACAGGGTTTTCCTTGAGGTATTGATACAGGTGACCATATGAGAAGAACAGGATAAGCACTGTGCCGAGAACGAGCGCAGCAACATTCTTGTTTCCAAAAAGAGCGGTGAGCAGGAAGAACATCAGGGTGGCTCCTGCCAAGCTCAAGAGAAGCGGCCGAACAGCGTCCAATGGCTCAACTTCAAAGATGTTGTGAGCTAGAAGCTGCAACATGGGATAGCTGGCGAGTGCCCACGGGTAGATCGGGACTCGTCCTACGCGTTCGCGAAGTTGTGTGGTTTCCATTTCGTTTCTCGATGAGGGAGTTACCATTTCTCAGGAGTCGTCGGTCAGTCCAATCGGAGCAGAACGAGAAGTCCCGAGCGAAGCGATCCAATCGATCGCAGGATCCCGCCAGAAGTTATTTTACCGCTCAGTGGATTTCCTACGGAGAGTATGCCAAGCTTGAAGTCACTATTCACGGTCAAGGGTCACCGGAGCCTTCAAGATCTCAACCAGCAACTTCACCGAATTTTCAACATCCCCCGCATCCACCATCTCCGACGGCGTGTGGATGTAGCGGCATGGAATAGAAATCACTCCCACCGGCACCCCGGCGCGCGTGAGCTGAATGGCAGTCGCATCGGTTGTGCCGGCCTGCAGCACCTCGAGCTGGTATGGAATGTGTGCGGCCTCCGCGCGCCGAACCATCAAATCCACAACCCGAGGATCCGACAACGAACCCGAATCGCGCACCTTGATCGCCGGGCCGCCTCCGAGCTCGATCGCCATCTTGATGCCTTTGGGTGTATCGCCGGTTCGCGTCACGTCGAGCGCGATGCCGACGTCGGGATCCAGGCCATAGGCGGAAGTCCGGGCGCCGCGCAGGCCGACCTCTTCTTGGGTGGTAAAAGCAAACTGGACCTCGTTTGGCGAGTTTCGCAGGCGTTTGGCGGCTTCAATTGCCACCGCGACGCCGACGCGATCGTCCAGACTCTTGGCCACATAGCGATTCCCCAATTTGACAAAGGGTCGAGTGAAGGCGCCCAGATCTCCCACGCGCACGGGGCATTCAGCCACCGAGCTCGCGCCAAAATCGATAAAGGCTTCCGCCAACTTGGGCGCGTCGCCGATCTCAACTGAGGCCTCGGCCCCGATTACCCCGGTCACGTCTCCCTCGAACCGCACTCGATGCCCCACCAGGGTCTGCGGAAATACCCCGCCGATTTTGTGGAAACGAGCGAAACCGTTACCATCGACGTGGGAGATGATCACCCCGATCTCGTCCATGTGGGCGGCCACCATAATCTTCGTTCCGCCCCCCGGGTTCACAATGGCGTGTAAGCCGCCCAGCGGCGATACGCTGATCTCGTCGACATAAGGCTCGATTTCACCCCGCACGATGTCGCGCACCTGATCTTCTTTGCCTGAAGGTCCGAACGCTTCGACGAGCCTCTGGATCAATTCCTGCATAAAAAGCTCCGCTTCATGAAAATCTTTCCGAACAGATAAAACCACGGCCTAATGATTTCTGTAGCGGCTCGTGATCGGCTTGGGCGCCTTGGATTATGGCCGCCTCCCACCAATTTCTGCGGCGCACAGCAGGCAGCGGGAGTGGGGGAATTTGCGGCCAGCCGTGCCAAGGGCCGGGCGGAGTGGATGAGCTTGAGGACATCCCAGCGGCTTTAATTCTAGCGCCTCAGTGCAGAGCGGGTCATGGTAGACATCGCGGCATGCACCAGCCGGACGGTGTTCCGCCAATCGGAAACGTAGGCGATGCTGCAAGCCGTGTGGATGTACCGTGCAGGGACCGACACGGAAATGCTTGGGATCCCCTCCCGGGTGAGATGAATGGCTCCCGCGTCGGTCCCGCCACCCCCGGGCTGGCGGATCTGATAAGGGATCCCGGCGGTCTCGGCAGTATCGACCAGGTGGCGTAACAATCCCGGGTGGGCGAGCGTGCGACCGTCGGCGGCATAAATCGCGGGTCCATGCCCCAGCCTGGCATTGTATTGGGTGTTCTCCTCCCCATCCCAGGTCGGCAGATCGCGTGCTGGAGTGCAATCGAGCGCAATGGCGACGTCCGGCTTCAAGGTATGCGCCGCGATCTGGGCCCCACGCAGCCCGATCTCCTCTTGCACGGTAAACGCGGCTTGAAGCTCGATGCCCTCTATCGGATGTTCGAGCAGCTCGGCGAGGATGGCAACTCCCATTCGATCGTCCAGGGCCTTGGCGCGCAACGTCCCACGAATTCGACGGAAGGACGTGGCGAACACCGCGCCCGTCCCAGGTGTGATCTTTCCTTCTGCCGCCTCCTTCTTGGAGACGCCGATATCGATCCCCATCGACTCAACCTTGGTTGTCTGCTTCCGCTCCTCTCGAGTTGTGAGATGCACCGGTTTGCCGCCGATCACGCCCGGCAGCCGGTCCTTCCCGATCCACACCGGCTTGCCGACAAGCTGGCGAGCATCCAGGCCCCCCACCCTCTCGAATTTCAGTTCCCCCTCACTGCCTACGGACACGACCATGAGACCCACCTCGTCCATGTGGGCCGCCAACATCACGCGCAGTCGTCTGCGCCCCGGTCCCTTTCGGATGACAAGCAAGTTGCCCATGGCGTCTGTGCGGATCTCATCCGCCAGTGGCTCGACGTGTGCGCGTACGATCTCTCGAACCTGGGCTTCGCTCCCGGAAATGCCGACCGCCTCTGTCAGATTCCTCAGCAGACGTAAGTGCGTGGCCGAGGGCCGGGCTGGAATCGGTGAATCTAATCCCATGCAGGAGTGTCCGCGAAACTGAGAATCGGTTTGAGATGGGGCCCGGAAAGCACTCGCGGAGTGACAGTCGACGACCCAGCGGGATAACGGGAACTCAATCCCATGTCAGAGTGTCCATGAAATCCGCCGCTAATCCCGCCACGACCTCGGCCAGCAGTCTCCCCGTACGCTGCACATCCTTGATGGAAACCACCTCAACCGGAGTGTGCATATATTTCAACGGAATGGAAATCAGACCCGTGGGTATACCTTCGCCCGCGATCTGCAGGGGGAAGGCATCGGTGCCGCTGTGGACCGGGAGGACCTCTCGAGTGAGAGGAATCTCAACGCGCTTAGCGGCCTCTTCTATGGCGGAGTAAATCCCCGGATGAATGTTGGGGCCCCATCCATTCGCGGGTCCCTTACCAAATTTAAAGGTTTTGTGTTCGGGCAATCCGGGACCGCGCGCAAAGGTCACGTCCACCGCGATTGCGATCGATGGCTTCAGCTCGAACCCGGCCGCGTAGGCGCCGGCGAAGGTCTCCTCTTCCTGCACCGTCGCCACTGCCAGTACGTCCCATTCATGATCGCGCTGTCCAAGTTCTCTCAAACATTCCGTGATGGCAACCAGCGAGGCCCGGTTGTCGAGCGAATGCCCGGACAATACATCCTCTCCGAGCTCGATCGGCGGCTGAGCAAAGGAAATCAAGTCACCGATGCGGACCAAGCGAGCGGGGTCAGGCAGTCCTACGTCCACCAGGAGATACTTGAGCGGGATTGGCTTACGGCTCAGATCATCCGGCAGATTATGGTCCGGCGGTTGAACCACAATCCCCGGAAGCTCGCGCCGGCCGTGAACGATCACCGGCTGCCCCGGCAGCACTCGCGGGTCGAGGCCGCCAATCGGCGCGACTCGAATGAAGCCCTCTACAAGCTCCGACACCATCATCCCGATCGCGTCCATGTGGGCCGCCAGCATCACACTTTTCCTGGGCTCCTGCCCGGAGCCGCGCTTCCGTGCATACAGGCTGCCGATTCGACCTACCCGGATTTCATCTGACAGTGGCTCCCATTCTGCGTGCATACGCCGCTGGACCGGACCCTCATAACCCGATAACCCGGGCAGCTCGATGAGTTCCTTCAGCAACGAGAGGGTGGCGTCCTCGGGTCTCAAATGGATCTTCCAAGCGTGTGAGGGAATGCGGCCACGTTGCTAGTTTGCCACCGTTTCAGTCGAAGTGGGCGTAGGCGGCGGAGGGGAGGGGGTCTCGCTGGCGGTCGGCGAAGGGGTTGGAGTGGGAGGGGCGGCGGTTACCGGGGGTGTGCTCGACTCAGTCGGCGTCGCGGTCGGAGTCCAACTGGCGGTCGGCGTCAGGGTCGGCGTGAAAGTTTCGGTTGGTATAAACGGCGTGTGGGTGGGGGTTACCGTGTCGGTAGGAGTCGGAGAGGGGGTTTGCGTGTGGAACTCTTCCGTAGGCACAAGCGTGGCCGAAGGAATATCGCTGGGAGTCGCGGTCGGAGTCTCCGTGACGCTGCCCGGCGCACGGCTGACGGCAATAAAACCGGCGAGGTAACACGGAAGGGTAGCCAATATGATGCCGATAAGTACCGCGTAGAGCGTCTGGCGCCCACGCAGCGAGTCGAAAGAGAAGTTCATCAGGCGGGTGGCAGCATGATATCAGGAATAAAAAATGCCCTCAAGGAAGCGTGCCCCAGGTGAAGCAACCGGCATCCTACCATTCACGAATATAATGAACCCACTTTGGCTGAAACAATGAAACGGCACTCGGCTACGCAGAGAATCAGCCGGATGGCATTGCTGGCTGAGGAGCTGCGGGCTCAGCTGGATAACTTCAATCGTTCGCTCCAAACTGCCGGCCAGGTCATCCCCGCAGATGTTCTGACCGGCCTGGAGCAAATCAGCGGCAAACTTGACGAGCTCAAAGAGAATGTGCGCAAGAATGAACACGAGCGGCACAATCTCCAGGCGCTGGCCGAGATAGGCCAGATCGTCAATTCTTCCCTGGATCTCACAACCGTTCTCAGTGAGGTGATCGACACCATCATTCGGCTCACCGGTGCCGAGCGCGCCTTTCTCATGCTCCACAACGATGCCGGCGAGTTGCAATACAAAATAGCCAGGAATTGGGAACAGGAATCGCTGAACAAGGATGACTATGAGGTAAGCCGAACGCTGATCAATCGTGTGTTGGAAGGTGGGGAGGCGATCCTGACCACTAACGCCTCGGAAGATCCGCGGTTCGGGGCTCAGGAGAGTGTGGTCGCCTACAACTTGCGGTCTGTTCTGTGCGTCCCCCTTAAGGTGAAAGGTAAGCTGACCGGCGTGATCTACGCCGACAACAAGGTGCGCGAAGGGCTCTTCACCGAGAGCGACCGGGCCTTGCTCTCCGGGTTTGCGAATCAAGCTGCCGTAGCGCTGGAAAATGCCCGGCTGTTCGGAGCCGTACAGGCTACGCTCGACGAGGTCACCGAGCTGAAAAACCTTATGGAAGACGTGTTCGCCTCCATCGCCAGCGGAGTTATCACCTCGGATGTTGAAGACATCATCACGTTGTGCAACAAGGCCGCGCAAACCATCCTCTCAATGACGTCAGAAGAGTTGATCGGAAGCTCGCTGAACGATCTGCTCCCAAAGCTCTCAGAGGAGCTGGCGGACCAAGTGGCTGCCGCAAAACGGACCGACGACCAGGTGACGGAGCTCGAGATCAGCCCGACGCTGGATGGCCGTGGCCCGGTGGCGTTGAGTCTGAAGATGACTCCGCTGAAGTCGGCGGACGAAAAGTCGCAAGGCGTGACCATCGTGCTAGACGACCTGACTGAGAAGCGGCGGCTCGAGGCGCAGCGCAAGTTGTTTGAACGGATGGTCTCGCCCGCGGTGATCAATCAAATCGATCCCAACAAGGTGAAATTGGGCGGAAGCCTGGCAACCATCACGACCCTGTTTGCGGACGTGCGCGGATTCACCGCCTTCAGCGAAGAAATGGACCCTGAGAGCCTGGTGGCGCTGCTCAACCTTTACTTTGGCGCGGCGGTGGATTCGGTGCTGGCCGAAGAGGGCACCATCGACAAGTTCCAGGGTGACGCGATCATGGCCTGGTTCAACCATCCCGTCCCTCAGGAGGACCACACCCTTCGCGCCGCCAGGGCCGCGTTAAGGTTTCGGGATGCGGTGGGTGAGGTGCGGAAGAATTTGGAGCCGAAACTCCACCTGTCGTTCGGAGTTGGCATACACGTAGGCGAAGCACTGCTCGGGTTGATCGGAACGCCTCAGCGCCTCGACTACACTGCCATCGGCGACAGTGTAAATACCGCCAAGCGGATTCAGGAAAACGCCGAACCGGATCAGATCCTGGTAAGTGCGGAGGCCAAGGTACTGCTGGGGAAGAGCGTCACGCTCGAGGCGGCGGAAGCGATCGAAGCCAAAGGAAAGAAAGAGCCGGTAGAAGTTTTCGAGTTAGTGGGGCTGGCCTAACTCGCCTCGCGCGCCACCCGGCGCCGGCCAAACACTCGCATCGCCGAAAGCGCCACGGGCATGAGCAGTCGATAGGCTCGGTAGGCCGCGGGACGGAGCGCGTAGTCCCACTCGCCGACCGTCCTCACGAGCTCGCCCCCGAAGCCTTTCTTGAACCGATACACACCCCACATCGGGTCGCGCTCCTCAAGTTCGTCGGGAGCACCGACGAAGTCGTAAATCTCACAACCCTGCTCCTTTGCCCAGCGAATGGCCTCCCAATGCAGAAGATGGTTCGGCATCTTCTCGCGGTGCTGATTGGTGGACATTCCGTAGAGGTACCAACCGGTCCGCCCAAAGCGATAGATGATCTGTCCCGCAACCGGAGTACCCTCCACCTCCGCGATGAGCGGGAGAGCTAATCCGCGCTCTGTGAACGTTCCCCAGGCCTGCATGTAGTAATCGCGACTTCGGATCGCAAATCCGTCCCGGAGCGAAGTATGCACATACATTCGATAGAGCAGGTCGAGGTCCTCAACGCCGCCGCGCCGCACGTGGACCCCTTTCCGCGTGGCAAGCCGTACGTTGTAGCGCCATTTCTGCTTCATTCCCTGGAGCAGAGCCTCTTCATCCTGGAGCAGATCGAGAAGCAAGGTGTTCCGGAATTGGGCTTGTTTTGGGGCGGGGCGCCAGCCGGAGTCAAGCAGCTCTGCCTCTACCGCCTCGCCGGCTCCGGTTCCGTAAGCTATCTCCGGATCGATCTTAAGCACAAGCGCGCCTTCGGTGCGGGCCGCGTCGACCAGGGCAGCCAGGACGGCCGACCGTAAATTCTCGTTGCGCCAGTCCAAGATCGGACCTTTGGGACAATAGGCCAACTTTAACCCGCCGCTCAACTTTCCGGTGCGT
Organism: Chloroflexota bacterium; assembly: GCA_022561385.1. GTDB lineage: Bacteria > Chloroflexota > Anaerolineae > Anaerolineales > E44-bin32 > JADFRG01. The sequence goes on from JADFRG010000027.1 coordinate 8,919, forward strand.
GTGAGCAGCTGCCCGGCGGCTACCGGCGCGCCCGCCGGGTCTCGCCAGGACAGACGGCTGGCGCGCCACCCGAACCGACGCTTTAATTCCCCCCAGGTCCAAGATTGGAGCAGGTGGGGAGCTGGGAGCGCCAACAGCAGGTCGTCCCAGCGAGCGCCATCTTCGACGGTTTCAGGCTTTAGCATCATGGTTCGGGGTGCGGTCGGCGGCGCATTATAGCATCGCGATTCGCTGGGCAGCCCGGCTCGCAATTGACAATCGATTCCCGCCGCTTACAGCTGTATTTGTTTATCGACCTAAATATAAGCTTGATCAGCATGTCAAACGGAGCGCAATCGCCAGATTCAGATCGAGGGCTCCGTGTGTTGGGATCGGCTCCCAGATTCGCGGGCCGCCAGTTGCTGGCACTTGCCGTAGTTCTTCTCTTTTACCTCCTGATAGTTTCCCCTGACCTGAGTCCTTCGATTCATGGCATCGCTCCGGACGACGAGGCGAAGTACCTAGACAGCGGTAGGAGCCTGGTCGGACTTCAGCTGAGGGAACTGGCATGGGGCCCGCTAGTTTAAGTTTTGTATGCGCCATTGCACCTGATATTCCGGAGTTCTCCAGACTGGTTTCTGTTGGAGGCATGGGCAGGTCGTATTTTGCAAATCGCCTTGGTCTGGATCAGCACCTTGCATCTAGCAAGCAAATTTAATGAGCACGTTCGCCTGTTCGTTGTGGCGGGCGTCATGTTCGTGTCAGTTGCATTCTTTTTTCTTGTCCGAAATTAAAGTGACGCGCTTTTCTCGAGCTTGTCCGCAATTGCGCTTGCTCAGCTCCTCTTGTTCCAAGAGAGATAGGAAGCTGAGAGATATTTGGATCGGATCTGCAGCCTTGGGACTGGCAGCCCTCGCGAGAGTGGATGCCCTAGCCTGGATTGCCGCCTTTACATCAATTTCGATCGCAATCGGATTTAGAACCTACTCGATCGGCCAAATCACGCTAGTAGCCATTGTGCCTGCAGTCGGCTTTGTGGCAGGCTTCGTAGCAATTTCTCGAATAGACAGCGGAAGCTTTGATGACAGCATTGGCAGTCTTGCACCCAAGCTGTATCAGGCGTTTGAGCAGAATCAATCCGTTCTGACGGGCGGCAACGATGAGGCCGCCTATCGCCAGGCACGGAAATTATTTGGCACCCCGGACGACAACCAAGGTTCAGTATTCCGAGCGATCCTCAAGAATCCATCCGCCTTCTGGCTTCGTATTGTCACGAATTCTAAGAATCTCCCTAATCTTTACTTGTCTGCATTTGACAAACGTGTTGGACCGATGCTTTTGATATTTGCCGGTTTGGGCATTGTGGCTCTGATCCGGAGGGGTGCCTATGGAATGCTTGTGATCTCAATGATATGGGCGCTTCCGTCTGCTTATTATTTGGGGTTTTTGTCGCGACACGTTGTAGCGACTGTGACCTATCTGCCCATAGTGTTTGCCTCGATAGGGTTCACTTACGCATTTCGTCGGGATCTTCCCCGCTCTGAGCTAACGGCCTACATCCTCGCAGGACTGTTGCTCAACGGGTACTCGTGGATTGATGACAAGCCCGCGTTCCTGGCGGCGGGCTCGTACTAACGTTGCTGCTTGTTGTGATTTGGTTGCTCTGGCCGCGCCGCACGTGAACGCCTTTCCGCGAGGCAGCCGCACGTTGTAGCGCCACTTCTGCTTCATTCCCTGAAGCAGTGCCTCTTCATCTTGGAGCAGGTCGAGAACGAGGGTGTTACGGAATTGGACTTTGTCCTGCGACTTGCGCCAACCGGTGGCGCGCAACCCCCTCTCGACATCCTGACCCAGCCCATCGCCGTACGGGACCTTGGGATCGATCTTGAGCACCAGCGCCCCTTCTTTTCGAGGCGCATTGACCAGGTCAGCGAATACCGCACTGCGCAGATTCTCATTCCTCCAATCCAAGATGGGTCCTTTGGGAGAGTAGGCTAAGGCGAGTCCACCTGCAACCCGTCGTATCAAGAGCTGGGCAGCGGCAACGGCAGGGCCCGCGCTCTGGGCCCACGACAAACGCGTCGCTTGCCACCCGAAGGTCTCCTTCAACTCGCCCCAACTCCAGGACTGAAGCAAATGGGGCGCAGGCAATGACAAGTGCAGCGCATTCCTGGCCGTCGGGTCCGGGATTTGATGGTGAGTGAGGCTCACTTTATGGTTCCGCCATGGGATCGGGGGGAACAGTTTTCAGCGCCTGCCTATCCTTCCCCGAACGCTCTATTCTGCCAGAGTCGGGCAAACTATGACGCGGTATTTCAGTCGCCAATAATAGTTGCCAAGCGAAAGTACATCCACTTCAGGTCAACACTCGCTGCGGAAGTTTACGCCATTAATAATAATGAGTTGACCCAGTTGCGTAGGCGCCTTTATGCTTACTGATAAGAGCCGTTGATGTTCTTAGGGAGAAGTGCAGAGAGGGCCAGGCGGAGTCGTAAGTCGTGTCCTGCGTTATCAATCGCCCGTTGAATTCTAGAAAGTCGCAGAGCCTCTGCGGCGCCAGGCGACTCGTTCTGCAGTCCCGATTGCCGTTCGTTATAAGATGTGACTTCCCCAATGCCTGAGCGCATCTCATTCCGTTTATTGCCCTTTGTCACCATAATCCTGGTCGCCCTGTACCCAGTGATTGCTCTGGCCTCCGCAAACGCAGACGAAGTCTCACTACAGCACATATCGAGATCACTCGTGGCGTCCGTCGTTCTGGCTATTCTGCTGCTGCTTCTGGTTCGTTCCGTCGCAGGAGATTGGGAAAAGGCGGCACTGATCAGTTCGGTCGCATTGCTACTGTTCTTTTCATATGGGCATCTGTATCAGCTAGTGAAGAGCAAGGAGATCATTGGCTTCGTTGTGGGTAGGCACCGATATTTGCTTCTCGTATGGATTGTCCTCCTGGCCACCTGGGCATGGGTTGTGCTCAGGGTTCTGAGGAACGTTCCGGCGTGGATCGGCATTTTCACCATCGCGGCTGCCGCGGCGATTGCCAATCCACTCTTCTCGCTTGTGGGCCGCGAGGCCGAAATCAGGGCCGCAAATGCACGCGGCGAGAATCTTGCGTACGCATACGAATCAGTTCCAAGATCTGTGGGAAGAGATATCTACTATATTGTGCTGGACGGGTATGGGAGGCAGGATGTGCTCTCCCGGATTTATGACCTCGACAACACCGACTTTATTGGCTTTCTGAAGAGCAGAGATTTCTATGTTGCCGAAAAGAGCCGGAGCAACTATGTTCAGACCGCGCTATCTCTTGCCTCCTCGATGAACCTCAATTACGTCAATGACCTCTCAGATACTCTCGGGGAGGATTCGACGAATCGGGGACCGCTGAATGCTCGCATCCACAATAACTTTGCAATGGAGTTTCTGGAGCGCAACGGTTACCAATTGATGGCCTTCAATACAGGCCTGGTGGCCACATCAATCGAGGATGTGGATGTCTACCTGCCATCAGAGGACAATCCGTACTTTCGCCCGTCCCTGCCTGCAACATGGTTGCTAAATCCGATTGAGGGCCTACTGCTAGAGACGACGGCGGTCTCGGGGCTGCTTGACCTCGCCACGCAACTCCGGGGTTCATTCGTCGGGGCGATTGCCGACCCGCTGTACGAAGTACATCGAGCCCGCATCACTTACACACTCGATGCCATTTCCGAAGTGCCCGGAATGTCGGGCGATTTTTTCGTATTTGCACATGTCGTGGCACCCCATCCTCCCTTTGTTTTTGGCTCGATCGGAGAGCCGGTCAATCCTGATCGCCCCTACGGCCTGTTCGATGGAAGTGATTTCTTGTCGGAGGGGGGAACGACTGAGGAGTACATTGCCGGATACCGCGACGAGCTTGTTTACCTAAATACCCTGCTTGAAGACACCATTGACGAGATCCTCGCTCGGTCCGATCCCTCGCCAATCATCGTCCTACAGTCCGACCATGGCCCCGGAGCATTCCTGAATTGGGCATCTGCTTCACTCTCAGATCTTGAGGAACGGACATCGATACTGAACGCATACCATCTTCCCGACGGAGGCGTTGATGCACTCTATCCGTCGATCTCCCCAGTGAACTCGTTCCGAGTTATTTTTAACCATTATTTCGATGGAGATTTTCCCTTGCTCGAAGATCGCGCGTACTTCTCAAGCGCTAACCGTCCATATAGCTTCGTTCCCTTAGAATGAGAGATACCTGAGGTGAAATACTTGGCGTCATAGCGGCCGCGATGCTCGATAATGCACCGATACGCATCCGATCGAGAATAATCTAGGCCCACGGCGGATGAAGGGGAATTCAAGATCTACCTTCCTGAGGCCTTATGCCTCAAGAGCAGCCAAGCTCGCGAGGCATTCGCTAAAACTCTCCAGCGTCTAAATTTCACACTCTACGCAAGAAACAATGGGAACCCGGTATAGTACTCGAAGTTGATTCAAGGCCAATTAATTGTAGACAACTAGCAGTCGTGATAGACTTCACCGGTTGGCCCGCAAACCGAGGTCAGAGAGGTTTCTTGACACTTGATTGGTTATTCATCGGGACAATTTTGGTGGTCGGGGCCGGCATGGCGGCCCTGCCCATCGCCCTCAACGTAATCATAGGCCCCCGAAAGCCGAATAAAACCAAATCAGAGACCTACGAGTGCGGCATCGAAACCGTCGGTGAGGCCTGGGTACAGCTCAAGGGTCAATACTATATCTTCGCCCTCATTTTCCTGATCTTTGATATCGAAGTGGTCTTTATGTTCCCCTGGGCCGTCGCCTACGACAGACTCGAGTTCTACATGGTGCTGGAGGGGGTGCTTTTCATCCTCATCCTGGCTGGAGGCCTCGTCTACGCGTGGCGCAAGGGGGCCCTCGAGTGGGTCTAGCCGCACAGGAAAGGCTCCAATGGCTGATGCCCATCAGCCGTTTGTTTTGATTCCGGAATGAGCGATCCCTTCGTCACTATCGGCCAATTCATCAAGGAGCTGCTGATCGGGCTTGGCCTGGAGGCGGCGCTCACAGCCGTGCTGCTGAGAATTGTTGGCGCCGCGGTATTGGGCGGCCTTGTTGGGGCCGCAGCCATTCTCACCATCTGGGCTGAGAGAAAGCTTTTGGCCAGGATCCAGGACCGCATCGGGCCCAACCGCGTGGGCCCGTACGGTTTGCTACAGAGCTTCGCCGACGTTCTCAAGCTCATTACAAAGGAATTCCTCATCCCGCGCGGCGCCGACCGGTACGTGTTCATAATGGCGCCGCTGGTCGTTGTGGCAGGCGTGATCGGAATGTGGGCGGTCATGCCGCTTGCGCCCGGTCTGGTAGGGACCGAAATTAACGTCGGAGTGCTCTACGTGATCGCAATCGGCGCGATCGGGACGCTGGGGATCATGATGGCCGGGTTGTCCTCTAACAACAAGTACGCGCTGCTGGGCGCATTCCGCACGGTGGCCCAGATGCTCTCTTACACGGTCCCGATGCTCCTGACCTTGCTCATCCCGGTCATGTTGGCCGGCTCCATGGGTATGTCGACCATCGTCGAGGCGCAGAGCAGCGCCTGGTTCATCTTGCTCGCCCCGCTCGCCGCAATCATCTTTTTCATCTCTTCCCTCGCGGAGCTCGGCCGGACGCCTTTCGATCTGCAGGAAGCCGAATCCGAGATTGTGGCCGGCTTCCATATTGAGTATTCCGGCATGGGCTTCGGTATGTTTATGATGGCCGAGTTCGTACATGCCTTTACGATCTCCGCATTGTTCTCGGTGATCTTTCTTGGCGGCTGGCAGGGACCGGGAGTCGAAGCCTTTCCGCTGCTGGGGCTCTTCTACTTCATTCTGAAAACCGCGCTCATATACTTCGTAGTTATCTGGCTGCGCGGTACATTCCCCCGCCTTCGCATCGATCAGATGAACGCCTTCAACTGGAAATTTATCACGCCGCTGGCGCTGGTCGTGTTTATGGTCACCGCCATCCTGGACAAACTTGTGGTCCAAGCCGATTTCAACCGAACCGCGGTGCACCTGGGCTCAAATGCCATTATCGTGCTTGGCACGTTATTCCTCCTGCGCGCCTATGCGGCCTCGCAGCGCCGCCGAAAAGAGGTCGCCGATCGACCCCAAATCCAACATTCGGAGGCCGCCGGTGACTGACAAGAGCTCCCTTCGAATATGACGCTCGCGCAGCTAATCTTCCTCGCCGCGGCCGCGGTCACCCTCGTCGCGGCCATCATGGTGGTCACCTCGCCGCGCCTGATCCATGCCGGCTTGTGGTTGATCCTGTCCCTGGCGGGAATCGCGGTGTTATTCATCTTGTTAGACAACGGATTTCTGGCGGTGGTTCAGGTGGCCATCTATATCGATGCCATCGCAATTCTGATCATCATTGCTGTGATGCTCACGCGCGCGGTCATGTCGGATGCCGATCGACAGATCAATCGCATGGGGTTGGCCGCCGCCTTCGCCAGCTTGATCCTTCTGGCGGGTCTGCTGGCGATGGTCTTGCAGGTGCCCGCGGCTTCGCCCGCTCCGCTTGTGGAGGCGGAAGTGAACCTGGACGCGCTCGGAAGGGCGCTGGTCGACGTCGACGGGTTCATCTTGCCCTTCGAGGTGGCCTCCGTAATGCTGGTGGCAGCTCTGGTGGGCGCCATTCTGGTCGCAATGGCCCCCGCGCGAGGAGACTGATGGTTCCCCTGTCCTGGTACCTCATCCTGGCCGCTGCGCTTTTCGCAGTGGGAATCTTTGGAGTGCTCGCGCGTCGAAATGCGATCGCGATCCTGATGGGGATCGAGCTGATGCTAAATGCGGTCAATCTGAACCTGCTCGCCTTCTGGCGTTATCTCTGGTCGGACAACCTGACCGGGGTGGTATTTGTGATTATGGTGTTGGCAGTGGCCGCGGCCGAGGTCGCCGTGGGGCTGGCGCTTATCATTTCGATCTACCGCCGTCGATCCACAGTTGTGGCTGAAGAAATCGATTTACTTAAGTGGTAACTGGATGATAGAAATCATTTCCTGGCTCATCCCGCTCCCGCCGTTGCTGGCGTTTGGGCTGATCGTGCTTTTCGCCAACCGCAGCAATCGCGCCAGCCACACCCTGGCTATCGGCGCCATGTTGATCTCCTGGGCGCTTGCGATGAGCGTCTTCATCTCCGCCGTGTCGGGAGGTGAGCTGCCGGTCAGCACCGAGGTCGAGTGGCTTCCGACCGGTGACACCGCATTTAACATAGGCACCTGGATCGATCCGCTCACGGCCGTAACGCTATTTTTTGTCGCGTGGACCATGCTTGCGATTTTTGTCTATAGCGTGGGATACCACAATTACGGAAACGCGCGTGATCCCGAAGATCGGCCGGGTTTCCCGCCGCAAGCCGGCGGGATCGAGCCGATGTACGCACGCTTCTTTGCCTTTATCTCGCTCTTCGCCTTCGCGATGCTGGCGCTCGTCGTAACGGACAACCTGCTGGTGCTGTTCGTCGGCTGGGAGATCATGGGCTTCTGTTCGTACCTGCTCATCGGCTTCTGGTACGGGAAAGACAGCGCCAAGGCCGCAATGGTCAAGGCCTTCATGACCACCCGCGTGGGCGACGTCTTCCTGCTGCTCGGACTGGCCTACCTGTATTCGCTGACCGGCACGCTGACGTACAGTGAAATCCTGTTAAATGCGGAAACTCTGGAACGGCTGGCGACCACACCTTCGGTCCTGGGACCAGGGACCTCGGCCGCGGCGCTGATCGCGCTGCTCTTCTTCATCGGAACGGTGGGCAAGGCGGCCCAATGGCCGCTGCACACCTGGCTGCCCGACGCGATGGAAGGACCCACTCCCGTTTCGGCCATGATCCACGCCGCGGCCATGGTCTCGGCCGGCATCTACCTCATCCTGCGCATCTTTCCATTGATCACCGCCGGCTGGCGCCACGGCGAGCCGCTACCTGACGTCATGGTCATCATCGCTTTCATCGGGGCCTTCACCGCGCTGTTCGCCGCGAGCCTGGCCATCGGTCAGAACGATATCAAGCGCGTGCTTGCTTACTCGACTATCTCACAACTCGGGTACATGGTGGCCGCGGTCGGGATGGGCGCGTTTGTGGCAGCCGCCTTCCACCTCATCACACACGCTTTCTTCAAGGCGCTGTTATTTCTTGGTTCGGGCTCGGTCATACACGGAGTCGAACATGGAGCGCACGAGAGCGGAGAACACATCGATCCCAATGATATGACCCACATGGGGGGACTGCGGAAAAAGATGCCGCTGACCTTCTGGACCTTCTTGATCGGCGGACTGACGTTAGCAGGCTTCCCGATTGTTACGGCCGGTTTCTGGTCGAAGGACGAGATCCTGGCCGAAGCCTACGGCACCAACCACCTGGCGATCTTCATCGTCCTGGCCCTGGCAGCCCTGCTCACCGCCTTTTACACCATGCGTCAGATCACGCTGACCTTCCTCGGCGAGCCCCGCTCGAAGGCGGCCGAACACGCAATCGAATCCAAATGGACCATGACCGCCCCGCTGGCCATGCTTGCGTTATTCAGCCTGACGATTGGGTGGGCCGGGATTCCGAAAGGTTTTCCGGTTCTGTCTTCGTTTATTCCCAATTGGGTGCACGAATTTGTAGGCGCCACACTGCTCGAACCCGTCGAGAGTCTGGAGTTTAACGTCATTCCGCTGCTCGTATCGGTGGGCGTGGCGCTCGGCGGACTGCTGATCGGCTACCTGATGTATCGTCGCCAGGAAGCCGGCGCGCCCGACCCACTGGCCCGGCTTGGACGGGTCTATGTCTGGATCCAGAACAAGTACTACTTCGACGAGCTTTACGACTTCCTGTTCGTGCGGCCCCTCTTCTGGATTGCCGAAACCTTCGTGTACCGGGGACTCGACCGCCGCGTCATTGACGGCACCTTGCACGGGGTGGCTGGATTGGCCGGAAGGCTGGGCGGCTTCCTGCGAAACAAGATCGATCTCCCGATCGTTAATCGATCGGGAGACTTTGTGGGCGAGGGGATTAAAACCGCGGGTTATCAGGGACGCGTCATTCAGACCGGGCGCGTCCAAGCCTATCTAATCGTTGGAATTATTTTTGCGGGAGCGATGCTCTCGTACATCTTTTTCTTGTCGTAGATGGATGGAAAATAATCACGCATGATTGAAGACTACCTGCTGAGCCTGATCTTATTCACGCCAATTCTGGTCGGCCTGCTGACCCTGCTGATCCCGAGGGAGCGGGTTGCCGCCATTCGCTGGTTCGCCTTCCTGGGAAGCCTGATTCCGCTGGCCCTGTCCATCTACATGTGGCTTGCCTACGACCCTGGTCAACCCGGGTTCCAATTCCAGGTTCAGCGGGATTGGTATCCTGCCATCGGCGCCAGTTATCGCCTCGGCGTCGACGGCATTTCCGTGGTCCTGGTTCTGCTCGCGACGCTGCTGACGCCTATCTCGATCCTGATCTCCTGGAACATCAAGGACCGCGTTCGAACCTACATGGCGCTGTTCCTCCTTCTAGAGACAGGAATGCTGGGTGTGTTCCTAACGCTGGACCTTGTGTTGTTCTTCCTATTCTGGGAAATCGGCCTGGTTCCGATGTACTTCCTGATCAATCAGTGGGGAAGTGAGAAGGGCACGCGCGAGGTGGGAGGGCGGGAAATCCCCGCTCGCAACTACGCATCCTTAAAATTTCTGATCCTCACGATGGCCGGGTCGCTGGGGCTGTTGCTCGCTATTTCGCTGATCGGAGTGGTCGCAGGAACGTTCGATATCGTCGAGATCACCCGCATCTGGTCGGCGCTCGATCAGCCGCTCGCGCTCCTTGGGGTTCCAATTGGTGTGCCGATCGAGGTGGTCAAGGCGGTGGCCTTCTGGGCCTTTGTGATCGCCTTCGCCGTAAAAGTGCCTATCTGGCCCTTTCACACCTGGCTCCCCGACGCCCACACTGAGGCCCCGACCGCGGGTTCGATGATCCTGGCAGGCGTCCTGCTAAAGCTGGGAGCCTACGGCTTCCTGCGACTGGTATTGCCGCTATACCCCGCCGAGGCTAGAGATTTCGCCTGGGTGCTGGCCCTCCTGGCAACGATATCGATCGTGATGGGGGCGTTCGCCGCCTGGGGCCAGCAAGATTTCAAACGGTTGGTGGCCTATTCGTCGGTCAACCACATGGGATTTGTGGTGCTTGGGATCGCAGCCGCATTCTTCGCCGCGGGCACGCTGTCCGCGGACGATGCGGTTTTCGCGGTGAACGGGGCGGTGCTGCAGATGTTCAACCATGGTTTGTCGGCCGCGGGAATGTTTCTGCTTGTGGGGGTGATCTATGATCGCACGCATACGCGGGATTTAGCTGCCTACGGCGGGCTGTTTTCGCTGGCCCCGATCTTTGGCGGAATCCTGATCTTCACGTCTATGGCCTCCCTGGGGTTACCCGGGCTCAATGGCTTCGTGTCAGAGTTTCTCGTCGTTCGAGGGGCGTGGCCGATCTACACCTTCTACACCGTGCTCTCGATGTTAGGGTTGTTGGTCACCGGCATCTACGTTCTCAAGGGAATTCGTGGGACGTTGCATGGGCCGCTTAACGAAAAATACGCGGATACACCGATAGAGATCAACCGGCGAGAGATCATTGCCATCGCGCCCCTGATGGTCCTGATGCTGTCGATCGGCGTGTGGCCGAGCTGGATCGTGAAGGTGTTCAACGAGACGGTGATGAGGCTGGTGGGCGCTTGAGCTTTTGAGCATGGGAGCTGGGGGGCATGGGAGCCTGGGAGCGGGGGACTTAGGGAGCATGGGAGTGAGGGAGCTGGGGAACTTGGGAGTCCGGCCCGAGCAGTTCAAAAGCCGTGGTGTTTCTCCCCAGCCCGCCTGCCCCCCTACGCCGAAGCATTTTTCTTGCGCGGGATATGCGATTAAAGGGTAACGAGTGAACTTCCCAATACTCAGCGTCATAGTCTTCACTCCCGTTGTGGCAGGTGTCATCCTGCTGTTCTTCCCGCAGGATCGGCACGACTGGATCCGCTGGTTCGCGCTGGCGGCGGCCACCTTGGCGCTGCTGCTCTCACTCGTAGTTTTTATTGGCTACGACTCGGCGGAGGGCGGCTACCAATTTCAGGAACGCGCGGAGTGGATTCCTGCGTTGGGAATCTCCTACTTCGTCGGGGTGGATGGCATGAGCGCCCCGATGGTGCTGCTGACCGGAATTGTGATCTTCACCGGTGTGCTGATCTCGTGGCGATTAGACGATCGGCCGCGCGAGTTCTTCCTCTTCCTGTTCATCCTGGCCACGGGCGTGTTTGGGGTCTTCGTTTCCCTGGACCTGTTCCAGCTCTTCTTTTTCTACGAAATCGCACTTTTCCCTATGTTCCTGCTGATCGCCATCTGGGGTTGGAAGGTCACCCGCGAATACGCGGCGATGAAACTGACGCTTTATCTCTTCATCGGCTCGGTGATTGCGCTGGTGGGGGGGCTGGTGATGGTGTTCTCCTCCGGGCTGGAGACCTTCGACATGCTGCAGCTTCAGACTGCGGGCTTCTCGACCACTTTCCAACGCATCTGGTTCCCATTCGTGTTTTTTGGCTTTGCCGTCCTGGCCGGCATTTTCCCGTTCCATAACTGGTCGCCGGATGGCCACGTGGCTGCCCCGACCGCGGTCTCCATGTTCCACGCGGGCGTACTCATGAAGCTGGGTGCCTTCGCCGCGCTGCGAGTCGGCATCGTGTTGCTGCCGGAGGGCGCCAGGTTCTGGGCGCCGCTGATCCTGGTCCTGGCCAGTATCAACGTCATTTACGGCGCCTTTATCGCAATGGTGCAAACCGACTTCAAATACGTGATCGGATTCTCCTCCGTTTCGCACATGGGCCTGGTCTTGTTGGGATTCGCCACGCTGAATCGTGATGGACTCACCGGCGCAGGCCTTCAAATGTTCTCGCACGGCGTCATGACGGCGCTCTTCTTTGCGGTGGTGGGGATGGTGTACGACCGTACCCACACGCGAGAGATCCCGAGGCTCGGCGGCATCAGCAAGGTGATGCCTCTTGCGACGGTGGCCTTTATTGTCGGCGGACTCGTATCGATGGGTATGCCGGGACTCTCAGGATTTGTCGCGGAGTTCCCGATTTTCATGGGGCTGTGGCGGACGCAGCCTATCATCGCCATCGTGGTCGTGATCTCCATCGTCATTACGGCGGCCTACATCATGCGTATCATTGGCAAGGTCTTCTTCGGAGCTATGCCAGAAGAGTTTGAGGGGCAGTTTGGAGATGTGCTCGTTCAAGACAAAGTGGCGCTGGTGCTGCTCTCTGCGCTGCTGGTCCTGATCGGCGTCTATCCGGCGGTGATGGCCCCCATGGTCGCCTCCGGAGCAGAGGCAGTGTTGCGGGCCTTGGGGGTGGGTTAGTTGACCTTCACGGAATTCGCGCCGGAGCGGTTGCCTGCGACCCTTCCAGATATCAGCCTGTTTACATTGGGGATGCGTTAGTTGACCTTCACGGAATTCGCGCCGGAGCGGTTGCTCGCCATCCTGCCCGAGAGTCTGCTATTTCTACTGGCGGTGGCGATGCTGACTCTAGACCTGGTTTGGAAACCCAGCCGCCGCAGGATCCTCGGTTGGCTGGCCGCCTCGGGGGTCACGCTGATATTGCTGGCGACGCTGGCTTTCGGCCAACCTCCGGCGGACGAGCCGCTGGTTCTGGGTGGGATGGTGCGGTGGGATTGGCTGGCGTTTGCTTTCACCATTTTGATTTTATTTACCGCGGCCGTCACCTGCTTGATATCCGTAAATGTCGAGGGAGTAGGGAATCGAGGCGACTACTACGGGCTGCTCCTCATCTCAACGATGGGAATGGTCCTGATGGCCTCCTCGGCGGATCTCATCATGCTCTTTCTGGCCATTGAAACGACATCCATCCCGCTCTATGTCCTGGCCGGCTTCCTGAAGGCAGATGACAAGTCGACCGAATCTGGGCTCAAGTATTTCTTGTTCGGTGCCGTGACGACGGCCGTTATGCTTTACGGGTTCAGCTTGATCTACGGCTTCACAGGCGAGACCAACCTATACCTCATAGCGGACGCGATGAAGGCCGCGGGCCTATCCTTGTTGCTGGTAGGCGGCATCGCGGTGCTTGTGCTGGTTGGTTTCAGCTTCAAGATCGCGGCGGTCCCCTTCCACTTCTGGGCGCCTGACGTTTACGAAGGGGCGCCCACCCCCGTCACCGCCTATGTATCGACCGCCTCCAAAGTGGCCGGATTCGCGGTGCTGGTGCGGGTCATGATGTTGGCCTTCCCTTCGATCGATGCATTCTGGGCTGCGATCCTGGCCGCCATGGCGGCGGCGACGATGACGTTGGGCAACGTACTGGCTATTGCCCAAAGCAACATCAAGCGGTTGCTCGCTTATTCCTCAATTGCGCATGCCGGTTACGCATTAATTGGGCTGGTGGCCCTGAGCGTGTTTGGTGTGGCCAGCATGATGTTTTACCTCCTGGCCTACGTGGTCACCAACCTGGCTGCGTTCGCGGTAGTGATTCTTTTTGCAAGGGCCGCCGGCTCGGATGAGATTAAGGATTACGCGGGGCTTAGTCGCCGGTCGCCCTGGCTTGCGTTGGTCCTTCTGATCGCCTTCTTATCGCTTGCAGGAATGCCGCCTTTTGCAGGGTTCGTGGCTAAGGTTTTCGTCTTCAAAGCCGCGGTTGATAGCGGATTGATTTGGCTCGCGTTTGTTGGTGTATTAAATTCCATCATTGGGCTTTACTACTACCTGATTGTGTTGAAGGTGGTCTACTTGTATCGATCGGAGGATGACCACCTCCCAGTCCAGGTCCCACGGCCCTACGCAGTGGCGCTTGCGGCATGTACGTTGCTGATCCTGGTGGTCGGAATCGTCAGTGCGCCATGGCTGGATTGGAGCATAGGTGCGGCGCGCAGCTTATTTTAGCCACTGACCGAAACGCCCCGGAGCAACCCGGGACTTGACGCGTGCCCCTAAAAAAGGGCCGGGAATGACTTTGTGATACAATGCGCAAAGACCGATCTGGACAAGATCCGAAGCCGCGGGATGCAGGAATGCCGCTTGCGCTGGCCGGATTACTGGGCTCAATCGGTTGCGTAACACTGGTTGTAATCTTTGTTGCGCTGGGCGTCGGCCTCTGGCTGGATCTGCAGTTCGACACCCGCCCGCTCTTCACAGTGGTAATGGTAATGGCAAGCATTCCGGTCACGATCTTTCTAATGGTGCGTATCGTACTGGAGGGCATGCAGCGGATCAATCGAAAAATGGGAATTCAGGATAGTCCACGGGTGAGGAATGGAAGCCGAGAAGAAGAGTAGGTGGCGCTGGGGCGTCAACCGCTGGATCGTACTGGTTCTTATCGTTCTTAATTTTATCTTTGCTCGGCAGTTCCCACCGATCGCGCCGCATGTTCAGCTCCCCGCTGAACCCATCTTTCCCATCACTCTTCCCGTAGTCGGCGAATTCGTCGTAACCAACACGATCATCGCCACCCTGATCGCAGACGTAGTTCTATTCGTACTCGCATTTTTCGTGTGGCGATCCATTCGCCGTGGAAATCAAATTCTGACCGGAATTACGGGCGTCGTCGAAGCCCTGACCGACGCGCTCTTCAGCCTGAGTGAATCGACGGCCGGAAAGTGGGGCAAATCCATCTTCGTATGGATGGCCACCATCGTTTTCTTGGTGTTAATCGTCAACTGGACCGAGTTGATCCCTGGAGTCGACAGCGTCGGCCTATTCGAGGCGGACCATATTGCGCGTCCGGAGGAATGCACCTTCGATAGCTTTTATATCGGCTCGCTGGAGATTGTTTCCGTAGGAGGCGAGCCGGCGTGCTCCGCGGGCGTGATACCGTTCGTGCGAGTCGCCTCCACCGATCTTAACTTTACGATCGCGCTGGCGATCATCTCGGTCGGTGCGACGCAGATGATCGGAATTCGAGCGCTGGGGGTCTCGTACTTTACCAAGTTCTTCAATACCAAGACTTTGTTCACCGCGCCGATGTTCGGGGTGATCAACTTCCTGGTTAGCCTTCTCGAGGCGATCCTCGAGTTCGCCAAGATCCTATCGTTCGGCTTCCGATTGTTTGGCAACATCTTCGCGGGTTCGATCCTGCTCTTCGTGGTGGGAACGCTGGCACCCGTGTTTCTCCAATCCGGCGTACTGCTTTTTGAATGGTTTGTCGGCATCATCCAGGCGATCGTGTTTGGATTGCTCACTTTAATCTTCATGTCGCTGGCGACGGTCAGTCACAGCGAAGAAGAAGGTCATTAGGCCAGGGAGGCATAGAAAACAATGGAAGGCGATATCGTACAAGCAGCAAAGCTGATAGGCGCCGGATTGGCTGCAATTGGCGTTTTCGGCGGCGGGATTGGCGTGGGTTTGGCCGCGTTGGGAGCCACACAGGCCATGGGCCGCAACCCAGACGTGGCCGGGACGATCCAGACCAACATGATTTTAGGTTTTGCATTCGCAGAGGCCACCTCGATCTACGCACTGGTCGTGGCGCTGTTGATCCTGTTCGTATTTTAGCGGAGTAGACGAATATGGAAGCACTTGGGATCAACTTAGGCTACTTACTGGTTCAGATCTTCAATTTCCTGATCGTTCTTGTGGTGTTGCGCGCCTGGGTCTACAAGCCGGTCGTGGGGTTGCTGCAGAAACGGCGCGAGACGATCGCGCAGGGATTGGAAGATGCAAGGGTGGCGGCCGAAGCGCGCGCCAATGCCGAACAAGAGGCGGAAACCGTGCTTGCGGAAGCCCAGCAAAAGGCGAATAACATCGTGCGTGAAGCCACCGACCGCGCCGAGCAGGCGGCGGCCGAAGTGAAGACCGAAGCCGAGAAAGAGGCCGAAGAATCAAGAAAATCGGCCATCGCCGAAGGCGAACAGCTGGCGAACCAGGCTCTGGGAGAAGTTCGGAACCAGGTAGCGGCGCTGGCGATTGCTGCAGCCCAGAAGGTGATCAATGAGGCTCTAGACGAGAAACGTCAACAGAAATTGATTGACGAATTCTTCAGCGGCATTGAAGGTGGCCTGGTGGTTGTGCTGGAGGGGGAAGAACTGGCAGGCGAATCCGCTACGGTCACAAGCGCGCTGCCGCTTAGTGCCGAGGAAGCTCAGCGGATTGAGAAGGGCCTGCATGAGCAGCTTGGGAGCGAGGCGAAAGTCGAGTTCCGCGTGAACCCTGCCATATTGGGCGGATTGGTCGTCCGGGTGGGCGACAAGGTTATCGATGGGTCCGTGTCCGGGAAACTGGCGGCGCTCGAACAGAGCCTTTCTTAATTGATTTAGCCGCTCCCTTTCGGGAGCCATGCCGAAGTTGGGGATTGCTTCGTCGCCACGCACCTCGCAATGACGATATATTGAATCTGGCTCTGTCGCCACGCACCTCTCTGCCTCAATGTCATTGCGAGCGTAGCGTGGCAATCTCCTCCTGGGTATAACGAACCGGCGGGCAGTGCGCCCGCCGGTTTTGTACAATATCCACCAGTGGACCTAACCGAATTGTTGCAAGAGGTGCCGGGGATCAGCCGGAACGGCCTGCCACCGCTGCGGGTGGAGGGCATTGTGGCGGATTCGCGCCAACTACGCCCGGGCAGTCTGTTCGTCGCGATCCAGGGCACGAATGACAACGGGCACCTCTACCTGGCCGATGCGGAGCAGGCAGGTGCTGTGGCGGCTCTCGGCCAGGAGCCCGACCCCGGCCTGGGGATCCCTTATCTGAGGGCGGAAGATTCGCGCCTTGCTTACGCTTATTTGGCGGCCGCCTGGCATGGTTATCCTGCGCGGGAGCTGGTGATGATCGGTATCACCGGCACGGACGGAAAAACCACGACCGCCGCACTTCTGTTCGACATTCTGAGGCGAGCGGAGATGGCCGCCGGGCTGATCAGCACCGTGAGCGCAAATATCGGAAGCGATACTGTGGATACGGGTTTACATGTGACGACCCCGGACCCCATGGAGCTGCAGGCCCTACTTCGAAATATGGTCGAGGCGGGTCTGACTCACTGCGTTCTGGAAGCCACTTCGCACGGGTTGTCCCAGCATCGCGTGGCGGCTTGTGAATTCGACGTCGGCGTAGTGACTAACGTGACCCACGACCACCTCGAATTTCACGGTTCCTACGAAGCTTACCGCGCGGCCAAGGGCCTCCTGATTTCCGGTCTATCGGAATCTCCAACCAAGCCCGGGGCACCCGAGAAGGCGGCCGTACTCAACCGGGACGACGGCGCCTACCCGTACCTGAATCCACTCGCGAAGGTGCGTAGGATTACCTACGGCTTCGACCCGGACGCAGATGTCCGAGGGACCGCTCTGCAATCGGGCCCGGAGGGGATCCGCTTGATTGTGAACCGCGACGGCCAGAAGACGGCTCTGAAGACATCGATGGTTGGAGGCTACAACGCCGCAAATGTGTTGGCGGCATTTGCGACGGCCGTCCATGGGCTTGAAATCGATCCAAGTATCGTCAGAGACGCGGTGGCCGACTTTGCCGGAGTTCCAGGCCGCATGGAGCGTATCGACCTGGGACAAAACTTCCTGGCCATGGTCGACTTTGCACACACTCCGAGCGCATTGAAGGAAGCGTTGACCGCGGCGCGAACGTTGACCGACGGCCGGGTGATCTCGGTATTTGGGTCCGCGGGACTGCGCGATCAGGCCAAACGCAGGATGATGGCTGAAATCTCTGCCGAATTGGCCGATCGGTCGATTTTTACTGCAGAGGACCCGCGTACAGAACCGCTTGGCGACATCTTGGAGCAGATGGCGGAGGGGGCGCGTGACAAGGGCGGCGACGAGGGTGCGACATTCTGGCGCATCCCCGATCGCGGGGAGGCCATCCGGCATGCCATCAAACTAGCCCAGGGTGGCGACCTGGTGATCGCTTTAGGCAAAGGCCACGAGCAATCCATGTGTTTCGGGGAAACCGAATATCCCTGGGACGACCGGATCGCCCTGCGCGCCGCGCTCGCTGAGCACTTGGAGGTGCCAGGACCCGAAATGCCGGTGCTGCCAACGCGCGGCGATGCCTGAGCCATCGGCAGGCAAATGATCGAGCCATTCCCCGAGAAAAGATCTCCCACGAAATGTCGCAGAAATGCCGCTGAGAAACTCCTGCCTAGGTGAGGCCTTGAATGCACTCGGTATTGTTCGTATGTACCGCAAATATGTGTAGGTCCCCCATGGCCGAGGTCCTCTTTGAGGAGATCGTCCGGAACGAGGGGGAGGGTGAAGAGTGGTGGATCGATTCGGCGGGGGTATCCGCCTTGGATGGAGAACCGGCTACAAACAACACGCGGGTCGTGGCCACGGAACGCGGCCTGGAACTGAGCTCTCATCGGTCGGCCCAGGCCACGCGTCAGGTCGTCGAGCCCTTCTCGCTCGTGCTTGTGATGGAAGAGCGGCACCGGCAGATGATGCGTGAAACCTACCCTGAGCTTGCGGATCGGATCTACCTGTTAAAGGAAATGGGAGATGGAACCGGTGATGTCCACGACCCGATCGGGACCGACATCGTGAACTATCGCGCCATGGCGGACGAAGTGAACTCGATCCTCATGGAAGGCCTGGGCCGGATAAGGGAGCTGGCAGCTGAAGGGGACGCGAGGACCGTCAGCGAAGGTTAACTTCAGGAGCGGGGGCGGTGGCCGTCATGCTGCCGGCCTGCCTGGAGATCCCGCTCAGCTTCTGCCCCGCTCACCCATCGAGCGGGCTCAGATGACGGTCCGAGGCGAGTGCAAATGAGAGTCGGCGTAGATATCGGCGGCACCTTCACCGATTTCGTTGTCTTTGACGACGGGATGCGAACGTTCAAACTACCATCGACTCCCAGAGCACCCGAACAAGCTGTCCTAGAAGGCCTCAAGAAGCTGAGGCTAGGCGAAACGGCGACGGTTGTCCACGGCTCGACCATCGCCACCAACGCCGTACTTGAGCGGCGCGGGGCACGCACGCCGTTCATCGCCAACGAGGGCTTCCGCGATATGCTCACCATCGGACGACAGAATCGCTCCGAGCTCTACGACCTGTTCGCAGATCGGTCGCCACCGCTGGTTCCCTCAGAGCGCTGTCTCGAAATCACGGAAAGGGTCGATCACCAGGGCCGGGTTCTGATACCGCTTGACGAAAGCCAGATCCCAGGGCTGCTTGATCAGCTGAGAGATCATGGCGTCGAGTCGGTCGCGATCTGTATGTTATTCTCCTTCCTTCGCCCAGAGCATGAGGCGCGCCTGTCGGATGCGCTGCAACAAGCCGGCTTTGAAGTATCCAGCTCCAGTCAGTTGCTTCCCGAATTTCGTGAATACGAGCGAGCACGACCGCCCTCAACGCCTATGTCATGCCGCCGGTCAAGAGCTACCTTCAACGCCTGGAGAATGGGTTAAACCCGACTCAGCTGAGGATCATGCAATCTAACGGCGGCAGCTTGAGTTCGGAGAAGGCGCGCGCGCATCCTGCTCGGGCCATCCTCTCCGGCCCGGCCGGCGGCGTCGTCGGCGCGCTGAGCGTAGCGAAATCGGCGGGATTCGACAAGCTGATCACCTTCGATATGGGGGGAACCTCCACGGATGTGTCGCTGTCGACGGGCGACTTCAAGCTGACTTCCGAAGGCGAGATCGACGGCTTACCGCTACGCCTGCCGATGATCGACATCCACACGGTCGGCTCGGGTGGGGGTTCGATCGCCCGGGTCGATCGCGGCGGAAGCTTGCGGGTCGGGCCACAGAGTGCAGGTGCGCACCCTGGACCGGCCTGTTATCGGCGTGGCGGCACGCAGCCGACGATCACGGATGCCAACTTAGTGTTGGGACGGCTTGACCCCGAGCGTTTCCTGGCGGGTGAGATGCCGCTCGACCCCGACACGGCCCATACGGTCCTCGACCGGCTAGCCGCGGAACTCGGGAAGCCTGGCGGGTCAGACCGGGCCCGAGAAGCGGCCATAGGAGTCGTTCGGGTCGCCAATGCACGCATGGCCCGGGCGCTGGGTTGGTTTCCGTGTCGCGCGGGCATGACCCGCGTGAATTCACGCTGGTCAGTTTCGGTGGAGCGGGAGGGCTGCATGCCTGCGAGGTGGCGCGCGCGGTCGGTGTGCGCCGGGTCCTAGTCCCGCCGCACGCCTCGACACTATCTGCCTTTGGGATGCTGGTGGCCGACGTCTCGAGAGATTACGTCCAAACCGTGATGCTTCCCGACGATACGGCATATGATCAGCTGCTGCATCAGCTAGCGGCGCTTGAAGCCCGCGGCCGCCGGGCGTTAGAACTGGAGCGGGTGGAGCAGGGTAACGTTGAGACCAAGTTCGAACTCGACCTTCGATATCGGGGCCAGTCCTTTGAACTGAGATTGCCGCTTAGCGAGCAATTTCTGGACAGCTTCCACAGGGCCCATGAGCGGGAGTATGGCTATCGTGACGAGGCGACGCCGGTCGAAATCGTTAACTTGCGGGTTCAGGTGATCGGCCGTGTCGAGAAGCCGAAGCTCCCCAGCGAAACTTTCGAGCCGCGCCCTGATCCTTCCACGGAATTAGGCGAGCGCCCGGTAACTTTGGGTGGGCCTGGGAATCCGATTCGCTCAACCCCATTCTTCGAAGGAACGCTCCTGCATGCAGGACACAGGATCGCCGGTCCGGCACTCATCTCCTACCCGGACACAACGGTGTTGCTGGACTCACGCGACTCGGCGAAGGTGGATGCTCACCGAAACCTCCTGCAGTATTCCGAACGGGTGACTCGCGAGCTTCTCGCAGAAATCCCAGATGGGACCTACCGCTTCAGCCAGTTCATGGACGACGACGGAGTGACCACCGAACCCGCTGAGGTCCGGGTGGCGATCACGATTGAGGTAGATCAAGCGGTTGTGGACTTCGGCGGCACCTGTTCCCAAAGAGAGGGCAACATCAACGCCGTCTACGCGATCATCGTTTCGGCCGTGATCTACGCCTTCCGCTGTCTGCTCGGGCTGGACGTTCCCAGCAACAGCGGCTGCATGGCTCCGATCACGGTCTCAGCCCCGAAAGGCAGCCTGGTGAACGCGCGCGCGCCGGCTGCAGTCGCGGCAGGCAATGTAGAGACCTCCCAGCGGATCGTCGACTGCCTGCTGGGCGCTCTGGCCCAGGCATGCCCGGGCCGCATCCCGGCTGCCAGCCAGGGCACCATGAATAACCTGACCATCGGAGGGTGGGATCCGGAGCGGGAGCGGCCGTTCGCCTACTACGAGACCGTTGCGGGTGGCGTGGGCGCCCGGCCGGGAAAAGATGGCGCCAGCGCCATCCACACCCACATGACCAACACCTTGAATACTCCGACCGAAGCGCTGGAGTTTGCCTACCCGCTGCGGGTCCGCCGCTACGAGAATCGGAGTGGGTCGGGCGGAGCCGGAAGGTATTCTGGCGGCGACGGCGTGATCCGAGAAATCGAGCTGCTCACAGACGCGCACGTCACGATTCTCTCGGAGCGGCAGCGATTCCGACCTTATGGACTGGCGGGCGGTGAATCAGGCCGGGTCGGGAAGAATCGGCTTCTGCACGGGGACCAAGTAGAAGATCTTCCCGGGAAGGTCAGCGTACAGGCCCAGCAGGGTGACCGGATCCGGATCGAGACGCCGGGAGCGGGTGGACACGGTTCACCCAAGCGTCGATGAGCCAGGGTCAAGAGTGGGCATGACGCGCCCTCGGGATCAGGTGGCTGTCTCCAAACGCATGCCAAGGGTAGCCAGCGTCGGCACTCATTTGCCTCGCTGCTCGCCCACCGAGCGCGAGCTCTGATTCCGGTGCAGTCAGTAGCGACCTCTAACAGCCTGGCAACCAGCTCGCTACAGCACACGTGACCGACGGCCTCTTGACAGGTGCCGCAGTATTGTAGATATAGGTTAGGGAGGAGGCCGCTATCGGAATCTCAGGATTCGAATAGAACCCTTCCCCTTCAGTCTATGAAGATAGGTCAAATGAGTCGGGCGCTGCCGCTTGGATTCCTGCTAGGACTTGCCATCCTACGAACTGGAGCCGCGGCCGCCTCACTGGCGGGGGTGCAAGGAACTGTCAGCGATGTCGAGAGTGGGGCGCCGATTGTGGGTGCATCCGTCACGGCGCTGGACCTGGGGCTCTCCGCAGTCACTGGGATTGACGGGGGCTTCGAGTTCCAAGACAGCTCGCTAACCGGCGAGTCGCGGTCGACAACGATCCTCGCGACTGCGCCCGGCTACGGCGACTGGACCATCCAGGACGTGCGTTTGATTGCCGGCGACACCCTGATCCTTGACATCGAGATGGGGCCGACGCCGACGCTGATCGTGGTCCCCCCACCGCGCGCCCAGGCGCCGGACTGGCCGATAGATCAGCTGGCGCAGGGCGTTCAGGGTGGCTTCGGCAGCCTGCAGGCGGACCAGGCACTGCCGGCGACCATCCGGGTCCGAGTGACCGGATACCCGCACTGCGACCTGTCGCGACCCTATACCGTAGAGACTCTTGACTTCAAAGAATACGCGAAGCATGTGCTTCCCAATGAATGGGTGGCGGGCTGGCCGTGGGAATCACTGCGCGCGGGGGGGATGGCGGTCAAGATGTACGCCTGGTCATACATCGCGGTCGGCGGAAAGTGGTCGGATGCAGACGTGTATGACAGCACCTGCGACCAGGTCTACAACCCGGCCGTCAGCTACAACAGCACCAACCAGGCGGTCGACTTCACCTGGAATTGGCGTTTGACGCGCAATGATCAGCTGCTGCGGACCTTTTACCGGGCCTACTTGAGTCAGTGTGAAGACGCCGGCTTACTGGGGAACTGTATGGGCCAATTCGAATCGCGTGATATGGCTTACGACTTGTACACGTGGGATGAGATCTTGCTGGCCTTCTACGACAATGGGGAGCTCAGCCCGGTCTGGGATCCGCCGGGAGGATACTCACTTAGATTCTATGGGAATGGCTATGGAGATATCGACCGGGTCAAAATCCCGATCGATCCTCAGGTACCCGCCGATCTCGGCTCTGAGGACTTCACGATTGAGTGGTGGATGAAGGCGCTGCCGGGCGAGAACAGCGCCGGCGGCTGCACCCCGGGAGGCGATAACTGGATCTACGGGAACATCCTCTTTGATCGCGGCGTATTTGGCGACGGAGACTACGGAGATTACGGGATCTCGCTTGCCAACGGGCGGATTGCGTTTGGTGCAGCGAACGGTGCAGTTGGTGAGACGATCTGCGGCGCAATCGACCTGGCCGACGGCCTGTGGCACCACGTGGCGGTCACGCGTGATCTCGCAGGAGAGATGCGCGTATTCGTCGACGGTCAGCTTGACTCTAGCGGAACCGGCCCGGTCGGCGATATCTCGTATCGCGACGGTCGTACGGCTTCGTACGTCAACGATCCGTTCCTGGTACTGGGCGCTGAGAAGCACGACGCCGATAACGCCATCTACCCGTCCTTCGGCGGCTGGCTGGACGAGATACGGCTGTCGAATTCGATTCGTTACTCAGCCGATTTCGCGCCACCGACGGAGAGATTCGCCTCCGACTCCAACACAGTCGCCCTGTATCACCTCAATGAAGGATACGGAAACCTCATCGGCGACAGCTCCGGACACAGCGGGGGTCCAAGCGACGGACAGCGGAAGTACGGCGGAGTTTCAAACGGTCCCGCGTGGACAGACGACACCTTCTGGTACGTGCCGCCTCCAACGCCCACACCAACCCCGGTCCCGACCGCCACTCCGACGCCCACGCTCGATCCGTCGGTGACTCCAACCGCCACATGGACGCCAACGCCGCTGCCCAGCAACACGCCGACTCCGTCACAGACGCCAACTCCAACCGCCACTCCCGTGCCGACGAATACACTCACACCGACCGCGACCACCATGCCTTCACCGACCAACACGCCGGTGCCGATGGACACCCCGACTCCGCTGCCCACCCCCACGCCCACCGTTACCCCAACCAGCACACCCACGCCCGTCTTCGGGGATGTGCCTCCCGGACACTGGGCCTACGATCACATCAATGCTCTCTATGCGGCCGGATTTGTCGCCGGCTGCTCCGCCGATCCCCGGCTCTACTGTCCGGACCGCATCCTCAACCGTGCCGAGAGTGCGGTGTTCGTCCTGCGCGGCGCCTACGGCGGAACCGCAGATCTGCCATATCCGCCACCTGACACCCCAACCTTCGACGACGTCGACCCGGCATACTGGGGCTATGGTTGGATTGAGAGCATGTGGACAGACGGCTTCACCGCGGGGTGTGGAACGGACCCATTGATCTACTGTCCGCTGCGCGACCATACGCGGGCTGAGGGGAGCGTGTTCTTCCTGATAGTAAAGAACGGTGTAGGCTACAGTCCGCCTCCACCGGTGGGCATATTTGACGATGTGGCGCCCACCGCCTGGTATTCCGGCTGGGTGGAGGCGGCCTACAGCGAAGGCATTCTGCCGGCCTGCCAGACCGCTCCGCTCAGCTTCTGCCCTGAAGACGAGCTGGATCGGGCCTGGGCCGCCTACATGATGGTGCAGGCCAAAGACATTCCGATCCCATAGACACCTGGGAGTAGACTGACGCGTTCTGTTCTGACGTCAGTCCTTGAAGCCCCCAAGATGGGCTGAGGTCGCCATCGAGCGGACGGAGAGCGGGGATCAATTCCCCTGTAAGTTTCAGGAGGGCGGCAGGTCGTAGAGCCTGGCCTCCACTTCGACAGCATCGCCATCAAACCGCCGCTGCGTTTTTAGCGGGTATTTTTCATCCAACCACTTAGCTTCTGTGCGCAGGCCGTAGCCAGGACTGTCGCTCGAGCTCACATACCACAGCCTCGAGTAGGTGTCATCGATTGAACTCATCAGTGCATGTGTCAGTTCGGACGGGAACTCATGCTCCGAATCTGTGCCCTCGGGCGATGGAATTTCGAAGGCCAGCGAGTACCAAGGCTCTTCCCGATCCCACCAGTTCAACCAAAAGGACCAGAGTGGGGTTCCATAAGAGCTAATGACGAACACATCTCCACTCGAGACCGTGTGACTGGCCCATGTGATGGCCTCCACAAACTCCGGCCGGTTGCCCCCCCAATAAGGGTCTCTTCGATACGCCCACCACAACGGTAGGCTTGGCAGTGCGACCGCTAATGCCACATACAAGGCAAACACTCTCGGCAGTCCATGTTTGAGAACGGTGCCGCCTCCTGACCGCCTCCAGACGACCGCAATCAAGATCGCAAGCGCGATTGCGACTACGGGCACAGCGATCGCTTCTCTGGCACCGTCCAGGATAGTTCGTTGCCAGGCCACGGTCCATGTCGAGGGTCGGAACAGATTAACAATCTGGCCTGGAATTGAGAAGAACTGCGGATCCCAGGCGGCCGCCGGGGAGAACGGATTGAGTCCTCTCCCCTGCCAGTCGCGATAGACCATGTTCCAGTCCACGAGAACCCCCGCTAGTTGGACGATTACCCCCGTAAGCAGGACTGCGTAGAGCCCGATCCGGGCCGCGGAATGCCGGCTTCGTATGGCTTGGGCGACCGCGGGCGCCGCCAAAACCATCAGGGGGGGAAGCGCCGGCAGCATGTACCTCAGGCCCCACCCTGTGGCGCCAGCCCACTGCTCCCGATAGAAAAGTCCTTGGGCAAGCGCGATCCACAAAGCGAAGGAGAGGGCTGGCACGACGAACCATGGATGCGCCCTCATTCCACGCCTTATCCCGAGAATGGCCAGCAAGAGCGGAGGCGAGAAGAGCAGCAGACTCTTGGCAGGGCTGAGGAACGGGCCAAAGAAGGCGAGGGTAAGTTCAGGTCCAACGCTCCCTAAGAAGTGGTTTAGCAGACCGAGGTAGTAGGTGTGGCTGAAGCGCGCAAGCGGGCCTGTCGACGGAAGTGCGACCACGATGACAAGAACGACGAAGATGACTACAGTCGCGCTGATCAGCAATCTCAGACGAGTGCTAGCGAGCTTATCGCTCCGGTACCAGAGAATGGCGCCGAAGATCGCGAATGCGGGTACCAGGGCGGCGACTGTGTTCTTCGCCAGCATTCCCCCAATGAGGCCGATCGCCATCAGCGAACCACCAAGCAGGCGTCTCCTTGGACCGTCCTTACATGCCGTAGCCCAGCCCAGAAAAGCCAAGCTTGACAGAAACATCGCGACTGTGTCTCGATAAAAAGTTGTTGCGTAAGGCCAGGCCATCGTTCCAACCCCGAACAGTAGCGCGCACCAAGCTGCAGTCTTCGGGCTATATCTGAGTGCCAGGACCGTCAGGAAGACGACCCCGGCGGTCAACGCCGTTAGATACACATTCAACGAGAACAATGCCTGCACATTTCCAAGGGCAGCGCTCCTTGCCAGAGATACGAGTGCCGCACCGAAAACTGTCTGTGCGGGTTCGATTTGGGTCGCGGGGTCGCCTTGAGCAATAAGCGCTTGAACCCGCTGGTTCCCAAAAACTTGGGGCTCTTCCCACTTCCCTCTCAGGGCGAGACTGACCGCGCGGGAGGCGAGTATGTGTTCATCGTCCGCCCGGAAGACCCCACTGTAGCTGAAGGCATATAGACAGAGCAGCAAGGAAACTATTGCAGCAAGCCACATGCCGCCTGGCCGAAGGTCAACGCGTATTGGGCTCTTAGCCGGCAATTGTGGGCTCGCGTGTGGGCCGCTCACCCATCGCGCGTCGAGTGCGCGGCCATTGCTCTTTGGTTACGAGCGCTGTTGCGAGGCTTCTCAACCACATCAGGAGGTAGAAAGGTGAAATAAAGAGTGAAAGCACTGTCGCCTGCCGATTTGGGCTCACAAGCAAGGCATAGAGCAGAGCCAGCATATTTGTTAGGAGGATCACCAGCGCCAGCATGGGGAGCAGTATCCACGGTAAGGCCAGCTCGAAACTGTGCGGCGGCAGGGACCACAACCCCAGCAGGATCGCCACCTGGAGCGGAACGAAGAAAGATTTGGGTTTGGCGACTAAACCTGCGACCAGGGACCAGCCTCGAGGGCCTTGGAACAACAGCCGGATCATGGCCTGCGGATGAGACCACATTACTTGACCTTGGCCCCGCAGCCAGCGAGAGCGTTGACGAATGGCCCCATGCCGATCCGATGGCTTGGGATCCAGGACGAATGTTTCTGGGGCGAATTGGATGGGGATTCGCGCCGCCGCCAGGAGAATCGTCAGCTCCGCATCTTCGGTCAAGGTGCGAAGCTTCGGCGCAACGGTTTCCAGCACATCACGACGGAAAGCCATGCCTGTCCCTCGCAATCGAGCCGACCAGCCTAACGCGCCTCGAATTCGCTCGTACACCATCTGTTCTGTGTTCTCAGACAGTGCCGCCAGCAGCGCGATCGGAGAGCTGGAGGTCACGACCGGTTTTACGCGAGCCTGGACGACGGTTGCTCCGGAACGAAATCTCCGCCGAATCCTCGTAAAGAAACTTGCATCTGCGTGAGTGTCCGCGTCCAGAACTACAACAATCTGAGATTGCCTCGATTGCGCTCGCGTCCGTTCCAGCCACCAGGCCAGTGCGGTTCCTTTTCCGCAGCTTCCCCCGCCGGATCGGACATGGACTTGAGCGCCCATCGTTCTGGCCGTTTCTGCAGTCAGATCTCGGCAGTGGTCGGCAACCACATGAATACGGTCATTCGGCCCAAGCAAGAGGTTCAGGGAGCTCAATGTATCTCTTAAGACCGGGGATTCGTCACGCGCCAGAATTACGACCGCCATATCCGAGTTTCCCGGATGAAGGAAGTTCGTAGGCAACGCGTTCTTATGCACGGTCAACGCTTCGATCCATTTGAGCTTGAAGTCCCAGTCAGTTCCGCCGATATCGCTCGGCTGTTGTCACAACGGATGGCAGCGGCTGGACTATGGACAAGGTGTGGCCGGGAACTGGGATTCGAATGTGATGCAGGCCGCGGTTGCGGTCGCAGCTATATCTGGAGTTGGGGTTGCGGTCGGAGTTGCAGTTACCACCTGAATGATCGGGGTTGTTATCGCAGCCGCGCACGTCGGACAGATGGGCGGAGCGACGGATGTCGCGGGGCAGCTAAGAGGCGTAGGAATTTCAGGGCAGCCCTCGCCCGGCAATCTCACGAATCCAAACGACCAGAGGGCAAATCCGATAATAAGGCTGACGAGCAGCCCTAGAAGGAAGCCAAGCAATAAGTCAAGAGTGATAAATCTTCTGCGCGGGGCAGATGGTCTTTTGATGTTCGGCTCGGTATCCGAGCTCGAGGATTCTTCCATGGAACGGCTCCCGTCGGCTCCAACTCAAAATCCGCTCGAGCTGTGAGGAGATGGAGCATCGGTTTAGAGTTATGTACGACACAGTGGGTCCGGCAATCGACGCTGGATACTAGCATGCTACGCGGAGAGGACAAGTACCCTGCTTGCTGGCAGCAAATCTGCACAAAGCCCAGATCGGATTCAGGGGAGCTGCTACGGAGTGGGGGTCGAGGTGGGCGTAGGAGTCGGGGTCGGACTGGGGAGCGGAAGACCGCCCTTCGCCTGAACCATCATGTATGCGGTCCAGGAACGATCCAACGAATCGTCCGGGCAAAAACGAAGCGGAGCCGTCCCGCATTCTAGAAGAATTCCCTCATTGTAGGCAGCTTCCACCCAGCCGGCATACCAGGCGGCGAGCGCCACATCGTCAAAGATGCCCACCGGTGGAGGCGGACTGTAGCCTACTCCATTCTTTACTATCAGGAAGAACACGCTTCCCTCAGCCCGCGTATGGTTGCTCAGCGGACAATAGATCAGTGGGTCCGTTCCGCAGCCGGCGGTGAAGCCGTCTGTCCACATGCTCTCTATCCAAGCATAGCCCCAATATGCCGGGTCGACGTCGCTGAAGCTCGGGGTGCTAGGTGGCGGATATGGTAGATCGGCGGTTCCGCCGTAAGCGCCGCGCAGCACGAACACCGCGCTTTCCGCCCGAATCAAGATGTTGTCAGGACAGTAGAGTGGAGGAGTCAGGCTACATCCAGCCACATACCCGGCTTCAAATAACGCTCCGATGTAATCGTAGGCCCAGTGGCCGGGAGGGACATCATCGAAAACCTGAGTCGGCGTGGGGGTAGGGGTAAAGGACGCCGTGACGGTGGCAGTTGGCGTATTGGTTGGTAGTGGAGTGAACGTGGCAGTCGGCGTCGACGAAGGCGTAGGCGTTGACGTCAGCGTTGGCGTCGCAGAAGGAGTCGGCGAAATCGTGGCGGTGAGAGTGGGCGTCAATGCGCTGGTGGGGGTAGCCGTCGGCGCAGGATCCGCAAGAGCGGCCACTGCCAGGTCGACTTGAATGCGTGGCAAGTCCACCTCTACGCCTGAGGTCCGTGTGTCGTCGATCAGCACGCCGGTGCTGGTAAACGCCGCGAGCACATCACTGACGGAGGCGGCGGGATTCTTTGATTTGAGCACCGCCCAAGCACCCGCCGTGTGCGGCGCCGCCATCGACGTCCCACTAAAAAAAGCGTACAGATCGCCAGGGATGGAAGAATTGATGGATGATCCCGGCGCTACCAAGGAGAGAAATGAGGCCACGTTGGAGAAACTTGAGATCACGTCTGATTTGTCTGTAGAGCCGACGCTTACGGCGCTGGAAATGCATGATGGATAGGAAAGAGAATCCCTGAACCCGTTGTTTCCTGAGGCAATCACAGTGGCGATCCCAACCGAAGCTAGGTTATCAATGGCCAACTTGCGCGAGTCGCCGTCGCAGTTGCTATAGGCCTGCCCGCCGCCGAGGCTCATGTTGACCGAGGCAATCGTAATGCTCGAACTCTGATCGTAGACCCACTCCAGTCCGGCGATCTGGTCCGATGTCCAGCTCAAGATGCAGGGGGTGTTGCCCGCCCCACAGAAAGCAACGCTGTCGAATCTGGAAAACACCTGAACCGCGATCAGGTCCGCGTCCCGCGCCACCCCCGAGAAGCTGGAACCCTGCCCGGCGGCGATGCCCGACACATGTGTTCCGTGATCACAGCCG
The DNA here is from genome assembly GCA_022561385.1 of Chloroflexota bacterium. GTDB lineage: Bacteria > Chloroflexota > Anaerolineae > Anaerolineales > E44-bin32 > JADFRG01. Next base: position 38,842 of record JADFRG010000027.1, read on the forward strand.
GGTATGGCCGAGTCGCAGTCGGCGCCGGCCCCAGTTCCAGTCTGGGTCTCGAGGCCATTGGGGCACAGCGTGGTTGAGCTGCTTCCGGCACTTGTGGTCGAGAAGCAGGCCTCCGCGACCACTTTCCCAGTCAGGAATTCATGGTCGCTGTCCACTCCGGTGTCCAGGATGGCGATCGTCTGGCCGGCGCCCGCATAGCCGGAGGCCCAGGCGGTATCGGCGCCGATGAGCGGCACACTGTCAGAGAGCACAGGAGGAACGGCCTCATCCTCTTGAATGCTGATCACTAAGGGATTGGCCGCCAGATCTTCCAGACCCGCTGCATCAACCCTAACCGTCATCAAGGGGATGAACTTGAAATTGCGGATAATGCTAGCGTTGAACGATGAAAGGCGAGTCGAGACAACATCCTGGATCCTGCCAATTTCATACCGCTGGGAATGGATGGCCGACGAGCTCCTGATCTCGCCTTCGGGATAGAAGGCGGTATCAAGCTCCACGATCACGCGCACGCTGCCGTCCTGCTGCGCTGTTGGCAGGATGCGGCGCAGTGCCTCAACTTTAGCTAGAGCCCTTCGATCAGCTGGTTGGGCCGATGCCTGCGTCCCATAGATTCCAAGCGACATTAGACCCGATAGCACAAGCAACAGTAGCCCGAGCCGCTTAACCAACCTTCGGGAGGCTATCCTAGACATCTTTACGAGCCGTTTATCTTCCTGCACGACAATTAATTCATCGAACACCGCTCCTGTAACTTGATCAATCCCGGTCTAGCCCCTCTACGTGCCTCGAGCAGATAGTCGATTGGTGCCAATGAGGCGGTACGAGTGTCGGCTCAGGTTTCTGGCTCATGCGACCGATCATCGATTTGTTCGAGAGTGTTGTTCTAGTAGTAGTAGATCACCTGTTACTTCTTGGGTCGCTTACACTCAGCTTTCAAGTAGGAAAAGCCCTTGGTGGAAAATTCGCCGTATGGGGGTCGTTATTCTGGCCGGCACAACAGCATACGACACTTAGAATGCCTATTCTACCCAACCAGTGCCAATTGAGGGTTTTTCCATGTTTTTGGGCTACTTTGTGGTCCTGCCGCTCGAGGAATTCAATAGCAAACAGCCTTCATTCGCGAGCGTGAGCTCTCCAAACCGCGAGTGGACGACAATCGGTTGAAAAGCTGAGTTTCAGCTGGCTGTCTCGAGGGGCTCTGGTCTAATAATGGCCGACAACCTTTTCGAAGGAGTTGGCCATGACATCGAGCGCAACATTAGATGAATGTTTCTTGAGTATTGATAGTCGAGCCGCAGAACCGATTTTTTTTCGGCGGTCGCCATCTTGCAATAGAAGTTGAACCTTGGACGCTGCATTTTTCAATGACTTCGGTTTGTAGAATATCCCCGTTCGATTATCGGTGATGAACTCTCGGAACGGGCCGATATCCGGCACCACAACCGCGCACTCTCTAGCCATTGCCTCCGCCACAGTCATTCCAAAGGATTCGCCATTAGAAGTGGAGAGCATGACTCCGCCGGAATCCCT
>JADFRG010000055.1 GCA_022561385.1 Chloroflexota bacterium
TCAAATAAGAGCCAAATCATGGCCGGCTTGCACGTCTTTGCCGCTAGGCGCCTGATTGATGCGGGCAGGCCGAGGGAGGCCCTGCGCCACTTTGGAAAGGCCACCCGAAGATCCCCGCAAGCCGTTGCCCGAGTTTGGTACAAGGGCGTACAAGCGATGGGAGGAGCGCTCGGATTGGCAGGACTGTTTGCGACCTATCGGCGCATCAGACGTCGGCTCATGCATCGCAGACGGAAGCTCCACGTGAATTCGACGGGCATCCAATGGTCGTAAACGCGCAAGCCGAAATTCCTTACCGTTGAACCCGCGAGTCTAGAGTGGCGAAAATGGCGATTCAAAAAGCTCGTACCGTGTTGGGGAGCGCTTTGGATTTTCTTCGAACTCATCGAGTGCCGGCGACCTACTTCGCGGCCTCGGTGCTTCTGGTGATCATCGGAGCGTATCTCACGCGCCATTCTGACGGAACACCCTCGACAAAGTGGATGAGTATCTACCGCGTCGAAGACATTGCCAACGTCAGAGAGGCGCTGGAGTTCTATTCCAATCTGCGCGTTCCGATACCCATTCCTACCTCCCTGCTGGAAATCGTCAGCCACCTCGTTTCTCCAAACACGCTCTTCGTCGGCAGATCCGTATATCGTGTGTCGATCGTCATCGCATACTGGTTGGCGCTCATGATGTGCTATCCCAGCTTGTCTAGGCTGGCCGTCGTGTTCCCCGTTTCCGTCCTTTTTCTGTGGAGCACGACCATTATTCACCCCGGGAATCCACAGGTGTACGATGTCATATTCCCGTGCTTTGTACTGCTCTCACTCCTTTTTCTTAAAGCGGCTAACCGAGCCCGCGGCGTCTCCGCTGGTTCGACGGCGGCAGCACTTGCCGCGGGGTTGTTTCTTTCTCTGGCCGAACTCACGAGGCCATTCTTCATTTTTCTGCTGCCGATCGTTATCCTCGTGGCATTGGTCCGTTTGAGGGAGCTCTCGCGAAGACACCTTCTCGTTTTTTTGGCTCCCATCATTCTGCTGTCCGGAACCTGGCATTTGTATCAGTTCACACGGTACGGCCAGCTGACGTGGTCAAACCACAGCGGGTTCAACCTGAGCCGTGCATGGCCTATGGTTGAGCCCCCAGATCTGATCCCAGAAGTCAGCCCGCCGATCGAACTTGGCCGGTGGCCAAACTTGAATACCGCTGAGCATGCCGAGAACAGCCGCCGCTGGCAAGCGGCTCTAGTCCAGTACGTGATCGAGAATCCGATCTATTCCGCTGACCATGTGATGCGGAAGTTCACCGACTTCGCGGGTGCCCCAACGGGAATCTGGGCTCACCAGCCCGTTCACCCCGCCCTGGACCTGTATCGCCCTACCGTCCTCTTCGCGATTACAGTTGTGGGTGTTGGGAGCGTCTTGTTGGTGCTGTCCTTTGCAGGTTATCGTGGGAAGGCCACCAAGTTGTTGGGAGCGCCCGAGAACGCCCTGATCGTAATGACTTTCTTGAGCGTCCTCATTCTTCCAGTGAGCGAAATGGGGGAAGAAGCAAGACTCCTGATCTCGATTCTTCCGTTTCTAGCACTAATGCAACCGGCTAGGCACACTCTCGCTCAGCCGGGTCGCGATCCCAGATGGGCATACATTCCCCATGCCCTAATAGGTCTTGGGATCGTTTTGGTCCTTCTTAGTGCTTCAATCGATCTGGTTCGGTTGGGCTCGATTGACTTCGGCACTCGACAGTCCATCGCGATCGTAGGGGGAACCTACTTACTTGTTACGGGGATCTTGGAACTGCGCAAGGAATCCGGAGCAGTGAGTCACCAATTGTCGACAAGCGCGTCGCGGTAGACAGAGGGCTCTTAGTAGGCAGTGGGAGAGTAGGTGTCCCCGACGTAGAGCTTGACTTCCCCGTAGTCCTCAACCAACGGTAGGCCATGTAATTCGGTTCGATCCCCACAAATCGTACAGATGACCGCGCACGGGCGGAAGTCTGGGTCGGACAAGTGCGCCAACTCGGGTAGCGGGTACACGCTTTCGATGCGCATCCCGCTTTGCGGAGCCTCCAGCAGCCACCAGAACCAATATTCTTTGTCGTGGGAGTCGATCCTTAGACCGATGTCTTTGCAGCCGATGCTACGGAGGCTGATTGCAGCTCGAACGGAAGAGTCCTCCAGTGGCCGCCAATTCGCAAATAGTAGATCTACTTCAGGGACTTCGAGAATACTTCCAACGTGCGTGCAACTGAGGAAGCACGGAATCTCTATACCCTTTGGATCGGGCTGCATGCCAATGAGCGGTCGCGTGGAGTTGAAGAGCGTCCACGGAACCGCCGCCAGCAACAAGGCGATGACGGCTGCAGAAGCGACGTAGCGCCCTCTCAGATTGAGGATCACAATGCCAAAGACGGGTGCCCACAGTACCCAGTGCGGTAGCTGAAGACGGATCCCCCAGACGTCGGGCCTGACGACTATGGAGAGCATTACCAAAGTCGCTCCGGCAACCAGCGAATACTCAGCCAATGGGCGACCAGGAAGTCTGCGCCTGCCGAACAAAAGCCCAAGCACGGTTAGGACAACAAGAATGACGTGGAGAGGATTGGCGGCCAAGTCTTCGTGATTCCATCTCCAGATCAACTGTAGGTCGGCCGAGTCTGGGTCGAACGCTCCCAGCGTGGAGTTCAACCGGTGCACGATCTCCGCGTTGAGCCCCTCGGATGGCGTCACGAAGTGCATCGCGATGTTTCGGGCGAATGTGGAGACTATCGCCATGGGCTCGCGAGGATCGAACACCCTAGACGTCACCGACTCTGACGGGCCAAGCGGTCCACCGAACGTGGCCAGGTTCCGTGCCCAGAATCCTAAATTCAGCACAAGTACTGGAATCACGATCAGCGATCCGCGCACCAGGCTCTTCCGCCATCCATAGCTGCGGATCTGATGAATGAAAAACCATAGAACAATCGGCAGCGCGTACGGATAGTAAGTGCCCTTGGTCAGCAGCCCTAGAGCCAAGGCAACCCCAAAGGCCAATTCCTCGTTCAGCGTGAGTCGACGAACGGCCCGTAGAGACGCGTAGCATGCGAGAGAGATCAGCCAAAAGGCGACGACATAATCGTTCTGAGTGCTTGTGGCCTGCAACAATCCCATAGGGATACTCAAGGCAAACGCGGCGGAGGCGAGCTGGCCGATTCGATTCGCCCGAAGGATTTTCGCTGTCACGGTTACCCCTATTAGAGTGCCTCCCAGACTCAGCCACTGAACCAGGTTTGCCAGGCGGTCGCTCCCCCACAGTACGCTCGCGTTTAGGATCGTGAGCTCGGCGAAGAACGGCATCGTCAACTGGTGCTGATAGCCGGTCGCGTAATGCCCTAGGCTCTGGTTCTGTGCCCAGTGGGCGACCCGGCTCATGTGGTACAGAAGCGAGTCGGTGTTGTTTGGCGGAGAGAGGACGGCTACTAGGAATAACAATCCTATGATCAGCCCGAAACCGGAGAGGGCCGCAATCTCAAAGATGCCAAGTGACGGGAACGACCGGGCCAGGACCGCCCGGCCCTTCGAAAGCCAGCTCTCTCGCCATCCCCAACCGCCGATCGCGATGATCGCCGCGAGCCAGGCGAGCGACAGTCCGGTCACGTTGAGTGCGCCGAAAAGGCTGAGCAGCTCTGCGCTTACCACCATGTAGGCCCCCACAAAGGCAGCCGCCTGCAAGAATGCCAGCCGGTTGGAGGGCTCGGCACGTTTGGACTGAATTCCCGCTAGATTCACAAGGGTCAGCACGAAGGTCAGCAGCGGTAGGAGAAGAAGCACGGTGTGGCACTCAAGGGCTTCGATCGGTGCGCAGTGAATCTAAACCCTTGTCCTCGGCAGGTGCGTATTTTATCGCGCTTACAATGGTGAGCTGTTGGGCGAGGTGGGTCCGCATCGTGAGCCAGCTCAAGGGCTGCATATTGCTACCATTAGCCATCTGCACGAGGTCGGATTGAAAACGGGCGATTGCCTCGAAATCCTGAGCGTGGATCTCCTTGAGGAGCAAGCGGAGATCGTGGAATCGTTCCGTGAGCTGGCCAGCCGACTGGGAATTCAGTTGGGCTGGCATTACGACCTCGATCTGGCTTGGGTTGGCTCTCAACTTGGGGATCTGTCAGGCGTACGTATCCTCGACGCGGGAGCAGGCACCGGGGTGCTGCAATGGTGGATGGCCGATCGGGGCGCCGAGGTGGTCAGCGTCGATCGGCTCGATCGGGCAGATTTGTCTGGGCGCTTTCGGCTGGCCTACCGGATTCGTGGCCTACGGCCTGACGACCTCCTCCCTACTTGGAAGCTGATCCCGTACCGACTATCGCCGACCGATCGGTCATTAGCAGCTCGAATTAGAGCTGCGCTTAGGGCTGCCGCCACCACCCTCTTAGAGCCCATTCGGCCGAAAGCCCCTGGCCGCGTCACACTCCATAGAGGGGATTTGGACATCCTACCTCACTTGGAGGACGCCACCTTTGATGTGATCGTCTCGATCTCCGCGCTGGAGCATAATGAGGTCGCGAATATCCCCGGAGTTGTGGCGGAGCTGGAGCGCGTGTTGAAGCCAGGGGGTCTGCTCCTGGTCACGATGTCCGCCGCACGCGACGACGATTGGTTCCATGAGCCATCTGCAAGCTGGTGCCTGACTGAAGATTCGTTGCATCGCATCTTCGCCCTCTCGCCTGAAAGCCGGTCGAACTTCTCCGAGTATGATTCGTTATTCGAAGAGATCCGTGCTAGCAAGACCTTACAGCAACGCCTGGCGCCAATGTTCTATCAATCCGAAAGCAGTGGAATGCCCCGGGGGATCTGGGACCCGCAGTACCAACCTGTTGGGGTGCGAAAGCGCATTGAAAGTATCCAAAGCAAGCCGGGGATATATGGCCGATAGATGAACACCGATCGCGAAAAAGGCGCGGATGGCCTATTTCCCAGGATCTTAGGCCCGCTAGAAGTTGCCCTCAATCGACTCGCAGCCAACCGAACGCTCACAATCTCGGTGGCTGCATTCCTGGTCAACTTCTACCTGGTATCTGCTGCCTTTTTCCCCAACCTGAGTGAAATCAACGCCTGGGATGAGGCAACTTATGTAAACGGGGGTCGGCTGCTACTGGATGGGCATTGGCCGCGCCTGTCCAACAGCCCATTGGGGACCGTGTTCTATGCGCTGGCCTCCTTTCCGTATGCGGATACCGCTTTATGGCTGGTCCACAGTGTGTCCCTCGGGCGCGTGGTCCTGTTCGCTCTACTCTGGATAAGTGCCATGGCAGTTGCATGGCAGCTCAGCGATCTGGCGAGCCCACTGATCATGACTGGACTGCTGTTCGTGACGAAAATCCCCGTCTCAATCCTGAATTTCCCGAGCGACCCGCTCTTTGTTGCATTCGCTGCGCTCGGCTTCAGCCAGCTGCTGGCCTTCTACCGCACAAGGAGCGTAAATCGGCTGTGGCTAGCCTCCGTCTTCGTGGGGCTATCTGCTATGGCGAGAAACGATGGATTGATCCTCGGCGTAGCCTTGATCGCCGCGACGCTTTTGCTAACGCTGCGCGAGAGGAATTTTTGGAAGCCGCTATTGGTGAGCGCAGCACCCTTCGTGATTCTTATCGGCGGCTACGTTCTTTTCTACGGACTGCGCACCGGGGACTTCGCGATGGGAACCATAGAGCGCACCTACGACAATTTCGAAGCGGGGCATCAAACAATCTACGGAGGAGCAGGTGAGATAAATCCCGTCCTCGAGGCCAAATTGGAGGCGCGGCGAGTCTTCGGAACCGCGGAGGAGAACCGATACTCGGTTTTCCGGGCCATCCTGCGGAATCCCAGCGTGTACCTCCAACGCTTGGTGAGGGAAACTAGCAAACTCCCCCGTCAGCTGCTGAATGCCTACGGGATTCGGATCGCCGCTCCAGTGTTCCTGTTCGCCGTGCGGGGCCTCTACGACCTTCTTAGGCAGAAGAAATATCGTCTGACCGTCCTTTTTCTTCTGTGGGCCACCCCAATCCTTTCTGGAATCATCATCACGATCTTCCGGGATGGCCACTTGCAGTTCCCTTTTTATCTTGTGTATTCGCTCGCCGCCATCGGCCTTACGGCAGCAGTGGGTAACTTGGGGAACAGACGTGAACAAATCTTCTGGATCGTGGCACTCGTTGGTTTCATGGCTTATGGTGTGATAGACGGCAAGCCAGCGGTCACGTATGGAGTCTTCCTTCTCCTTGGCGTATTTGTGATCATCAGGATTGGGTGGGGGACCATGAACCTGCGGCCCAATGCATGGGTGGCTGCAATGCTCCTGTTCTTCGCGGGCGGGATCATCCTGCATGGAGACTATGCCGGCCCAAAGGTGCGGGTCCTCGGCCAGGCTGCCGATGAACGTGGTGTCTTGTTCATGATTGAAGAGTTCCCGGAGGGCACAAGGGTGGCTGCGGGCTCACCTGGGCCGATCATCGCCGCCAATATGACCTATATGGGACTCGCTTCGCTCGATGTGCCGAGATTCGATGACTCGAAGGAATTCCTGAGCTGGATGAGAGGCCAGGATATCAAAGCGATCTACGTGGACCATAGTCTGTCTTCCGACAATCCATTCTTCTGGGAACTGATCTCAAGTGAGATTGGCCAAGAACTCGAGCGGGGCTTTGTAGCCGATGAGGGAGACATCCAGGTTCTCTTCCTGACGGAGTAGGGAAAACTGCGGATGCAAGAATCGCCCGCTTTGAAGCCGCGCTGCCTCTCGACGGGTCGGCGACAGTTGGTCACCAGAGCCCCTTAGACGGGTCCCGACTTCCCGGGCGCCACAAGATCCACAGGAATCTCACAGAACATGTCTCAGTCCCCTTCCGAAGCAAGATCCACGCAGCGGCTGGGCGTTGTCAAGGGAGCGCTTCTTTTCAGATACCGTGTCGATGGTCTGCGACCAGGAGATCTCGATTCGGCCTGGCAGGTAGTCTGGCGGCGTCTTCGACAGGCCGACGAATCGATTGGGTATCGCTTGCGAGGTGCGCTGCGGGCCGGCTTGACAGGGATTTTCGGACCCTTCGTACCGAAGGCCGCTGGGCGCGGCACATTCTATAGGCATAACCTAGAGACTATGTCCGAGCTGGAGGATGAAAGCTTCGACGCAGTAGTGTCGGTGTCAGCCCTCGAACACAACGACCCCTCAGTGCTTCCGCAAGTAGTTCAGGAGCTCATGCGCATTCTTAGGCCGGGCGGCGTGCTCCTGGCTACCTTGGCAGCGACCAGAGATCAAGATTGGTATCACGAGCCATCCCAGGGATGGTGCTTGACCGAGGCCACGCTGCGGAGTGCTTTTGGCATGCCGCCAGACTCCGTGACGAACTTCTCGGAGTATGATTCGCTCTTCGCCGTACTTCGGGATAGCGAGGCTCTGCGTGAACGGTTGGCACCCATGTTCTTCGAATCGGGGGAGAGCGGAATGCCTTGGGGAGTTTGGGATCCGAAATACCACCCGATTGGAATTCGACGCCACAAGCGCATCGCCAGTCGCTGAAACTTCAACGGATGAAGCTCGCGCAAGCCGACAAAGCGCTGAGGGATACAAGTCATACACGCAGGACTAAAAATGCGAGAAGTACCTTCGCGAGTGCCGTTTCACCCGCTGCTGTTTGCGGTTGCAGCACCCATATCGCTGCTCGCTAGCAACATTGACCAGATCCGTCCTGGCGCTGCGGCTCGGGCAAGCATTGTTTCCCTCGTCGCAGGCGTAATCATTTACGCTGTCGTGCGTATCATTGGCGGCGACTGGAGAAGAGCCGCCTTGATCACGTCTATGTTGATCGTTCTGTTCTCAACATATGGGCTGGCCTATATCTATCTCCGTGAATCAGGCGAACTCGGATGGACGCTCGCAAGACATCGATACATGGCTTCCCTCTGGCTGGCCATAGCCGCGGCAAGTATCTTTGCTTTTAGCAGATTGAGGGTAAATGGCCGTGTCCTGACCAGCGTCTTCAATTTGGCCGGCGCCGTCGCGGTTCTAATACCGATTGCCCAAATGATTGCCTATGGTGCTAGATCTGGGTTCGTCAACTTAGAGACCGGGGAGGCAGGAACATCCGCCGCCAAACTCAGCTTGCCGGCCGGCCGATCGGCCCCTGATATCTACTACATCATCACCGACGCGTATTCGAGGGACGATTATCTACTCGCGAGTTACGGATTCGATAATCAGCAATTCCTGGAAGCTCTGGAGGATATGGGATTCTATGTCGCGCGGTGCAGCCGCAGCAATTATGCCCAAACCAATCTATCTCTGCCAAGCTCGCTCAACATGGAATACCTTGAGCTACTGGATGATTCGTACCGGCCTGGGAACACTGAGAAGATTGGCCTCGACCATCTCATCCGGCAGAGTAGGGTTAGACGCGAACTCGAGGCTCTCGGATATTCGGTGGTTGCATTCGAGACCGGATTCTTCTATACGCAACTGGAGGATGCGGACTACTACTATGAATTGCCTAAAGAAGGCACGCTTTCCGAGTTCTTCGATTTCCGCGGGATCAACGGATTCGAGGCGATGTGGCTCCAGAATTCAGGCGTCAAGTTCCTGCTCGACTCTGCGACGGCCACGGGAGCCCTCGCCTTGTTGCTCCCCGACTTAGACCGACCTCGGAGTATCTACCGCGATCGGGCGCTATTTGTGCTTGGCCAGCTTGAGAAGGAAAACGTCCCGGCGATCCGAGGACCCAAATTCGTGTTCGCCCATATCGTTTCTCCTCACTACCCTTATGTTATTGATCGGGAGGGCGAATTCGTCAATCGCGAGATTCCCGCCCATGACAAGGACGCGTATATTGATCAGTTGGTCTATCTCAATACTCGGCTCGTGGGAATCCTTAGGGGAATTGTGGAGACTGCAGAAGTTCCACCAATCGTGATCCTCCAAGCGGACCACGGAAATTTCGGCACGCCGGGCGAACGGACATCAATCCTGAACGCCTATTTTCTACCGGGGGATGGTGCCAATGGGCTGTACCAGGGCATCTCGCCCGTCAATACTTTCCGGCTGATCTTTGATACCTACTTCGAAGGAGAGTTTGGCTTGCTGGAGGATCGTAGTTTTCTGTCAGGCGACGATCTTCCCTTCGATTATCAAGAGATTTTCGCTTCGCGGCCTGGCTGCAAGGTGACCCCATAATAGAAGCACATTCGCTGGCAGCCTTAGTGTTGCTCCGGGTGCTCTTCAAAGTGTAAAGGTCCGGTCAATTGGCCGAGGATGTCAGATGGACAACATCGTTCGTGATTACGGCAGCTGGGCGGGGAGCGGGAGTCGCTCAAGGATCCCAAACTCGAACCGCGCGCCATCATCTGCACGATCTGTAAAGATAAGCCGCAGATACGTAGAATGATTAGGACCTTTCAGGATGGTGGATGGTCGCTTCACCTTGAGGGTGAGCATTTACCACGGCCAAACGAACAGCGGATCTGGAAAATGCCTTCAACGAAGCAAAGTGGTTACGGTGGTGATGGTTTACCTCGAACACTCGACCCTCGGTCAGAGGATCCCGGGAGCCCTTCATTGGCTCCTTTGGTTTCCGTTGTCACACCCTCCTTCAACCAGGCCGTATTTCTCGAACAGGCTATGCTCTCGGTTTTGGAGCAAGACTACCCGGCGATCGAATACATCGTTGTGGATGGGGGATCGTCGGATGGCAGTCGGGAGATCATCAAACGTTATGCTGAGCGGTTGGCGTGGTGGACCTCAGAACCGGATGATGGGCAAACGGACGCCATCAACAAAGGATTTGCACGGGCGACCGGCGATATCATGGCCTACCTCAATTCGGATGATCTCTACAGGCCTGGCGCTGTTCGCGAGGCCGTAGACTACTTGGTCGCTCACCCAGAGTTGGGAATGGTCTACGGCGATGCCGACTACATCGATGAGAACGGAACGGTCATTGGCAGGTTTGCAGCCGCTCAGACGGATTACAAGCGTTTGCGCCGTGGGTACGTCCATATTCCGCAGCAGGCGGCCTTCTTCCGTGCGGATCTTTGGCGAAGGGTCGGGCCGCTTGACCCCAGCTTCCAGTTTGCAATGGACTACGACTTGTGGGTGCGGATATCCGCCCTGGCGCCCATCCACTACGTTCGGCGGCCGTGGGCGGCATTCAGGCTTCATGACCAGGCAAAAACCCGCGCAGCAATTGAGCTCTGCTGGCCGGAGATGATCCGGGTTCATCGCCGCCTTGGCGGGAGCAACTTGTCAATAATCTACGCCAAGTATCTATTGCGACGACTGCTCGAGCCGATTTTGCCCTTCCGACTGCGGGCACGACTTTGGCTGCACCAATGGAGCCTCGGTCAGAAAGCGACCGCCAGTAAGTGAGTCCGCGAGAATCTGCCCGCGGCACGCACGCAGATTCTTCGATTCGCTAGACCACCCGTACTCATGAGCATACGGACCAATCGCATGAGGGCTTGGCTGGCGCACGAGTGGTTTCACCCGCTTGTGCTGCTGGGTGTGGCGATCCTGGCCTATGGCCTACTCATTCCGTGGTTAGGCTTCTACTGGGACGATTGGCCGAAGGCCTGGTTTCTCCACCTTCTAGGTCCCACAGGCTTCGATGAGGTGTACGGAGCCGACCGACCCAACCTTGCCTGGACCTACTTGATCACAACTTCGATCCTTGGGGAAAGCCCGATCGCCTGGCAGATCTTCGGGCTGCTTACTCGATGGCTGAGCGCCGTGTCGGTGTGGTGGTTGCTCAAGCAAGTGTGGCCGAAGCGATATGATGTCGCGGTCGTTGCGTCCCTGATCTTCCTCATATTCCCTGGTTTCAGCCAGCAACATATCTCGCTTATCTACAGCCACTTCCTCCTTATCCAGGCCGTGCATCTCTTTTCACTGGGCCTCATGGTGCGGGCAATTCGGCAGCCGAGGCATCGCGTGCTCTTGACAGTCCTTTCAATCGCAGGCGCGCTCTACAGCCTGCTCAGTATTGAGTACTATTTTGGGTTTGAAGTGCTGCGGCTGCTGCTGATCTTCTGGACCGTGGCAGACGCGGCCGAGACAAAGGTTCCCCGGTTCCGGCTCACCCTGCGGTATTCACTTCCATACATTCCGATCCTGCCTATCTTCTTGATCTGGAGGACGCAGATCATCGGTTATCCGACGTATGAGCCAACGCTGCTCTATCGGGTGTTGGATCAGCCCCTCATGGAGACGGTCAATGAACTTGGGCGGCTGCTGCTCCACGATCTTGTTGAGGCTGCAGCGGGTTCCTGGGTTAGGCTCGTGCCTCTGCCCAGCCCGAAGAGTTTCGGCCTCATATCCACGAGCTTGGTCGCGGGCGTATTCATGGTCGTCACCATCCTCGTGGGCGCCTACCTCTACTTCCGGCTCGCGAGCAGAGACGGCGAAAGCACTAAGCATGTGGGATGGTTCAA
>JADFRG010000089.1 GCA_022561385.1 Chloroflexota bacterium
GATGGGAATACCGTCGGGCTCCGTGAGCCAGATTTCATGCTCACTCAAGATCCCGCCCCGTCTCTTGACCAGTGTGTAGGCTGCCAGCGCATGTGTATTTCTGTATTCCCGTCGCTGCCTGTTATGTAAGCAATGATGTCGTTGGCCCCTGGCAACAATCTAAAACTTCCGAAGTCCGATCCTCTCAGAGGTTGTAGGGCCCCTGTTCTCCAGTTGCTTGTTATGGATTTATTCTGGGGCAGGAAGTCAATCGTGATTTCCTCGCCTGCCTGAGCCTCTAAGTCAAAGTACAGCCGGTCTCCCGAGGTGAAGTTCTCCAGCCATTTGAGTGTTCCGGGGCCCGTAAAAACTACAATCGGATAGGCGGAGGCGCTTCCGTTATTGGTAACGGAGGTCTTGACCCCGGCCGTTGAGCTTCCCGAAGTCCCGTGACCTAAGTAAACGTCCTTGTTAGAACCAGCGAATGCGCTGACGGTGGGAGCTGTGGGAAGGTCAATGTCTGCCCTGACGAAAGTTGAGCCGTTCCAGATCCCAATGCGGGGCATAGACAGCGCCGGCGTTGCGCCAGTGTTGTCAAAGATGCCCCCTAGCCATAGCAAGTCTTCTATGTAGGCCAAGGAATGAACGTCGTTATCGACTCCAGAGGCCATTGGAAGCCAATCCGACCCCCGCCATTCCGCGATCCGATTAACCGTATTTCCTGAAGCGGTGGTGAAATCTCCTCCAGCAAAAAGGGTCCCATCCTTCCCGAAAACCAAGGCCCTGCACTCGGCGTTTAGTTGACCATTACCCCCTACCTTCGCGGCGCTAGCGGCCGACACATCCCATTCCGCGATGCGGGCCGTAGTCACTCCAGAGAAGGCAGTGAAGTCTCCGCCAATAAATAAGTCGCCATCCGGCGCGATAGCCAGAGTTCTTATTGGGGAGGCGGACCCCGCCCCAAATGGATCTGTAAAAGCCGAGCCGGTCCAAGATGTAATCCTGGTCCCCTCGTTTGTGAACTCCCCGGCAATATAAACTGTCCCATCAATGCCGATCGCAATAGCATTCACCGTCCCGTCAACGCCGGGAGTTGCGCCCATAGTCGAAAAGGAATTCGCGGATGGGTTGTATTTCACGATGCGATTGACAGTCGTTCCGCTATTGACGGCCGTGAACGTCCCACCCAGGTAAACCGTTCCGTCAGGTGCAATGGCTATGGCATTTACCTGACCGTTATCAATTCCCCCGTTCAGAGCAGAAATCGTAGAGCCCTTGAGTTTTGCGGCCCTTTTGGTATTCGTGGCCCCGTCAAAGTCAGTGAAGGCGCCCCCGAAATACACTGATCCATCTGGAGCTCCCGAGATCGCCAGGACATTGTTGTTTGCCCCGGTGCCGTCAAATCCCCACTCTCCCCGCTGCCTTCTCATCACCCGGGTGGGTGTCAGGGTTTGAGTAAACGAAGGAAGTACGGCTTCTTGCGCGTCCTCTCGCCAGAACGGATCCGTTGCCAGTAGCCGCATGGCGAGGGTTTCCGTGAAGCCCATGCGGGCCCCTTCTTCTAAGCCCCCCTCGTAAATGAAATCCGCATAAACTTCTGTGACGGCAGCGGTGTAGGTCAATCGAACATGACTGGGTTCAGAAACCCGGTCGGGCTTGATGGCATCTACTAGGGCTTGCCTCAGCACATGCAAGTTGGCAATAGAAGTTCCGTCAGCCAGGAACACGATGTTGGCAACCCGACTCCCGACTTTCACATCCTGAAAGACCGATCCAGGTAATTTAGCAAAGGGCTGTTGGTTGACCTTGAGTGCGGGCATCCCCATACCCGTTGCCCTGCTGACACGAACTCCGGTAGCCAGGGATTCCATGTCACGAATTTGCCCTCCAACCCCAAACGCTTCTCTCTGAGAAGTTGAAGCGTGTTCTACCCCATCCCAAAAACAACCGGGCTGATCCCCGTCAGCGTAGGTGGTGGATGTAGACTGCACCTCCACCAGTACCGCGTCGACATAGAAAACGTGCGTGGTGGTGTTGTTGTCATTCGTGAAACGAAAGTGAACGGTGGTCGAGCTGCCGCCAGTGGTGAAAGCGAGCTTCACCCGCTTCCACTTTGTGCTTGCGGTCACGGAGGTAACGGCCAGCTCTGTTCCTGCCTGGTCACGAGCTGAAAGCCGCATGGCGCGGGTTGCGTTGAAAACGTAGAAGGCTACAGCATGCGCGGTGGAGGAAGCGACCGTGATTCCGGCGCCGGCGGTGTAGTAATAACCGCCACTCAATACGTCCGTACCGGAAGTGATCTTGATGGAATACCGGCCAAACCTCGCCTGGGTATTGTCTCTAGCGATCGCAGCGGAGGCGCCCACTGCGGACCACTTCGTTGTGTCTGTTTCCAAACTGGGATTTTCACCCAGGTTGGTCGTTGCCAGAGGCGTGACTATCTCGAACAGCCCCATTAGAAACTACCGCCTAATAAGGCTTCCATCATTTCAAACCGCCCGAGCACGTCTTCTGAGTCTGCATTGGTGTTCACGGTGAGGCTCATGTTGTTGGTGATTTCCTTGGGCTGAATCGTCACGCGCTCACCGGGCGAAGCTCTGAAGCCCACTCTTTGACTGTCCGGCCCCCCCTCGCCTCCAACAATGAACGATCCGCCGTGCTGAAAGCCCGGAGACTGGCCGGTGAGAACCCTGCTTATCGTCAATGTGACTGTTTTATCTTGCAGCGCGTTGAAGTTATCCAGTATGCCCGACATCAAACCAGCGGGCTTCTTGAAGGACTCCTCCAGAGCAATCGACTTGTCAACCATTCCTTGAAGGGCCGAAGGCCCCCCCGCCAACTTGTCGATCCACTGTTGG
>JADFRG010000056.1 GCA_022561385.1 Chloroflexota bacterium
GCGTGGACGGTGGCGGACGACTTGAGCACTGCCTCCGCGCGGGTAGAAAATCAGACATTGCAAGATCCTCAATGCCCCGGGTTCCAATTCAGCTTTCAATGGATGACATCCTCTCGGCCTTGGTATCCAATTGACCGGCCACCATGATCGACTGGAATCTGCCGTGTCAGGTCCTGGGTCCTTTTCGCGGATCGGTCGGCTGTTATCATTTCATCCGGAGTGGATAGAGAGTACGAAACACTTGGGTACCACATGGGTACGCAGCACCCGGATGGTGTTTTGCTTGACAGCCGACGCCCCTACCTCCCGAGCATGCGACCGGCCCTTTACAAGGAGTATAAAGACCTTCCATCCGTGGCATTCCAAATCGGGGCCGCCGCGGGGGAGCCCTCGGCGCTGGCCGCCATAGGGAGCTTTAGCGACGAAGAGCGTGCCCCTGACCTCAATACTCTTGAGCGAATCCTGCACTACTCGGCAGGTATAACCAAAAAGATCCGAGGTTATGCCTTTCGTGCGGCCGCGTGCACGGGAGCCCTGTATCACATCGAATTGTATGTCGTGTGCGGCAAGATATCAGGCTTGGACGCAGGCGTCTATCATTTCGATCCCAAGGGCTCACAACTTCTCAGGTTAAGAGAAGGGGATCACCGAACCGCACTAGCTGAAGCGAGCGCCGGTAACGAGACGGTCCTGCACGCGCCCGTCACGATTGTGTACACGGACGTTTACTGGCGGAACGCGATCAAGTATCAGGCTCGCGCCTACCGACACTCATTCTGGGACTCGGGCACGATCCTGGCAAATATGCTCGCTATGGTGAAATCATTGAGTTTGAGGGCCACCGTCGTCATGGGGTTCGTCGATAAAGACGTCGCGTATCTGCTAGGGATTGATCCTATGGAAGAGCTCCCTCTCGCGCTGGTACCACTGGGGGCTGAAGCTGCACCCGCGCAGAAAGCCGGTTCGAAACTTGCGGAGATCGACCCCGATTGGGAACCGAAAACCAATGGCCGTCTGGAGTTCCCAGTGGTATCCCGGATCCACCAGGAGACTTCCTTGACGAACCCCGATTCGGTTAGCGCCTGGGTCCAAGCGAGCACATCGAAATCGGAAGGGCCAAAAACACAAGTCAATGGACTTCATTTGAATACGTTGCCTGATTCGGCCCTACCCAAAGATTCGCTGGAGCGCGTCATCGAGGGGCGGGGATCGAGCCGTGCATTCTCCAGAGATCCCATCACCCTAGACCGGCTGGCCACGCTCCTGGACCGCTCGATTCGGCCAATCCGGACTGACTATCGGCGTTTGAAGGCATTGGCTCAGACGTACATCATTGTCAACGCAGTAGAGAGCCTCGCGCCCGGGGTTTATCAAGTGCTCGTCAGCAGCGAGGAGCCAAGGCTGGGCCTTCACCGGATCAGGCTCGGGGAGTTCAGGTCGCGTGCGGCGCACTTGGCGCTCAATCAGGCCCTGGGAGGAGACGCGGCGGTCAACATCTACTATATGTCTGACCTAGTGGAAACACTCAGGACGTACGGGGAGCGGGGATACCGCCTAGCGCAGTTAGAAGCAGCGGTCATGGCCGGTTGGGGTTATTTGGCTGCCTATGCCCTTGGAGTAGGAGCTACTGGCCTTACGTTCCTCGATGGACTTGTCGAAGACTTTTTAGGCGATTCAGCCGATGGGCTGAAAGTCATGTTTTTGCTGGCCGTTGGGGTCCCACGGAAATAGTAGGCTAGATCCCTGACGCCCAACCAACCGGACGCTTTTTCTCGCAATCCACCATCAGAGTTGAGGCCCTTCTCGGGCTTAGCCAGACTGGGCCGGTAAGCGACTGCGCTCGAACTCTGCTCGGGCTTGGAAGTATATATTGGAACGTCCGACGAGTTCTGCAGCGTGAGGCGGCTCGACCGGGAAGTTGCTAAGGGTCGGCCCGGCCTCGCCCGCGCCAACCTCAAGGAGACGTGATCCATGGAGCTATTCTTAGTGCAACACGCTGAATCCAAACCAAAGGAGGAGGATCCAGAGCGATCGCTGACAAAGGCCGGCGCCGCCGCCGCGCAGCGGATGTCGGATTGGGCAGCTCGAACGGGAATCAAGACTTCCCAGATCCGCCACAGCGGCAAGGCACGCGCTGCGCAGACCGCATCCATCATGGCCGAGGGGCTCGCTCCAGAGGCCGGCGTCCAGTCCACACAAGGAATCAATCCGCTGGACGATCCCACTTCACTAGCCGAAGAGCTGCGATCTCAGCAGGAGTCGCTGATGCTGGTAGGGCATTTGCCCTTCCTCAGTCGGTTGGCCGGTGCGCTGCTTACCGGGGATCCGGGGCGACCGGTGGTCAATTTCGAGAACGCGGGAATTGTGTGCCTGCGACGCACGGAGGGGGAGTGGTCGCTCAGCTGGGCGATGGTATCTCGCTTGCTGAATTCCGGTTAGTACGAACTCTAGGGGGATCTCTCGATCAAGAGCGACGAGTAACGCGCTCATTTCGGGTTTTGGTCCCTCCGCCAGGTTCAAACAAAGATCTAAGGCGAGCTCGCCTTACACTGTACGACGGCGGCAGACATAATCTCCGGACCGGGGGAAGTGCTGGAATTAGCAGACAAGTGTGACTTAGGATCACGTCTCCGCAGCCCCTCTTTGATTTTTGGCCTAAGCTCCAAATATCACGTGCTCACCGGGCACGATTGAAATGCCGGGCTCCTCGATGGCCTATGAGCTTTCCGGTGCAATGTGAAGGTTCTGAGGTCCTCTCGGCCCAAGCTCGAACATGGCCATCATTTTCATCTGGTAATTGTTTTCTAAGAATTATTTCAGATAATCTATCGAGCGATGATGCCGCCGGAGAGATAGCGTTGTGGATGACCAGGAGCTGAGACGACGGAGGTTATCGAATGAGAAGGACGGATTCGACAATTGCAGGAGTCTTGCTACCTTTGGTAGGAACGGTATGGTTTTTTCAGGGAATCGGCGTCATCCCTGGAAGCTTCATGACGGGACAAAGTTTCTGAACGGCCGTGGGCACGTTTGCGGTCATCGCAGGAGTCGTCGCGCTCCAATTCTCTCGACGGAACCCGATAGTCAGTGAAGCGATCGCATCCCCTGAAGTCGAGATCGAATCTGACGTGGCTCAGGTTAAATGGTGAGACTATTGAGATTGCGCCCAAGCTAGCAGCCCAAGACCTTCGGGATGGAAGGTTCTTGTTGGGCTCAGCTATTCGCTTGGCGCAATCCAGCATCGATCCACTGGATATCGTGGGCCTATGACTTTGAACACAAAAATTAATCGCAGCCGGATGATTCTCGGAACGCGTTCATTCGCCGCCGTTCTAAGCCTTTTGATCTTAATAACCGCCTGCGCGCGAAATGACAGTGACCCGGTCAGCACTGCCCCCGCCCCGGAAGAGTCAGCGGTGAGCATCGATATGCCAACTTTGCCTGAAGGTGAGGTTATGGATTTCGGTATTACGCCTGCCATTCCGGACGGTGATCTGGCACCGGAACTCCTCGCGTCGTTGGATATCATCTTCGGCGACGAACTCGCTGACGGCCTGTTCATCGGCGACGAGCTCGAAGCGCTCGAAATGCTGAAGAGCTCCGAAGACCCACGCGTGGCGTGGCTCATCGCCGACATGATGCGATTCATCACCGCACCCGAATCGGTCGCCCTCCTGCAGGCAACGGCCGAAGAGCTAATGGGAATTTCGCTCAATCCGGTATCGGCCTGGGGCGAAATGGTCGACCACCTTATTGCCTGGGACATCCCGGCCCCAACAAACTACTTAAAATACAAACGTATCATCTTCACCCTTGTATCTGACGACTGGGCTCCATTCTTCGACGACAATGCCACCGACATCGACTACCGATTGTGGTCATGGGGTGGAGTCGGAATTGACAAGCGACCATACGATCGAACTGATGAGCCGTGTAACTGCATTCCAGCTGCGGACAATCCCAAGACCACAAATGCGGCGGGCGGCGACTGGTATGACGACGACCGATTCGTGTTCGGCGTTGAAATCAACGGTGAGGCCCGAGCCTACCCTCGAAACATAATGGAGATCCGCGAGATGGTGAATGACACGCTTGGCGGCAGAGACATCGCAATGCCGTACTGCACGCTCTGCGGTTCAGCCCAAGTGTATTTCACCGACAATCTTCCGGAGGGCGTCAAACGCCCAATCTTCCGCACCTCTGGTCTTCTCACCCGATCCAACAAGATCATGTACGACATCAACACATTCAGCGTCTTCGACACTTTCCTCGGCGCAGCCCTTACGGGACCGCTGGCCGAGATTGGCCTGCAGTTGGAACAGGCTGGCGTGGTCACCACCACATGGGGCGAATGGAAAGCCCTGCATCCCAACACCACGATCCTTGCTGAGGAACTTGCCCTGGGCCGAGACTCGGACCTGTTGAACACTCGAGATGCCGACGGCCCTATCTTCCCGATCGGTGATGTTGACCCTCGTCTCCCGATTCAAGAGCCGGTTCTTGGCGTCATCAGTGAATCAGGCACTCCAGTTGCGTTCCACGTCGCCTCCGCCCGGTCGGTCCTGGGCCAAGGGGGATCTATTCAGGTCGAGAACATCATCCTTAGACTAGCCGGGGGAGGAGTCCGAGCCATCGATGCCGATGGCAACGATCTCGGCGGCCACCAGGCCTTTTGGTTTGCCTGGTCGCAGTTCTACCCCAACACCGCCCTCTGGCCGCCCGGCTAGCTGGTGTGCTCTCCTGCACACATCAAAGCAGGCATGGGATGCCGCAATTCTACGATTGAGACGTGTCCTCATTCGCCTGTGCCAGAAACGGCTTGAGCGTCCGCCGATAGAAGTCGATCGTTTGCTATCAACAGAGCGTCGCTTCCCTGCCCAGGATAAAGTCCCTAAAGGCGACGGTTAAGTTACTCTTTTTCTCTCCTGACCAGAGTGAAAGTCTTGCGCGCCTCGATTTGGACAGCTTAGGATAGCAACGGCTGGCTCGGGCAAAGTTCAAAGCAGCGAGCACATGACTTAGGATCACGTGCTCGTAAAGCTGCGAGTGAATTCGGACCTTCACATCGGCCTTGCCACCCGCGACAATTCGCTGCTGGCCGTCACTGCGGACTGCCGGATCATCGGCCTCACGAGTCGATACCAGAGCACCCTCTTCTTCACCCGGCTGGCAGCCTACCGCCGGCTTGATTCCAGGGGTGATAGGCTACAGGTTGGGGCCCAATCGAGCGGGAAGGGAACAAGGACCTATCGTACTTCCACAAGGAAACCGTAGTTCACATCGCCCAGGTGCTCCCATACGGCGAAGATGCTGAAGACATAGAGCCCCGGGTCCAGAGCCAATTCGAATTGAGTGCGCGATTCCAGCCGGAGCTCACGGCTGAGGTCGTATTCCCCCGGGAACGGCCAACTGGCCGAATCGGGATTGTCAGGGAGAAGGTCCGTCTCGGGGGAGACCGCAAAGACGGCCAGGCTCAGCGAGGTCGGAGGGGTCTGGACCGCGAGCTGGAGGGTGGCTGTGATGGACGAGCTGGCAGGCAGCGGGTCGGCCGGAGTGGGCACGCCGAAATAATCGGCGCAGATCGCGCCCAGATCAACGGTGCTCCAGCAGTAGGTGCCGATGCCGGAGAGCTGTTGCACGCCGTCGATGGTCAGCGTGGCCGGCGGTGGCGCGTCGAACTCCGGCTCCGCGCTGGGCGTGCCAGCGGAGGTGGAGGTCGGTGAGAGTGCGGGCGTTTGGGGAGCGCTAGGGCTCGGTACTGGAGCTCCCTCACAGGCGGTCGCGGCCCAAACGCCGGCCACGCACAGGACGATGCGCGCATACCTGGCGAGCGCAGTGTGTGTGGATAAGACGGATCGAACCATGCTGCTCCTCAGCTCGACTATATCTGGATTATAAGGCGACCGTACGGACCTCTAAGACAGCGTGGGGGAGCTGGAGGTTCCCGAGTCGGGCTGAAAACAAGAGATTTAGGACACAGGGCGGGCGCCAGGCTGGGTGAGGCCGAATCGAGAAAAGTCATAAAAATTCTACCCGTAATATTTAGTGATTAACCATTGATGACACGTAAGAGTGAGTTCATCATCTGCGTGAAGGTAGGAAAGTGGCTCGAAATTATTATTACTTGTTGAGATGAGATACTCGCCATTTCTTTTCATTATGAGAATGGCGATTCTGAAAACCAACCTGGCCAAGCGGATTGCCTATAAGCACAATTAGAGGCGATACGTTGGCAAGTGAGTTCGCTTATGAGAATGGGCCTTCTCAGAACCCTATAATGAAGCTGGCATAGGCGGCTGTTCGGTCGGCCGCCGGAAGCATAAGGAGGCCGGGCAAGGAGGAGATTGATGAACAGTGAACGCGAGCAGGCCGGTTTGGGCTATTAGCTCCGGTTGGTATTGGCCTTCACCGTTCTCAGGGCCGTCATGTTCGGGGCCGGGGAGGCGGCTGCGCACGAAAGGAGAGACTAGAAATGCGGACCACAGATAAGGTCCTGATCGCGATCGTGATTGGCATCGTGGTCTTGGTTATCGGCGCATTCACGGTGGTCTTGCTCAGACCTGAAACGACCTATCAGGACGAGGGGACGCCGGATGGAGTTGTCTTCAACTACTTGCTAGCGCTTCAACGGGAGGACTATGAGCGCGCCCGTGCGTACTTGTCCTTAGCCCTCGTCGGCCGCCCACTGACAGTAGAAAGCTTTGAACGGCAGGTCAGGAAAAGCTACCCGTTCGAAGGGATCGGTGAGAGAAGCTTCGCGATCGAGTCCACTGAGCTTCTAGGGTTGCAGGGTGCGCGGGCCTTGGTCAAGGTCCGGGAGATCTACTTTCGCGGCGGAGGCCTATTTGAAAGCGGCCAGAGACTGTCTTTTTTCGAAATGGACTTGCTCAAGGTCGGAGTGGAGTGGCAAATCAGAGGTGCTGACCGCTATTTCCTGTTCTGCTGGGATCGGGAAGACGGTTGCGGGTAGGCCCGAACACTAAGAGGAGGGAGCTATGTTCACGCCAAGGCGTTTCTACATTTATGCGGTGAGTGCGATCAGCCTGCAGGCTGTAGTCACCGCCCTTATCGCCCTATTTCGCAACCTGCTCGTCACGGGGCTCGATCCAGCGAGAAGCGCCATCGCTCTCCAAATCACGATCGTTGTGGTCAGCTTGCCGCTCTTCCTGGTGCATTGGCTTTGGGGACTTCGTCTAGCCCGAAGGGAGGCCGAGGAGCGTGTGGCAGTTCTTCGGCGCCTTTATCTCTACGCGATGCTGGCCGCATTCCTGGGCCCTCTGGTCAACAGTTCCTACAACATCCTCAGCCGACTGCTGGCTTCAGGCTTGGGGGCATCCGCCTTTCAGCGGCTCTACCCAAGACTGCCTGCAGGCGAATTCATCCTCTACCACTTGATCGGGGCCATCATTTTGGCGGCCTTCTGGTTCTACCACGTGCGAGTAGTGGGAGAGGAAAGCACACTCGAGACCGAGACCGGTAGTCTGGCGACTGTACGTAGGCTCTATGTGCTGGGTTTCAGCGCCGCCGGTCTAGTGATGGTAACCATTGCAGCGGTGAACCTGCTGGAATGGATCCTCTTCCAGGTCGGAGCAGGGCTGGCGCAAACATCGATAGCTCCGTTCTTTGAATTCGCGCGCTTGCTCGTGGGCGGGGGCCTTTGGCTAGTCTTTTGGCTCTGGGCCGAACGACTCTTCGCCAGACCAGTTGGGGATGAACGAGAGTCGGCGCTTCGGAAGTTCTATCTGCTTTCGATCGTTTTCATTGCGGCCATGACCGCGGTGACGACAGCGGGGTTCATGCTGGCTTCTCTCTTTCGCCGGTTGCTCCAGGTGCGCGGAGAGCCTGGTGACATCCGCGAAGCGATCGCCATCCTCGTGCCCATGACAGTGCTGTGGGCCTATCATGGCTTGGTTCTGAGAGAAGACACGCGTCGGGCCGCAGAGTCCCCGAGGCAGGCAGGTGTGAAACGCCTGTACAGTTACCTGGTGGCCGGGATCGGCCTGAGTGCTGTCTTGACCGGACTAGGAGGGGTGCTGGGCGCTCTGATTCTCACTTTGGAAGAGGGGACTTTGGGGTCTGTCCTAAAGGAGCAGGTCTCCTGGGCCGCGGCCGCGCTCATCGCCGGCCTACCTGTCTGGGGTTGGCCGTGGAGTAGGGCGCAGGCTAGAGCCTCCAGCCAGGGGTCAGAAGGGGACGCCGAGCGTCATTCGGTTGTCAGAAGGATCTATCTGTACTTCTTCCTCTTTGTCGCGACCATGACCGTGCTATCCGCCGCCATCTTCCTGCTCTCGCAGTTCGTGGGTGTCTTGCTGGGTGAAGCGGCGCCGGGCATCGCTGAGCTCGGCACTGCACTCTCCTTCGGAGCGATCGCCGTGGGCCTGTGGCTGTACCATGGCTCGGCGCTGCGAGGCGATCGACGGTACAGGACGAGAGCGCTGGCTGGGCGCTTGGAGGCGACTCGGGTAGTAGTCGTCGTCGATGCGGGGGAGGGTGAGATTGGGAATGCGGTGGCAGCAGAGCTGGGCCGCCGTCTCCCAGGTATCGCCCTCGATACGGTCCTCCTGCCAGCAGGAGGGGAAGGAGTGTCCGGAGCGACCCCGGAGGCCGACGTGGAAAATCGACTGAAACAGGCTGGATTGATCGTTAGTCCGTGGACGGCGATGGTTCAGGGTGTTGTTGCGGCCGCCCACATCTCACAAACAATCCTCGACAGCCCTGCAAAGAAGCTTCTTTACCCAACCCGAATCGGGGGATACGAGTGGGCAGGAGTAGACCGTTGGGACTCGCCAGTTTTGATCCACCAAGTCGTGAGCGCGGCGATGCAGATACTGCAGGGCCAAGAGGTGAAACCCTCCCGACCGCTCGGGGTGGGAGCGATCATCGGCATTCTCCTCGGAGGGCTCCTACTTCTGCTGCTGATCGGTGCGCCATTGGCGTTTTTCCTCTTCTGACCGAGGCCCTGGACGTAGCCCCCACGCTGCGAGCTGAGGTGGGCAACCTGGCCGAGCAGGTTGAGAAGGTGGACGATCACGACGACCGATTAGAGAAAATGGAGCGGTGGCTGCGCGAGCCCTGGTATCGGCGGCTGTTCGCGAGGCCGCCAGAATAGCAAGGGCCGAGGCGGGGGAGGAGATTGATGAACACTGAACGTGCACAGGTTGGATGGGGCTTTTGGCTCGGGTGGGTGTCGGCCAGTACCGTGGGCGAGGCCGTAGGCTCAGCCGTGCTCTAGGACAAGGTCGAGGCGACCAAGGGGCTTGCCGTGGCCTTGGCCGGGTACGGGGCAATTACAGGCGGTGTCCTGGTCTGGCTGTTGCGGTAGCCCAGTCGAGAAGCGTAATGTCAATTCCACGTGACCACCTTCTTCTATGAACCGCAGGGGGCCGGATTTCTCCGACCCCTGCAAATGATCAGAGCGTGACCGTAATAGGTTATGAGAATGCCCGTTCTTGATACCAATCGATGGCACCAAATCACCCTTAGCCCTAATCGGAGGCAGCAGATTGTGATGCAGTCGATTGGTCGGTTGCGCGAATCTCGCGTCTCCAATGGTCTGGGTCTGATGGCTAACAGCTGCGGGCAAGGTGTCTCGGCAAAGCCATATTCTCATAACTAATGATCGGATGGCAGCTGACAGAGCAAGCGCAGCCCAAACGTGAGAGCGGCAGATTAGGGTTGCTAGATGCGGGGATAGACCAACTAACCTGGCACGACTGGAGGCGGACCCTAGCCGGCGATCTTATCGATCAAGGAGATCTAGCTGGAGCTCAATTAACGCTGGGACACTCTTGCCCCACTGTGACGATGAGATACAGTCGGCGCGAGATGAAGATTGTGCAACCCGTTTTGAGCAAGCGGCAAGCACCTTATGTCGGCCGCTCCCATGATCGATAGTAGTGGAGTTTTGGCGGAGTTTCTGATATCGAATTATAGGTATGCCTCTTGGGGTTGCGATTTAGCCCATGAAGTATCCAGATGAGTACCGGGTTTGAGATCCCCAGATAGCCCCCAACCTGGAATGTGGCCCACGCGGATTTGAGCACCACATTCATAAACAATCTATACGCCTGATGGCGCAGTTCAACACATGGAACGCGGGCGCATATACACTGTTTGCGGCATCAAACAGTAATTTGTCAACAACTGGCGGCCCGGTCGGGCACTGAAGCGCACTTTCGGCTCGCCCCAAAACTCCTCGTACAATAGAACTTTCTGCATTGAATTCTCGTCGAAAACGGGTCATCGGAGCGCTTTAGGAAACCCGGGAGCGGGTTCTCTTAATTGTCGCGCCCCTATGGTGACAAACCGAGCGGCCACGGTCATTGAGGATAAGGCCGATGGTAGATGCGATCCTAACAACTAAGCTCTACATTCCCTCGGCGCGGCCCCAAGTCGTGTCGCGCCCACGCCTGATCGATCGCCTCACGGAAGGACTGACGCGCAAGCTGATGGTCGTCTCTGCCCCGGCGGGATATGGGAAGACGACGCTCTTGAGCCAATGGGTCGGCCGTAACGAGTTTCCGGCGGCGTGGGTTTCGTTGGACGAGAGCGACAACGACCCACAGCGCTTCCTGACGTATGTTGTGTCGGCCTTGCAGACCATCGAAGCCAACATGGGAGCTGGCGCGCTCAGCCTCCTGCAGTCTCCACAGCCGCTGCCGACCGAATCGATCCTGAATTCCCTCATCAACGAAGTCGCGGAGACTCCTCGTGATTTCATCCTCGTCCTCGACGACTACCACCTTATCGAAGTCCGACCGATCCATGACGCCCTCACCTTTCTGCTCGACCATCTGCCGCCGCAGATGCACCTGGTAATTGCCACCCGTTCCGACCCGCCTCTGCCTCTAGCTCACCTGCGCGGTGGGGGAGAACTGACCGAGCTGCGCGCCGCCGACCTGCGCTTTACGCCCGACGAAGCGGCCACTTTCCTCAACCAGGTGATGGGCCTGGGCCTCTCGGCTGAGGAAGTTACCGCGCTGGAGACCCGTACCGAGGGCTGGAT
>JADFRG010000028.1 GCA_022561385.1 Chloroflexota bacterium
CCGAGCTGCGCGCCGCCGACCTGCGCTTTACTCCCGACGAAGCGGCCACTTTCCTCAACCAGGTGATGGGCCTGAGCCTCTCGGCTGAGGAAGTTACCGCGCTGGAGACCCGTACCGAGGGCTGGATCGTTGGCCTGCAAATGGCGGCCCTCTCCATGCAGGGCCGAGATGACACCGCCAGTTTTATCCAGGCTTTCACCGGCAGTCACCATTTCATCATCGACTATCTGGTCGAAGAGGTTCTGCAGCGCCAACCCGAACGTGTCCGCAGCTTCTTGCTGCACACCTCCATTCTCGACCGGTTGAGTGGCCCGCTGTGCGATGCCGTCACTGGGCAGGAAGATGGCAAAGGGATGCTGGAGACGCTGGAGCGAGGCAACCTGTTCGTCGTTCCGCTCGATGACAGGCGCCAGTGGTATCGCTATCATCACCTCTTCGCAGACGTTCTCCAGGCGCACTCGATGGAGCAGCAGCCCGATCAGGCACCTATCCGGCATCGGCGGGCGAGCGAGTGGTACGAGCAGAACGGTCTGACGTCCGACGCGATCCGGCACGCGCTTGCCGCCGAGGATTTCGAACGTGCGGCGGACCTGGTCGAGCTGGCAGCGCTAGCAATGCTCAAGAGTAGACAGGATGCCACGTTGATTGGCTGGCTTAGGGCGCTACCGGACGAGCTCGCCCGTACCAGGCCCATGCTCAGCGTTGCGTATGCCTGGGCTTCGCTGGTTGGCGGCGAACCGGAGGCCGCCGAGTCCCACCTTCGGGACGCGGAACGGTGGCTGGGGGCCACGGCAGATACGGGTAAACGACCGGAGGCCCGATCGGGCGAGGGGGTGGTCGTGGACGAAGAGGGATTTCGGTCACTCCCGGCAATGATAGCCGTTGTACGTGCAACTCTAGCCCAGGCTCTGGGCGATGTGGCCGGCACCGTGAAGTACGCTCGACGGGCGCTCGACCTCTCGCCTGCGGGCGACCATCGCTGGCGCGGATCGGCAGCTGCGCTCCTGGGGCTCGCATCCTGGGCGAGTGGGGATCTAGAGGCGGCCCACCGAACCTTTGCCGATGGCATGGCTAGTCTACGGACGGCGGGCAACATCGCTGACGCGATCAGCGGCACGCTTGTCCTGGCTGACATCCGGAGAGCGCAAGGTCGCCTCTATGAGGCAATGAGCACCTGTGAGCAGGCGTTGCAGCTTGCGACGAAGCAGGGCGAGCCTGTGCCGCCGGGAACGGCAGACCTGCACGCGGGAATGAGCGAGCTGCAACGTGAGCGAGGAGATCTGGAAGCTGCCACGCAGCACCTACTGAAAAGCAAGGAGCTGGGCGAGCGCGCGGGGCTACCGGAAAACCGCTATAGATGGTGCGTCGCCATGGCTCGCATTCGGGAGGCGGAAGGAGACCTGGACGGCGCCCTGGCTCTGATCCAGGATGCAGAGCGCCTGTATATCGTGGGCATCAATCCCAATGTGCGTCCCATCGCGGCGTTGAAGACACGGATTTGGCTCGCGCAGGGCAGGCTCGCTGAGGCCCTGGCCTGGGCGCAGGAGCAGGAACTGTCGGTTGAGGACGACCTCAGCTACCTGCGCGAGTTCGAGCACGTCACCCTGGCGAGGGTGCTCATCGCCCAGCACAACCGCGACCGGGAAGAACGGTCCATTCATGAGGCAATGGGACTACTGGAGCGCCTCCTGCAAACTGCGGAAGAGGGGGAGAGGACGGCGAGCGTGATCGAGATCCTGGTACTGCAGTCGCTCGCTTACCAAGCGCAAGGAGACGTTTCTCCAGCTCTTGTGCCGCTGGAACGTGCCCTGGCGCTGGCTGAGCCGGAGGGCTACGTCCGCATCTTTGTGGACGAAGGCCCACCCATGGAAGCACTGCTGCGAGAAGCCGCGAAGCACGGCACCGCCCCGAACTATGTCAGTAAATTGCTGACAGGCTTCGGGAAGGCTGAAGGAACAACACCCGTGGCTCAGCTTTTAATCGAGCCACTGAGCGAACGTGAGCTGCAAGTGCTCAGGTTGCTTGCGACCGAGTTGAACGGCCCGGAAATTGCCGGCGAACTGACCGTATCCTTGAACACCATGCGCACGCACACAAAAAACATCTACAGCAAGCTCGCGGTGAACAATCGCCGGGCGGCCGTCCGCCGCGCTGAGGAACTCGACTTGTTATAGCGAGCGCAGAAGCACCAACCCCTGCCCTGGCAGGTTCATGGATCCACCTGCCGGGGCTTTTTCTTTCCCTCACAGCCTCCCGATTAATAAATCACCACCTCAATCACCACCTATGGTGATGACGCCTCACCACATTAATTCTTATCCTGTGGTCGAAGAGCAACTACGTGAAGATTCATCATATGGGGAAAACGCACGAGGCGCAGAATGAGTGAAACACACGGTTCAACTGAGGACCCTTACGAGCCTGGGCTTTATGAAATCCGCATCAAGGGACACCTTGATGACCGGTGGGCCGACTGGTTTGAAGGCCTGACCATCACGCTGGAAGACAACGGCGATACGCTCTTAACCGGCCCGGTGGTCGATCAGGCCGCGCTGCATGGCTTGCTAAGAAAAGTGCGTGATCTGGGCATTCCATTGCTCTCGGTCAATCGCGTAGAACCCGGCCAGGCAGATGGGTCAGAAGTCAAAGAGTGAATTGAGCAAGCTGCTTAGACAAGCGGCTTAGAAAGGAGGATTGCCTTTGATCCGATTGCCAGCCTATTTCAGCCCTTAGGAAACAGGATAGCGACCCCAATCTTATTCAAGTCCAATTCAATGAAACTTAGCAATTTCGTTCCAAAAAGAGGAGACAGAAAATGGATACAAACAGAATGAGCGCAATGATTATTGGGGTATTGTTTATTGTTGCGACGGTTTCGGCATTCGGTGCTGTTTTATACGACCCTATTCTAAAAAACCCCCATTATCTTGTTAAGGGTCCAACAAGAAGAAACCAAATTACCCTAGGAGCGCTTTTTGAATTGATTGCTGCTGCTGCGGTTGTAGGTACTTCAGTTGCGTTCTTTCCATTCCTGAAGATGGGCAATGAAAGTATAGCTCTTGGGTATGTCGGTTTCAGGCTTTTTGAAGCTGTCATCATTGTTATTGGTTTGATCAGCCTCTTATCCCTGTTGACATTACGTCAGGAATTTGCAAGTGGGGCAGCGTTGGACACTTCCTCTTTGCAAACTGTAGGCAAGTCATTGCTTGCAATACGTGCTTGGACTTCGGTACTTGGGCCCAATTTCATGTTGGGTATTAATACGCTGATGTTTAGTTTTTTGCTCTATCAGACAAGACTCGTTCCAGGACCAATAGCAGTCATGGGTCTTATTGGAGCAACACTCATTTTTATTGCAGCCTTGTTAGAAATGTTCGGTGTAATCCTTCCGATTTCCTTATGGAAAGTTGTTCTAGCATTACCAGTAGCCTCTTATGAAATGATTCTTGCCGTGTACCTTATAGTTAAAGGATTCAATTAATCTGCGATGGCTTCCGAGTCTGCCAGAACAGCTAGAAGCGAAGCCGATGCCGTTCCTGGCTAGCTCTGGAGTCTAAACTCTACATTCTGAAAAGTGTCGGGTGGCTAGGAGATCCCCCTAGTTGCCCGACAGCTTTTTAAATATTGGGACGAAGCAGAGCAGACACCAACCCCTGCCCTGGCAGGTTCATGGATCCACCTGCCGGGGCTTTTTCCTTCCCTCACAGCCTCCCGATCAATAAATCACCCCCTCAATCACCACATATGGTGATGACGCCTCACCACATTGATTTGTATCCTCTGGTCGAAGAAAAGAACGAATGCAGCGACGTGAAGATTTATCCCTATGAGGAAAATGCACGAGGCACAGAATGAGTAAAACACACGAAACGACTGCGGAACACTACGAGCCTGGACTTTACGAGATCCGCATCAAGGGACACCTTGATGACCGGTGGGCCGACTGGTTTGAAGGCCTGACCTTCACCCACGAAAGCGACGGAACGACCCTCCTCTATGGCCCGCTCGCTGACCAGGCCGCCCTACACGGCGTGCTCAACGGTTTCAGAGACCTGGGTTTGCCGATCATTTCGGTTCAACGTATTAGCGCTAATACAAAAAGGAGCAAGAAAATGAAAGCGGATGTTTACGAAGAATATGGGTCCCCCGATGTTCTCGAACGCAAAGAGAACGAAAAGCCTGCCCCCGAAGGGGGTGAATTGCTGAACTCGAAGTCCCGGACGCAAGAATCTTCCCGGGCGCGTCGTACGGCAGGCCACGGAGGTGCAATGAAAGCAATCGTCCAGGACGGGTACGGGGCGCCGGAACGGGTGCTCGAGCTGAAAGAGGTCGACCGACCTTCGGTCGGCGACGACGACGTCCTGATTCGTGTGCGGGCCACCAGCGTGAACACCCCGGACTGGATCACGGTGGCTGGAGTCCCCTACATCCTCCGGCTCCAATCTGGGCTCAGGCGGCCGTCGACCGCGGTGCGGGGCACCGATGTCGCCGGGGTCGTGGAGGCCGTCGGAAAGAACGTGACCGACCTGCAGCCCGGCGACGAGGTGTTCGGGTCACTGTGGGACAACACACTCTCCACACTCGGCACCTTCGCCGAGCTCACTGTCGCTCCGGCATCCCAGCTCATCAAGAAGCCCGCCACGCTCTCGTTCGAGGAGGCTGGTGCATCGGTCATGTCGGGCCTCACCGCTCTGATCGCCATGCGTGACGTGGGCCAGGTCGGACCGGGGACCAAGGTTCTGATCAACGGGGCGTCGGGAGGCGTCGGGACGTTTGCGGTGCAGATCGCCAAGGCGCTCGGTGCGGAAGTCACTGGCGTATCCAGCACCAGGAACCTCGAGTTGGTCCGGTCCCTTGGTGCCGATCACGTCATCGACTACACGGCTGAGGACTTCACTCGCGGCGAGCAGCGCTACGACGTCATCTTCGACAATGTCATGAACCACCCGCCCACCGCAACAGCTCGGGTACTAGCACCCAACGGGATATTCATTCCAAACAGCGTTGGGAACTCGGGAGGCCTGTTCGCGGGCCTGCCGAGAGCGGCGCGGGCGGTCCTGATGGGGCGGGGCTCGACCGATGTGCGGTTCGTAACTTACGTGGTGAATCGCGAGAATCTGGACGCCCTTGCCGCACTCCTCGAGTCAGACGACGTCAAGGTGGTCATCGATAAGGTGTACCCGCTCAGCGAGGCCGCGAACGCGGTCGCCCACATGTTGGGGCACCACGCCAGAGGCAAGGTCGTCATCACAGTCGGAGCCAGGGAGGCCGGAGATCGATGATCGAGATCGAACACCTGACCATGCGGTACAAGAAGCAGGAAGCCAACGCCGTGGACGACGTCTCGTTCACGGTCGCGGCGGGAGAGTTTTTCGCGCTCCTAGGTCCCAACGGCGCCGGGAAGACCACCACGATATCGATCCTCACCACCTCGCTCCTTCCGACCTCGGGCAGCGCCCGCGTCGCAGGTCACGACGTGGTTGGGGAAGCCAGCAAGGTACGGCAGCACATCGGCGTGATCTTCCAGAAGCCCAGCCTCGATCTCAACCTGACGGCGGAGGAGAACGTGCGGATGCACGCCGTACTGTACGGCCTGTACCGTTTTCGACCCACTTTCTCCACGATGCCGGACGCCTACCAGCGACGGATCCACGAGCTTGCCGAGCTTCTTGGAATCGAAAAGGACATCTTCAAGCCGCTGAAAACCTTCTCCGGAGGGATGCAGCGCAAACTCGAGATCGTGCGCAGCCTGATGCACCATCCGAAGGTGCTGTTCTTGGATGAACCCACAGCCGGCCTCGACCCGGCCAGCCGGCGGACGCTCTGGGAGCATCTGAACGTCGTTCGCCAGGAGAGCGAAACAACCTTGTTTCTGACGACTCACTACATCGAGGAAGCCGAACAGGCCGATCACATCGCCATCTTCAATCAGGGACGGATCGTTTCCTTAGGCACGCCGGGCGTGCTGAAAGCCGAGTTGGTGCGGGAGTTTCTGATCCTGGATGCCGCGGCGGCGGATCAAGCCAGCCTACGCGGCGAACTCAGCGGCCTGGGCCTCACCTTCGACCCGGGTTTCCCGGTCAAGATCACCCTCAATGGGCACAGCGTGCAGCAGATCGTGAAGGAGATCGACACGCCTCTCACGACGGTACGAACCGAATCGCCCTCCCTCGAAGAGGCCTACCTCGAGATCGTGAACGGTCCGCAATGACCATCGACGCCTTGCTGGCCATTTCCTACCGCGACCTCTTGAAGTTCCTGCGTGATCCGATGCGGCTGGTGTGGAGCTTCGTGTTTCCACTGCTGCTCATCGGCGTCTTCGGCGGGATCATGCAGGCCAACCTCGGCGAGAGCATCGGATTCAACTATCTGGCCTTCGTCTTCACTGGAGTGTTCGCCTACACACTGTTCATGTCCGCCTCCGAGGGCGTCATCTCGTTGATCGACGACCGAGAGAGCGATTTCAGCCAGGAACTCTTGGTCTCGCCGGTCTCTCGCTACACGATCGTGCTGGGGAAAATTGTGGGCGAATCCCTGGTGGCCCTGCCGCGTGGGTTGGCGATCTTGCTCATGGGGTCCGTGCTCGGGGTGCCGACGACGCCGCTACTGCTTCTCGAACTGTTCCTCGTTGGCACCCTCGGAACCCTACTCGGAGCTTCCTTTGGCGTGATGCTGTTGGGCAACTTCAACAACCGGCGCACCGCTAACCAGGTCGTCCCGTTCATCATGTTTCCGCAGTTGTTTCTGGCGGGGGTGATGACGCCGATTGGGGTGCTGCCGTGGTATCTCGAGATCCTCTCTCGCATCTCACCGATGCGATATGCCGTCGATCTCGCGCGGGGGATCTACTTCGGACCGGATGCGCAGACCGGGGTCACCGTATTGGCCAGCCCGGCCAGCAATCTGATCGTGATGGCCGCCATGTTCGCCGGTTTCTTGGTGGTGGGAACGATCCTGTTCGTCCGGCGAGAGCGCCGCCGGTAGAGCTGGAGCGTACCCAACTCTCGTATCTTGAGGTCATAGACCTCTCTCAGAACCAGGTCGAGAAGACCTACTTCGAGCGCAGACTCGCGAAATTAGGAGATGGAAATGGACGCTAGAACGATTGAATTTACGGGGCGGGGATCGATCTTGATTGCTGCGCCCATAGAAGCCGTGTTTGATTTCATTTCGGATCCCGGCACAAGGTGGGATTTCATCACACCCTTGGAAAGCCGACGGCGGCCGAATTCAATCCCCGGATCGGATCGATATGAGTTCGAGATCGCGGGCCGGATTCTGCATTATGAAATGCATATCGCTGCCCTCGATCGGCCCCGGCGTCTGGTCATGGATGTCAGAGGCGATGTAAGGGGCACCCAGGTGTTTTCCCTTAGTGAATCCGATGGCTTCACGGAGCTGGCTATGGAACTCACGTATGAAGTGGAGCCGCACTGGCCCTCCTACTTCCATGAGGAACCTACCGCTTCCCGGTTCCCACAGACGTTGGTGGCCCAGACGCTTGAGGAGATTCGCACCGAGCTAGAGGTGGTGTTAGCACTGGAACCGCCGCTTAGATGACAGAGGCGTCCCTGCAATGGAGATGTCCAGGATTGAACAACTATTGGTCAATCGAGAGAGCAAGGGCGCCTAGATCGCCATGGGAGTCGTATTTGGGGCAGGAATTGGTGCGGTACTAGCAAGCCTGGCAGACGGGGAGGAAAAATGAACACAGATATGAATACCGTGAGGCTTTTGGGTGCAGCGCAATTGATTATTTTTGTAGCCAGCATATTCAGTGAACGCCTGCTCTCATCAGTAGTTGGATCCGGCAGCATATCCAATATGCTTGTGAATATTTCAAAAAACCTCACCCGGATGCGGATCAGTAATCTTCTTGCACTGGTTGACAGCATTGGAATCGTTGTCCTGGGAGTCCTGTTTTATAGCGTCTTCAGCAATAAGTACCCGATCATCGCGCTTGTAGCCCTGGGATTCTTCTTGGCAGAAGCTATAACTCTAGCCGTAGGCAAGATAGGGGCCTTTGCTCTGATTCCTTTAAGCCAGGAATTCGTAGAGGCGGGCGCTCCAGAATCCTCCTACTTTCAAACGCTGGGTGACTTCTTGTATTACGGCGTTGATAGACAGGGAGACCGCATACATAATCTATTCTTCTGCCTGGGCGGAATACTGTGGTATTACCTACTTCTCAAATCGGGGGGCATCCCACAGGCATTATCTCTCTGGGGCCTTGTAGCGGTCAGCCTGCTGTTAATACCTGTCCTGTTGCTGCTCTATGATCGTGATTTCACTCACCCCGTAATGGCAGTCGGACTTCTATACCTTCCATTCGAGTTAGTTCTAGGGGTATGGCTCATAGCCAGGGGATTCAATTAACGCGCATTCGTTTTCCACATTGAAATCGAACCTGTGAACAGCAAGATGCGCTGCCTGACAACTCGCGGGAGCCCTCGGCTCCGCCAAGGACAGGCGGACGCAGCCTCAGCGCGAGAATAAAATGAAGTAGCTTTGCTGCGCCGCTCCCTGACCTAGCCCGCCAGGACAGCCTTGCGGCCGCAGGCAGGCAGCTCGCAGCCGTTATGCGGCTGACGGTCGGTGGAGTAAGTGTCGAAGAAAGGGTGTGGCCATGATGATCGGAAATAAGAAGTTGAAGCTCATTGTATGGCTGATTCCATTGGTCGCGTCACTTCTCGGTTGCACCGCCCCAGCAGGTAGTTCACCTCAATCATCCACACCTACCATCCGGTCGGTCTCCACTTATGGTCCGCTTGGTGAGGACATTCCTTTTGCGGTGACGCCCGATCCTACGGTCCATTTTCCGCAACTGAGGACGCGCAGTGCGGCTTTCATGGAGGCCCTGTTGCAAGGCAAACTCGCCGTGACAGAGGGCTGTTTGCGTGTTACTGGTAGCGGTGGGAGTCATCTGGTAATTTGGCAACCTGACTTCTTTGTGAACAACAATAAAGGTGTCATCGAGATATTAGACCGGAACGGTGAGGTCGTGGCGCGTGTTGGAGAAGAGATACGGATAGGTGGCGGTGAGGTGCCCTTAACGGAGAAGCTGAAGCAGCTGTTGCGCGAGCCACTGCCTGAGCAATGTAGAGGCCCATATTGGTCGATGGGAGAGTTGGTTTCCAGCGAATAGTGGGGATTGTATGCGTAATGTTAGCCGCACAACCAGCGCATGAAGCCGGCAAAGTAGTACCTGTTATCGATCGACGTTACCGGTTAAGTGAGGTTGCGGATGCTGTCCGGTATCTTGAAGGTGGACTCGCCCGAGGAAAAGTAATAATAACGTTGGAATTTAACAGAACCTAAGCAGGATAACCATGCTCCCGCATCTCCCTGAATACAGCCCATGCCGAAGCGGTAGGGACTTCATTTTCGAGCCAGTCCCCGGCGGACAACTTCTCCGAGCCTCGAAGCGACGCGGATGGGGCCTGTGAGCAGGAGGGGCGGCCTGGGTAGAGGCTGCGACGGACCGGTCAATGCTGTTGACCCAGACGTGGGGTGCGAGCGATGCGGTGCCGACAGTCGCCACTCAGACCAAAACCCGACAAGACCTGGACAAAACAATGGATGTGCTGGTTGTAACGGCTCTGGCTACGCCAGTTAGCACGGGGTGCGTGAGGTTTCGATCTAACTGAAGGATGCACCTGAGCCGGCTCGCTGTGGCGCGCTTCGAGCGTCGCCGGCTTCGTTGTCGGTTTTCGCCATGCTATCGAGGCGCGCTATGCGGCGCATAAAGCGCTCTCCCGACCGTACGGAGCCCAGGGCTCGGGTCTCCAGCCTGGCGCCCGCCCTGTGTCCTAAATCTCTTGTTTTCAGCCCGACTCGGGAACCTCCAGCTCCCCCACGCTGTCTTAGGGGTCCGTGCGGCCGCCTTGCAATCCAAATGTAGCCGAGCTGAGGAGCATCATGGTTCGATCCGTCTCATCCACACACACTCCGCTCGCCGGGCATGCGCGCATCGCCCTGTGCGTGGTCGGCGTTTGGGCCGCGACCGCCTGTGAGGGAGCTCCAGTACCGAGCCCTAGCGCTCCCCAAACGCCCGCACTCTCACCGACCTCCACCTCCGCTGGCACGCCCAGCGCGGAGCCGGAGTTCGACGCGCCACCGCCGGCCACACTGACCATCGACGGCGCGCAACAGCTCTCCGGCATCGGCACCTTCTGCTGGAGCACCGGTGATCTGGGCGGGATCTGCGCCG
This sequence comes from Chloroflexota bacterium, assembly GCA_022561385.1. Taxonomy (GTDB): domain Bacteria; phylum Chloroflexota; class Anaerolineae; order Anaerolineales; family E44-bin32; genus JADFRG01. The sequence goes on from JADFRG010000028.1 coordinate 10,211, forward strand.
ATTATTTCGCCGTGCCCACTCCGGCCGACCCGCTGCCGGCCAGCTCGTCCATCATAGCCACGCTCCAGCTCGCGGTCCAGACCCCTCCGACCTCGCTGAGCCTGGCCGTCTTTGCGGTCTCCCCCGAGACGGACCTTCTCCCTGACAATCCCGATTCGGCCAGTTGGCCGTTCCCGGGGGAATACGACCTCAGCCGTGAGCTCCGGCTGGAATCGCGCACTCAATTCGAATTGGCTCTGGACCCGGGGCTCTATGTCTTCAGCATCTTCGCCGTATGGGAGCACCTGGGCGATGTGAACTACGGTTTCCTTGTGGAAGTACGATAAGTCCTTGTTTCCTTCCCGCTCGATTGGGCCCCAACCTGTAGCCTATCACCCCTGGAATCAAGCCGGCGGTAGGCTGCCAGCCGGGTGAAGAAGAGGGTTCGCTACGAGAAGTGGGCTACCCAGTGGGTCGACTTGCTCCTGGTGTCTGAGGAAGAACTTGGTGAGATCATTGAGGGGCTGGGTTGGGAGATTTTCGAAACGATCCAAGGTGAGGCTGGCCAATACACTGCAGCCCTTGAGAAAGGCTAGAAGAGGCTCTGTGAGAATCGAGCAGCCTAAGCACTCGCCAGACTGTGTAAAAAGTCGGTCCATTCATCAGATGATTGATTTGTCTCCCCGCCGCATAGGGCAATTTCGACGAGAAATTGGGACGGCGCGGGCTGAAAGACCGTGAAAACGGGATTTCTCCACACTATTATTCTTTCAGTGGCCTTTTTACACAGCCTGTCGACGGAGCCGAAAAAAGGCCCAATCCGGGGGTGGAGGGATCTTTTTTCCACTCATCTCAACCCAGGGGCGGCGTCTCTTCGCAAAAACGCGGATAACTTATAAATAGTATCGACGCCCCAAACCTTCAAGGCCTCAACCCGCACCCATAAGCAAAAACCCAGAGTAAGTGTGTCATTGGAAGTGAGGATCCTCGCCGGGAATCCGAACCGTGTACGCCAGGCCCGAGGCAGAAATTCATGCGAAATAATGGCCACGTTACGTGACCTGGATTAGGTTGCTAGAATACCTATTCTCATCGCCAGAGTCTGGGTTGTTTTGTTCCGATTCCGCATTCTCACGAGCTGCTCTTTTTATACATCGCAGCTGGGAATGGAATGGTCGCGAGCCTATGGGGCGGACCCTCCATGAGCGGAGGGTTTTCGTCATGAACGGCGGGTTTTGGACGATGAATGGAGGGTTTTCGTCATGAGCGGGGGAGGCCCTAGATCCCGAGCAGCTCGCGCAGGTCGCGGAGCCTGCGGCGGCTCACCGGCAGCACCTTGTTGACCGGCGGATCCATCTTGAGTTCCCACTCATCGTCGCCTCGTGATCGGAGCTCGAACACTCGATTCAGGTTCACGACGTAGGATCTGTGAATACGAAAGAACGGCGGCGATGCCAACCGGCCCTCGACCTGGTCCAGCCGCTCGCTGTGCCGGTAGCGCTTCTTCCGAGCCGTCCGGATCATGCTGTCGTCGGCCTCGGCCTCGACGTAGAAAATTTGACTCTTCTCCAGCAAGAGTACGCGCCCGGGTTCGCTCTTGACTGGAAATCGGAGTTCGAAGCTGCCCCCCGCACTTGACCCTTGCATGGTATGAGCTCCTAGGAGGAAATTTTACCAATGGAAGCGCAACGCCCCCGCCCGCGCTCGGGGGCTTTGCGCTATATTTCTGTCTCATTCCAGTGAGCACGTGATCTTTAAAGCTTGGGCCTACAATCAAAGGGGCGGGGGTCGGATTCCAGGCTTGTGATCCTAAGTCACGTGCTCGACATCGGGCAGCTAGCCAGCTCCCACATCCCTTACTCAGTCAGCGTTCCGCACCTGATGGAGCCCTATAGGACCTGTTCCCAATAGCAAGCGGAAGGGGCAGCTAGATAGGTATTGAGAACAGGCATTCAGTCCTATGGCTCGCGGAAATCTGGCTCAGGCTCTGGCTTGTTGTCCAGGACCACTTCAATCCGCTGCATGATCTGCTCGGTCAGCCGGTCGACAACCGTCAAGGCCTCAATATTTTCGGCAACTTGTTCAGGGCTCGATGCCCCCATGATGGCGGTGCTGACGTTCGGGTTCTTCAAGCACCATGCTAGCCCCAGCTGCGCCATCGAGCATCCCAATTCATCGGCAATGGGCTGCAGCTGCTTGACTTGCTCGGCTCTGCGACGCGGCTCCTCGCCTTCGAAGCGGTCGCGTAACCACTCGTAGTCTTTCAAGGTGGAGCGGCTACCTTTAGGGACGCCCTGACTGTATTTGCCCGTGATTAAGCCCCCGGCGAGCGGACTCCAGACCGTCGTGCCCAGACCAATCTTGCGGTAGAGCGGAGCATACTCCCTCTCCACACGGTCCCTGTGGAAGAGGTTGTATTCGGGTTGTTCCATTTGAGGTGGGATGAGGCGCTCACGCCGTGCGACGGAGTATGCTTCCATGATCTGTTGGGCGCTCCACTCGCTGGTACCCCAGTAAAAAACCTTGCCCGAATCGATCAGATAGGTCATGGCTCGCACGGTTTCTTCCATTGGTGTATGGATGTCGGGGCGATGACAAAACACCAGATCCACATAGTCCATCTGCAGCCGTGCGAGCGCCGCCTCGACACCCTCCAGAATGTGCTTCCTCGAAAGGCCGATCTCATTCGGACCTGTTCCACCCCAAAACACCTTGGTGGACATGACCAGGCTCGATCTCTTCCACCCGGCCTTCTGGATTATCTTGCCCATGACTTTCTCGGAGAGTCCATAGCCGTAGGACTCGGAATTGTCGAAAAAGTTCACACCCGCATCGTAGGCAACTTTCATACACTCGAAAGCCAGCTCTTCTTCGAGCTGGTGACTGAAAGTGATCCAGCCTCCGAGCGACAAGGATGAAACTTGTAATCCTGACGAGCCAAGATAACGATATTCCACAATCCACTCCTTGCCCGGATGAGGCCGAAAATATGTTAAGTCAATCCACGCAGCCTTTAACCCAATCCTGAGATTTGCACTGCACAAATTGGTCAGCTACTCAATATAACCTCTATTGTGCGACGCTTGTGATTGTGAAACGCAGACTTCAGTCAACATGCGAATCAGCGCTCGGTGAGATGCATAGCTTGCGCCGGAGCTGCTGGCACTCGGCACTCAGAGCTATCACAGGGTCGACTGGAGTCCCAGGCACCCAAGCCAGGGTCAGGCTATCGTCCGGTATGGCCTCCTATCAGTTGCTCCACCGTCAGGATGGCGCCGTTGGCGCCCTGAATAACTCCGAACGACATGCATCTGGAGATCCAGGTTATCACCGGCCTCAACTCATGCGAATGCGGGAATAGATCAGGCGTTCCGTGGATTACTCAGGTGGATTGGAGATTGTCAGGATGTGGCAGGGGTAGCAAACGATCCCACCCTCAATTCGGGCTAGCTAACCACTCGCCGGGGCGAGCCCGGGCTCCGCCTCGTTTGCCACCTGCTCGGGTTGTAGACAATTAGTCTCATTGTCGCAGTGGGGCCTCCAATCCAACCATCATTGCAGCCAGCCCGACCTGGTGTGGGGCTCTGTGGTCTATGTCAGCCCGTCTAGCTCGCAGCCGTCTCATGGCCTTATTGCATTAATATGATTCGGTTGATTAGAGGGAATCTGCAAATGAAAAAGAAGGCACTCTTTGTCCTGCTAGGCCTTTTGATAGGGGCCTTCCTTTCTGCTTGCGCTCGCTCTCAGGTCGAGACTAATAATCGAGCTATCGAGACTAATATTCAAGCTGTTGAGGCTAATGCTCAAGCTATCGAACATTACGATCGTGGGCTAAGGAATCAACAGCAAGGCAATTTTGACTTAGCAGTTGAGGAATACACTGAGGCAATCGCCCTCGACCCGCAGTTCGCCTTGGCATACTACCGCCGCGGGATTTCCTACGCCGACAAAGGCGAGCTCGACCGGGCCATCGCCGACTACGACCGGGCCATCGCCCTCGACCCAAAGCTTGCCCTGGCCTACACCGGCCGCGGGAACGTCTACCGACGGCGAGGCGACCTTGATCGCGCCATTGCCGACCATGACCAGGCCATTGCGCTCGACCCACAGCTCGCTGAGGCCTACTCCAACCGCGGGAACGCCTACGGGCGCAAAGGCGACTTTGATCGCGCCATCGCCGACTACGACCAGGCCATCGCCCTCGACCCGCAGCTTGCCTTGTTCTACACCAACCGCGGGACTGCCTACGGCGGCGAAGGGGAGCTCGACCGGGCCATCGCCGACTTCGACCAGGCCATTGAGCTCGACCCGCAGCTTGCCTTAGCTTATTACAATCGCGGGCGCGCCTATTTTTTAATAGACCATCATGACCAAGCTCTGGCCGATCTGGGTGAGGCCATTGAAATTGATTCTGGCTTTGCACATGCGTACTACCTGCGCGGCATAGTGCACTCAGAGATCGGAGAGCGAGAACGGGCAATCGCGGACCTCGAGAAATCTATAGAGCTGGGCCTGGATGCCGGAAGTAAACAGTTTGCTGAAGGATTACTCCAAGACCTGCGGCAATAGATAAACGGGATGCACAGGATTGAGACAGCTTCGGAGAGGACTAGCATTCTGAAACCATCTAGCTGCTCGCCTGAACGGACTCGCCTCAGCTCCTTGGGGACGCGGGCATTGATCAGACGTTCCCTCAACTACTCAGGTAGTTTGGAGATCGTCAGAATGTGGCAGGGGTAGCTAGCGATTCTGCTCATTAATCGAGCTGACCATTCGCCGGGGCGGACCCGGCCTCCGCATCTTCTCTCATCTGGTCGCGTTGTAAATAGTTAGTCTCATTGTCGCGGTGGGTCGACTGTCCGATCTAGCATCGCAGCCAGCCCGACTTCGAGTGAGCTTGGGCTTTGTCGTCTATGTCGGGCCGCTCAGCTCGCAGCCGCCTTACGAGTTTTGTGTGTTATTACGTTAGGTTGCTTAGAGGGGGTCTGCAAATGAAAAAGAAAGCACTCTTTGTTCTGGCAGGCCTTTTGATAGGGGCCGTTCTTGCTGCCTGCGCTCCCTCCCAAGTCGGGCCTGATGCTCAAGCTATCGAACATTACAACCGCGGTAATGCCTACGACGATGAAGGCGACCCCGACCGGGCCATTGCCGAGTACGACCGGGCCATCACCCTCGACCCGGAGTTCGCTAAAGCCTACCTCAACCGCGGCGGTGCTTACTTCGACAAAGGCGAATTCGATCGGGCCATCGCCGACTACGACCAGGCCATTGACCTCGACCCGAAGTACGCTTTAGCCTACAACAACCGCGGGGCTGCCTACAACGACTTGGGCGATTATGACCGCGCCATCGCCGACCTCGACCAGGCCATCGCCCTCGACTCGAAGGACGCTAAGGCGTACCACAACCGCGGGCTCGCCTACGAAAGAAAACACGACTTCGACCAGGCTATCGCCGACTACGGCCAGGCCATCGCACTCGACCCGCAGGCGGCGCCTCGCTTCAACAACCGCGCGAATGCTTACGCTGACAAGGGTGACCCCGACCGGGCCATCGCCGACTATGACCAGGCCATCGCACTCGACCCGGAGTTCGCTTTAGCCTACAACAACCGCGGGATCGCCTATAGGCAGAAAGGTGACCCCGACCGGGCCATCGCCGATTACGACCAGGCCATCGCCCTCGACCCGCAGTACTCTGAAGCCTACAACAACCGAGGGCTCGCCTACGCCTACAAAGGCGACTTCGACCGCGCCATCGCCGACTTCGACCGGGCCATCACCCTCGACCCGGAGATCGTCGACGCCTACAACAATCGCGGGGCTGCCTACGCCGACAAAGGCGAGCTCGATCGGGCCATCGCCGACTATGATCAGGCCATCGTCCTCGACCCGGAGGATCGTAAAGCCTACAACAACCGCGGGGTTGCCTACAAAGACATGGGCGATTATGACCGCGCCATCGCCGACTTCGACCGGGCCATCGCCCTCGACCCGGAGTTCGCTAAAGTCTACGTCGACCGCGGGAACGCCTACAAGCAGAAAGGCGACCTCGAGCGCGCCATCGCCGACTACGACCAGGCCATCGCCCTCGACCCGGAGTTCGCTGCTGCATTCGTCAACCGGGGAAATGCATACGACGACAAGGGCGATTTCAACCGCGCCATCGCCGACTACGATCAGGCCATCGTCCTCAACCCGCAGTTCGCTGATGCCTACAACAACCGCGGGCTCGCCTACGCCAACAAAGGCGACCTCGAGCGCGCCATCGCCGACTACGACCAAGCCATCGCCCTCGACCCAGAGGACGCTTATGCCTACAACAACCGCGGGGTTGCCTATTTCTTAATAGGCAATCATGACCAGGCTCTGGCCGATCTGGGTAAGGCCATTGAAATTGATTCTGGCTTTGCAAGTGCGTACTACCTGCGCGGCCTGGTGCACGGCGAGATCGGAGAGCGAGAAAGGGCTATCTCGGACCTCGAGAAGTCTATAGAGCTGGGCCTGGATGCCGGGACTAAGCAGGCTGCTGAAGAAATACTAGAAGACTTGGGGCAATAGATGAACGTGAAGCACCTGTATGAGAATGCTTCGCAGAGGACCAGCGTTCTGAAGTCATATAGCCACTCGCTGGAGCGGATCCGGCCTCAGCCCCTTGTGGACGCGGGAATCGATCAGGCGTTCCAGGCCTTCACACACCCCGAGTATTTCACCTTCTCCTAACCTTTGCCTTCTTCCTTCTGTTCAAATTTCCAACCGTTGATCGCTGTGGTATGCGCATCTACCGTTTGATCCATTGTGCTGTGAGGCCCTGCGGCTTGCGGCTTGAAGCATCGAGCCCAGGTGGCGGGTATCCCGAGACGTGAACGTGATTTCCTCGGGCCGCTCGACCCAGCCGGACTTTTTAGGGTTCGCCGCTCACCGCCTTGGTTCAGGCGGACAATCCGCAGATAGGACCGCAAAGCCCCCGATCGGTGGCGGGGGGCTTTGCGATCTACTTCTGTCTCAATCCTGTAAGCACGTGATCTTGTGAGTTTGGGCCTCCAATCAAAAGGGCGGGGGCAGGTTACCAAGCACGTGACCTTAAGTCATGTGCTCGTAAAGCTGCGAGTGAATTCGGACCTTTATGTCGGCCTTGCCGCCCCTCACAGTCTCCTCTTGGGCGTCACTGGGGATTGCCGGATCACCGGCCACACGAGTCTATAGCAGGACACCCTCTTCTTTCAAAATGCCGAGTAACGCTCAAAACACAGTGCTCTCTCCATCGACATTTCAGGTAAACAACTCTTGACATGATGTCATGTTTACATTACATTGTGTCAACGTTTGTTTACAAGGGAGCTGCAATGTCATTTGAAGAGAAGGGTAGATGGGCATACATGATCGTCGTGCTTATCGTATCCGCGGTCTACTTCGCGGGTGTACTCGGGCAAGTCGGAGTAATCCCGGTGTCGGAGATCGGGTACGTGCGACCGATGATCACGGCCATCATCGCCACGATCGTGGCTACGATCGTCGCCTACATCGTGGTCGCAATTTCGGCGCCCAGCGAGGCCGACAAGAAGGACGAGCGGGATAAGAACATCAATCGGTTCGGGGAATCGATCGGGTACAGCGTCCTCGGTCTCTTGATTCTGTTACCGCTCGGCCTGGCGATGGCGGAGTTCGAGCCATTCTGGATCGCTAACGCGATCTACCTGGCAGGCGTCCTTGCGGCAACCATATCTTCGATCGTGAAGATCGTCGCCTATCGCCGAGGTTTCTAGTCATGGGGAAGCCGACGAAAGTCACCAACTCCATTCGGGCCCTCCGGTTCGCAAACGATGAGATGACTCAGGCGGATCTCGCTGATCGCGTTGGCGTAACGCGACAGACCATCATCGCCATCGAACAGGGCCGTTACTCGCCATCGCTCGAGATGGCTTTCCAAGTTGCCCGAGCCTTCAGCGTTCCACTGGACGAGGTGTTCCGGTACCCAGAAAACAACGAATAGAGGAGAACTACATCATGACTGCGTCGCAGACCAAACCGAAAACGGCTGGACTAAATCAATCTTGGAGGAAACTCATGAAGGCGATCGTTTACACAGAGTACGGACCCCCCGAAGTTCTTCAGCTGACTCAGGTGGAGAAGCCGACCCCGAAGGCAAACGAAATCCTGATCAAGGTACACGCAACATCCATAAGCTTCGGGGATCTCGTCGTCCGGAAATTTGGCTCGATCTCCCCCCGAGACTTCAATATGCCTCTGCCTATGTGGTTCCTGGGGCGAATATCGTTTGGTTTCAATAAGCCCAAACGGGGAATCCTCGGGCACGAGTTCGCAGGCGAGGTCGAAGCCATTGGCGACGAGGTGCGGCTGTTCGGTACGGGCGACCAGGTGTTTGGACATCTCGGCGACCAGATGGGGGCCGACGCCGAGTATGTGTGTATGCCTGAAGGCGGGATGGTCGCGATCAAGCCGGGCAATGTGACCTATGAGGAAGCGGCGGTCGTCCCGTATGGGGCGCTGATCGCGTTGAATCTGCTGCGCAAGGCTAATGTCCAGCGCGGAGAGAAGGTCTTGATCCATGGTGCTTCCGGAGGGATCGGCTCAGCGGCCGTGCAGCTCATCAAGCACTATGGGGCAGAGGTCACTGGCGTATGCGGCACGCCCCGGTTGGGGTTCGTGAGCGCGTTGGGAGCCGACAAGGTCATCGACTACACCGTGGAGGACTTCACCCAAAACGGAGAAACCTATGACCTGATCTTCGACGTGTTGGGCAGGAGCTCGTTCTCCCGCTGCAAGAACTCGCTGACAGAAAACGGACGCTATTTTTTGGCCAGCTTCAAGGCGAGAGATCTCCTTGACATGCTGCGGACTTCCATAGCGTCGAGCAAGAAGGTGATCTGCGCCTTGGCGTTGCCCGAAAGGATTGATGATCTCGCTGAAATCAAGGAGCTTATCGAGGCGGGGGTGATCACGGCCATCATCGACAAACACTTTCCGCTCGAGCAGACCGCCGAGGCTCATCGGTACGTCGAAGGCGGGCACAAGAAGGGACACATCGCCATCACGGTGGCGCACAACGGAAGATCCTAACAGATCGATAACTATATCGAGCAGGCGAACGAATCTTCGCCGTGTAGCCGCCTGAGGAGACAGTCAGGCTCGCTCGCAACCCCTTGAACGGCGCGCCATGGCGTGTCGACGGAGGGAGAGTACCGCCGGTCTAAGGGCTAGCTTGACGGCGAGGGATCGACCCGATTGGCTCGCGGCAATTCCCCAAGACTCCAAGAAAGAGGTTCCAAGATGCGCCTCAACCCGTCGCTCATGGTAGTTCTTGCCCTCGCGGCCGCTATGTTTGTCGCAGCGTGCGCTACGCCGGAGCCGGCTGATGAGATCCCTCCCGAGGCCCAGGCGACGGTCCAATTGGATGTCGCGACGGAAGAGCCACCGTCGGAGCCTGCCGACCCCGCTCCCTGCGCGCCCACCGGTGAAGCGGAATTGCTTATCTCGTACGAGGCTTCGCTAGCCTCCGAAGAGATCGCGGACCCTCTTCGACAACGCCGCGGTCTGGGTCCCGTCCGACTGAGCGCATAACGCGGTCGGGGCTCGGCGCGGCCAGGACCCCTGACCACGCATAAGAGCCTGCGCTCAATAAAATAAAAGGGCTGCCCCATGGGACAGCCCCTGCCATTCGCGGTGTTAGGTTCTCAGGCGGCGCGAGCGGCGATGTAAATTGGTGCTGTGGGAAGCGACTCCAGATGTTCCTCGATTTTCACCGAGGCCGCCTGATAACGCTTCAAGAGCTCCTGATCGGAGCCTTTGTGGCGCCTCAGGGTCTGGAGTGCACAGCCCAAGCAACCCTTCATGGCCCGGTATGAATCGGTTTCGCAGGACATACATCCGTCCAAGCGAATCATCATGAGCGAGAACGCCAGGCTATCGGGATGATTCTCGGGAAGCCTGGACACGCGATCTACTAGCTTGGTCCAGGCTTCCCCCCGCGACTCCCTGAGTTTAGGAATCACATGAGACGGGAACAACAGTTCATTTTCGGCGTACATTGGGACCCCCTTCCGGATCGAGCGGCAGTTTTTGGAAGTGAGCAGGATTTTAGAGTCGAGGGATCAAATCAGGGCAGAGTACTTTAGTACCACCGGAGGCCTTCTGCTCCATACTTCTTTACATAATATTGTAATTGGACCCACACGCAGGCTCGAAATGGGCGCCTGTGGCAAGCGGCTGTTAGAAAGGGAGGATAAGTACAGGTCCGGCCGCGAAAGATACGCGACCGACCGCGGAGCGCCTACGCGCCGCCGGGACCGTACAGCGAGGGGTCGGTCGGTGTGTTCCCGGAGGGGTCGAAGATGTACACCCAGGACCCCTCTTGTGCGAAATCAAAAATCCAGTTCGCATCGGCGAAACCCAGATTGACACATCCGCGCGAGGTCGGCGTACCAAATTTGGCGTGCCAGTAGGTTCCGTGCAGCGCTCTGCCCTGATCGAAGTACAACACCCAGGGAATGTCTTGAAGGAAGTAGTAATTGTTTGGGTCGCCCGGCACGCCTCCGCTCATGTCGGTCCGCTCGAGCTTCGCCCAGACCTGGAACAGGCCCGGCTTCGTCCAGAATCCGTTGCGGCCGGTGGAGGCTGCCGTTGCAAACTTCAGGACCCCGGCCTCATAGGCCGTCACCGTCTGTTCGTACAAGTTGACCGAAATCCAGCGGTCCTGTGGGTCCACCCCCTCGGGCGGCGTCGGATCGGGGTTCACGACCGCAAGCAGCCGCTGCTCAATCCAATCATCCGGCCCAATCCGATACCATATCCATTCGCCGACCTGCTGCTCGCCGTAGATCTGGACCACCGTGTTGCGGGTGAAACAAGGGCCCGTGCTGTAGTCGGGAGCTCCGCCGGGTTCTTTCGATGGACACGTACCCCCCGCAATTATCCAGGCGAAGGGTCGATCCGGCGTACGCTCAAACACCAATCCAACAGAACGCGGAACCTCCACTCGACTGACCTGACTGCCGCGCACATACCCGTTCGAAGTGGCGTAGATGGTGGATCCCCCGCGCTCCAGTCGGTCGTTGTAGGACACGTAGACGAATCCTTTGCCGATGGATGAGACCCCGCCGCCCCCGCCGGCTGCATCCTCCGCGCTGGAATAGAATGAGACCGGACCCGAGCCGACCTTCGCGTAGCTGAATGGAAAGTAACCCAGGGACTGGTCGATCGCCGCGGCCGGCAACGGTGCCGGCGAAAGCAGCCCCAGCTGGGCCAGCTCGGCAAGTTTGCCCCCCGGGCCGTAGCTTGGGCAGCGCTGCGGCTGGCGAAGCTGCAGCCTTGGCGCACACAGGTAGTCTCGCGTCTCGGTTGGGGGATCTACCTGTTTGGCTGGATAAACACCAGCCGCCAAGAACAGGAACAGAGCAAGGAGGGCGGATTGCACCATGGCCATGAAAGGGTCATATTATATTTGGTCGCCCGCCGTCTGTGGGCCGCGCTACGTTACGGAGGCGATCCTGACCCTCATTTCTTCTCCTCGATGTCCGTCTTCGCCCGCTCAAGGAACCCTTCAATCGACATCGCCCCCAGATTTTCCTCCGAGCGCAGTCGAACTGAAACCTGACCGACCTCAATTTCGCGGTCCCCCATGACCAACATGTATGGGACCTTCTGCAACTGCGCGTCCCGAATCTTGGCATTCATCCGCTCGCTGCGATCGTCCAGTTCGATCCGCAGTCCCGCCTCGCGTAGTTGATCGGCCACACCCTGGGCATACTCCACGTGACGGTCGGCGATTGGGATCAGGATGACCTGAACCGGCGCGAGCCACACCGGGAAGGCGCCCGCATGGTGCTCGATGAGTGTGCCAAAGAAACGCTCCATGGCGCCCATCAGCGCGCGATGGATCATGTACGGCTGATGCTCCTGGCCATCTTTGCCGACGTATGCCAGCCCAAACCGCTCCGGCAGGAAGAAATCGAACTGGATGGTCGAGAGCTGCCATTCCCGGTCTAACGCGTCCTTGACCTTGAGATCGATCTTGGGGCCGTAGAAGGTGGCCTCGGCTTCTTCGATCTGATAAGGCAATCCAGAGCGCTCCAACGAATCTTGCAGGGCCTGGGTCGGCGCTTCCCATTGCGCCGGATCGCCGGCGGCCTTCTCGGGATCGCGCGTCGCCAGATAGGCGTGAATCTGATCAAAGCCAAAAGAACGCAAGATATGCAAGCTGAATTCCAGCGTGCGGTCGATCTCTTCCGGCATCTGATCCGGGCGGCAGAAAAGATGGGCATCGTCCTGCGTGAGACCACGTACCCGCAGCAACCCGTGCAGCGTCCCGCTGCGTTCGTAGCGGTACACCGTGCCCCATTCAGCGTAGCGCACCGGTAAATCGCGATACGAGCGGGTCTTGCTCTTATAGATTTGGATGTGAAACGGGCAGTTCATCGGTTTGAGGTAGTACTTCTGCTGCTCGATTTCGAGCGGCGGATACATCGCGTCCGCGAACCAATCCAGGTGGCCGCTGGTTTCCCAAAGCTGCGCCTTGCCTATGTGCGGGGTGTACACGAAGTCGTATCCAGCCTTCTCGTGTTCTTCTCGGCTGAAATCTTCGGCCAACTTGCGCACCATGGCGCCCTTGGGGTGCCAGAGGATCAATCCCGGACCCACATCTTCGCTGATGCTGAAAAGATCCAGCTCACGTCCCAGTACGCGGTGGTCGCGCTTCTTTGCCTCTTCGAGTTTCCAGAGATGGTGCTCGAGCTCTTCGTTCGTCTTCCAGGCGGTGCCGTAGATGCGCTGCAGCATGGGTCGTTTCTCGTCCCCTCGCCAGTAGGCGCCGGCCACATTGAGCAATTTGAGCGCGGCGGGGTTGATCTGGCCCGTGCGCTCGAGGTGCGGCCCGCGGCAGAGATCGATGAACGTGTCATGCGTATATACTGTGATCTCCGGAGCGGCCTCCGTGGGTTCGCCGTATTCGTCCACTCCACCACCCTCGAGTCCTTCTATCAGTTCGAGCTTATAAGGTTGACCCTCAAATATCTCGCGCGCCTCTTCGGCCGAGACCACCCGCGTCTCAAACTTAAAATCTCCATCGATGATCTCGCGCATGCGACTCTCGATGAGCTCCAGGTCCTCCGGAGTCAACGAGCGTGGCAGATCGAAGTCGTAGTAGAAGCCGTCCGCGATCGGTGGTCCGATGGCGAGTTTGGCCTCCCCCGGAAACATCTCCATTACGGTCTGAGCCATTACATGCGCGGAAGAATGCCGGATGCGGTATAGCTCCGTCTCCTCATAATTTTTCTTCGTCATTTACGACCTCCACTATCCCAAACAAAAAACTCTCACCCCGCTGGGGCGAGAGCCTTCGCTCACACGGTTCCACCCAGATTGATCCTTAAAGATGAGGACCATCTCCAGTCAGCCGATAACGGGGCTGAGCCGCTCTCCTTAGTCGCTCCAGGCCTAAAACTGCCCGGGGCTTTCCGGATCCCGCTCGCGGGGGGTTTTCTCGAGCAAAAGCTTCCGCAGGACTCTCAGTCGACGGTCCTGCGTCCCTGTAAACTCTTGGCCTCGATACTCGTCCCGGTCATTGCGTTCTGTGTATTCGATTGTGTGGGCGGTATTGGATTTGAACCAACGACCTCATGCATGTCAAGCATGCGCTCTAACCAGCTGAGCTAACCGCCCAAGATAGGGATTATACAACTGGAGACACGAGAATCAATGGCCGGAGGGCATGCACCGAATTTTTAGGCACGACGCGCAATAGAATCGCCCGCCGGCGCAGTTCCCGGACGGAATTTTCATCGTGCACAGGCAGCCCGGCCTGTGGAATCGATCCCCACCGCGGGTGCTATAATGCCGCACTATGTCCTCGGACACCGAGGAATCCCTGAGGTCAGCAGGTGTTCTCGACCCCCTCAACGATCCCCAATATATCCGGCTGAGAAGATCCCATCTTTATTTGGCGTTGATCCCCCTGGCATTCGGCCTGGGGATGGTCTACGGTTACATCTTGTGGGGCCGCGAACAGGTGATCGCCACTGAAGCCGACTTTGGGGCAAGTCAGGCCAGGCGAATTGATGTCGACCCGGGCGACGATCCGTCGTTTGGACCAATCGATGCGCCGATTACGCTCGTTGAATTCAGCGATTACAGCTGCCCATATTGCCAACTCTGGCACCGGGAAGTGTCGCAGGAGCTGTTTGCCACTTTTCCGGACCAGATTCGATTCGTGTACAAGGATTTCCCCATCGTTCAGGGCGGTCGCGTGGGAACCGTCGCCGCACAGGCCGCCCACTGTGCCAACGAACAAGACGCCTATTGGGATTACCACGATGCCCTATTGTCTGGCGACTACACCTTAGATTCCTCCGGGTACGAACAGGCCGCTCTGGACCTGAATCTGAATGAAAAGGCCCTGATGGAATGCGTGAACAGCGAGCGGTATGTGGACGAGGTGGCGGAGGACCTCGACTATGGCGTCAGCATAGGCGTGAGCAGCACTCCTACTTTCTTCATCAACGGCATCCCTTTGATTGGTGCCCAGCCGCTTGAGAATTTTGTCGAGCTCATAAACAGCGAACTCGGGAATTAATCGGTTCATCACTCTTGAACCTATTTATCATTTCGGCCTAATTTGCGGATGATAAAAGGACTGTATTCGATGGTGGAGGGAGGAGCACATGGCAGAAAAGCGGTATTCACTGGTTGTTGTACTTCTCGCCGTAGCCGTTGCGGCGGGCATCGCCGTTATTTCCCTGGGTGGCGGACTATTCCTTGGCTACCAGTGGGGAAAGTCGGCGGGTAAGGCTCAAACCTTGGCCGAGCTTCCTGAGACCGCGGTGCAGGCCCTCGGACCGCTGCTGGAGGAATTCCTTCCGCGCGGCGACCTCCGCCGCGGTGGGTTGGACCAGCTGATTCCACCTGGGAACCGTGGAGAACTCCCCTTCCTGAGCCAAACCTATCTGGGAGTGACCTTCCGAGTGATTACTCCTGAGCTCCAGGAAGAGGAAAACCTGGACGTGGAGCGGGGCGCGCTCATCATCGAGGTCCAGCAGCATAGTCCGGCCGATGAAGCCGGGCTGCGACAAGGCGATATTGTGCTCGCGGTAGACGGCGCAAGGGTCGACCAGGACCACCCGCTGGATGCGCGAATCGGCAATTATGAGCCTGGCGAGC
Source organism: Chloroflexota bacterium (assembly GCA_022561385.1). GTDB lineage: Bacteria > Chloroflexota > Anaerolineae > Anaerolineales > E44-bin32 > JADFRG01. The sequence continues at coordinate 25,360 of JADFRG010000028.1, forward strand.
GGGTCGAACTGACCATCGTCCGCAACGGACGCCGCATCCCGATTGAGGTGGAGCTCGGTGCGCGGCCGCGAGGAAGCTCACTCGGGGGAAATTTCCTGGGTCGGTTCTTTGGCGAGCTAGGGCCTGGGTTTCAATTCCAAGGGGAACTGCCGGAAGGCTTCCGGTTTGACTTCCGGTGCGGCGACGAACCCTGCCGCTTCCTTGACGGCTTCGAAGGATTTGAGGGCTGAGCTCAGCTAATCTGGAAGTAGCCTCACGCTCCCGCTCCATACGCCTGGCCTACTTGGCGCTTGGGGCGGGAGTTCTTAGTTTGGGCTTTTCGGCCATCCTCGTGCGTTGGGCGGCAGCACCAGGTGTGGTGAGCAGCTTTTACCGAATGGCCATCGCGGCGGTCGTGGTGGCCGCCCCCTTCGCCATTCGAGTTTACAAAGGCTCCTGGCCCCCCTGGCGCGCGGTCCGGATCGCGCTTCTCGGGGGAATTTTCTTCGCCTTCGACCTGGCCGCCTGGGCCAGCGGCGTCGTCCTCTCAGGCGCCACGAATCCAACTCTGCTCGCCAACACCGCACCCTTGTGGGTCGGCCTGGGAGCCTTGATATTCTTTCGCCAGCGACTGGCGCCGGCGTTCTGGATCGGGACGGTCCTGGCGCTGGTGGGTGCCGGCCTCATATTGGGGCTGGAGCGCGAGGGGCAGCTAATCGGATCCCTGCTTGGCCTGCTTGCATCCGTGTTTTATGCGGGTTACTTTCTGATTACGCAGTTGGGCAGGCAGAAGCTGGATTCGCTCAGCTACTTCTGGTTGGCAGCCGTGAGTTCGGCGGTGATGCTCTTGCTCCTAAGTCTTGGCCTGGATCAACCCCTGGGGGGTTATCCGCCCGCCACCTTTCGCGCTTTCGTAGCCATCGCCATGATTACCCAGATCCTCGGCTACTTCGCGATCGGATTCGCCCTGGGTTACCTTCCAGCTTCTGTCGTCGCTCCCACCCTGCTGGGTCAACCGGTGATCACTGCCATCCTGGCCGGCGCACTGCTCGGCGAAGCTCTCAATACGACGCAGATTCTGGGAGGGTTGGTGGTGTTAGCGGGCGTATTTGTGGTCGTTCGCAGTCAGTCAAACTCTCTCCGTTAGGGGCCTACCCTCCCCCGCTCGTCTCTTCTCCAGGAAATTCAAGCAGAAACTGATTGGACTCAACCGGCGCATCGCGCGCGGCGGCGTGATCGAGACCGCCCAGAAGATTTTGGCCCGTTCATCGGGCCCGGGCATGGACGAATTCGAGTGACCATCTCCGAACGGTATACTTTCAACATCGGGCGCGTATCAAGTTCTCGCCCGCAAATTCTGGGGGTTGGGACGCGTGCGCGTACAAAGGAGTTAAGTTCCATGGCAGAGAAGGTATCGGGTGATTTTCGGCTCACCTATGCGACCATGTACGATCCCCCTGAGGCGCTGCACCAAGAATACGAGGCGGCTTTGGAAGCGGTCAGGGGCGCGATGGGCGCCGAACACGCCATGATCATCGACGGGCAGGAGGTACAGGCGGCCCAGAAATTTGAGGATCGATCCCCGATCAACCAGGAGTGGGTCTTGGGATCGTTTCAGAGCGGCACCGAAGAGGACGCGCATCGCGCGCTCGAGGCTGCTCAGCGCGCAAAACCTTCGTGGGCTCAAATGCCGTGGAAGGAGCGGGTAGCGACCATGCGCCGCGCCGCGGGTCAGATCGACGCGCGCGTGTATGAGATTGCGGCCGTGATCTCACTCGAAGTGGGCAAGAATCGCATGGAGGCACTGGCGGATATCGCCGAGGCCGCCGACCTGATTCGTTATGCCTGCGATCAGATGGAATCTAACGACGGCTTCGTGGTACGCATGGGCGAAGATCCACTCAAGGAGTATCAGGCGCGAAACATCTCGGTGCTTCGACCCTATGGTGTCTGGGTCGTCATCAGTCCCTTCAATTTTCCAGCGGCCCTGACCGGCGGACCCGCCGGCGCGGCGCTGGTCGCGGGAAACACCGTCGTGATGAAACCCGCCACCGATACCCCGTGGACCGTGCGTCTGCTGGCGGAATGTTTCCGGGACGCAGGGTTGCCGGACGGCGCGTTTAACTACGTGACCGGCCCCGGCAGTACGCTGGGAGAAGCGCTCGTGAACAGCCCGTTGGTCGACGGAATCACGTTTACCGGCTCCTTCGAGGTCGGCATGTCTATCTACCGCACATTTGCAAATGGCCGATACCCGCGCCCGATCATCCTGGAGATGGGCGGAAAGAATCCCTCGTTGATCACGCGCAACGCCGACCTCGATCGAGCGGTCTCAGGTGTCCTGCGTTCCGCCTTCGGCCTGCAAGGTCAGAAGTGTTCGGCCAATTCGAGGATTTACGTGGATGAAGAAATCTACGGTGAGTTTGTGCCGAAACTCATCGAGGCTGCGCAAGATCTCCGGGTGGGAGATCCGACCGATCGGGCCGTATTTATGGGCCCCGTAATCAACCGCGGCGCTTACCAGGATTTCAAGGACTACAGCGAAGAACTATCCAAGGCCGGCGAATTCCTGACCGGAGGCAAGGTCGTCACGGAGGGGGATCTGGACAAAGGCTTCTTCTGCGAGCCAACCATCGTGGCCCACGTCAAGACCGATCACCGATTATGGCAACATGAGATGTTCCTGCCGGTCACGATGGTGCATTCTTTCCAGACTCTGGATCAGGCGATTGAGCTGGCAAACAGCAGCAGCTACGGGCTCACCGCGGGCTTCTACGGCAGTGACGAGGAGGCAGACTGGTTCTTCGAGAACATCGAGGCCGGCGTCACTTATGCCAATCGACCACAGGGTGCGACCACGGGGGCCTGGCCCGGCTTCCAGCCGTTTGGCGGCTGGAAAGGTTCCGGTTCGTCGGGAAAAAACGCCGGCGGACATTACTACTTGCAGCTGTACATGCACGAGCAAGTCCACACGCTCATCAAATGAGCCTCTCGCCAGGGCGGGCCGAGCTGTTCTCGTCGGGAGTGCCGAGCTCCGCCCGGGGCTTTGTGCACACGGGCCGATCCACACACTCATCAAATGAGGCTCTTGCCGGGGTCGGCCGAGAGCTTCTCGTCGGGATTGCCGAGCTCCGGCCCGGGATTTGTGTACACGGGCGAATTCACACAATGGTCCGCCAATGAGTGCGTGCTTCTGCCTACTTCAACCGCGCACTCGGATCGATCCGAATCTTGGCCGCTCCATCCACTGACCCGGCGCACACTCAACCCGGCCTCTTTGCGCGCATTTTCTTGTCCCCGGAGGAGCGACGATTGCGGGCCGGCTGGCGGCTGCTGGGCCAAAGCGGGTCCATGCTGGTCATTGCGGTCACCCTCTCGATCACACTTTCGCTCCTCGTCGCGGCCCTGGCCTCAATAAGGCCCGACCTGGTATCCGGTGGAGTAAGGACCGAGTGGCTGCTGCTGGCGATTTCTATCCTCGTTGCCCTTTTTGCAGTGACGATTTCAGTCTGGATCGCACGCCGCGCGTTGGATCGACGGGCTTTCAGGTCACTGGGACTTGAGTGGGGAGCCCCGGCCTATCGGGACCTGTTGATCGGCTTCCTAATCCCCTTGCCCCTTTTTGCGCTGATCTTCCTGGCCCAATGGAGATTGGGCTGGCTCGAGATCGAAGGTTGGGGCTGGTCGGAAGGAAACATCGCCTCAACCTTGATCGGAGTAGTCCTGGGATTAGCAGGATTCCTTGCGGTGGGATTCTATGAGGAGCTGTTATTTCGGGGCTACTACTTGCAGAATCTGAGGGACGGAACCGGCCTGGGGCTGGCTTTGTTCCTGAGTTCGGCCGTTTTTGCGCTGGCGCACCTGGGAAATTTTTCCGCTTCGGTCGCTTCAACCGCCGGAATCTTGGGCGCGGGCTATTTTCTGGCCTACGGCTGGCTGCGGACAAGCTCGCTTTGGCTGCCGATTGGTCTGCATATCGGGTGGAATTTTTTTCAGGGTCCGGTATTCGGATTTGCGGTCAGCGGGAGTACGACTCCCTCGGTCGTGGTGCATACCGTCGAAGGGCCAGAACTGCTCACCGGCGGGGGTTTCGGGCCGGAGGCGGGGCTGATTGTGCTGCCCTTGATGGCCCTGGGATCCGCACTGATTTGGGTCTATACGCGAGGGCGCCGATCGGTCACAGATCAGCGGCCCGCTTCATAGATTGCGGTCTCAGGATGGAAGTCTTTCCATGCGAACCAGAAAACGATCGAGCTCTTGACGCGGTCGAGTCTCTCGCCGGCAAGGGGCCCTTCAGTTGCGTCTCCCTCAAATGAACTCCACAGCGTTCCCGTTTCGAGGTCCCGCAGCTTGTCATTCGACGCCGATTCGAATGTGAGTACGCGGTCCCCGACACGCCGGCTGTAGGCTACGCCGTTCGCGTTGCCGGCGTCGAACACGACCAGGACCGGCAATTCTCCGACCTGGGCGTTTGCGACCGGCTCCCGGTTAAGCTCGCTGAAGGGAAAAGCCATGGTCGCCAGGCCTGCGTCGACTCCGATCACGAATTGTTTGGTCTGCAGGCGGTCGTCGGTGCGAGTCTCGCCTCTGACGCCCGCGGACTGCGAGGAATAGTAGCTGGAGTAAGGATCGCGGTTGCCTTTGTACCCCTTGACAATCGCCTGGGTCTGCGGATGGCGGGACTTCCAATCGCTCCAGGTTGTCATTAGGGCGGGCACATACTCCAGCTCGGTTCCTTCAAGGGGCCCTCGAACCGCCTTCCCGAGCATCTGCGACCAGAGGCTGTCCGTCTGGCGATCGTACATGACCAGCAGATTCATGATCAGCTTTCCGCTGACTCCGAACTCGAGGATTTCGTCGCCGACTTCTCGGGAATACACGATCCCCGTGTAGCAGAGTGGTCACCAGGTTACCGCAATGGGCCGCCCGCCCACGTTGTCGTTCACTATCTCATGGCTGGATAACAGACCCACGGAATAGGCCCGGGCATCGCCATTGATCTCCAGGCCGATGACGACCTCATCGGCATCGTATTCGGCATCCGCTTCCTGAGCGCTGAAGAAGCGCGGGCGATCGATGGAGGGGATGGCGTCCTTGGGCAGCAGCGTGATGATGTCGTATTCCGGCTGCGGGTCGGTTGTGTCTGTGGTTCCTGATTCGGGGCTTGTAGCGCAAGCCGCCAGGATCCCTGCGGCTGCGGTGAAAGTAAGAAACCTAACTCGAAAATTCATACTAAGTGAAGTATCCCGTGATCTGGCCGGGGGTGCTGTAATTACACTTACTCGAGGCGGAGCTTGACTCATCAGCACGCTTGTTCTATACTCGCAATTACGAACACTTGTTCTAGTGGAGGTGAGAGATGTCAGTTTACGCAGAAGTGGCACGACCCGAAGCGGATCGGCTCGCGGAAGTCCGCTCATGGATCTCCAAGCTGGGCCTGGAACGCGACCTCGTTTTTGCCGCCATCATGGTAGGCGCATTGATCGCATTCGAGCTTTTCAACTTCGCCACAACGGAGTTCGCGCTGGCGGATCTGCTCGGCGACCTCGGATTGGGCATCTTTCGCTGGGCAACCATACTGGCATTGGCCTTCAGTGCCATGGATTTCGCGGGGATTTCCTGGCTGTTCTCGCCTAAGAAGCGGGTGCGCGTGCATGTATGGTACCTGGTCGGTGCCTGGCTCTTGGCGGCAACCATGAATGCGATCCTCACCTGGTGGTCGGTATCGCTCGCACTATTGAGCCATCCAGCTCTGGGGAATGAGGTCATCGCGCGGGACTCGCTCCTGTCCGGTGCGCCGGTATTTGTGGCCGTCCTCGTCTGGCTGCTTCGCGTCCTGCTGATCGGCACCTTCACCCTCGCGGGTCATCGCCGGTCGCCCGATTCACGAATAGGAACCCAACTGAGGAAATCGTCGAATGGCAGAACTTCTCGCAAACGCCCAGCACGCACGCTGGTGGCGCAGCCGATCAGCCAACGTTGAATTAGGCCGGATATTCAGCTGGCTGCCGGTCCTGTTGGCAGCCAGCTTCCCCCTTGCCACGGTCGCGGCCCTGATGGCCGGGCGCCAGGCGCCCGCCGCGCGGCAGGCATCCGCCGATTCAAATCCACCTTCCCTGACGACATTCTCATTAGTGATCCCGCGCGCTTTTACCGACGAAGTGAGCTTTTGGGCGCCCGACATATTACGTTGGTCCCTGGAGTACGAGCTGCCTCCGGCGCTGGTTGCGACCGTGATGCAGATCGAATCATGTGGCAATCCGTCGGTGCGGTCTAACGCCGGGGCCGCCGGCCTATTTCAAGTTATGCCCTATCACTTCGGAGTCGGGGAGAACCCGTTTGAGCCTGAAACCAACGCCTTCCGCGGTCTCAGTTATTTATCGCGCAGCCTCGAATTAGCCGAAGGCGATCTTGCGCTTGCCCTGGCCGGCTACAATGGCGGGCACGGCCAGATCTCTCGGCCTCCCAACCTCTGGCCGGCCGAAACTCAGCGTTATGTGCGATGGGGAACGGAGATCCTGACCGACGTACAGCAAGGCACCCTTCCCAGCCCGGGCATAAATTCCTGGCTCCAGGCCGGAGGCGCAAGCCTTTGTCGCAGGGCCGCGGTCGCGCAAGCCTCAGGCTGAACTTCTTCTTACCTTGGTTTTACCAATCGGGCCGGCGTCGACTGGATATGTTAGTCTATCGTGTGAGGGTAAGGGTCCCGCAACCCCGGTTCTTCATTCGTTTATTGAACTGGGGTCCGCGCGCCTTCGATCTGAAAAGAAGGTTTGGAGGCGGTCACACAGTCCCCTTCGAGCCGAGGTAGCCAGACAGAAAAGGTTGTCCCCCTGCCTACTTCGGAGACCACTTCGACCCGTCCTTTGTGGCTGCGTGTGATCCAATACGCAATCGAGAGGCCCAGCCCCGCCCCTCCGGAGTCGTTTCGCTGACGGGATCGATCGATTCGGTAGAAACGTTCGAATATGTGGGGCAGTTCTTCCTTAGGGATTCCAGAGCCGGTGTCCGTTACCGTCAATCGCGCCCAGTCCTCGACGCAAGCCAGCGCCAGGGTGACCTTGCCGCCCGCCGAAGTGTGGTCGAGCGCATTGGCAAGAAGATTTAACAGTACCTGCTTAAGCCGATCTCGATCTCCCAGGACACGTACCTGATCCTCTCTGCCAATCTCGACTTTCACCCCTTCGCTCGCCAACACTCTCGCTTGTTTGTAGACCTCCAGCATCAAGGTATCGAGCTCGATCTCTTCCAACGCCAGGGGCAACTTTCCCGTTTCGGCCTTCGCCAAGAGCAATAGGTCGTTCACCATACGTGTCATTCGATCGACTTCGGACTGGATCGCCTCTAAGGATTCTGGGTCCGACCGCTCCATGCGAGAGATCAGATCCACGTTGCCCCGGATCGTGGTTAACGGCGTCCGCAACTCGTGTGATACGTCGGCCAGAAATCTTCGCTGAGTTTCGAATAACGTCTCGAGGCGTTCGAGTGTTTCATTAAATGCCAGCGTGAGCCGCCCCACCTCGTCGCGCGGCGGCCCGGACAAGGGTATCCGGCGCGAGAGATCGTCTGCCCGCGTGATGTGAAGCGCGGTTTCCGTCACCTTATCCAATGGACGGAGCGCCGCGCTTGCCGTAGACCAGCCCACGATCCCCGCCACCACTACCGCCAGGACACCCCCAACCAACATGAGCACCAGAAGGCCTTGCAGCGCTTGCTGGGAGGCCTCCAGCGAACTGGCCAGCAGGAGGAAACCGATCACCTCGTCTTCTGGCTGCAACAGAAGCGGATAGGTCATCACCCGATAGTCGATGCCTCCAATCGTTTCTGTGCGGAAGATGGCGGACGGATCATCCGGGTCGATAGGCCCCAGGCTCAGCTCCTCCATACCTGGATCTTGGAAGGCCACTTCGCCGTCTCTTCCCCTCAACTGCACCCCAACCCCCGCGGTTAACGCAAGCGCTTGAGGCGGAAACGCGATCCGTCCTCCGTCCACCGAACGGATGGCGGTAGAGCGGATATCTTCCGCCGTGCGCAGCAGCGTGTCGTTGATTTGCTGGGTGAGGAGAAAAGAAAGCAGCAGGTAAACCACAGTGCCAAAGAGCATCAGGACCGCCGCGAGCAATCCCGTGTACCAAAGGGTCAACCTGGTTCGAAGTGTCAAGATTCCTCCCGCAGCACGTAACCCACTCCGCGCACGGTGTGGATCAGCCTCGGCTCGTCGGCCGCCTCGGTCTTTTGCCGGAGATACCGGACGTAAACTTCGATAATATTGCTCTCGCCCCCGAAGTCATACCCCCAGACCCGATCGTAGATGACATCTCGTGTCAGGACCTGACGCGGATGCCGCAAGAACAGCTCAAGCAGCTCGTACTCCTTGGCCGTCAATTCAATTTCGCGCTCACTTCGGTAGGATTGATGTGTCCCGGTATCCAGCCGCAGATCGGAAAACGACAGCACTTCCGGTGCGTCCTCCGGCTTTGCTCTGCGCAGCAGCGCGCGGATGCGCGCAAGAAGCTCGTCAAAATCAAATGGCTTTACTAAGTAGTCGTCGGCTCCCGCATCCAGACCCTCCACCCGGTCTGCAACCGCGTCTTTTGCGGTCAACATGAGGATTGGAACCGCCCCCGCGGCTCTCAGCCGCCGACAGACCTCAAGGCCATCCAGGCCCGGCAACATCCAGTCCAGGACAACCAATTTCGGAGGGCGTTCCCTGGCCATCACCAGACCTTCGGGGCCATCCGTGGCGGTTTCGACTATGTAGCCCTCGTAGGCCAGCCCGCGCCGTAGAAGCTGCAGGATGCGCGCGTCGTCTTCGATAACCAGAATGCGCTCTCTCATCGTGGATATACTACCGCGAGCCATAAAGCTGGAAGCAGCCAGGGAAGGGTTTGAACACCTACAACCTACTTTGATCCAGACGCGCAGCGGCCGCCTCACCCGGGCGACCGCCTATTTTCTGCTACTTGATACTTAAACCAATTCGACCGTAGCTCCTGCAGCCTCTAACTTGGATTTGGCGTCCTGCGCCGCGTCCTTGCCGGCGCCTTCCATGATCTTCGCATCGGGCGTCTCGGCCAATTCTTTGGAGTCCTTGAGGCCCAACGACGTAATCTGGCGAACGGCCTTGATGACATCGATCTTTTTCGGACCCACCTCTTTGAGGACCACATCGAACTCGGTCTGTTCATCCGCCGCGGCCCCGTCTGCGCCATCTGCCATGGGCGCGGCCGCCAATGCGACCGGGGCAGCTGCGGACACTCCCCACTCTTCCTCGAGCATTTTGGTCAGTTCGGCGGCCTCAAGCACCGTGAGTTCACCGAGCTGATCTGCCAACTTTTTTAGGTCTGCCATTCTCTATCTCCTCATTTCCTATTCTGAATCCTGTTATGAGCTAGGCCGCTTCGGCGCCTTCGCTCTCCGAATATGCGTGTATCACTCCGGCCAGTTGTCGTATCGATGCCGCCAGCACCCCCGCCACCTGCCCGGCGGGCTTCGTGATGAGTCCTAGGAGTATGGCCCGAACTACGGGCATGGGCGGCAGATCGGCCAGCCGCAGAATTCCGTCTGCATCGATGAGTTTGCCCTCGATCAGACCTCCCTTGATTTGAAGGGTGCCCGCCTCTCTACTGAGGTCGACGATCGCCTTGGCCACAGTGGGAACTTCGTCCGTGGCAAACCCGATCGCGGTAGTGCCATCGGTTGCCCCTTCGGGAAGCGGAAGGTCAAGCTCTTTGAAAGCGAGCTTCAGCAAGCTGTTCTTGACGATGTGAAACTCGCCGCCAACTTCCCGGATCTCGCCTCGCAGCACTTGTAGATCTTTAACGCTCACGCCAGAGAACGAGGCCAGAATTATGCCGCTAGACTTACCTGCAAGTTCTTTGTATTGCTTTACCAACGCCACCTTGCGCGCTCTTGTTATTGCCAATTCACTCCACCTCCTGTTAACGAATTTAGCCTCTGCCCCGGAGGCAAAGGCTAAGCTTGCTGCAAAGCACGGCTGATACCTTCACCTCGGCAGGAAATTAAGCCCGGCCCGGACACCTGCTGTCTGGGGTGAGAAAAATGCTGCCTTACTGGTTACATTGCCTGCGCGGCGTTCGCATCGACTTTTACGCCGGGTCCCATGGTACTCGTGACGACAATTTTTCGGAAGAAAATCCCTTTGGCCGAAGCAGGGCGGGCGCGTATGATCACGTCCATCAAGGCCGCCATGTTGTCGTACAACTTGTCCGTGTCAAAGGAGGCCTTGCCAATCGGGACATGAAGATTCGCAGTACGATCCAGGCGAAACTCGACCCGGCCGGCCTTCAGTTCGTCAATTACGCGCGGCAGGTCTTCTCCTTGAACAACTGTCCCCGCCTTTGGATTGGGCATCAGGCCCCGCGGGCCCAGAATCTTGCCCAATCTCCCGACCTTGCCCATCAAGGAAGGAGTGGCCACGGTAGCGTCAAAATCGGTCCAGCCACCCTTGATCCTCTCCATCAGTTCATCGTCCAGGACGTAATCGGCCCCGGCTTCGGATGCCAATCTGGCGTCGTCGCCTTCCGCAAAAACCACGACCGTAATCTTTTTGCCCAGGCCGTGCGGCAACATGACCGTTTCTCGAATCTGCTGCTCCGCGTGCCGCGGATCGACCCCGAGCCGAAGGTGGACCTCGATCGTGCTGTCGAAATTGGTGTAGGAAGTCTCCTGCGCCAGCTCGAGCGCCTTGCGCGGCACGTAGGCCTGATCCCGGTCGATTTTCTCTTCGGCTGCTCTGTATTTTTTTCCGTGTCGTGCCAATTTATTATCCCTCGACCTCAATTCCCATGTTGCGAGCAGTTCCTTCAATCTGCCTCATGGCGCCTTCAATGTCTATCGCGTTCAGGTCTTTCATTTTGGTCTCAGCGATATCTCTCACCTGGTCGCGGGTGACCGTCCCAACTATTTCTCGGTTGGGCTCGGCCGAGCCTTTCTCGACCCCGGCCGCCTTGCGCAGCAAAACCGCCGCGGGGGGCGTCTTCAAGATAAAGCTGAAACTTCCGTCGGTGTAAATAGTAATCTCGGCCGGGATGATCTCGCCTGTCTGGCCGGACGTGCGCGCGTTGTATTCCTTACAAAACGCCATCAGGTTGATGCCATGCGGTGCAAGCGCCGGCCCAATCGGAGGCGCAGGATTGGCCTTCCCGGCCTCGATATTTAATTTCGCTACGGTTTTGATCTTTTTTGCCACGATTTCTCTCGCTTATCCAAATTTAGTATTGCAGTGCGGTCAAGGATTCCGTACTTTCGGTCAGGCTTTTTCTACTTGCAGGAAATCCAACTCCACGGGTGTATCCCGCCCGAAGAACGACACCATAACCCGCACTTTAGCTTTGTCCATGTCTATGTCGTCCACCGTTCCGATAAAATCGTTGAACGGCCCATCGACGATACGTACCTTCTGGCCGACGTCGAAAGTGACCTTGATGCGAGGTGCCTCGGCCTCCATCCGTTTCACGATCTGGCTGACTTCCTCAGGTCGCAGCGGGGTAGGATCGTTTCCCATACCCACGAACCCTGTAACCCCCGGCGTGTTTCGCACCACATACCACGAATCTTCATCCATGATCATCTGGACCAGGATGTAGCCGGGGAAGACACGTCGCTCCACAGTGCGTCGCTTTCCGTCCCGGACTTCAATCTCTTCCTCGGTTGGAACCACAACATCAAAGATCTTCCCTTTCATGTCCATGGTTTCAATACGCTGCTCGAGGTTGTGTTGCACCTTGTTCTCGTATCCAGAGTAGCAGTGAACCACATACCACTGACGATCGTCATCGGGCTCTGTAACGGCAAGCGCCGGAGCTTTCGTCTCGCTCTCGGCAACAACTTCTGCAGGGGCCTGGTTCTCTTTTCCATTAGTCGGAGCATCCGAAGGCTGAGCTTCGGCAGGCACATCCTGCTCCGATTCATCCGTTGCCGCGTTTGTCGATTCGTCGGTTGCAACTTCCTCAGCCGATTCCTCGAATCCAGCAATTTCGGACTCCGTAGGCTCCGCCGCGTCCTCATCGGTTGCTTCAGTGCTCTCGATCGCAGGTTCCTGTGCCTCTACTGTCTCCAACGAATCTTCCGATGGCTCATCTCCCGGCGTTTCCTGATCAACATCTCCGTCTCCCTCGCCCTGCGGCGCGGCTTCCTCTACGGAAACGTCAATTGTCTCGAGTTCGGATTTTTCGCCCTCTTGATCATCCATGGGTTCCGCCGCTCCGTCCCCGCCCTCGGATTCTGCTTCGACTTGCTCGGTTTCCATCACCGGCGCACCTTCGTTACCGCTCTCTGATTCAGGATCGTTCGATTCGGATTCCGACGCAGCCTCCAATTCAGAGATCTGCTGCTCTTCTACTTGGTTTTCCAAATCGGCGTCCGAAGTTCCTGCTCCTTCGCTTTCCATCGTCGACGCGGGTTGATCCCCTACCTTTTCGTCCATATCAGCCCACTGATATCAGGATGCGAACCAGTTGCGCGAACACATAGTCCAGCGCGCCGAGAATCGCACTTGAAAGGAAGACCACTATCAGTACCAACCCGGTCAATTGCAACGCGTCCTGTCGGGTCGGCCATGTCACCTTCTTGAGCTCCGCAGTTGTTTCGCGAAGGTAACGGGTGATTGGGTTACCCCTTCTTCTCCTTACAATCTGCGCCTTGGCCAACTATTCCTCCTCGATACTGCGTCTTCGTGATCAGGCAGGCCAGGAAGGACTTGAACCCTCAACCCCCGGTTTTGGAGACCGGTGCTCTGCCAAATTGAGCTACTGGCCTATAACATTACTTGGTTTCGCGGTGAAGCGTGTGTTTCCTCTGCCGCGCACAATACTTCATTAACTCGATCCGACCTGGATCGTTTGTCCGGCTCTTTTCGGTCGTATAGTTGCGCTCCGAGCACTCCGTGCACTCCAGCGTAATGACGGGGCGTGAACCTTTCTTAGCCATTAGCAGTCAGGACATCCTTAGTCGATAATCTCGGTGATCACTCCGGCGCCCACCGTCAGGCCGCCTTCTCGGATGGCGAACTTGCTGCCCTTCTCCAGCGCCACCGGCACGATCAGGTCCAC
>JADFRG010000057.1 GCA_022561385.1 Chloroflexota bacterium
AGTTTCCCCCGTCCAATTCTTAAGAAATTTGCTCTAGATCCGCCATGTGATCGCAGCCGATTTCCAGGATGCTCTGGATACGAGCGTCCAGTTGACGGAGGGAACGGAAGCTAACGGAGTATGAGGTGGCTGTCGCCAAACTCGTGCCAGAGGTAGCCGGCGCGGACGGCTTCCTGGTAGGCCTCCAGGATACGCTCTTTACCGGCCACCGCATAAAGTAGGGCCAGGTGGGTTGTCTTCGGGTCGTGAAATCCAGTTAATAACCCGTCAAATGCATGTACTCCACGCCCGGGATGAATGAACAGCCGCGTAAAACCCGAGGCCGCTCGCATCCGCTCGCCATCCCAGGCGGTCTCGATCGCACGTGCGACGGTCGTTCCAACCGCAATCACCTTGCCGCCCCGCGCTCGGGTCGTGTTGATGAGTCGCGCGGTCTCGGCCGAGACATCGAACGGCTCCGGGTACAACGGCTGGTCCTCGACTTGCTCCGCCTCCAGTTCCAGGCTGGAGACACCGGCATGGAGGACGATGCTCGCGAACTGAACTCCCTGCGCGGCCAGATCGCTCACCACGGCAGCCGTAAACGGCCGCGCGGCGGATGGCATCTCCGCACTCCCCGGCACGCGAGAGAACAGAGTCTGATAATGGCTCAACGGATAAGATTGGTCCGTGTATCCGTAGCGGATGGGCGAGCCTTGTTGATCTAGCGCATGCCCCAGGGGGCCGTCGAACCGTACGAACCAAAGCCGATCAATCCCAGGGTAAGGGCGGACCCAGCGACCGGGCACTCCGGCCACCAATACTCTGTCACCGGCTTTCAGGTCGAGCGGGCCGGGTTCGGCATAACTCAGACGGGGCTCCACCAACCACAAGTTCCCTCCGTAGTGTGTACTCAAATTGACGATGAAGGGCCCATTGGCTCCGGTGGCCGGCAAACTCGCCGGAATGGTTGCGCTCTCGTTGACGACCAGTAGATCTCCGCGGTCCAGGAAACGCGGAAGATCGGTAAACTCCGCATGGAAATGGCCCTGCGGCGAGCTAATCAGGAGCCGTCCGGCGTCCCGGCGAGCTCCCCGAGCTTCAAGGGGCTCAATCGCCTGTAGGGATTCCGGGCGCTCAAATACGAGCTCAGCAAGCTTCATGCTTAGACCCTGACTCCGAGCTCCCAACTTTCAGCCTGAGCCTGGAAACGAGAGCCGGTAATGCGCTCAGGCTCCTGCGACAGCAGCCAGGCCCAGAAGGGCAAAGTCTCATCCGGTAAGGGTCGGTCGGAGATGTCCTCCCCCGGAAACGCAAGCTGATGCATATCGGTGCGCATGTCGCCCGGATCCACGCTCACCACGGAAATTCCAACCTCTTTCAATTCATTCGCGAGCGTAAGGGAAGCGAGATCCAGGGCGGCCTTCGAGCTGCCGTAACCTCCCCATCCCTCATAACCACCAATCGCCGCGTCGCTCGAGATATTAACGATCCAGCCATTGCGCGCCTTGAGTAAAGAGAGACTCTGTTGAATCAACGCTAATGGCGCGATGAAATTGACTTCGTGAATTCGCCTCAGCGCATTTAGTGGAATCTCATGTAGAGCAAGCAGGGGCGAAGGCCCCAGGTCGGAGGCGTTGTTGATCAACAGATCCAGTCCCGACCGCTCGGAGGCCGCCCGAACCAGGCGCATCTGATGGTCGGCATCCGCCACGTCCCCGGCGATCGCTTCCACGCCGACGCCAAGTTCGCGCAGGTCGCCTGCGTGGGCCTCGAGCGCACGCACTCCCCTCGCGGTCAAGATCAGGTCGTACCCCATTCCCGCAAGGAAGGTCGAGATCGTCGCTCCTAATCCTCGGCTTGCGCCAGTGACCAATGCCAGCTTCGTCATGTTTCCACCTTCGTTCTCGGCCCCCATATTGTCCACTCTTGAGGCGCGCAGCACATCAGCCATGAGTGCAGATCATGAGCCGTACCTCGGGATGGGGAATATGCTGGACCAAGGTACAGGGAAAAGGACCAGCGGTAGCAGAATCAAAAAGCGGCCTGGGGTGGCAAGGCCGCCTCGGACAACGGACCAAGCACCAGTTATCGGTCCTGCTGTAAATCGATGATCCCGCGCTCGGCGGCGATCCGAACGGCTTCGGTGCGATTGCCGGCCTCGAGTTTTCGCAGGATCGAGCTCACGTGAAACTTTACGGTTCGCACCGTTATTACGAGTTCGGCCGCAATCTCCTTATTGGTCATTCCGTTTGCCAGGAGATCCAGGGCTTCCAGCTCGCGCGCCGTGAGCCGGCTCCTGACCCCCTGGCTGCTGACGTGGCGCATCAGCTTGGAAGCGACCACCGGTTGCAGGAGCGAGCCGCCCTGGCTGATGACCCGAATGGCATCGAACACTTTATCCCGCGGTGAACCTTTCAACAAATAACCCTGCGCGCCGGCCTGCACCGCGCTCACGATGCGCTCGTCATCGTCGAAGGCGGTGAAAACAAGCACCTTCACTTCCGGGTGCTCCGCGGTGACTTGCCTCAATGCCTCCACCCCGTCCAGGTCTGGCATTTCCAGATCCAGAAGCACAACGTCCGGCCGGGCGATCTCGATGTTCGCGACCACTTCGCGACCGGTGGAGGCCTGCCCTACGACCCTGAAATCCGTCTGTGTGCTCAACATTGCGACCAATCCGTCCCGGACTACCGGATGGTCGTCGGCCACGAGAATGCGGACGACGCTCTCGGTGGTCATCCGAGGGGCACCCTCACTTCCAATCGGGAGCCTGAGCCCAGTTCACTCTGCAGTTCCATGGTTCCTCCCAGGAGACGAGCTCGCTCCTGCATGCCCTGAAGCCCGTAGTGACCCTCCGCACGCGAGTCGACCTCGAAGCCGCTCCCGTCATCTTCGATTGTGAGGGAAACCCATTCTGGTGTGCTGGTCAATACGACGCTCGCGTGGGAGGCATTCGAGTGCCGCACCAGGTTATTGACCGCCTCCTGCGCGATGCGATACAGGCCGCTCTCGAGACGTGGGGCAAGCGGTCGGCTGCCTCCAGTAGCCGTGTATTCGATTTCAACACCTGCCGCGGCTTGAGTTTCCTCCACCAAATCGGCCAGCGCTTCCGAAAGGGTCCGTCCTTCAAGCGAAGCTGCGCGAAGATCTTGGACCGACCGGCGGGCCTCATCTAGATTCTGGCGAGCCAGGTCCAGAGCCCGGTGAACGGCCTCTCTAATTTTCTCCCGATCTCCCTGCTCGTCGAGCATGGCCTCCGCGGTCTCCAGTTGAAGAGAGATGGCTGTCAACCCTTGGGCGAGCGTGTCGTGTATGTCGCGCGACAGGCGGTTCCGCTCCTCCACCGCACCCAGCTCTACGCTGCTCTCATAGAGCCGGGCGCGCTCGATGGCAATGCTTAACATGTCGCCGATCGTGTAAAGCAGCTGCAGATCACCCGGCGAAAGCTCACGCCAGTCCGCACTCGCCACATTAAGCACGCCAAGTTTCTCCGAGTGGGAGTACAGGGGGATGCTGGCGTGATAACGCAGGCCGCCAGTACCGTCCACAAGTTTTGACAATCGCGAACAGGTGACCACATTCACGTTCGCCGCGCCGTCAAGGTCGCCTGCACGGAAAGTATCCAGGCAGTAGCAGGGGCCCTCCATCCGGTGGGGTCGATCCGCAAGACCGGGCGGTAGATTCTGGGCGGCGGCCAGGTAGGTTTCATCGGTACCTTCTCGCAGCAACCAGATCCATCCGGTGCGCAAGTGCAGCAGCTCTGCAACCTGGGCCAGGGCCGCGTCCAGCGCTCGATCCAAATCGACTTCGCGATTGAGCGCCTGGGCGATTTGATTCAGGATTCCAAGTTCGCGATTTCTTCGAAGCAGAATCTCGGCTTGGGGATTCGCGTCAGCCAATGGGGTACCCTTCCGTCGATGCGGATGTCAGTTTCGCATCCACGGCTCTAAAGTGATTATACGTGTTCAGTATTGCTCGGAATTCCTACGCTAGAATTCCATGCGGATTGTCGGATCTAACGAAAGGAACCTCTGCGAATGCCCATACGAGAAGCCTCCATCCGGATCACGAATGAGGAACACCGTGCTCGGTGCCAAAAGTTGCTTGAGCATCTGAAAACAGAAAACCTGAGCGGCATAGTGCTTTTTGATCCGGACTACGTCCTCTACTACAGTGGCTTTGCTTTCGTACCCACCGAGCGTCCGATGGCGTTGGTGATGAACGCGGAGGGGGAGCGGCGTCTATTTGTCCCCCGGCTGGAGCTTGAGCACGCCCAGGCCGACGCGGCCGTAGACGGCGTGGATTACTATCCGGAATATCCAGACGACCCCCATCCTATGGAGATGTTGAAGCGCGCGTTAAAGGATCTGGGAATTGCAGATCCTATCGGCGCCGATCAAGATGGTTATCCCTGGGTGTTCGGTTATCGCGGTCCAAGTCTATCGGAGCTGACCGGAGCCGAGATCCGGCTATCCCGACCGTTCATCGAAGATCAAATGATGATCAAATCGGAGGCGGAGCTGCGGCTGATTCGAGAGAGCGTCCGTTGGGGGAACCTGGCGCATCAGTTGCTTCAGCGTTACACGGTGGCGGGCGCCACCGAGACCGAGGTGAGCCAGCAAGCCAGCGATGAGGCCCATCTTGCGATGCTGGATGCGATCGGTCCGCTCTATCGATCCAACGATCCGTTCTCAAGCGGGGCACACGCCATTTACCGCGGCCAGATCGGACGCAACGCGGCCATCCCGCATGCCCTGGCCGCCAACATCACCTTCCAACCCGGCGACGTACTGGTAACGGGCGCCGGAGCGCCAGTTTGGGGCTACAACTCGGAGCTGGAACGTACGATGATCATCGGTGAACCGTCGGATGACCAGAAGCGCTTCTTCGATCACATGGTTGCGCTGCAGGACGCGGCCCTCGAGGCCATCACGCCAGGCTCGAAGTGTTCGGAGGTCGACAACGCCGTTCGCAGCTACTTCGAGAAACAGGATCTCATGCCTTATTGGAAGCACCACTCAGGCCATGCGATCGGAATCCGCTACCACGAGGGACCGTTCCTCGACTCGGGCGATCACACCGAAATGCGGCCAGGAATGGTTTTTACCGTCGAGCCCGGACTTTATGTCCCGGAGCTGGGCGGCTTCCGACATTCCGATACCGTGGTTGTGACCGACGACGGAATCGACGTACTGACCTACTACCCCCGCGACTTGGAGTCGCTGACGCTCCCCTTGTAAGTCCGTGTTCCCATCTGAAAGTCAAAAGCCCCACGATGCTGTTTGTGCCATCAGGCCGTTTGACGCGAGAATTAGCGGGTTCGTGCCATCGAACCGACCGACCCGAGAATCAGAAGGAAACGGGATTTACGTGAAAAAGGCCTGGGTTTATATCCTGGAGTGCTCAGACGGGACCTACTACACGGGTTACTCCCGTGATCCTGAAACACGCCTGGCGCAGCACCAGGCCGGCCGGGCGAGCAGGTATACAAGAACCCGGCTTCCGGTAAGGATGGTCTTCCTGCACGAGTGTCCGACCAGCCAGGAGGCCTATCGCTCCGAACGCCGGATCAAGCAACTTCCCCGCAAGAAGAAAGAAGCCCTCGTACGCGGCGAACACTCGCTACTCGATCGCTGAGACTGTACTCGTTGCGATCTGGGGCGATTGCCCATGGCCGCATGGCGTGGCTTGAAGGGTGCGCGGACCGGAATATCCCCGGCTAGTGGCAGGAGAAAAATGAGACCAGAGTCCGATTGTGGCACCGTGCCACGTGTTGTATTCTCTCTGACGAAGAAACGAATTGTAAGGAGTAAGAAAAATGGCGACACTTTACATACTATGGCTATTTTTTGCGGCGTTCTTCTTCTATTTTGCCTATCTGAATTGGCGGCTATCTGGGGAAGACATCCGCGAATTTAAAATCAGAAACCGTGACCCCGATGCACAGGACGCAGAACCGAAGGCAAATCTCAGTCAAGCCAACCTCGAGTTCAGCCAGGATTTCAATCGATACCTGGAAACTGTCAATCAACATAACCGATCTCGTCATCGAGCTGCGGCAATTGGCTACACGGTCTCGGGCATCGTAGCCTTGATCTCGATGGGTATGCTCTTGTTCTTGAGCTGATCGACCGCACTATGCCGCTTAAGTCCGGCGGCTTTGGCAGCGATTTCGTCGAAGGCAGATCACGGAGCACCTATCCGACTGACTATAGAAAGTCGGTTTGTAAGGAGACCGGAAGGAAGAACACCGTTGAAATTGCTAAAATTGCCTAATGAGCCTGATGACTCAAGGCGATGTAGGGAAGAAGCAATTGTTTGTGCATTTCGAAAGGAGCAGCGCATCAAACCAAAAGCCGCCTAAGAATCTGTAAGATCATCTCTCGCCAGAAGGGGTAAAACCGCCGAAAGGTGGTGACACAAAGCTACAGGGTCTACAGCTGAACTCTCAGCTAGGACTGCCAGCTACCGAAGCGAGCTCCGAAAAATATAGCAATTTCTAGACGTTTCGGACCGTGAGGTGCCCCTCAAGCACCTTACGGTTTTTTTGGTTACGGATAAATGAAATGATTATTGGAGCGACACGGGATTCGATGAGCTGCGGTGGGGCAAGGGCTAAGCTGCCTACGGATGATATGTCCGTCCGCCGAAACGAGCCAAATTCGGCGGCCCTTCACGAAGGGCAAGGCTTGGTCGAGTTCGCCCTTATCCTGCCTGTGCTTCTACTCTTGATTCTCGGAATCGTGGAATTCGGACGGATGATGATAATTTTCTCGTCGGTATCCACCGCCAGCCGGGATGCGGTGCGCTACGCAGTATCCGTAGGCGAAAACTCGGCTGGGGTCCCCCATTACCAAGACTGCCTGGGCATTCGCGAAGCGGCCGCGCAGGTTGCGGTCTTCACGGATCCGTCCGTCGTAATCACCCATGATTCCGACGGCCCGAGTGGTGCTGCCCCCGTGGAGTATTGTCAGGCTGGGAAGGATCTCGACCCCATAGAAGTCTCGCTGGGAACTCAGATCAGCGTGACAATAATCGACGTCTATAACCCGCTGCTTCCAATCGTCGAACTCCCGACCATTCCCATATCAGCCGAAACCGCTCGCACCGTCCTGCGAGACGTCTACGTAAAATGATCCGCGTCAGGTTAATGAAGCCGAAGGAGGATTCAGGACAGAGCATGGTTGAATTTGCCATCGGGATCAGCTTTATCTTGATGCTGATGGCGGGCGCGTTAGACCTTGGTCGCGCCTATTTTACGCTTCTGTCGCTGCGCGATGCGGCTCAAGAGGGAGCCCTGTACGGGTCGCTTGCGCCGCCAGACACAGATGGTATCCGTGCCCGGGTCCGGGAGAGCTCAGACTGGCCGGTTGATTTTTCCACTTTCACCGATGCACAGATTCAAGTGAATATCAACGGCCCGGCATGTTCCGGGAGCGAGCTTAAAGTAACGCTGCAGATGGACTTCATAATGGCCGCCCCGTTTATTGGCGGAAAAACCTTGCCGCTGGTCGCCGAAGCGAGAGATACGGTGCTGCAACCAGCGTGTTAGGGGGTCAGGAAAGAGCATGTCGATGAAAAAGGCTGGGCGTTCCGAATCTGGACAGGTGTTCGTGATCCTGGCCCTGGTAATCGTCGGGTTGATCGGATTTACCGCGCTTGCCATCGATGGTGGCATGGTGTATGCCGAGCGACGCCGTGCCCAGAATGCGGTGGATTCCGGCGCACTGGCGGCGGCGTTGGCTATGACACAGTCAGACAATGTGCATGTCGCGGCGCTGAATCGGACCACCAGCAACGGTTATGACACCTCTTGGGGCCCGTGTGACCCCGCCGGCGTCGACTGCACGCTTGGAACCGGATCGAACTGGACGGTCGAGGTCACCAGTCCGCCGAGAATAGGGGATTTTGCCGGCCTCAATGAATACATCCGCCTGGTAATAAGCACGAAAGTCGATACGGCCTTTGCTCACATGGTATTTAAAGGTGGGCTTCGAACCACAGTCGAAGCCGTATCGCGCGCTCGGCCAGCGCAGCCCATCTTGCCTGGCTACGCGCTCTACGGAGCGACGAAGACCGAGTGCAAGGGCCTTTGGTTTTCGGGCACAGGCAATACAACGATTACAGGTGGCAGCATTTTCTCCAATTCCGCCGCAAACAGCCCGAGCTGCCAATCCGGCGTTCAGGACGGGAGCGGCAGCATCACTGTGGGCCCGCCACCCATGAACATTCAAGTCGTCGGCAGTTTCGACATGGGTGGGAGCGGCTCTGTCGATCCGCTGCCAGTCATGACGGAGGTTCCCCAAGACAATCTTCGGCCAGTGCCCCTACCGGATTGCACCGGACTCACTGACTATGGCAAGGTGTTGATCAACGCCGGAAGCAGCGTAACTTTAGAGCCGGGTAGATATGAGAGCATCAAATTCAATGCCAGCGCAAGCGTTACTTTGAACCCAGGAATGTACTGCATTTACGGTACCAAGGGTTTTGAAGGAACTGGCGGTTCCATCACCGGCACCGGCGTCATGATCTACATGCAGGATGGTGGGTTCGACCTCGGCGGCAATTCGCTGGTGGCGTTGGCGGCCGAAGACAGCCCAGGAATACTCATGGATCCGGCCCAGAACGACTGGATGGGAATGCTCGTATATTTCGATCCAAGCAACAGCAACAATGTAAAGTTGACGGGCACCACGGGTACCACCTATACCGGGACCTTCTACGCGCCCAGCTCGGATTGCACGGTCAACGGCACTGGAGACGACATCGGCCTGCTAAGAACGCAAATCATGTGCAACACGATCAAGATCACCGGGACCGCCCAACTAACTATCGAATACGATGAGGCCGAGGTCTACTCGCTGCCTCCGGCGATCGATTTGGCCCGGTAACCATCACACCGGCGATCCAAAACTTCCTTAAAAAAGCCTCTCCTATTCATCGGGGAGGCCTTTCACGTCTGGCGAGGTTCGGCTGGCGGTGTCTGGGCAATCGGGCTATGGTTGACCCTTCGCGGTTTTGCACACGACCGATGCGCGTGTAGCCCAGGAAGCAAAGGATTCCCAGAATACGTGGAAGATTTCGGCGGGCTTCGACAGACGGCTGCAAAGACCGAAGCCGCTCGAAAGCGGGCCCAGCGCTGGACGACGCTGTTCTCCACAGGGTTTTTGGGTCTCACCATGCTGGCCCTCGCGGTCGGATTGACGCTGGCCACCGCAGCCTACGGACCGCGGGTAGGTTTGCAGCTGCCTCTGGAGCAGATGGGTCTCCTGGGTGAGATTGCGGCGACGCTCGCCCCTCCCCCCCCAGATGGCCGGGGCGGCAGCTCAAGCGCCGGAAATCCTGAGGCAGAAGCGACTATCGGGCTTCCATCACCGATCCCGACCACCACGCCTATACCGACCATAACCGACACGCCGACCGCAACGTGGACCTCCACACCGCTCTACACCGACACACCCACAGTCACTTCGACACCATCCAACACGTCAACCGTTACGGCGACGCCTTCCCGCACGCCCGCACCGACGGAGACACCTTCTGGGACATTGCAGCCGACATCTACAGCTACTGTTGTGTCACCACCCACAGCAACGCCTTTCCCGGATTGCAGCCCAAGCGGTAATGCCGCCTTCGAAAGCGCTCTTCTGATCCTGATCAACGACGAAAGGGAATCTCAGGGCCTGTCAGCCTATGAGCAGCAGAGCCAACTTCAGGCTGCGGCACTAATTCACAGTACCGATATGGCCTGCAATGGCTTCCTTTCTCATACGGGATCCGATGGATCGAGTAAAGAGGATCGTGTGAACACGCAAGGATACGGTGGGACAACGGTCGAAGAGAATATCTTCGCGACCGGCGATACTACCTCCAGCGCGCCTCAATTGGCGCTGAGCTTTTGGATGGCGAGTCCTCCCAATCAAGCGAATGTCCTGCACGATGAATACACGGAAATCGGTATTGGGTACATCTACGAGCCGAGCAGTCCGTTTGGAGGGTATTTCACTGCGGTGTTCGCTCATCCGTAACTTCTCGGCCTGGAACCCTAGCTTCAGAGTCTCCGAGCGGCCAACGCGTACAAGCCATCTGGGAGACTGAATACATCTTCTGAGCACACGCGCAGTCGGCTCCGGCGAAGGATTCAGCTCCATGATGGGTCTGAGAAGAGCATCTACTGACAACAACAGGATCATTGATTGGCAGTTATTGGAATGCCGCACCGGTAACAACTCCTCAAACTTAGGACCGGCCTTTACAGACTTTACATAAGGCCTCCCAAGTCTATAAATGAGCTTAATGTGCGCTGGCTGGCACGATTTTCGCAACGGTCAAATTCGTGTTGCAGCGCGGCCGCGGGGACCGTTACCGTTGGCCCGTTGACACCCGTGGGCATTTGGCTGATACATGTTTCATCGGGGCCATGGTCGGATTCCCGCGTTACCACATAGTTGAGTTTCGGCTGGGGTCCCGGCCCGACGAGTCGAATTATGACCTTTGGTAAGAGGTTAGGCTTAGGTTCGCTTGTTGCCGGGGTGCTGATTGTGGTGCTCCTGCGGTCCGCCGCGGCGGCTTCCCTGGCGCGCGTGGAGGGCGCCGTAGTGGATGCCGACACCGGCATGCCGATCGCAGGCGCAGCGATTCAGGTCCCCTTGCTGGCGATATCGACGACCTCGGGAAGCGGTGGCACATTCGAATTCGACGCCATTCTGCCGAGCGCAGATGT
>JADFRG010000090.1 GCA_022561385.1 Chloroflexota bacterium
CCCGATCAGCCGAAATCGGTGACGCGGCGGTGTGCCATAGACCCCGCCTTCAAGGTCGTCTTACGGCGATGCCCCGGGGCGGCACCATGGCGCGCTCTTCTAAAGGCGCTTACCGATCGTGCATGATAATACCGCAGTTGTGGCGTGCGTCAGCAAAAGCCCGTTGACATTGATCTTCCAGGACGCTACCCACACAGCCGTCGGGGAGCCCAGGTGGCGGAATTGGTAGACGCGCAGGTTTCAGGTACCTGTGGGGGCAACCTCGTGGAAGTTCGAGTCTTCTCCTGGGCACCATGCCCCATCTGCCCCTCGGTTGCCCGGCCCGATCGCCGGTGATTCGGGTTTTTGGCGCGCGCTAGTGGCTATCAAACTCTATCAGGGGGATCTGCCCGCTGGCCTCGATTTCGGCGAGTGTGTCGCCGTCGATTGCGAGACCATGGGCCTCAACCCGGCCCGTGACCGGCTGTGTCTGATACAGCTTTCCGCCGGTGACGGCGACTGCCACCTGGTTCAGTTTGCCCAGCCCAAATCCGCAAAGGCCGGCGTGCCATATGACGCGCCGCGCCTCAAGGCCTTGTCGGTGCTGACGGAGTCACCATACGCGAAGATGCATGTCAGGGCGCAGCGCAGCTGCTGGGGCAGCCGCAGTTGCAGTGGTACCGTCAGCCTCAACCTGTGCCTGTTATTCCTGGCCCCGGAGTTGTTGCGCTACCTGCTGATTCATGAACTCTGCCACGGCCGGCATATGAACCACTCGAAGCGCTTCTGGAAGCGGGTGGCACGCTTCGAGCCCGAGTACAGGAGCCGTGACCGCGCACTGACTGAATCCTGGCGGCAGGTCCCTGGTTGGTTAGGATTATATTAATTAAATCAGTAAGTTTTATAACTAACTTAACGTTAGTTATCACCCCTGATCAAGTAATTCCCTGAGGTTGATGATCCCTGCATTGGCCCTGGCGAGGTAATTCGCCATCACCAGCGAGTGATTGGCGAACAAGCCATAGCCGCCGCCATTCATGACCATCGGCGCGCGCACGCAGATTTCGCCGACTTCGCCCAGCGGAACTTCCTCGTTGTCCTCGGTCATCACCTTGACCTCGGCCGTGGAGACCGGTACTCCGGCGGATTTGAGACGTGCGGCGAACTCGGAACCTTCCGCGTGAAGATGGTCCTCCGGGTGCAGCACCGTGGCCAGGGGCGACAGTTCGGTCGTCAAGATGTCCCTCCTCCATAAATCCTCGCGATCTTTTGGTTGATTGTCTGCTGACTAGCGCCGCGCATCACCAAGTTCTCTATATTCTTCATATCTTTAGGTGGTGGGAGGGGAAGGGCCCGTAGTTCAAATGCAGATACGGCGACGCTACCATTGATACACCGAAATGCTTGATCTACCGTTTCACTATTGAGAAGGACTGCCAGTGCGCTGGCGGACAGCTTGGCAGTCCCGTTCTTGGGCCGGATCATGTTGAGGTGGTTTTCGACTACCACGCCGCCGTGCGTGGCTATGAAATCAACTGGCAGTTCGGCTGCAATAAGGCGCCGTCTCTGTTCCTTTGCAGTCGTACGCTGCAAAAGGACACATGGTTCGCGAACAATTAGCCAATCGTCGCCATTTTTCGGTTTGAAGTAGGGTTTGTGGTTTTTTTTCGCGGCCCGGAACTTAAAATGTCCATCGGCCGTCACGGCTTCGGCCCAAATAAGAGGAAAATAGCCTTTTTTATGGTGGGCTTTGAGTTGAGTTTTGTGACGGTTCCAGACGAGAGGCCCCGTGCTAACGGTGTACCCGTAATTTTCCAGCCGATGAGGCATTTTCCGCAGCTTGTTCACTAAGGCCGCTTGTGTAGGTAGGCGGGGCACTAGGTGTTTAGTCCCGGAGTGTGGTGTAGCGGATTGAGTTTGAATCGCTCTGGCTCCAGTGTCCAGACTTTGCAGACGTATTCGTATGGAGTGAGGCCCTTCAGGGTCTTGAGCCGCTTGGCGAAGTTGTAGGCCAGCAGGAAGGTGTCCAGGTGCTCTTTGAGCTGATCATGGCTTTCATAATGATAGCGCTTGACCGTTGCGTCCTTGATCGTCCGGTTCATCCTCTCGACTTGCCCATTGGTCCAGGGATGGTTGATTTTGGTTAGCCGATGTTCAATTTCGTGTTCATCGCAGACACGGTCGAAGATGTGCCGGAAGGCATAAATCTGGCGGGCCTGGTTGGTGAACTGGATGCCGTTGTCGGTCAGAATCGTGTGGATCCGGTAGGGGATGGTTTCGATAAGGTTGCGTAGGAAGTCCGTGGCAATCGCTTTTGTCTGGCGCTCATGGAGTTCCACATAGGCAAGCTTCGAGGTCCGGTCGATGGCCACGAACAGATACAGTTTTCCGTCCTCGGTCCGCACTTCGGCAATATCGATGTGGATGTAGCCAATGGGGTATTTCTTGAACTTCTTCTTCGGCTTGTCCCCCTCCATCGCGGGAAGGCGGGAGATGCCGTGGCGCTGGAAACAGCGGTGCAGCGAAGAGCGCGTCAGATGTGGAATGGTTGCTTGAAGGGCATACAGACAATCATCCAGTGGCAGAAGCGTATACCTGCGGAACGCTACAATGATCGCTTCTTCCTGTGGCGTAAGAACCGTCGAGCGGACCTCTTTGGGCCCCATCCGAGCGTCATCGACGAAGTCCCGTTTCTTCCACTTCATAACGGTCTTCGGGTTGAGATCGTATTGCTCGCTCAGCTCTT
>JADFRG010000058.1 GCA_022561385.1 Chloroflexota bacterium
CGCGTAGACAGCCTGGTTTTCTCCATTGAGAAAGAACACTTTGATGCTCTGGTCGACAGAAGTCCATCGGCCATGAAGAGCATGCTCTTCACGATTCTGGCTCGCCTGCGAGAAACTCAGGACGCACTTTATGAAAGCGAACGCATGGCGATTCTCGGCACGCTGACGGCTGAAACGCTCCATAATCTCAACAATCCCGCTTCCGCCATCCAACGCGCGGCCGAACAGCTGGGACCCGAATTGGAGGCTCAAAAGGAGGCGCGGGACCGCCTGGCAAGTCTCGAGCTATCTAACGAGCAAACGCAGCTCCTGCTCCAAGAACAAACCAAAGGCGTGCAGCGCGCCTCTACCCCGCCGGAGCTTGACGCGCTCGCTCGGAGCGACCAGGAGGTCGAGCTCGAAGCCTGGCTGGAAGCGCGGCGGGTCAAGGACGCCTGGGACATCGCTCCGACGCTTGTGGACCTGGGTTTCGAAGAATCGGACCTGGCGTTCCTGGGCGATCAATTCTCCGAGGAGCAGCTACCTAAGGTCCTGGGCTATTTATCGCGGGATTTCTCGGTTCAGCATCTGCTGGCAGAAATTCGCAGCGCCTCCACAAGCATCTCCGATATCATCAACGCCTACAAGTCCTATGTTTACCTGGATGAGGCACCGGTTCAGGGCGTCAACATTCATGAAGGATTGGATGGCACCTTGCTGATCCTGGGCGGAAAACTCAAAGAGGGCATCAGCGTCCGAAAGGAGTATGCTCCGGATCTCCCGGAGATCATGGCGTATGGCAGCGAACTCAATCAGGTCTGGACCAACCTGATCAAGAACGCCGCGGACGCAATGGATGGCAAGGGTGAGATCATCCTGCGCACCCGTGCCGATAATGGGTGGGTGGTGGTTGAGATTCAAGACAACGGGCCCGGCATTCCTCCAGAACTGCAGGAGAGGATCTTCGAAACAGGTTTCACCACGAAATCGCGTGGCAAGGGCACCGGTTTGGGTTTGGGCAGCAGCCGCAAGATTGTCGAAGGTCGACATCGAGGCGTGATCAGCCTCACTTCGGAGCCCGGCAACACTCGCTTCGAAGTCCGGCTGCCGCTAAACTTTGAGGCGCTCTGAGGATTAACAGTTGGTCTTAGACACCAAAGCACCCGACAAGAAGACGATCCTGGAGCAGGTCAAGGTCATTGCGGTGGTTGGCCTATCTCGGCGTGAAAGCCGCGCAGGATACTACGTGCCGGCCTACATGCATGCGGCGGGGTACCGCATTATCCCGGTCAATCCTTATCTTGACGAGGCCTTTGGCGAGAAGGCCTATCCTGACCTGCTCTCTATCCCCGAGCCGGTTGATATGGTCGTAATATTCCGGCGAAGCGAAGACGTGCCGCCGGTCGTTGATGAGGCCATCGAAATCGGAGCTAAAGTGGTTTGGATGCAGCTTGGGATTGTCAATGAAGAGGCGGCTGTCAAGGCGCGTGCGGCGGGCCTCCAGGTGATCATGAACTCTTGCGTCATGGTCGACCATCAGCGCCTGTTTGGGGGTTTCTGACCCTTGTTTTGGAACCTCTTTCTCGCGCACTTGCTGGGTGACTACCCGCTCCAACCCATGTGGCTGGTGCGCTCCAAATCCCAGCTGTGGGGGCTGGTGCTGCATACCGGCATCCACGTGCTCACCATGCTGCTGCTCGTGGGAGCGTTCCGAAGCGAGATTTGGCCTCAACTGCTAGCGCTGGCTATCTTCCATTTTATCGTTGACGTGGTGAAGTATCGATTGACGGACGCCCGTCCGGAATGGGCGACGAGCTCCTATTTCATCGACCAGGCCATCCACATTCTGTCCATCATCGTGGTGGCGGCCTGGATCGACTCCATCGTGCCCGAAGCCGGAGCAGCCTTCAATACCGCGCTCCTGATCACCATCAGCGGCTATATCCTGATCGCGCACGTGTGGTTCGTGACCGAGAAGACCTTCAGCCACGCAAATGTCGGCTACAGCCAAGAAGTGCAATCGACTCTCTGGCCGCGCATGATCGCGCGGGCCGCCTTCCTGACCGTCTTTCTCGCGGGGGGCACGTTCGGATTGGGTATCGCTGCGGTGTTTCAGCTCCCTTATTACAGGGATTCATACTGGCGGCGTGCTCTGACAACCGACCTCGTCGTTGCGGTGGTCATAGCGGTCACCATCGGTCTCGCACTCAGCTCTATCTAGCGATCCGCCTCCGCGCGCACCACCTTTGTATCGGTGAGATCAACTATTTCCTCTCTATTCCAGATTCGCCCAGGCGAGGGCCGCGGCACCATTTTGCTCGTTCTCATGATGCTGCTGCTCACCATGGGCGGCTCTATTGGTTCGCCAGGAATCAATGCGCTGTTTCTCTCTCGAGTGGGCGTTGAATTCCTCCCCTATATGTACATCGCGCTGGCCGGGTTGACGGTGGTTACCACGCTTGCGCTCACTGCCCTCCTAGGTCGGCTCTCCAAGAAACGCGTCTACCTGATCTTACCGATCGCCATGGGTCTTTCCCTGCTTGCGGCCCGATACCTGGTCAGCCTGGATCTCCCCTGGATTTACTCTGCGCTCTGGCTGGGAATGTACTTGTTCTGGACACTCCAGTTTCTGGTTGCCTGGGGGCTGGCAAGCATGGTGTTTGATACCCGTCAAGCAAAGCGACTCTTCCCGCTTCTGGCCGCGGCCGGCATTTTCGGCACGACCCTCGGTGGCTTGGCCACCAAACCGCTAGTGGACGCCGTCGGAGCAGAGAATCTAATCATGGGCTGGGCGCTGGCCTTTTTCGCGGCCGCCATCGTGATTCGTGCCGCCCTTCGAGAAGCAAAGGAGGTTCCGGTACGCTCGCGCTGGGATCGCCCATCGGTTGTAGAGGACATTCAAAGGGGCTTCCAGTTTGTTCGCCAGTCAGAGCTGATGCGGTGGATGTCGGCCGGTGCATTGCTGATGGGCATGCTCTTTTTCTTCGTCGTTTTCCCGTTTTCAAAGGGCGTGACGGAGGAATTCCTGGATGAAGATGCCATCGCCGGCTTCATCGGAGTCTTTGAAGGCCTCACTACGGCTATTGCCTTCCTGATTTCCTTGTTGCTTGCCAATCGGATCTATGCCCGAATTGGCTTTATGGGCGCGCTGTTGATATTCCCCGTGATTTACGTGCTGGGATTCAGCGCAACCGCGCTCTATCCGTTATTTGTCACCATCGCGGGCCTCCGTTTTTTGCAGCTCGTGTGGCGGCTTGGCGTTGCGGATACCGCTTACCAGGCGCTCTTTAACCTGGTGCCTGCCGCCCGCCGCGAGCCAACTCGGGCTTTCATCGATGGTGTGCCTCGGCAGGTCGGGGTGGCACTGGCAGGTGTGCTGCTTCTGGTTAGTGAGAATGTGCTGGAACCTACACTCGTCTTCGCGCTCGGAGCAGCACTGGCTGCGGTGGCCATCTTCACGGGCTGGAGGGCATCTCACGCCTATCGAGGTGCGCTAGCTCAGGCTCTTCACGCGGGCCAGCCGCACGTCTTCTTCAGCGAAGATGAGCCATTCGGAGGTTATCAGCATGACGCCTCGGCCGTGAGCGTTGTTGTGGCCGGCATGTCGGATCCAGAGCCTGCTGTCCGTCGCGTATCGGCCGAGATTCTGGGCAATCTGCGGGTACCGGAGGCCACGCAGGCGCTGGTGAGCGCCCTCGAAGATCCCGATCCTCAGGTGCGCTCCGCGCTTCTACGATCTTTGGCACGCGCCGGTGCGACCTCCACCTTGCTCGACGTGACGGCCTGTCTGGCGGACTCTGAACCCGAGGTTCGGCTCGAGGCCGTGGAAACCTTGTATACGCTTGCCGGCTATCCGAAGGGACTGCTGGCCCAACTGGAGCCGCTACTCGACGATCCGATGCCAGAGGTGCGCAGCTACGTTGCCGTCACCATCCTGAAGGGCGGTCCACACCCTCGAGCTCCGAATGTCCTGGATGAAATGAGCAGCGCCCAGGAACCCAGCACACGCGTCATCGTCCTGGAAGCCCTCGAGAGCTGGGGCGATCCCTATGGGTGGGATTTTGCCGTGGCTTCCCTGCATGATGACCATCCGTCCGTGCGCCGGGCCGCGGCCCAGGCCGTGGTGAGCATCGACCGTAAGGCGAGTTTGGGCTTACTGATCGAAGCTCTCGGAGATGAGGATCTCTCCGTTCGGGAGTCCGCGGCGGAAGCCGTTGGGCGAATCGGCACCCCCGCGCTGTCAGCCGTGGTCGAGGCCCTCAGAATTCCCGTTCTCGAATCGGGCTCATTGCTGGCCTTGCAGCAGCTTCCAGTGCATGGGGAGCAGGATAGGATCCTACTCTACTCCGGAGAGACGGCGGCGCGTGCCATACACTACAACGAGCTGTGGATCGGGGCACATAGCGCGAGCGGCTTGGAAGCCGAGCTATTCTCGCATTCGTTACGGGCGGTTTCCTTACGGCATGCGAGGCTTGCGATCCAGGCGGTCGGCTTGCTGACCGATCCCTCGAACGTGTCGCTTGCCCTTGAAAACCTGGAGAGCCGCCAGGCGAGCCAGCGGGCAAATGCACTCGAGATCCTTGATTCCTTGGGGCATCGGCCGATCGTTTCTCCCCTCGTGGCGCTGTGGGAGATGGCGCCAAGTCCCCCCTCAGATGGACTGCAAAGCTCAATCGAGGCCGTCCTGGCAGACGAGGACCCCTGGTTGAGGGCCTGCGCGGCGTTGGCCGCCGGGGCGTTTGACGATTCCACCTTGGAAGCAACCCTCAACAATCTGCTTCAGACGGACCCGGATCCGCTGGTGCGGGAAGCCGCTCAGCGCAGCCTAAATGGAGGCTCAGATATGAAGGTCCTTCCCACCCTATCGATCATGGAGCGCATCCTCTTTTTGCAGCGGGTACCGCTCTTCGCCAACCTCCCTCCGGGGGAGCTAAAGCAGGTGGCCGCCATCGCCTATGAGCACGTATTTTCCGAGGACGATGTGATTGCGCGTCAGGGTGAGCAGGGCGACGAGATGTACATCATCGTGGACGGTGAAGTCAGAGTGTTGGCAGAGCTGGAAAGAGGAAAGACGGAGGAGTTGGCCCTGCGCGGACCCGGCGAATACGTAGGAGAAATGTCAATCATCAGCCAGGAACCGCGCATGGCCTCCTTGCGTGCGGTGGGCGACGTGCGCATGTTGTGCATCGGTCAAAAGGAATTTGAGGGGATTATCCGCGAGCGGCCCGAAACCAGCCTGGCTGTAATCCGCGTATTGATTGAGCGCCTTAAGGAGGCTCAGGGCCGTGAGACACCCTAGTCAATGGGGGGGACGCCTGGTCAAGCCTCGAGCTCTGCGAGAATCCGGGCCACGATGTCGTCGATCTCTTCGCCGGACCCAACCTTCCACGCGGCTTGATGCGGGTCTGGATTGATCTCCTCTCTAAGATCAGAACCAACGGCCTCGGCCTCTTCACGGATGGTTACGCTCCTAAAAAGGGCATGCTGGTCGATCTCCGAGTGATGGAGTACAACCGCGATAGCCTCGACCGCTTCTGCACCCCTCTCTTGCGCCTTCCAGACCTTCGCAAGGTCGGTCAGGTATGCCAACGTCTCCCGGATCTGTCCCGTTTCATGACTGATCCGCAGGCTGAGGGCATAGTTCATTTCGGCCTCGTCGAACTCTTCCAGAAGGTAGTTGTTCCGGCCCATATTGTTGTAGGTGTACTGCATCCCGCGGAGAAAAGAGACCGAGTGTAACGAAATGAGTAGCGACTGATAGATATCCCGTGCTGCGATTAAGTCGCCACGCGCGGTAGCCAGCGCTGCGCGCATTTGCCCTCCCCAAAACGAACTCCAAGGGTCACCTGTCTCGGCTCGCAATTGTGCGCCCGCCTCCAAATAGCGCTCGCATTGTTCCAGGTCGCCCATCGCTAAGCTTCCACTCCCCGCGACGTTTGTTCCCGTAAGCTCCCACCACTTGTGTCCGATCGCGGCTCCAATCTCCGCCAGTTCTAGGGCGGCGGGTATCCCCCCTGACGGGTTGTGCACGAATATATTTCCTACAGCCACTGCAGCCAGGGAGTAAGTCGATTCGTTGCGATACCCGTGCTTACCCAGCCAATCGAGAGTACGCAGTGCCGTGTTCACTCCCCTCTCTGTAAAACCAAGGATGATTGTGAACCACGCTCCGATGGCTTGCAGTTGAGTCGCAACCACGTCGGTCTGTCGCCCCTCCGATGAATCTCTTAGGTTCTTCTCTAGATCTGTGAATAGCTCCAGTCCCGCGTGCAGCCATCCGCGTATCTCGTGAAAGATCCATAGGCTGAATAGCGATTTCTGCAGATCTTGCGCTCTACCGGTCTCGGCCAAGTACATACTGGCGCGTCGGATGTTCTCAATATCCGCTTCGATATCGTCCAGTGCTTCCGCTTGACCCGGAGTGGCCAACCGTCCTTCTTGCGCCGCCAACAGATTGGCGAAATAGGAAGCGTGTGCTTGGCGAGCTTCCCCACTCGCCTCGTCGGCGGTCGCTAGTCGCTGTTCGCCGTACTGACGAAGCATCTCGTGGATTTCGTATCGACCAGTCTCAGGCTCACGGCGCAGGAAAGACTTATCGGTCAAGCGGGCCAGTGATAGGAGGTTCGCGCCTGCGACTTCAGTGGCGGCTTCGCGCGTGAAGCCCCCACGAAAGACCGAGAGCCGCTTGAACAGTTGTCGTTCGGGCTCCTCCAACCTGTCCCACGATGCGTCAAACACTGCCCTCAAGCTTTGCTGGCGTTCGGGAGCGTCTCGCAGCTCAGTCTCCAAGAAGTCCAGGCTTTTCTCGATTTCGTCTGCTATCTCCTGCGGTGAAAGTACATCCATCCAGCCCGCACTCAAGAGCAAAGCCAAGGGTGTACCCTCAACGAGGCGACAGATGCGGGCAATGTGCGGGACATCGGCTTCTTCCAGCTCAAATTGGGGTTGAACCTGTAACGTGCCCTGGACGAAAAGCTGGGCGCAGCTGGCCGAAAGCGTTTGCTCAACCGTCTGCCAGTCCGCAAACTGCAGGCCGACCACGTCAATAACCGTTTCGCCCCGCAAGCCCAACCGCTCTCGAGAAGTAGCCAGTATCTTGACTCGCGAGGTGTGCTCCAGGACTTCCGTCACAAATGGCGCGCCGTCTAGAATGTGCTCGAAGTTGTCAACGACGATCAAAAGTTCCGAGCGCTTGAGGTGGTGCAACAGAAAGTCCTTGGGGTCCTCTCGGCTGGCCGGCCTCAAATCGAGCGCCTCTAGGAACGCCTGCACGATCTGATTCGCCGAATCCAGCGAAGCGAGCGAGACAAATCGGGCACCATCCGAGAATCCTTCAAGTTCCTGACGTGCGACCTCAATCGCCAGCCGCGTTTTCCCCATCCCGCCCGGGCCCTTTAAGGTTAACAGCCTAATACCATCCTGAGAGAGCAACGAGCGAACTTCTACAATATCTGACTGCCTTCCCACAAAAGGGGTCAACTGCTCTGGAAGATTGTGCTTTGGCCCGATCTGAGTTTGCAGAGTCGGGAAATCTGATGGAATGTCAGGGATCATGATCTGAAAGATCTGCTCGGGTCGTGTTAAGCCTTTGAGCGGGTGTAGGCCCAGATCTCGAAGCTCGACGCCCTCTGGCAGGTAGTCAGCAATTATCTGTTCGGTGGCAAGCGATAGCAGGACCTGACCTCCATGCGCTAGCGATCGCACCCGAGCGCATCGGTTGACCGCCGATCCGTAGTAATCACCTTCTCGTAGATCCGCGTGGCCCGTATGCAACCCCATCCGAACCTTCAGAGGCTCTGGCGCCTCCCAATTCTCGGTGTGGAACGCTTGCTGAATGGCGGCCGCAGATGCAATTGCACCCGGCGCGTGTTGAAATACTGCGAAGCGGCTGTCGCCCTCGCCGCGCGGCCGAACGAGCATTCCTTCGTTGGTTTCTACTAACCGCTCGATGATCTCATCGTGGCGAACCAGCACCTGGCGTGCCGCGGCCTCATCTTGCTCCCAGAGCTTGGTGCTGCCCTCTATGTCGGTGAAAAGGAAGGTTACCGTTCCAGTAGGTAGACCCAAAACGTGCTGCTCCTTATCCGGGTAGTTTCGATAATCGCTCAGCTGCTTTGAGGCCATTCAATCGGGGGACTGTCCCATTACGAGTGTATCTTAGTAGAGAATACAACGGCGTTCAATGCGCCTTCGGCCGGTTGTGGTACAAGGCGGCTATGGTTAGCATCCCCAACGAGGCCTGATAATTTGATCGGGCGCGACCCCAATTAACATGGATGAGATAACTCGACCGAGCCGGGTGCGGCGGGTACCGCGCGTGCGTCGAAGGCATCCCTTCAGGTCAACATTATGGCTTGGCCTGGTGATGATTCCGGTTATCTGCGGCATCACCTTCGCCGCCGCGGCCTATGCTTCAACCACTGCCGCGCGCCTACCGCCTGTAAACTCCGAGGTGTTGGCAAGAATCGCGGCTGCATTGCTGCCCACTCCCTCGAGCCCAATCCCGTCGCCAACGTTTACCCCGCCCCCAACCTTCCAGCCCGCCGACACGGTGACGGCCGCGCCGCTTCAGCAGCTCTCCTCGCCGCTTCCCGGCACAATCACCCCGACCCCTTCAGCGACGGCAACCGTCACGGAGAGCCCAACTCCCACCATAACTGCCACGCCGACCGAAACGGCCACCGCGACCGTCACGCCCTCCACCACTCCCACGCCGTCGCTGACCGCTTCGGCAACTCCAATCCCCACTTACCCTCCGACCGCGACCCTGCCTCCGCCTACCGCCCCTCCTCCTACTCTCCCTCCCCCCACGGCGACTAGCGGCCCCTCGCCGACCTCCACCTGGACCCCTTCTCCGGTGCCCAGTTCAACGCCCGATCCGAGCTGCAGCCCTTCGGGAAACAGTGGGTATGAAAACACTCTGGTGGCCCTGATCAATACAGAGCGAGAGAGCCAGGGACTGACTCCCTATGACTCTCAGGGTCAACTGCAAGCTGCCGCGCGCGGCCACAGCACCGACATGGCCTGCAATGGCTTCTTCTCGCACACAGGCTCCGATGGCTCCAGCGTTGGACAGCGTGTAACAGCCCAGGGGTACACATGGTCGTGGGTCGGTGAAAACATCTTCGCCGGCGGCAGCGCCACGCCGCAATCTGCCTTTGACTGGTGGATGAACAGTGACCTGCACCGCGCGAACTTGCTCCATGCCAACTTCACAGAGATCGGGATCGGCTACATCGACGAGCCCAACAGCCAATACCAGGGTTACTTCACGGCCGTCTTCGCCCGGCCCTAAACAGATACCCGGCAAAGGTTCGCGGCCGCGATTCGCGGCTTGCCCTCCCGAGCCCCTGACGGCCCCCGCGGATTAGAGGCCTGCTCCACCAGAGCTCGCCGCTGCAATTGGCGATTGTCCGCCCGAGCTCCCGGGCTCCCCTGCCCAACATGCTCTTGGCCCTCCCCCTGCTACAATGAATTCCCATGCGACAAGCAGTCCTTATGAGCTCTCCGGGGCTCTGGCAGCACGGTCACGGATCGCAGCACCCGATGAAGCCGGAGCGGCTGAGACGAACTTTCGAGCTGCTGGACCAGCTCGGCGCGCTTCGCGCCGATAACGTAGAGGTGGTGGAGCCGCGCATGGCCACCGGTGATGAACTGGCGCTGTTCCATACCCCCGAGTACATCGAGATCACACGCCAACTGAGCAACGGAGAGCAGAACCTGTCGGCTGAAAAATACGGGTACGGACCCGGTGACAACCCTATTTTCCAGGGCATGTTCGACACCGAAAGCCTCAAGGTGGGCAGTTCGCTGCGGGCCGCTCAACTTCTGCACGAAGGCGCGTGCGAGGTGGCCTTCAGCTTTGGCGGCGGCTTACATCATGCAGGCCCAGGCTTCGCATCGGGCTTCTGCGTGTTTAATGATTGCGTGGTCGCCATTCAATGGCTGCTCAACCAGGGCCTGCGGGTGGCGTATGTGGATATCGACGTCCATCACGGGGACGGCGTACAAAACGCCTTCTACGACACGGATCGGGTGCTGACCCTCTCACTGCACCAGGACGGGCGCACCCTGTTTCCGGGAACCGGCTTCGTGAACGAAATGGGCACCGGGGACGGCACCGGCTTCAGTGTCAACGTGCCGCTGCCTCCGCAGACCTATGACGGAGCCTACCTGCGCGCATTCGAGGAGATTGTCCCGTCGCTGCTGAAGCGGTTTGAACCCGATGTTTTGGTGACGCAGTTGGGGGTCGACACGCATTACACCGATCCGCTGGCCAGCCTGGCGCTGACGACTACCGGCCAGCAGACGCTCTATGGGTTATTGGGTGAGATGGCTCCGAAGTGGCTGGCTTTGGGTGGCGGTGGATACGCGCTTGACGTGGTCCCCCGCTCGTGGGCTCTGGCGTTCGGGGAGATGGCCGGCTACGGGCTCCAGAAAAGCCTGCCCAAAGCGTATCGAGAGAAGTACGGTGGAAAATATCTGCGGGATCAGCAGGGTCCTGATATCAACGATGCCGTACGTTTTCGGGTCGACGAGGCGGTCGACTCGGTGATCGTGGAGGTCAAGCGGGCACACAACATCAATTAGTGCAGGTGCCCCAG
>JADFRG010000091.1 GCA_022561385.1 Chloroflexota bacterium
TCTTCAAAGTTTCAGTCTACATCCATAGACCTCCCCCTCGACCGGCATGGCCTGGTCGCTTCCAGCAATCGCTTGTTAGCTAGATCCCGTCCGGAAATGGCGTATTGGGGCTCGGGAGCGGCGCGAAACGAAGCGGTTCAAGCACGATAGACGCTGGTCTGGCCCGGGGACAGCTGAAGAGAGACTTCAAAGTAGCGCCGATGGCGGATTGCTGCAGGTGGAGGGCACGTCGATCCTGGCCCGTTGAGGCGGGGGAGGCAAGTGGTCCTCAGGAGCCGGTGGAGTTCAGACCAGCAGGTGACGGGCGAGGGTGAGCAGATTGGCCGTGAGCACCGATGCCTGCACGTAGCTTCGGAAGGACAACTCTCCACGCCATGTGCAGCGCCTGAGTCCGAACGCTCGCTTGAGGAACGAGATCATGCCTTCGATCCCGGCACGGAAGTCACGCAGCCGCCGGTAGACCCAACTGCTGCGGGTCATCTCGCTGACGAGGAGCCCACGCTTCTTGTGGAAGCAGACATCCTCCACGCCCAGCGCCTTGGCCTCGCGTAGGTTCTCCCTCGATGTGAAGCCGCCGTCCATCGCCGCCTGTCGGGGAGGACGACCGTAGATGTCGCACTGCCGCTGGAGCATCGTCAGCGCCATGGTCGAGTCTGCAGGGTTCCCGCTCACGATCTTGCAGTCGAGGATCAGGCCCGAAGCTCCGCCCGTCACGAACACCTTGTGGCCGTAGAGTGTATCGCGCCGGTCCTTGACGATGATGTCGGTATGCGGCTCGAAGAGCGAAACCAACTTCTCTCGAGACGGCACTTTCTCGCCTCGGATCACGCGTCGCTCGGTCTGATCGATCACACGCAGTAGCAGCGCTACATAATGCGTGAGTTCGCCCGCCAACTCCTGCGCCTCGGAGTCTCCTAAATGCTGCTCCCGTAGGTAGTTGGCTGCCCGATCAGCGTAGCCCACGACTTTCTGACTCACCTTGAGCAGGTCCCGGTACGCATCCGCCCGCTTACGCCTGCTTCCCGTGTTCTGGACCGCCAGCATGCGCCGCTTCGCGCGCCGCCGGTGGTCTGCCCAGAGCTGGAACCCGAAGTACTCATCCGCCCGCTCCAGTAGCCGCGTCAGGACACGCACCCCGTCCAACATCAGGTTCGAGTCCGTGGGCGCGTGGATGTTCGTCTCCACCACCGTCGCGTCAATGCGTACCTTGCGACCTCGCTCCACCCCGCTCTGGGCTGCATGCTGAAGCACGATCCTCTGGATCTGCTCCAGCGTCTCCGGCCGCACCTTCTTCAGGTTCTCCGCCAGCGCAGACCGCGACGGTGTGGAACCAAGTGCGCCGAAGCGACAGAACGTCCGGTAGCTCACCGAGTCCGCTACGTGGAACGACAGCTCTGCGTAGCTGAAGCCGTTCATCTGCTTGAGCAGCAGAACACGCAGAACCTGGTCCCCGCTCATCCCTCGAGCACCACGCCCCGGATGGCGTACACCCCGCACCAGGTCTTGCTCGATCAGCTCTGCCATGTCAGGATGGCTACTCAGGATCTCGCTTATCTTCGCCAGCTCGCTAGCGTGGCTGTGCTTGATCCAAGGGCGGTCCAGTGACAACTGCTCGTGACGGCGCATTCGGAAGTCTCCCCGTGTGCTCGTAGGCTGTCGATTAGGCACCAACAACTTACGAGCTACGCACGAATATGGCGACCCACGGATGCGCCGTTACTTGTTGTCTCTTGCGCAGTTCTGAATTTCCGGATGCGAACTAGCTAGCAACTTGTCTACGATATCGTCACATGATATCATGTGACATGAACGCAACTCAGCGCAGAACGCTCCAGCAGATCTTCGAAAGGCCGACACGGGCTGATGTTCGATGGTCGAGAATCGAGGGACTGCTCAGGGCGCTGGGGGGCGAAGTCACGGAGGGTCGTGGTTCTCGGGTTCGATTCCGACTCGGGGACCGCGTGGCAACTTTCCACGGACCACACCCCAAGCGGGTCACCGGGAAAGCGACGCTCGAGGATGTGAGACGTTTCTTGGAGAATGCGGGAGTCCAGCCATGATCGAGTACAAGGGCTACACCGGCGTGTTTGAGTTTGACTCGTCCATCGACGCATTTCACGGACGTGTGCTCGGACTTCAGGATGTCGTGACGTTCGAGGGGAGCTCGGTTGAGGAACTTCGGTGCGAGATGGAAGAGTCGGTCGAGGATTACCTGGCCCTCTGTGCTGAGGTTGGCAAGGACCCAGAGCGACCGTACCGCGGGGAGTTCTTGGTTCGCACGACGCCAGAGGTACATAGGGCGGTAGCGAGTGCAGCGGAGGCGGAAGGGGTCAGTTTGAACGCTTGGGTCGAGACGACGATCTCTGCGATCGCCGATCAGCGTCGGGTCGCTCCAGCACCGCCAACTGGAGCCTCCAAGAGGGCGATCAAGAAGACGAAGAGGACGACGGCTAAGCAGCGGAAGTGATCGGCGGTCAAGTCCCGATCTGTGTGTAAAAGCAGAGGCTGCTCCTTGGGATCTTTCGTCTAGGCTGCCTTGGCGACCTCCTTGGGCTCGAGGAGAGAGAGGTCCAGGTAGCGGCGGTTGCCCCAGGCCTCGGTGGTCCTGAGAGCGACAGCGGTGATGAGACGCAGGGCGCTGGCGCGGTCGG
>JADFRG010000029.1 GCA_022561385.1 Chloroflexota bacterium
GTTACTGCGTTTTCTAATTTCGAAATAATCCATTCCGAGAGGATACGCCGTAAACACAGGAACAAAAAAAGTGCTGTGCTCGTGGAACAAATGGTGGCCCGCAAGCCCACTTGATTTCGGCAGGATTTGGCGATGGGTGATGTTGAAATGCTGAATGATTATTCTTCATCGAGGCATAAACATTCATGACCGCGGTCAATCATACGTGTGTGATGGAATTGAAGGTAGCAATTTTCCAGGACATAAATCTATCCAAACCAGAAAATCGGTTGACTACGATTGTTGAGATCGATGGCTGGATTGTGATTCGTATCGAAGTGGCAACGGGATGTTCTTTGAGACACCGCTGAGCTGGCTCCTTTTCCTACCCATATAAATAAAGGTTTTTGTGCCGAGTCCCCCCCTAACCTAGATTGCTGTTGCCAATCTGTTGCCAGTAGCCAGGAATCTATAGAAAGGAGAGAAACAAAAGACACTTTTCCGCCCATATTTTTCACTTTGTAGACATAAATGACGCTCATGGGCAGGGTGGAGGGTGGTGCAACTGACTTCGAATCGGTAGGCTTCCAGATCGGATCGCGCATTCGAATTGTCCGATCACACGTTTGGTGTTGGCCTGGACCGAATCCCGACTGACCGATGTCAGCGGTTCCAGCCGACGCTCCTCCGTCAATGGCGTACCGGCGCGGCTAACAGGAGACCCGCTGAAGAGCAGCGTACCGGTGTCGCCAGACCCAGCCTGGCCAATACTAAGCCGTGAACGGATGCACAGGTTCCGCGGTCCCTGGTTCGCGGGTTTTGTCCTCTCAATACTCATTGTCAAGCTCTGCGCACAGACCTATATCCACACGGAGGGCGGTCTTCGATTACCGTACTTTGAGCCCTGGCCGGTTGACAAAGCAGAACGTATGTTCTATATTTGACCCAATCCTTTTTATTGTCCGTCACTGAATGAAGATCGCATACATCCGTATCCAGGATTTTCCTGTTCAAGTTGAGATCCTCGAGAACCCGGCGCTTCGGCAGACCGCGGTCGTAGTCGGCGGCCTCCCCTCCGACGAGGGCACGGTTTATGCCTGCTCCCCCGCCGCTCGCATCGATGGCGTCCAGCTGGGGATGGGCCTCCGACAGGCGGAGCAGCTTTCCCCGAAAGCCAATTTCCTTCCCCTCTCCCGTGACCGTTACGATGAGGCCCAAAAAAACTTGCTCGATACGCTGTCCCCCTACTCACCCTTCCGTGAATCGAGTGCGCCGGGAAGGATCTACCTCGACGCTTCAGGGCTCGAAGCTCTCTATGGAACCGACGACGAACTCCTAAAACGGATCCTGCGCACGATAGAGGATGAGCTCAAACTGTTGCCCCAGGTCGGCCTGGCCGCCAATAAATTCACCGCCGAAACCGCCGCCCGACTCTCGGATCC
Source organism: Chloroflexota bacterium (assembly GCA_022561385.1). Classification (GTDB taxonomy): domain Bacteria; phylum Chloroflexota; class Anaerolineae; order Anaerolineales; family E44-bin32; genus JADFRG01. Next base: position 1,422 of record JADFRG010000029.1, read on the forward strand.
GGGGGCCGGGCAGGTCGTTCCGACTGGCACTGAGCGCGAATTTCTGGCCCCGCTTCCGTTGATCCTGCTGCCTTCCTCCGATGACACGTATCGACTGCTGGGCAGGCTGGGGATCGAGACCATCGGTCAGGTGGCCGAGATGCCGGTCGGCGGACTCTCACGTACGTTCGGAAAGGAAGGATTGCTGCTCCACAGCCTGGCTTCCGGCAAGGATCTGCGGCCACTCATGCCGCAATTTGAAGCCGCTCCGCTTTCGTTGGAGACTCATCTTGAATTCCCACTCGAGAGCCTCGAGCAGCTCGCGGCTTATTCCGATCGGCTCACATCCCAGCTCTCTTCTGAACTCGAGGCCGGCGCTCTGGTCGCGGGGGCCATAATTGTGGAGATCGAGCAGGAATATGGAGGGCCCCTTTCGGCAGGCGGATATCTGCGCCCGGCGAGCAGCGACCTGCGCGAACTTTCGGATCGGGCCACGGGACTGCTGTCCACGTTGGAATACGCCTCGGGCGTGACCGCTTTAAAGCTCGGATTATTCCCGCTGCATCCCTTCCACATCGAGAGCAAGCAGCTGGGCCTCTTCCGGCCGAAAAGCTTCACGCATCAGAACCCCATCCAGCGGCTTGTTGGATCCATCCAGGATCGGTTCGGCCAGTCCGCCATCCTGCAGGCCACGGCCGTCGAGGGACCGCCTCCCGATCCGATTGAAGTCCGCACGCGCGAAGACGGCCACCCGAGCGCATTCGTTCGCGGAAACACGTGGGGCCGGATAGCCACAATCGATCTGCACTGGCGGCTCGAAGGAGATTGGTGGTGGGGAGAAGGCCGAAAGGATTACTACAAAGTTGTGACCCACACGGGAGAAATCCTGGTGCTCTTACACGATTCGAAAGAAGATCGCTGGTATCTGCATGCAGGCGCCCAGCCCAATTCGTGGCCGCTCACATAACTCTTCCACAAATCCCAAGAAGACTGCCGGTTTCTTCACGCGCGCGCCCAGCCCAATTCGTGGCCGCTCGCATAACCCCACCTATCCCCAGCCGCCTCCTCTTATTTGAGACGTGGCTATGCGAAATGCACGGTGCGTAGCCCGGATGAGGGCCGCGATCCTCTTCCTTATCGTCCCATAGGCGCGACTCTTCCCTCTCTGTTTCCGTGGCCGAATACGTAGAACTCCACGCGCACTCCAGCTACAGCTTCCTCGACGGCGCCTCCTCCCCCCAGGCGCTCCTCAAGCGGGCGGCCGCGCTGGACATGCCGGTTATGGCGCTCACCGACCACGACGGCTTTTACGGCATCATCCAGTTCGTCATGGAGGCCCGCGAGCTGGGGATTCGGCCCATCATCGGAGCCGAGGTCACGATGGACGAGGGCTACCATCTCACGCTGCTCGTCGAAGATGCTCAGGGTTATGCCAACCTCTGCCGATTGATCTCCCGCGCCCAACTCGATCACTCGAAAGGCGAGGCCTCCCTATCCTGGGAACTGCTTGAGCGACACTATCAGGGACTTATCGCCCTTTCTGGCTGCCACAAGAGCGAACTCGCACAAAATATCCTTAGGGGCGACAAGAATGCCACCCTCGCAGCGGCCAATCGGTATTTAGAACTATTCGGGCGCAAGCACTACTTCCTGGAACTGCAAAGACATCTGGTAGGCAGTGACAGAACTATCGAGCGCGGCCTGCTTTCTATCGCCGACTATCTTGACTTGGAAATTGTCGCTACAAACGACGTGCATTACGCCACGCCCGAGGATCGCCCGCTCCAGGATGTGCTCAGCGGCATCAAACACGTCCTTCCTATCCACGAGCTGGGCAGTCTGCGCCGTCCGAACGCCGAGTTTTATTTAAAATCCCCGGCCGAGATGTATGAGCTGTTTTCGGACCTGCCTCAGGCATTGGAAAACACTCTCCGCATCGCGGAACGCTGCCGCTTCGATCTTGATTTATCGCAGTACCGATTCCCGCGCTTCCCGGTCGAGAATTCTTACGCACATCTGCGGCAGCTGTCGTATGAGGGGCTTGCCGAGCGTTACCAGAAAGCCTCCCCCAACGTGATCGACCAACTCGAACACGAACTTTCCGTCATCGACAGCCTGGACCTGGAGGATTACTTTCTGATCGTCTGGGACATCTGTGCCTGGGCCCGAAATCGTGGTTTCCCTGTTCAGGGAAGGGGCTCCTCCGCCAATTCACTGGTGGCCTACTGCCTGGGGATCACACGTGTGGATCCCATCGGCCACAACCTGCTGTTTGAACGGTTCCTGAGCCACGAGCGGGGTGGAATGCCGGATATTGACGTCGACTTTTCGCGGGCGGGCCGCGAAGAAGTCATCCAGTACGTCTACGACCGTTACGGAGAAGAACACACGGCCATGGTGTGCAATGTGGTTACCTACCGGTCCAGAAGCGCGGTGCGGGATGTGGGCAAGGCGCTCGGATTTCCGGCACAGGTGGTTGGCAGGATCGCCAAGTCATTGCACCGCTCCGATTTCGCAGGCCTGACAGACAAATTGAGGCGCGACGGCGACGGATTGCCCTGGGATCACTACGCGACCTTCATCGACCAGATCAAGGGTATGCCGCGCCACCTCTCCATCCATGTGGGCGGCATGATTGTCACCTCGGCTCCGCTGGTCGAGATCGCTCCGCTCGAGCGGGCCTCGATGCCCGGGCGTGTCGTGACGCAGTGGGATAAAGACGATATCGAAGATGCGGGGCTGATCAAGATCGATCTGTTGAGTCTGCGCACGCTGGACGTGGTGAGCGAGGCGATTGAGCTTATCGAGCAGCATGAAGGCGTGCGCATCGATATGGACAAGCTCGGACTGGACGACCCGGCCGTGTACCGGATGATCTCAGAGGCCGACACGATCGGCGTATTTCAGGTCGAATCGCGGGCTCAAATGCAGATGCTGCCAAAAATGAAGCCGGTGTGTTTCGAAGACCTGATGATCGAGGTCGCCATCGTGCGTCCCGGGCCCACGCAGGGCAAGATGGTCCATCCTTATTTGAACCGCCGCCAGGGGCTCGAACCGGTGGAATACCTGCATCCTGCCCTCGAATCTGTGCTCGAGGAAACGCTGGGAGTAGTGCTTTATCAGGAGCAGGTGATGGGCGTGGCCCAGGCTATTGGCGGCTTCACTCCCGGCGAGGGCGACCTGCTCCGGCGAGCCATGACACGCAAGCGTTCTTACGAGGAAATCGAAAAGATGCGCGCCCGTTTTGTTCGAGGCGCGATCAAAAACGGATTGACCGCGGAAGTCGGCCACGATGTATTTGACAAGATCGCGGCCTTCGGCGGCTACGGATTCTGCAAGAGCCACGCGGCGGCGTTCGCGCGCACGACCTATGAAACCGCCTATTTGAAGTACTACCATCCGGCGGCCTTCTTCACCGCCTTCCTGAACCACGAGCCGCTCGGCTTCTACGCGCCGGAGGTGATCGTCGAGGCCGCCAAGCGGCAAGGGATCACGATCCATCCGGTCGATATCAACCGCTCCGAGACGCGCTGCACCATTCAGCGCGGCGGCATTCGGCTCGGATTCAACTATGTAAAGGGCATTGGTACGGCGGCGCGGGAGCGGATCGACAAAGACAGACCCCGTGGGCGTTACCGCAGCCTGGATGATTTCTGCGCGCGGGTCAAGCTGACGCCAACCGGCATGGAGAACCTGATCATGGTGGGCGCCTTCGATCGTTTTGACATTCCTCGTCGCGATCTGCTCTGGCAATACAGTGAGCTGCGGGAGAAGGCAGAGGGTGAGTTACCGATGAGTTATCCTGAGGAGGACATTAAGTTCCCAGACTTAACTGATTGGGAGAACACGTCCCTTGACTACGAGATTCAGGGGCTCACGAGCGGCCCACACCTCACGACCCACTTCCGGAAGGAATGGGATGCGCTGGGGGTGTTGACCAGCCGCGACCTGCCCGACACACCGGACGGGAGCCGGGTGAAGGTCGCCGGCCTTGTGATCACGCGGCAGGCGCCTTCGACCGCCAAGGGCCACGTTTTCATCAGCCTCGAAGACGAGTATGGCACGGTCAACTGCATCTTGCGCCCGCACGTATTCGAGCGCTTCAAGCCGGTCGCCACGCGATCTTCCATCCTTGTGCTTGAAGGGCGGCTGGTTCAAGACAGCGGCGTGATCAATATTCTCGTGGACCACGTCCAATCCGGCGACGACCGCACGGTCGAAATCCGCAGCCACGACTTTCGTTAGGCTGGGGACTCCTGAATTTGGTGCACTCACTCGGCGCCGGCTGCCCGAGCCGCGACGTACAGTCCACTATCGGCGGTCCAAAACGACGCGGCCACCGATTCGGCCGCCGCGATATAGGCCTCATCACAAGCAACCGTCTGGCCATGCCGGTCGCCATCCCTCCCAACCGCTTGGCGAACAACGGCCGCCATCGACAATCCGGCCCAATCGGCGGCCGCGGAGAGGCGCTCCATCTCCGTTTCGCACATCCAAACAGACAGTCTTCGGTTTCTAGTTGCTTGTCCTGTAGTCCGAAGCGAACGGATTTAGAAATCGTACGCCCTCAAACGACGATCCCTGTTGGAAGTCTTCGCTGAGAACGACAGGGATTTGGTTGAGGCGGGCGGTGGCCCAGATTTGCGAATCCCAGTATAAGAACTGGTGTTCCCGAACCCCGCGGCTGGCCTCCAAAACGATCATCGGGGTGACGTTGAGCGTCTGGAAGGACTGTGCCAAGAGATTGACCTGCTCGGCGGCATCCTCCAAAGAGAGCAGTGAACTCTCGCCTCGCGTGGCAACAACAAAGAATTCGGCCAGGCATTGGGCCGAGAGCCGACCCTCCTGAGTCGCCTGGAGTTTGTCCAGGACCTCGATGGCGCGGGCCGCCTTCTCCCCATCCGAAGGATCATGCGCGTAGACGAGGATGTTCGTGTCAATCAGGGTTGCGGTCATGTCCACTCAAGCGATCTGCGTAAAGATCCTCGCGGGACCAGCGCTGATGCCTGGGCTCACCCGCGGATCTTTTATGCAGAGTCTCAATGAAGGCCAGCGCCTGCTCCCATGCGGCCGGATTCGTCTCGGTTTCCCTGCCCTGTCCAATTGCCTGCCCTTCGATCGCTTGCCGAACGACCTCCGCCTGACTTACGCCTCGCGATTCTGCGATTCGGCGTAACAATCGTTCCTGGCGATCCTGAATGTAGATCTGTTTCCTCACCATTTTGCCCATTGCAGCACCTCCATCCTACACATACCGGTTATACATTACTTTATACACAACTCGATGGACGGCGGCCGCGATGATGCCAGCACGGGAATCCCGGAGATAATTACTCCCGGCCATCGAACCCCCGCAACTTTTGCGCAGCCCTTTGTGTATTCATCTTGGAAACAGAGTGGAATTAACCCACAGACGTCGCCTAGCGACGCATTCATCTCGAGGTATTCGTATGAAAAACTCACCCCTCCCTCGCAACCTCGTGATCCCGCTCGCGGCGCTGGTTCTCATCGGCCTAGCCTGTCAGGCAGGAGAGCCAACCGCCGCGCCGACCGTCGCGCAAAACGAACCATCCCCTCCCACCGAACCGGTTTCAGACGCGGGTTCGGTCTTTGACGGTGACCGCACCGCCTTCGGCTTTTACCCCGTTCCGCCGGAAGGCACCATAGAGGCCATGCTCAAACACTTCGGAACCCTGGGCGAGGAGGCGGACTTCATCCTGATCCAGCCGAACATTTTCTGGGAGGATTTCGTGGAGCGAGTCGAGGGCGCGTCTGAGAAGCGCACGAACCTTACCAATCAGACCGTGTTGGCGCGCCAGAATGGATTGGAATGGGTCTTCGTGGTCGATCCACTCAACGGCCTGAACCGCCGTGAGTTCTTTGGGCTGCCTGAGGGATGGGAAGCCAGCTTCGGCAACCCGGATGTGCGGGAGGCCTTTTCCAATTTCACGTTATGGATCGTGCGCGAATTTGAGCCGCGCTACCTGGGGCTGGCCTCGGAGATCAACACTTACATGGATGCCCATCCAGATGATGTCGAAAATTTTGTTAGCCTGTATCGGGAGGTTTACGAGCGGGTGAAGGCCGAGGCGCCGGACACGCAAATCTTTGTGACCTTCCAGTGGGACGACCTGAACAACATGTTTGCCGCCGCCGCCGAGGGACGCCCGGCCGGCCAGACTAACTGGGACCAGGTGGATGCCTTTGAGCCCTACCTGGATTTGTGGGTCATCTCCTCCTACCCGTATTTCGCTTTTCCTGATGGTGAGGGAATCGCGGCCGATTATTACACGCCGTTATTGGAGCGCACGGACAAGCCGCTAGCAGTCGCCGAGGGCGGATGGATCACCCAGCCGATCGGCCCGATCCAGGGAGATGAAGCGGGCCAGACCGCCTACCTGCAGGCACTCCACGACCAGCTTGGCGATCGCCTGGATTTCTGGGTCTACTTAGTCCTATCCGACTTCAACATGGATTCGTTTGCCAGGATCATGCGGGCGGAGGGCCGTGCGGAAAGTGACATCGAAGGCCTGGGCACATTCGCTTCAGTGGGCCTGACCCGCTTCGATGGCACGCCCAAGCCCGCGTTGGCGCTCTGGAACGCCTATCGGGGCGAAATACCCCGGGTCCCTTCAGGCCCACGCTAGGGTTCTGGAACGCCTATCGCGCCGAACGGCCCGTGGCTACGCCGTCAGTTTGAGTGGCTATGCGCATTCTTCCCTTTGCCTGTCTGCCTTATCCCGCGCGCGGAGCACACCACCACACACGGACCGCGAACTGAAATTACCCCTCTCCGTCCAATGGCTCAACCCGCATCAACACCGCCCTAACTATGCGGCGCATCTGATAAGTATCGGTTTGTTCGTCATACGCGTCGCAGGTGAGCAGCGTCACCCAAGCGCGCTCCTCGTGTCGGAAGATGGACGGATCGTTCGGCCGGACTAATTCCTCTTCGCGCACCTCGTAGACATAGCGCATCCCCCAGCCGTACAGGATGATCTGGTCACCGTAATTCAATTCCTGTAGCCGCGCGAATGGGCCGTCGGTTCCGTTGGGCAGGGTGATATGCCCACCGATGACGCTGTTGCCGGCCCAGGTGGGGAATGCGGTCCCCGCAAGGTACCCGGCTTGATCCCCTAGCCAGGTGACGTTCCATCCGTCGGGTCCCAATGGGATCCCCACCATATCCATTGTTACGCCCAGCGCGGGGATCTCCATCCACATCTCGCCGTAAGACTCGTAGGCCTGCGCCGCCGGTTGGGTCGGTATCGTCGTCAGACGATTTGGCGCAAAGCCGGTCTCGGGAGCCACGAGCGCGGAAGGCACGAAGATCGTCAGGTCCACTGAATCGGTATTGTTGCTCGGATCAACATCGGTCGAGCTGGTCGTCAGGTCGGCCTGGTTGGTCCCTCCCGGAGGCGCTCCCAGGCTGTTGACCACGGTCGAAATCGTCACCGTGTAATTGTCCGAAGGCGTCACAGTGCCGAAGGTCAGCGTGATGGTGTTGCCTGAGATCGCTATCCCGGGTCCGCTGGGAGCGACCACCACGGTTGAAATATCCAGGAAGGCCGGAATGACGTCCGTGACCACCACATTGTCGGCATTCCCGACGCCGCCGTTGGTGATCACGAGAGTATAGGTGACCGTGTCGCCCACCTGAGCCGCGGATGGGCTGACGGCCTTGGTCACCGCTGGATCGGTAACCAACGCCGCACCGACGGTGAGCGTGTCGGTAGCAGTGTTCCCGGTGCCGCCGTTGGTCGAGCTGACCGCGCCGCTGGTGTTGACTTTCGTCCCGGTCGTCGCGCCGGTCACGGTGACGCTAAAGACGCAGCTTCCACCGGCGGCGATCGTGGCGCCGGTCAAGCTGATCGAATCATCCGCCGTGACCGTCAGGGTGCCTCCTCCGCACTCAGGGGTGATCGCGCTCGGGACTGTGACGCCGGAGGGCAGCGTGTCGGTGAAGGCCACTCCAGTTAACGCAGTTCCCGTGTTGGAGTTGGTGATCATAAACTGCAGCGTCGACGTGTTGCCTGCCGTGATTGAGCTCAGAGAGAAAGTCTTGGCGATCGACGGCGGCCCAATCGCGGTCACCGTATCGGAGTCGGCGTTATTGGTCTCGTCCCCCTCATTGATCACGTCATTCAGGTCGACCCTAGCTGTATTTGCCAGATCACCCGCGGCAGTCGGCGTCACTCCGATCGTGACCGTGAAGCTGCCGGTGGTGGCACCGATCGTCACCGTCGCTCCGCTTGCATCGCAGGTTAGCACGTTGCTCACATCTATCGCGCAGCTGATGTTGCTTGAGTTTGTGATGTCCGTGAAGTTGCCCGCCGCTGGTAATCCGTAGGTGGCACCGGAAGGCAGCGAATCGCTCACGATTGTCTGTGTGTCCGCGAAGGCCGCATCCACCGGTCCCGCGTTGGAGACCGTGAGCGTCCAATTAAAAGCGACACCGACTGGCCCGCTGCCCGAATTATTGTTGGCCTTGGATACCTGCAGGTCTGGGAGGTTGATGAAGACGGTCTGGTCGTCCTGGTTTGAAGTCACGCCGTCCACCGTTGCAGAAGCGATGTTGGTGACCGACCCAGCGGTGACATCTCCCCCGGTAATGGTGTAGGTCGCCGTGCAGGTAATCGACTCGTCCGGATCGAGAAAGGCGTCAAAGTCACCCACGGTGCTCACGTCAGGACAACTCTCGTCCGTAGACCGATCGTCGCTGATAACCACCGGACCGACCAGCGGAGCCGAACCATTGTTGCTCACCACATAGCTGTAATTCAGCGTATCGTCCTCGGCAGTATAGAAACTTTCGGCCACGCTTTTTGCCATCGTCAGGCCGGTCGTGGCATAGGTGGCGGTGGACGGCCCTGAATCGTGCACGGTGCCGTTGAAGGTCCCGTGGGAGTTGGCGGTGTTCAAATTCGAGCCCGACAGCGCCATCACCGGACCCACGACGCAGGTCTGCACGTCGAACAACGGCAGGGTCGCCGAGTCACAGCCCGAGAGGTCCACGCCCAGGTCGGTCAGCGTCGGATCGGTGACGTTGCCGCTTGTGAGCGGCACGTCCCCGATATTCTCCACGGTCATCTGATAGTAGATATCGGATCCGACCGTCACCGCGACAAATGTCGTCCACGGGCCGGTTGCGCTGGTTGATACTTGCTTGAGGATCGATATCCCGGGGTTGACAGGGTTCACGGTCAACGTATCGGAGGCCGTGTTCCCTGTTCCTGCGGTCGTGGCCGACACCGAGCCGCTGGTGTTAGCGTAGTCCCCGGTCGGAGTGACGGTGACATCGACCGTTACCGTGCACGTACCGCCGGCCGCAATCGTGCCCCCGCTGAATGAGATGGAAACTGCCGCGGCGACAGGCGTATAAGTAGGCGATCCGCAACCGGAAGTCGAGGCGCCGGTCGGGTCGGCAACCACCATCGAACTCGGGAACGTGTCGCTGAACGCGACGCCGGCCAACGCATCATCCGGATTGGGGTTGCTGAGGGTGAAGGTCAATGTGGAGGTGCCACCGGTAAGGATAGGGTTCGGGTTGAATAGCTTCGAGATGCTGGGTGGTGAGATGGCGGTGATGGAATCGCTGGCCGATCCACTGGGGCCGGTATTCGTCCCGCTCTCATCGGCCGAGATGAAACCGCTCACGTTCAGGTGCGGCCCGGCCGTGGTCACCGTGACAGTTACCGCCATCACGCAGCTCGCGCCGGCTGCTAATGTGCCGACGGAGAATGAAATCGTGCTTGGAGAAGATGTGGTAAGGGTTCCGCCACAAACGGAGGGCGGCGGCGTGGTGGCGATGGTAACTCCAGCAGGCAACGTATCTGAAAAAGCGATTTCGCGCAGTATGACTCCAGAATTCGGATTGGTGATGGTGAAGCTCAAGCTGGAGCTGCCGCCAACCGCCACCGGATCCGGTGAAAACGATTTGCTGATGGTGGGTGGATTGGGAACGCCACAGCCGGTAAAGGAGACATTGTCGATGTTTAGATCCGCCCCGCTGCTTGAGGTGTTTGCGCCGTAGCCGTAGAGTCTGAAGAAAGTCGTCCCGGTCGTGTTGGTATCGTCTGTGAAGTCGAATGGCATCCCGAAGGTTGTCCAAGTGGTCGTCGAATTGAAAGTGCTCTTCAGCGTCCAGCTCGTTCCGTCAGTGCCGAAATAGAGCTCACCGCTGTCTGGCCCGTTGCTCTTGATCTCGGTGTCGAACGTTAGCTTAACTTTCGTGTAATTGCGGGTGTCAATTGCAAATTGGATGAAGGCTGAGGTAGCGGTGTCGATCGGAGGGTCCTTCTGCCACCCGAACATCCGGACCGATTCAATGGGATTTCCCGAGGCGCTATCCGCTACACCGGTAATTGGACCTGGAACCGTGCCCCCGAAGGTAATGGCCGCGGTGCCGACATCGGCAGCCTGGGTGGAGGGTATCGGCGATCCGATCGGATCGGTGATCCCAGCGAAGCTCCACTGCGCCATCACCAGCCCGCAGACGAGCGTGGGCGTTAGAGGGTCGGTTCCGACGGCCACGCTGTCACTTGCATTCTTGCCGGTATCAGTCGTGCCGACGAAGAGATTGTCAGAAGTATTGTTGTAAGTACCCAGGACAGGAACAGTGACATTAACGCTCACGAGGCAGCTTCCGTTGGCCGGCACCGTTCCACCAGAGAACGAGATTGAGTCCGCCCCAGCCACGGGCGCGAAGGTCGGAGTCCCGCAGCCGGTGGTGCTGGCCCCGGTCGGGTTCGCCACCACCATGGCCCCCGGGCTGATCGGGAATGTATCGCTGAAATTCACATCGCTAATGGCAGCGGCGTTCGGGTTGCCAATTGTGAACGTGAGCGTTGATATACCGCCCACAATCGCCGGGTCGGGGGCGAAGGATTTCGAGATCGTGGTCGCTGTGGGATCGATGATCACCGCGATGCGAGCGCTCGTCGCAAAGTCGCTATTGTAATGGTAGCTGCTGCCGGAGAAGTCGTAGATCAGCGTGTTGAGCGTCTGGCTGCTGCCTCCGCCTCCAATGATCGTCACGTTGTAGTTAAGCGTGACGTTTCCGCCATATTTGCCGGTGCTCAGGCACGAGCGGTAGTTCGGCGAATTTGGATCATTTTCCCAGCTACAACCATCTGCGTAGAGCTTGGTTAATGCGTCGGGATCTGTGCCGCCGTTGGCCGAATAGGTTGAGGCGACGCTGTTGATGCTGAAAATCGTATTCGGGAAATTGATGAAGCTCTCGATTTGCTCGTAGCCGTTGGTGGCCGTTGAAGCGATCAGCTCAATGTTGTAGGTGCCGCCGACCACGAGCGTCAGGGTTCCGCCGGCTGGGACAGATACGCCGTCTAACTTGACATCATCGGTGGAGTTGCGGCTTTGAGAGATCAGGCGTTCCACGTAGATCTCACGCGGCGTCGGTGTGCTGGAGATGCCCAGAGTGTCTGCGGTAGCGGTGATGTGATACCTGCGGGTTTGGTCGTAGGCGGAGGAGTCGCGGTTAATCTGGACCTCGTAATAGAAATCGTGACAGCTGCCGTTGGCGAGCGACGCGACGGCATCCGCCCCGGTGAACTGCGTAAGCGATCCGGGGCGCAGGTCGATTAAAGCGTTCGCGGTGTCCCAGACAAAGGCCGACGTGACGTTGGTGGCATCTGTGTCACCGGTGTTGCAAACGCGTGCTCCAACCGGAAAGTTGTTTGGTCCGGTGGTCACGTCGTTGGAATCTAGCCCAACCACGTTCCACGTGATCGGAGTGATGGTGAGGATCGGCTGCGCCAGGGCCGGCAGCGCCGTGAAGAGGATTGCTCCCAGCAGAGCGGCGAAGGTGATGGCGGCGAGAGGCGGGCTGGGGCGTTTCATGCAATCAGTAGTACGCTTTGGATGGGCCCTCTACGCCGGGACGCGTAATATTAGCGTCCTCAGTACCGGCGTCAGAGGCGACCGGCTCTATTTTATACGTTTAATGCGCGTGCGCGGCATGGATATGAGCCGGTCCAGAGTTTCGGGTTCTCGTTTGATTGCAGGCGCAATCCGGCAAATCTCGCGCTCACCTATCCATCATTTGGCCGCCGAAATTGGACCTCGAGGGTACTTCTGTGCCTACCATTGCCAAAGTCTCATGATCCGGCCTTCAGACGGGGCACCTTAAGGGATGGTCGAGCCAATGCCAGGTTAAATCTTACGCAAGTACCATGATCACAACATTATTAGCAGTTTCTTCCGTGAAACGCTGTAATATGGAACGACTTGAAAGAATCTTCCATGGAAATCGCTTGCGCGCGTATTATTCAGAAGATCTTCCGTATGGTCAATAGTTTGCTGGCAACCATCCCTGGTGTGTACTCAATGACGAACGCAATGCGCGACGAAGGCAGCCTCGAGTGACAAGGTCGTTCCTCGTCACTGGGGGTGCAGGCGTGTTGGGCCTAAACCTGATTCGCTACCTTCTGGCGAAAGGCCAAAGAGTGTCCTCGCTCGACATCTCGGCATTCGCGTTCGAGGATTTTGGAGGCCGCGTTAAAGTGATTACAGGCGACGTGCGCGACCGGCGGGTCGTTCAGCTTGCAATGGAAGGCATCGACATCGTTGTGCACACTGCGTCGGCACTTCCCCTGTACAATCCGGAAGACATTGCCTCAACCCAGGTGGACGGCACCCGGAATGTACTGGATTTCGCATTAACAAGTGGCGTGGAGCGGGTCGTACACATATCGTCGTCGGCGGTCTATGGAGTACCTGATCATCATCCGCTAATGGAAGAGGACCAGCGTCGAGGGGTAGGCCCATACGGCGAGGCCAAGGTAATGGCCGAAGAGGTCTGTGAGGATTACCGAGCGCGCGGAATGTGCATCCCAATATTGCGACCGAAATCATTTGTCGGCCCTGAGCGTCTCGGTATCTTCGCGATGCTCTACGACTGGGCCAAGGACGGCAAGAACTTCCCGGTGCTTGGAAAAGGCGACCTAGCCTACCAATACCTGGATGTCGAAGACTTATGCGATGCAATTTGGCAATGTTCATCCCTGCCATGCGAAGTTACAAACGATACATTCAATATTGGAGCTAAGGAATTTGGAACTCCGAAAAGTGACTTTCAGGCGGTCCTCGACTACGCGGGGCATGGAAAACGCGTGATATCCATTCCAGAGGCGCCTGCTGTCTTCATGCTTCGGTTATTCGAACGAATAGGTTTCTCACCCCTGTACAAATGGATTTACGAAACCATCGGTAAAGAATCCTACCTTTCAATTGATAAGGCCGAACGCGTCCTGGGCTTCCGACCCAAATACTCGAACAAAGAGGCCTTGATCCGCAACTTCCAGTGGTACTTAGACAACCTGGACAGCTTTGAACATGCTTCTGGGGTCACGCACGGTCTCCCCTGGCGACAAGGAATTCTTAAGCTGGCAAAATGGGTGTTCTAGCCCCTTGCAGAAACGGATGTCGGAGCGCTGAGGGTGCTGCAGGACGGAGGACTCGCGGGGGTCGTTTCTGTTGAATTCATTCTCGATGCTCGGTGAGGAATTGAGAAAGAGGAGACGTTTTGAAATTCGCTTCCACGACTATAACATCGGGGAACCTCGCTGAGGCCTCCCGAACCGTATTATCTGACATCGAAGTGACGATGGAGGGAAAGGGAGCCGACTTGGCTCTGCTTTTCTTCTCCCCTCACTTTGCTGACGAAGGCCAAAAGATCGCGAATGAATTGGTTGAGGGTTTGGGGCTGACCGTCCTGCTCGGGTGTACCGCTGCGGGTGTCATAGGCAAACAGCACGAAATTGAGGACGAACCAGGGCTGGCGGTCCTCGCGGCGCATCTACCGGATGTCAAACTTTCGCCCTTCGTCTTGGAGGAGGTGGATTGGGATCAACTGGTCCGCAGCAAATACGCGTTGATCGATGCAGTTGCAGCCCCAGAGGATACGAGCCTATTTGTAATGGTTGGTGATCCGTATTCGACTCCTATGGTTCAGGTATTGGAGGCGTTTAACTCGAGCTACCCAATGGTCCCGATTGTGGGAGGTATGGCCAGCAGCCCACCCGAGATAACTCCCAACCTCATAATCCTCAATGATCGGCAGATTTCGAGCGGAGTGGCGGGAGTCGCGCTGAGTGGGGAGATCGAGATTGAGATTATTGTCTCCCAAGGGTGTCGACCGATTGGTAGGCCATTTTCGGTAACCTCGGCTCATCGGAACCTGATCCTGGGACTGGATAATTCCCCGCCGCTGGCCCAAATTGAGACATTGGTGAATGAGCTGCCAGAGGAAGACCGTAGATTGTTGCAGAATGGCCTGTTCGTCGGGAAAGCTATCGATTCAGATCGGACGGAACTGGGGAGGGGCGATTATCTAATCCGAAGCCTTATGCAGATCGACCAAGCTAGCGGTGCGATAGCCATTGGCGACAACGTCGAGGAGGGGGAAACTATCCAGTTTCATCTCCGAGATGCGACAACCGCAGTGGAGGACTTGGAAATGCTGCTGTCGTTGCAGTCACTTCATGGTCCAGCGAGCGGCGCGCTGCTATTTTCGTGCAATGGTCGCGGAAGACACCTTTACGACCATCCCGATGGTGACATATCCGTCATCCAGAAGTCGCTGGGGGACGTAGAACTTGCAGGCTTCTTTTGCGCAGGAGAGATTGGACCGATTGGGGGTAGGAATTTCCTCCATGGTCACACCGCTAGCTTGGCTCTATTCCGACAGCCTGGACATCGCGCCAGCTGACGTGTTACCCCAGCTTGGCTGAGTCGCGCCTATTTATTTTGGCAGATGCAAGGTCATGAAGTGTAGCTCCATGACCAAGCGCGCGAACTTCAAGAATTATTGGGTCAAAAAAATCGCGGGCGGATCTCTTGCGACGCAAGATTGGAAGAAAGTATGCCTTCGCGACGAGTTGAAGGCGAAGGGGCGCACAGAAAGTACCCCAATGGCTAAGAGGCTGACCGCATAAACCGTGTCCGCCTGCACCCGTTCTCTGGGGCGGCTGCCCTCGCTTCTGTGGGGGCTCGAGCAGGTGAGCAAGCACCGTCAACTCTCCTCCGCCTCAGCTCTTAGAATCGCCGCGCAGGAATTCGTCCATTAACTTGTTCACCCGGTCTGCTTCCTCGTGTTGCACCCAATGGGTCGCCTCCTCGATGAAGACCAGGCGGCCGTCGTCACACAAGTCGATGCTCGGCTGAGCCATTTCCCGCCCCAGAAACTTATCTTGGGCTCCCCAAATGAGCAGGGTCGGAACCGATATGGCAGGGTTGGCGGGGCGCGGATGGGGTCTCTGCACGAGGGCTCGATACCAGTTGAGCATAGAAGTGTAGGCCCTGGGTTGAGACCAGGCCCGACGATAGGCGTCCAGGTCAGTCTCCGTAAACGTGCCAGGCCGACTGCTGCCCATCATCGCCTGCGCGGGCGCCTCCCAGTTCTTCTGTCGGGCTAGTCTTTCCGGCAGCCACGGAAGTTGAAAGTAGAGCACGTACCGGCTCCTGCGCATTTGGGTGAAACTGCGCCTCACATGTCTTTTCATCACCGACATGTGAGGGACGTTGATAACCACCATGCGCGCTACCCGCTCAGGATATTTAGCGGCCACCCACCAGGCCACCGCCGCACCCCAGTCATGCCCAACCACAAAGGCCTTTTCCTGCCCAGCGGCATCTATGAGGCCGATCACATCCGCGGCTAATTCATCCAACTTGTAGGCCGCGATCCCCTCCGGCTTATCGCTCAGGTTGTAGCCCCGTTGGTCAGGAGCCCACACCCGATAGCCTGCGGCGGCAAAAAACGGAATTTGTTCCCGCCAGCCATACCAGAATTCAGGAAATCCGTGCAGCAGAATAACCAATCGACCTTTGCTGGGGCCATCCTGGACCACGTGCAGATTGATTCCGTTTGTTGTGATCTGTTTATGCTCCATGAGGGTGGTTGCGTTCCTCGCGTTTGACGTTTCGCTTCATTAACTCGGAAGGTCAGATATCGGTCGAGATGCTGATCAATGACTTAATTTCGGACGACGAAAGTTGAATAGGAAGGAGCTCGCGAGCCAAATAATCTCAGCTCATAGCAGGATGATAACCCCCTTGAGAAGCTCTCCCACCGACCTGTGGGAAGTTGCGCGCCCATTGCTGTTGGGTCGAATTGGATATATCCCCAAACGACAGAAAGAATGAAAATAGGGAACCTGTAGGGAAGCTCTATGAGACTCTTGTTGTTCAGCGACCTGCACCGAGACACCGAAGCGGCGGCCGATCTCGTGGAGCGTGCACGGACCGCGGATGTGGTTGTGGGTGCCGGAGATTACTCGACCGTCCACGAGGGCCTTGACGAGATCCTCTCGATCCTACAGCAGATTGAGGTGCCGACGATCCTGGTTCCCGGCAACAACGAGACGACCGACGAGCTCGGCCAGGCTTGCTCGGGGTGGGAATCGGCGCACGTGCTTCACGGGAACGGCGTCACCGTGGGTGGCATGACGTTCTACGGTCTTGGAGGCGGGGTCCCGGTCACACCGTTCGGCGATTGGAGCTATGACTTCACCGAGCACGAGGCGCTGGCGCTTCTTTCAGACTGCCCTACCAAGTGTGTGCTCCTGTCTCACTCGCCGCCCAATGGCGTGGTCGACCTGTCGTCAGACGGCGAGAACCTGGGAAGCACCGCCGTGCGGGACACCGTGTTAACTCAGCGTCCATTGCTCGTCGTTTGCGGGCACATCCACCCGAGCGCCGGACAGCAAGGCACGCTCGGTGACTCGACCGTGGTGAACGTGGGTCCACAGGGATTGGAATGGGAGCTTGACGTTCCTGGGGCCACAGCCAACTAGTCGGCGCAGCACCCGCTTTCCTGCAACCTCCCCTCCGGCCTGCCGTACGCTTGTTAGAAACGTGAGATAGGTCCCATGCCTAACTCGCCTGTGATCACCCAAGAATACCTTTCCTGCTGCTGGCCCGGCGGTTCTCAGTATGTGCCCGAGATTGTGATCGGCCGAGCCAGCCACGACCTGAAGGCAAAAGAGGAGATATGGGATTTTTTCGAGGCGGAGTCAGGCCGACCATAAAATCCGGGAGCGCTCCTTCGGGAAGCGCCTCCTTTTCGCAATCTCCGGGTACGGGCCGATATTTAGTTGGCCATTCTCTATGTAACATTCCAGGCGATTCCAATCCCGTGATTTAGTCCGGAAATCCTCTCACACGAATGTACGCTGACCTCGCGAGATTGCTGTTCCGCGCTGCGCAGCACCATCCACGGTATCGATATTTGTTCTCGGGCGAAACAATAAATACCCGAGAGTATCCGCAGCCCCAACCGAAATAATCGGTGGGATAATATACGCCCTCTGCGATCGGGGGTGGGGGCACCTAACTAAATATCCGTAATGCGACACCTCTTTCTTTGAGGTGTTTCTTCAAAGATGAATCCAACGCCCCGGGTGTTTGTTGCCTCCTGCGCGCCGGCTCCAAAGAGGGACGCCGGCACCTCTTTAGCAGAGGCATGTCGTCTTTTCGGACGATAGCGATGCACGCCCACCCCAGCGATCGACCAAAGGAGCGGATTTCAGAGATGGAGAATGTACAAGAAGTTAAGGTCAGGGAAATCATGACCGTCCGGACGGCTAAGATTCGGCACGAGGCGAGCCTTCACCAAGCCGCCGAGCTCTTGGCCCTGACCCGCGTGAGCGATCTCATGGTGGTTGATGGTGAAGACAACTTCTTCGGTGTGCTTTCTGAAGGAGATATTCTTCGCAGCGCACTTCCGGATGTCGACGAGATCCTGGCCGAAGGCGGATCGTTGGAAACCGCCTTTGACATATTCGTAAAGAAGGGCAAAAACCTCTCCGAGCTGCCCATCACTCCGCTCGTCATAAGAGAACCCATCTCGGTTGATCCCGAAGACCATGTAGCCAAAGCCACAACGGTACTTTTGGAAAAGCAGATCCACCTGCTCCCCGTCGTCAAGGATGGGAAGTTGGTGGGCACCGTCTCACGCGCCGACGTTTGCGGGGCGGTTGTTGGCACCATTTAGCGCTGCCGTGCGCGGCAAACCCTCCGTTGAAGGGAAGATC
Source organism: Chloroflexota bacterium (assembly GCA_022561385.1). GTDB lineage: Bacteria > Chloroflexota > Anaerolineae > Anaerolineales > E44-bin32 > JADFRG01. Next base: position 19,454 of record JADFRG010000029.1, read on the forward strand.
GCTTCATTTCCGATGAGCAGAATAATAGAATGACCGCCCAGGAAACTGTCGTCTCACAGCCACGCGCCGGCGGCGTCCTCAGGATCAAAGAGGGCTCTCAGGCCGGCGCAACGTTCCCGTTATCTGAAGAACCAGTGATCATCGGCCGCGAGCAGGGTGTGGCCATCCTCCTGGATGACGAAGAGAGTTCCCGACGTCATGCCCAGATCAGCTGGGAGGTGGGGCAGTTCATCATCACGGACATGGGAAGCACGAACGGCACTTTCGTTAATGGCACCAAGATCGCGGCGCCCCATATGCTTCGCCCCGACGACGAGATCATGGTGGGCAAAACCACGCTGGTATTCCAGGTAACCGAAACTCCGGTCACATTCGCGGTCGAGGCGCCCGCGACTGAGGCACCCGCGACTGAGCCAGCCGAGACTGAGGAATTCGTGGCCGAAGCACCCCAGGCTGAAGCCCCCAAGGCTGAGGCCCCCGCCCCGGCAGGCGACGTAATCCCTTCACGGCTTGTTTTGTCCACTGCGGAAGAGACCAATCAGCGTCTCGGCCATGAAAACTTGGGATTCCTATCCGATTCCCACGGATTCATGCCCATCAGGCCGCCGCGGCTGGAATTGCCGCCAGCGTATCAGGCCTGGGACGTTATGGTGGAGCGGCTCCCCGAACTCTACCGGACACTTACCCTGCGCCAAACCTTCGATGAAATGCCCGAACTGAGTGCGGCTTCATCCGATCTCCCCGACGAGTACCTCCTGCGCGCTTCCGCACTTCTCAGCATATTTGCCCACGCCTATTATCGCGTTGAGCCTGATCCTCCGGCTGCGATTCCGGATTGTATCCAGCGGCCGCGGGCAGAAGTCACCCGCCGACTTGGCCGCCCGGGACCGGTCCTTTCTTACATCGATCTGATTGTCTACAACTGGAAGCTAATCGATCCGAACCGCGACGACCCTGTGCGGGTCGAGAACATGCGTCTGCTGATTCCCACCGTGGACAACGTCGTAGAGCGCATCTTCTACCTGGGCCAGGTCGAGATACTATCCCAGCTCAATCCGATCATCGGGGCGGTGGTGCGGGCCCAGGAGGCCGCGCATCAGAATGACGTCGAGGCCCTGAAGGTGGAACTTCGGATCGTCACAGATTCTCTACACAACGCCACCTATGATTCCCTCATGAAAATCAAACTTAACCCGCACAGCGGGCCGTATTTCGTGGACCCGGTGGTGTGGGCCAAAGCCGTGGGACCATTGGCGGTCTCCTACGAGGAGGGCGTGCCGGGGCCAAGCGGCATCGCCTCCCCGATTTTTCACCTCCTGGACGAATTCTTTGGGCGCCGAACCTACGATACCAAGCTCGGACATGAGATGACCTTCGTCCGAGACTGGTATCCACAACATTGGAAGGATTTTCTCGAGGCGGTCGGGCAGGTTTCCGTCCCCGACTATGTCGCCAACCACCGCAACAAGACCCTCAAGGGGATATTCCAGGAGACCCGGCAAGCCTACATGGCGGATACCGGCTTCCTCGGCCGTCACCGATTGAAGGTCTACGGTTATCTCGAAACCGCCTTCAAGGTCGGGCGCAGCGTGACCATCGGGAGTTTCTCGGGCAAATTTAAAGACCGGGCCTGGAATGAGGTGGCCACCCAGCTGGACAACTCACGCGCCGAGCGCCAAAGCGGATTCCCTCAATTCAGCCATTACGCGAACGTCAAGCAGGTCAACACCACTCGCGCCGAAGGAGACGAGTGGGTCAAGCAGGTCGTGCTCGATGTCGCCGGCACCGGGATTCGATATCAGCCCGGCGACCGATGCGCAATATTGCCTGAAAACGCGGGGGGACTCGTTGAGAAGACGCTGCATGCGCTCCGGGCCCGAGGCAACGAACCCATTCGGCTGAACGCCGAGTGGCGAGAGGCGGTTGGGCTGCGGGAGGGATATGAGGCCACAGAGACGCTGCCGCTGAGGACGCTGCTCACCTTCGGGCGTATACGGCCGGTGGACCGCCCGGTGGCCAAAGCCCTGCATTCAATCAGCCACAACGAGACCCTCGGCCGAATCATTGAAGCTCGGGCGGAGGACCAATGGGAGCTCTGGGATTTGCTCGGCGTTCTGAACGAAGCGGGTTTCGATCCAAAGCGCCTCTGGAAGGCCCATCCCGGCGAGCGGGAAAGCATGTGCTGGATCGTCCCACCGGAGTCGTTTCGGATGTACTCCATTTCCTCCGTGATGAAAGATGGGCAGCTGGAGGGCGCCTCGGAAATACGTCTCACTATCGGGCGCCTCCGTTATCAGACGAGTGAGACCGACGTATCCACCCCCTCCCAACGCCTGGGCACGGCCTCCAACTTTCTCGGGGACACCTCCACCGTATCTCCGGAGGATATGGGCCGAGTCTCGCTGAGGGCGGTACATCCCCCCCGTTTCAGCCTACCCCAAGATGAACGCTCGCCCATTGTGATGTTCGCGGGTGGGACCGGCATCGCCCCATTCCTCAGCTTTATCCACGCCCGCGCGCAACAAGAAGACGCAGGAGAGAGCTGGCTATTTTATGCCACCCGGACCCGAGCGGATTTCTACTTTCAGGAGGAGTTAGAGCAGATCGCCAGCAAAGGGCGCCTGCATGTGCGCCCCGCCTTCTCGCGGGACGATGTGGATACCAAATTTGAATCGAACGGAGATGGCGCGCACTTCGTCTTCGAGCCCGGGCAGAAGCGGTATATCGGCGACGAGATGCTGCGGGAGGAGAACGCCGGCCTTCTCTGGGACCTGCTGCGGAGCAAAGAAGAGGGGGGACAGGGAGCCTATTTTTACGTCTGCGGTCGGACCGGTTTCGCGGTAGCTGTCGCGGACGGCATCCAGGCCGTCATGCGCCGCTTTAGTGAGGGTTCTGAGCAGGAAAAGGAGCGTGCGGCAAAGGAGATGCTGCATCGCCTGGTGGGAGAAGACCGCTACATGCAGGATATCTTCACCACCTACACGGGGTCTCAAATGCAGCAGCAGCAAACCTACGACGCCTCTGAGGTGGCGCTGCACAACGATGAGGGCAACGGTTATTGGATGATCGTCAGCGGTCGTGTCTACGATCTCACCGAGTTCGCCCACATGCATCCGGGTGGTCTCAAGATCATTCACGAGTACACGGGGATGGACGCCACCGACGCTTACCAGAAGATTCTGCATCACGTAAATCCGGAAGTTGACTCGATGCTTGGCATGTACGAGATTGGCGCGATACGGCGGCTGGATCTGGGTATGGAGTGGGGGGTCGCGGTGGGTCCGGACGGACTCCAGGTCATCACCCTGGCGGATGCCTTTCGGCTCTGGATGCGTTTCCTCCACTTCGTCGTCGAGCTGGAGAACTCGCTGCGCAACGATTTCAGCATTCTCCAGGAACCGACCACCCGCGACGAGGCGCCTACCTCCCGATCCCCGTTCAAGACCCAGCTCGTGTTGCAGTCATATCAGCGTTTTGCGAAACAGTACGTCGCAGATCTGATGGGGGAGTCGCTGGAGACACTGTGGGCGATCACCAGCGGCCTCTGCGCGCAGGACGAGGACGTGCGCTGGATACGGCAGGAGGTGGCTGCGATCCAACAGTCGGAGGAGGCCCAGACCGTGGAGCGGCTAACCGACAACCTGGCGGGCTTGCTCGAAACCGTCGTCCAGCAAAACGCGGACCCTGCAGACCCGGCGGTCAGTCCGCTGGGAGCTTACTGCGATCTTCTGGAAGTGGAGGACAAGCGGTTCATGCATGAGATGAAGCTGGCGCTCCGGGCGGGTGTCCAGGTATTTGAAGAGCTCGAGCGTGAAACGATCTCTCAGGGCGGCGATCGGCTGCTGAACGCATGCAGGGCAATCCCAGGCGTGCTGAAGGCCTATTATGCCCGCGTAATTTCAGGGGTGCAGGCGCTTGATAAATGAAATTCGAGTGACGCGTCGAATTGGCCGCTCCCCTGCTCCCAGCTGGCCAAAGATGCAGGGCACAACCTGGAACAACGCGCCAGTGGGTGCCGGAAGCGTGAGGCGCAGAAATCTCTGAGATGCGGTCACTGACCGATTTGATGAGATCGCCCGACGGACGCGAGTTTCTGAGATCGAGCGGCGTTTACGTTGACGCACAGGAATTCAAGGATCGGCTTCGTGCCCCGGCCCGGACTAAATTGGCCGATTCACTGGACTCTGAAGGCAGAAAGTTGATCTGCTCCGGCCAACAACTTTATGTCGATTACCGACAATCCGTCCTGAGCAAAATACTTACATTGAAGGAGTTCGAGCAGGACCCTGAATTTCTCCCTTTCTTCTTGTGGGTCGACACGGATAGGTCGGGGTCAGACAACCTGATTACGAAGTTCGCCTGGCCGAAGCCCAGCAAGAAGGGTCCGGTACGAATCGCGCCATCAAAAACCCGGGACATCGAGTCCCGGTACGTTCGTCTGGACCCATCTCAGCTAAGAAGCGCAATTGATAAGCTGGGGACGCATCTTCGAGAATCTGGAGTCCATAGAGAAGGAGCAAAGCTGAAATATCAAAAGCTCCGGGCGATATTTATTCAGGAAAAGCCCGAGATTTTAAGCCGTTTCAATTATCGGGTCTCATCCTTCTTGCTGGAAAACCATCTGGGCTATTTTCCTCGCTCGGTGATTCTCTCGGAGACGTTGAATCGCGGGTTGCTCGCAGATGAAATTAATCTGCTCCTCAACAACATAAACGGTGTCGTTCGCGTCTTCAACGAATCCGTGCACTCACATCTTGCACTGGGCATCGATCCGAAAGTCGAGCCACGGAAGGCCGATTATCTCCCTCTATTTTATTCCTGCGATGTGGACGATCAGAGACTCCGTTTGCACCACAAGGTGGAGGGCGACGATCACTTCGCGGTCGGACGGTGTAGATGCGGGGAGGAGTACCGGTTCTTCCTAGGTACGAAAATACTTTCCATCGAGCAGATCGCGCGTACGGACCGCTGGAGCGTCGATGTCCTTCTACCCGCCTTCCTCAACAATCTGGTGAGTGGCCTGGTCGCGGGCAGGAGCTCCGGCCTTTACATGATGGTAATTAATGAGGTGCTTCGCCAAGTCCTGGGAGTGTCTCCGGTTCCTATTCTGCTTCCAGCGGAACTGGAGCACTTAGCCAGCTCGCCCGAAATCACGGATAGCCTGCTTTATGACTACTTCAACACCGAGGAGCAGGCCCCCACCCCGACCCGGTCCTTGCGCATGCCAGAACCTCACCCGTCCTCGATGGAGACCCGTTCATAAACGCACCTTCTACTGCCCAGAGAAATCCCGAACTCCTTTACCGCCTTCGCGGGTTGGGCATGGGGGGAGCCGTCTTGCACATCGGGGCACACCCGGATGACGAAGATGCGGGACTGGTGGCCTACATGTCTCGGAAATTTGGCGTGCGGACCGTCTACTGGTCCGCTACCCGGGGCGAAAGCGGTCAGAACCGAATAGGCCCCTATCAAGGCGAAGCTTTAGGCATCTACCGAACGTGGGAAAGTCTGGAGGCACGCGTTATTGATGGCGGCGAACCCCTGTTCGGACCTTTCTATGATTTTGGATTCTGCAAGAGCGGCGAGGAGGCCCTCACAAAGTGGGGGCGGGAGAACCTTGTCAGAGAAATCGTCCGGGCGATCCGGCTCGCTCAGCCGCAGATCGTAATTGGCCGGTGGACGGGTACCGTCAAGGACGGCCATGGTCACCATCAAGCCGTTGGCCAGGCGACTCTGGAGGCATTTCAAGCGGCGGGCGATCCTGCGCTCTTCACGGACCAGCTCACGGAAGGACTCGCGGCCTGGGAGCCTGACAAACTCTACTACTCCACCGGAGGAGACTGGCAGCCGGGGGAAGATTCAGACTTCGGCCTCCGGCAGCCCGAGCTCGATGACAAGGGCCTCTTACGCATCAACACCGGAGAGTTCGATCCAATTTCCGGACGGACCTACCAGGAGCTGGCCTGGCTGGCATTCAATAAGTATCAGACTCAGGCGATGGGGTTTGTCCCAAACCGAGACGATTTTTATTACTACTACCTCCTGGAGAAGAGCCGCGGTCCGATTCCCACCCGCGAGACCAGTTTCTACGACGGTCTAGATTCCAGCCTCACCGGGCTGGCCGACTATCCGGGCGCGGGATCGGAGGCCTTGCGCAAATCGCTGGAGCCTATCAAGCGCAGTGCTGAGAAGGCATTCGAGCTATTTCGACTTGAAGACCCCGTACAAGCGGGAGAGGCGGTGCTGGAAGGGTTGTCCCTGCTTCGAGAATTGCGTGCACATCTGGCAGATGGTGAAATGGAAGCCGTTGCGTATCGGGGCCTGGATGCGTACCTGGATCGGAAAGTTCACGACTTTGAAAGCGTGGCGGCACAATGTTTAGGTTTGCACCTGGAGTGTTTGGCGGATCGGGCGCGAATGACTCCCGGCCAAAGGTTTCGGGTTACTTCCAGAATTTGGAATCACAACCACCTTCCGATAAAAGATATTTCGTTCAATCTTCGATTATCGGAAGGGTGGGAAGCACACGACGAACCGGTTAGCGGTCAAGAGCTCGGTTCTAAAATTGGTTATGAAGTGGTGGTAGCGAGTGAGGCTGAGCTGGCTTGTCCCTACTGGCTTACCGAGAGGCGCGATCCATATATGTATCACTGGCCGGATGGCAGACATGCCAGCCGCCCGTTTGGCCCTGCGTTGGTGGAGATGGAATCTGAAGTCATCATCGGTGAGAATCGGCTCACGTTACGGGAGCCGGCGATCCTTAGAGAATCTTTCTCCGGTGGATTCAGAGAGCTGCCCGTCGTTGTGGTGCCGCCGATCTCTCTACATCCGAGGGCAAACAAAGAATTCATGTTGGCCAGCACGGTGGAGCAGTCCCTGGAATTGCAGGTGGTGGCCCGCAGCAATGAGGAATTCGGAAAGGTCGCAGGGGTGCTTGCCTTAGATACACCATCCGGATGGACCGTTGAGCCGAAGCAGGTCGACCTGTCTCTAGAAAATGCTCAAGATATCGCCGCCTTTCGATTTCGAGTCACGGTTCCCAGCGATATATCCGCCGGTGACTACCAACTGAGATACGTGGTTCGCTCCAGAGGTAGGGACTACGATTTCGTGCTGAATCCGGTGAGGATGGGAGCTCCGGGGCTGCCTCGTCTGCCAGATGCTTCCACCGCCATTCGGGAGGAATTTGTTGTTGAGCCGGCAGTCATCACGGTACACATCATCGACGCCAAGTTCGTGCCAGGGCTCAAGTACGCCTACTTGAAAGGGATGGATGAAGAGGTCCTGGAGACCCTGAGACCGTTGGGGTTGGAGTTCGACTTGATCTCTGACGACGAGCTGGGGTATAGCGATCTGAATTTGTATGACGCCATTATCGTCGGTCCCAATGCTTACCTTATCCGGAATGAGTTGGCTAAGAACGCCTCCCGTCTTCTGGACTACGTTGAGCAGGGCGGGACTTTAATTGTCCAGTACCAGGGCTACGGCTATCAGGGCCGAGGGTTCACGCCTTACCCATTCAAGTACAGCCAGCCCCATGACCGCGTGACCTCTGAAAATGCGTCGGTGAGGATTCTCAAGCCGGAGCTCTTCCTGCTCAATCAACCCAATCTCATCACGGAGGCCGACTTCGATGGCTGGGTTCACGATCGGGGACTTTACTTCTTTGGCGAATGGGACCGCCGTTATGAATCCATCCTGTCGAGCAACGACCCGGATGAACCTGCTCGCGACGGCGGCCTGCTCATCACCAATTATGGGCGTGGAACCTATCTCTATAGCGGGTATTCGTTTTATCGTCAGCTCCCGGCCGGCGTAAGAGGGGCCTTCCAGCTCTTCGCCAACTTGTTGGCGATCCCCGCCGCTCGAGTGCTTGAGCGGGTCAAATTCTTGAAAAGTGTCGCGCTTTTCTCGTTCATGAGCGATGAGCAGCTGCAGGGCGTGGCCCGGATCATGACCGAACGGTGGGAAGCAGACGGCGCCTACCTCTGTCACCAGGGCGATGAGGGCAACGACATGTACATCATCGTCGAGGGCCAGGTGGAAATCATCGACGAATCCGGCCGCGAAGATCAGGTTATCCTCACCGAACAGGCCGGAGCATGTATTGGGGAACTGGCCGCCCTTGAGATCATCCCCCGGGTGGCCGCAATGAGGACCAAGGGCGAGGTCCGCCTGCTGGTGCTGCAGGGGTCCCACTTCCGGTCTCTGATCCATGAAAATCCGGATATGTCGCAAAGAGTGATTCAGATGTTGGTCAGAAAGTTGGCGGACGCTACGCTTGCGGAAGAGCCGGTATCGGAGCCTGCAGGAGCCGAACAACCGGTAGCAGAACATCCGGGAGGGGAAAAGAGGGCCAAATAGTAGTTGAAGTCCCAATGCGGCCAGGGAGTCTTGAGAAGCCCGTACAGCCCTGAGATCCCAGCTGTCCCATCAACCTCAGGCTCCGTTATGGCGGTCGGAGGCCGCCAGGTCAGCCTGATCGACCGGCCGGAAGTTGGGGGACGATTATTCCGGCCGAACAGAATCTAAAGTTGTGTCGGATCCAAACACCCGCGCCAAGGGAGGTTGGTCAGCACGAGCATGCGAATAGGCATCATGTGTCATTCCACTTTTGGTGGAAGCGCATTAATTGCAATCCAATTAGCAGACCTGCTTGCGCAGCGAGGGCACAGGGTCCACTTATTTACCCGGACACCGCCTTTTATCCGCTGGGATTCCGGAAACGGCGTAACCCTGCACACGATCGCACCGCCAGATGGCGACCCTATTTCCGCGGCCGACCTTCATGTGAATTGGTCCACGGCAGAGTTCGAGGCTTTCCTGTCGAGTGTACTGAAGGTAGCTCAGACAGAAGGGCTCGACGTGTTGCATTTCCACTATGCGGTGCCCTTCTCGTTTGTGTCTCATGCGGTGAAAACCAGAATGGGCGTTGACAGCCCGCTGCTCGTTGGGACCTTGCATGGGACGGACGTCAGCATACATGGCAAGCACGCTGACAGCGGACCCGAATTGGGCAATGCGCTTAAACATCTAGACGCGTTGACGACGGTGTCCACCAGCCACGCACGGCTGGCCTCCGATGTTTTTGGTCTGCCTATGCCGCCTCAGGTGATCTCCAATTTTGTGGACTTATCCCGATTCCGTCCGGGGGCCGGTGATGGATACCAGATAGGATCTCGTACCCGACCGAGAATTGCCCATGTCTCCAATTTTAGGCCCGTGAAGCGAGCACCGGACATGGCCAGGGTTTTCGTGAGCATACGCGAGCGAATAAACGCCGCACTTTGGCTCATCGGGGATGGCGCGGAGATGGGGCTCGTTCGAGCGATTTTCAATCGGCATTCTGTGAACGATCATGTCACCTACTGGGGACTGCAGCACGACATTCCGAGGCTGCTTGCACAGACGGATCTGTTGCTCCTCACCAGTCAAACTGAGAGCTTTTGCCTGGCTGCACTGGAAGCGATGGCTTGCGGCGTGCCGGTTTTGGCCCCGCGGGTAGGCGGATTGCCCGAAGTGGTCTTAGACGGTGAAACGGGCCTCTTATTTGAAGTCGACGATCACGCCTACGCGGTCAACGCGGCAGTAGAGCTGTTATGTGACCCCATCCGACTTCAGGGGATGGGCGAGGCTGCGGCCCGACATGCACGCGGCTTCAGTCATGTCGAAGGGGTGGATAGTTACGAGGCCCTGTATCGACGGTTGCTCGATGTGCGCACCAATGGCCGGCGGGCCGCGCACCCGCGCGAAGTTCCCGTTCTCTCCCATCCCCTCCGCCTTGCAACAGGTGCGGCCGGCGAATAGAGGCATGCGCGCCGATTCCCAACCAGGATAACGATCGTCTTACCTTTTGATAATATGCCAGGGATAAAAACATGACACTAGACATTTTGGCATTTGCGGCGCATCCGGATGATGCCGAATTGGGTTGCGGCGGCAGCTTGATCCTTGCGGCCGACAAAGGACTGAAAGTTTCCATCGCGGATCTGAGCGGTGCTGAAATGTCGAGCCGAGGGGATGTTGAAATGCGTCGACAGGAGGCGGCCGAAGCATCTAAGCACCTGGGTCTTAGTGAACGGCACAACCTGGATCTGCCCGATACCAAGATTGGATCCGACCCGGCCCATCGATTAGCGATCGTCCAGCACATCCGTAAGACCAAACCCCGGATCGTTCTCGCCCCCTACTGGGAGGACAAACATCCCGACCACGCGGCCGCCGGAAGGTTGGTCCGCGAGGCTTGTTTTCTTGCCGGAGTTCGGAAGGCGGGGGATGGGCCGCCCCATCGGCCGGAGAAAATATACTATTACATGATTTCACATCCGTTTGAGCCCTCGTTTGTGGTCGACATCTCAACCGTTCGGGACCGAAAAGAGGCGGCCATTTCCGCCTATAAAAGTCAATTTGAAGCCACCAGCAAAGGCCCGTCTACGCCAATCAGTCAGCCCGGTTTTATGCAACTGATGGAAGCCCGCTCGATATGGTTCGGAAAAATGATCGGGGCCGCCTACGGGGAGCCCTTCTTCATGCCCGGGCCGGTTCCACTGCGCGAGCTACCAGGGGCGGAGGAAGTCGAACCTTTACCAAATGCTGCGCCCCCGTACAGCATGTATTAACGCTGCAATTTCGGCCCGCATTCTCACCCGCTCCGCCCCGCTGGCGTTTGATACTGCGGCTTCGCCGCTTCCGGTCCGGCCGGGAGCCCGGGCGATCGCGCGCATCAAGTTCACGATGAGTGATCGGTGGAATCGAAGCCGCGACGGCACGGAAAGGTTTCGATCAGGCTTCGAGTTCGGTATCCACAAGCGGACGTCGGATCAAGAAATACGACTCTGCCGCCCCTTTACGCTTCAGGATTTACCCGCGTGACAATGTATCCTGCTGACCTCGACCGTGTTGTAATGCTCGGGGCGCCCGGTTCCAGATTTCACCACGTTCAGAATAAAGAGATGATCGATTCCCCGCGCACCCTCGAAGCGACGAGCGTATAACCGTCCCATGGATCCGATCGACGAACGCTATCAGATTCAAAAAGAGCTTGGCCGAGGTGGAATGGGTATCGTATACCTCGGCCATGACGAGCTGCTCGACCGCCCGGTAGCGATCAAGGTGGTGAGCGATCCCAATCTGGATACAAAAACCCGATCCCGCATCTTGCGAGAGGCTCGTCTCTCGGCGCATATGAATCACCCCAACATTGTCGCGGTTTATGATGCGGGTGAAACAGAGGGAAATCCCTACATCGTTATGGAATACATCGAGGGGCACTCTGCCTTCGAGCTTCCACCCCGCGACGTGGATGAGATCGTGGATATCGCCATCCAGCTCTGCGACGCCCTGGCCCACGCCCATGAGCAAGGTATCGTACATCGCGACCTGAAGCCCGAAAATATCCTGCTGACCAGCGATGGCAAAGTCAAGTTGACCGATTTCGGGCTGGCCACTCAGTTGTCATCTCGAATATCCAGCGATGGGGCGGTTGTCGGAACCGTCTACTACCTCGCTCCCGAGTTGCTTCAAGGGTTGACCATCGATGAACGGGTCGATCTGTACGCGCTGGGGGCGCTGCTCTACGAATGGTCCACTGGGGAGTTGCCATTTGTGGCTAGCGATCCCATGGCCATCATCACGCAACACCTCTTCGCGCCCGCCGTTCCACCCCGCGCAAGAAATCCCAAACTACCGGAAGCCCTCGACCGATTGATCCTTCGACTGTTGAGCAAATCTCCTGAGGACCGGCCCGCATCTGCCCGAGAGGTGAGAGAGATCCTTCAGGCGCCGGGGCTGCTAAAACGCGACGCCGGTGCGGTCCTGGCCACGCCTTCGCTGGAGTGGATCGGGCGCGGTCGTATGGCCGGGCGTGAGCACGAGCTGCAGCAGGCACGCAGCCTGTGGGGAAGGGCCATCGGCGGCAAGAGCCAGACCCTGCTGTTAAAAGGTGAGGCCGGCATCGGGAAGACCCGGCTCATCCATGAGCTCATCGCGCAGGCGGAAGTCACTGGGGCGCTTGTGCTGCTGGGTTTGAATGACGCTCAAGCAGCACAACCCTTCGGGGCGTTCAAACAGATCCTGCGCAGCGTTCTTGAAGATCGGATCGACTTGCTGGCAGCCCTGCCGGAACACGTCATCGCCGATCTGCTCGCGTTGGTGCCCGAATATCAGCCCCACTTTCCGGACACGATGGTCCGCCCCGCGCTGGATACGGCGCTTGAGCAACAGCGCCTGTTTGAGAGCCTGGCCATTTACCTCTCGAGGCTCAGCGAACACGCGCCCGTGCTGCTAGTGATTGAAGACGCCCAGTGGGCCGACAGCGGAACACTCTACCTATTCCGATACTTGGTCCAGCAGATTCGTGAACGACCCATTCTTTTCGTATTGACCTACCGAGACATCGAGGCACCCGGTACCCAAGCGCTGCAGGAGGTGCTGCTGGACTTCCAGCGCGAGCAGCTAGCCCGACCCCTGGCGCTGGATCGGCTGAACGAGGAGCAAACGCAAGCCATGCTGGTCACTTTCCTGGGAGCGGAACTGTCTCCTGAACTCATGTCTGAGATCTACGAAGTGACCGAGGGCAATCCGTTTTTCATTGAAGAGCTGTGTAAGGGTTTGGTGGAGAAAGGGCGGCTGGTCTACAAAGACGATCGCCTGCAGGCCGTGGGTAAGGAACTGCTCGGAATTCCGTCCAACGTTCGAATCGCCATCCACACCCGGATCCTGGCCATGCCGCCCCAGACCCAGAAGATCCTTGAAGCGGCCGCCGTCCGCGGCCGCACCTTCGAACTCGATGTAATTCGAAGCGTCGAACGGCTCGATGAGATTGAGCTTTCGGAAGCTCTAAAAAGTGCCGAGCGGGCTCAAATCATCGAAGAGCTCCCCTCGGATAATGGGCGCCGATTTTGCTTCACCCACACGCTTATTCCGGCGGCTATGTTGGACCGCATGCCATCCAACCGGCAGCGATCTCTCCACGCAAGGATGGCACCCGTCCTGGAAACCTCCAGCCCCACGGAGTACGAAACGTTGGCACATCACTACCATGCCGCCGGCGAGGCGCAGAAGGCCATCGATTACCTGCTACGGGCCGGAGACCGGGCGCACGCCTTGTACGCTTGCCAGGAGGCGATCGAGTACTTTTCGCAGGCATTGGAGCTTCAGGCAGACCGCCAGGAGAACAGTGCCGCAGCGCGAACGCTTCTGAAACTAGGCCTCGTGTATTCCGCCGACTTCCAGTTCGACAGGGCACAGAGCGCCTACGAGCGGGCGTTTGATTTGTGGGAGCTCGTTTGGAGGTCGGATGATAAGGTGAAGGCCGCGGAGCCTGCGGAAACCCTACGCTTCGCCATGGATGAACCCCTCACACTGGATCCCGGGCTGGCGAATGACGACCCTTCCTCCTTCGTCATCGGCCAGCTGTTCGAAGGACTGCTGGAGGTGGATGCGGCGTCTGGAATTGTCCCGGCGCTGGCATCCCGCTGGGACGTCTCCGAAGATGGCCGACGGTACACGTTTCACCTGCGGGAAGGTCGACGCTGGAGTGACGGCAGGCCACTCACAGCTGCCGACTTCGAATACGCTTGGAAGAGAAACCTATCGCGAGGCTCTCAATCACCGGCGGCACAACTGCTCAATGGAATTGAGAACGCAAAAGTTTATGCCGAGGGCGGAGGGGAGGCCGCGAACCTCGGCGTGAAGGCAGTGGATGACCTCACCCTGGAGATCCGGCTTGAGTCTCCGGCGGCTTATTTTCCGCAGCTGCTCACCCATCCGGTGACGTATCCGCTGCCGCGCTGGGTGGTCGAAGGCGAGCGGCAGCCGTGGACCGACGTCGAGAACATCGTCAGCAACGGGCCCTACCGATTGAAGGCGTGGGCTGCTGGAGATAAGATGATCCTGACCTTCAACCCTTACTACCGGGGCCTGTTCCCCGGGAATGTGGGACGAGTTGAAGCTCCCGCAATCACGCAATACGCACCCATGCTCGAGGCATTTGATCGAGGGTCGCTGGATGGCATCAGCCTGATTAACGCAGATCCCGGCACCATCAGTCATCTCAAGGCAACCTACAGGCGGGAGTTCCGAGTCACGCCGATGTTGTCCACACTCTACGTGGCCTTCCGGACAGATCTTCCGCCGTTCGATGATGCCAGAGTTCGAAAGGCATTCGTCCATGCGATCGATCGCGTGGCCCTGTTAAGGGAAACCGGCAGCGTGCACTTTGAACCCGCTCAGGGTGGGTTCCTGCCTCCCGGAATGCCCGGCCATTCGCCGGACATCGGTCTGGACGTCGACGCGGAGACCGCGCGGCGATTATTGGAAGAGGCGGGATATCCGCGTGGGGATAACTTCCCGCCGGTTGAGTTCCTCTATTCCGGCGATCCCGAGGGCAATCCGGTGGCCTCCTACCTTCAACAGCAGTGGGCAGACATTCTTGGTGTTGCGGTGAAGGTCCAAGGGCTGGCATGGGGCGAGTTCACCCACCGTCAGGGTAGCGACCCTCCGCATATCGCGATCAACGGTTGGCAGGCCGACTACCAGGATCCAGACAGCATGCTGCGCATCCTCTTCCACAGCCGCGAAGGGGTGAATGACATCCGTTGGAGCAATCAAGCTTTCGACTCGCTCGTCGAGGAAGCCACCCAAATAGCCGATAGGAAGGCACGCATCGAGCTCTATCAGGAGGCGGACCGGATCCTCGTGGCAGATGAGGCGGCGGTGATGCCCCTGAGTTATGCTCAGGGGCGGCAGCTGGTAAAGTCTTATGTGAAAATCCCGCGCAGCCCACCATCGCTGCTGCGGCTGAAACATGCGGTGGTCATTCAGACCCCGGAGTAACGTCCGAGCGCTCCTCCGAAGAGGAGCGCAAGATAAAGGAGGGTGACATGGCAGAGGAAGGCACGGCTAAAGGAAGCAGGCCGGAGCGGGCACTGGCAGAGCAGGGAACGGCAGGCGAACGGGTCAGGGCATGGGTCTTAGGAAAATCAGACCAGCCCGAGGAGACTGCGAAAGCGATCGGGCAGCTGATTGACGATGAGATGGCGAAAGCACCCGCTGACCGACGCGAGGATCTCATCATCGTTCGGGCAGACATTGTAGAAGGCGATTATGACCTGGTTGTACCGGTGGACGCGGCCAGCGAGCAGGCCCTAGCAACCGCCCTGGAGATGATCGAGGGAGCCGGCCTTTTGGAGCCGACGACCCTCCGTGTGCAAACACACAATCCATCCCCTCCACACGCGGCTTCCACGTTTGTCACGGCCGCCGAACTACGGGCGCACCCTGCCCAGGAGTTCTCTCCGCCTGGGCGCCATCCGGGGAGCCCAGGGCGAAATGCCTGGGGGTAGTGGAGGTCGACGAGATCGTTTCTGCGCCTGGGAGAGTACCTAGATTCGAATAGAGCGGGGAGCGCTCGCCGGAGGTGCCAATCGGCGACATCGCAAACCTGTCGGCCGGCAATTCGCGGCCGATCCGGGGTGCTTCAATGGTGACACGGCGTTAGCCGGCGTTGATACGGTGATTTTACTGATGATCCGAGCCCGAGGGTTCTCTTTCTTGAATTTTGGAACCGTTTTCTCGAATTGGCTGGCGAAATACAGAATGCGTCGGGCCCTGAGACGGGCCACCGTGAACGACGCGCAAAGTTTGCGGTACGGTACCCGCAATACGCCGCAGCCCTCTTCGACGAGCACTTTCTCGCCAACAGGGCCGCGGGCCTGCTGGAGCGCTACATCACCCCCGATGACCCACCCAAGTCGGTCGAACTCGCCGCAGCGTGGGCAGAGCAGATCCATATGAGAGAAGGTACGAAGGCTGCGCTCGTGTCCGAACTCGCGCCGGTGGCATCCAAGTTCCTGTTTGTGTTCAAAACTGAGCTGATGGGAAGAGAATGGAACGGCCAAATGGCTACAGAGGCACCGAAGCTCTCTTAATCTCGACCAGAAACCCGTGAATCAGCCGCAGACAAGCGACCGCGAGGTCGCTTGTTCGTTTCAACACGAAACCTCCCTAGAAGACGTTCGCGAACGGCCCTGAGAATGGCTCCATGTTGCTGATTTCACTGCTGTCCACTGCATAACTCCTGTCCAATAGACTGTCTCTGGCCGCAGTGGATAAAGAAGGTTTTCACTGAGGCCGTCCGTGACCTAAGTCAAGTCCGCACCACAATCCTTGAACTGGACTTTCCGTAAATTGGCTCAATAGTGTCGGCGCTCACGTGTTACGCCGCCTCCGCTTCACCGCTCGGTGGAGCAGGCTGTCGCAACAGCCAGGCCAGCGCAATCGCTGTCATTGCCCCGAGCACCGCTCCCAAAACGGCCGCGGAGCACGGCCCCAGGCACCCAGGGATGGCCACTGAGATGCCCGACCCTGCGACAAAGCCCACAAAGCTTATCAACAACCACCAAGTGGCCCGATAGGTGTGCCGCCGCAGGACAAGCCACTGGAATATGCCGGCCACGAACAACCCCG
>JADFRG010000059.1 GCA_022561385.1 Chloroflexota bacterium
AGGTAGCGGGGGTCGGATTCGAACCGACGACCTTCAGGTTATGAGCCTGACGAGCTGCCACTGCTCCACCCCGCAGCGTTTTGCGCCATTTTTCCGGCGCGGGCGAGATTATAACATACGGCTCGCGAGGCCCTCGGAATTCCCTCCGGATGCCCACTCCTGCGAGCCTACGAGGATCAGCATACTCAAGGTGAATAGAGCGATCGGGGTTGCGGCATGTGGAAACGCCCGCGAAGCAGCCGCAGAAGGGTGGATAGTGCCCGCTATCACACACAGGGATTGCCTGGAGAGGCCGAGTCGAACGGGAGCGTGTTACGGAACGCTGGGCGTCAGCCGACACCCAGCAAAGCCAGCCAAACCTCCCACATCGTCGGGGTTTTCACCGGTGGTTCTGGCGCCTCAACGGATAACAACGAAGGCTCCTCGGCTGGTATCGGGACGACCAGCCGCTCTCCATCCCGGATCAATTTCGCCTGTGAGCGCGCCCAGGCTTCAACACTTGCATCATCTCCGGCGGTGGCGATTTTTCCCTCGAGCTCCACATTGGACGATTCCAGTGCCGTAACTTGAGTTGCCAACGCCTGTGCCCCGCGCTCCATTCTGCGTGCGTCGGTCATACGCCGGGTGAGGTCGCCTACGATGAGAATCCCCAAAACAAGCGCCACAAGCAGCCAAAAGCTCGAGATCCTACCTGTATCTTCGCTCATTAGGAGAGACATATTACCGGAGGCAATAGGGTGCGGCAAGCGGGTGCAAGACCCACGCCAAAGTCAAGCGCTGTCCATTTCTGCGATATCGGTGCAGGCCTAGAATATACGCTTGAAGCAAGCAGGCCCCGACAGAGTTCATAACCGTGCGTAGTTGTTTCGATAGAAATTATCCCGATGCCCGCCTGAGCTAATGAAGAAGCTCTGCTAAGCCAGGGCTCCGACCATTCTGGCGACCCCAACGATGCACATGGCCCCTTGAGATTGTAGTCCAGCATCGTTGAGGGTTTATGCAGAGCCTTCCCCTAGCTAGAACGATTTCCCCTCAAATTGGCCGACAGAATAGATCCAAAGTCTCCTTTAATGCGTAGGTATTAATGTGGGTGTCTTAGGGAGCCTTTCCTTGGCCGAGGTAGAGCGTTCATACCGGTGTGGGAGGGAAGGCATCGTAAATCAAAATACGCCCAGGGAGGCATTCATCGATGGGGGCAAAAGTAACACCCAAGAAAGCCAAGGAGAGGAGATGATGGGCGTATCAGAAGCAAGCATTGGCCGCAGAGGCTAATTCGGAAACCAAGAAAAACTTGCGCCATAGGAGAAAGAGGAGAAGAAGGATGAACACTAGAACAATGAATCACCGGAATGAGCAGCCGAACGGGATCAGATCCCACGGACGGCTCATCCTCCTGTTTGCAGTGGGGATTTTGCTTTTGGCGGCTTGCAGTCCGGCAACCCCCGCGCCTGCGATCGCACCCGCGGTTACGCAGGAAGAGGAAATTGTCGAGCCCACGGTCGCGGTTGTTGAGTCGACGGTTATGTTGAGTAGCACCGATGAGCTGGGCCAATTCCTGGTAGATACCGAAGGCCGGACCCTGTACCTGTTCACGGTGGACCAGCCGGGCACCAGCAACTGCTCTGGGGGCTGTGCGGAGACCTGGCCGCCGTTCTTGCTGGGCGAGGCCGGCCTGACGCCTGTGAACGGCATGTCGGGCACTCTCGGCACCACCCTGCGGGCGGATGACACGCGCCAGATCACCTACAATGGCATGCCCCTTTATTACTTTGCAAACGACGCGGAAGCGGGCGATACCAACGGCCAGTTCGTGGCCGAGAAATGGTTCGTGGTGAACCCAGGCCCGGTCGCGGCGCTCGGTGAAGCGGAAGGGTTGGGGTCGTTCCTGACGGATACCGAAGGCCGGACCCTGTACCTGTTCACGGTGGACGAGCCGGGCACCAGCAACTGCTCTGGGGGCTGCGCGGAGACCTGGCCGCCGTTCTTGCTGGGCGAGGCCGGCCTGACGCCTGTGAACGGCATGTCGGGCACCCTCGGCACCACCCTGCGGACGGATGACACCCGTCAGATCACCTACAAAGAGACACCCTTGTACTACTTTGCCGGGGATAGCGAACCTGGCGACACAAATGGTGAGGGTGTTGGCGATGTTTGGTTTGTGGTGGAACCATAGAATTCCTCAGCAAGGAGCTTGACATCAAATCAAGCATCGGTAAACAAGCGGCCGTAATCAGGCCGCTTGTTCCTTTTTCCCAATAAGAGGGACACTTCTAGTGGACCTATCGGCAGTCCGCGGCGGCGACCTACTGTTCAGATAGTACGAGTTGAGAATTAGCTTTTTCCCGACCGGTTTCCGAGTTTTATGCACGAGAATACTGATTCTCAATTGCCAACCATTGGTGGGAGAATCTAGCCGCTCTAGAGATGTGGTTGATGGTGAAGGATGAGATTGCACGACCCACGACCAGGATACTTTTCGTGCCCACAACGATTGGCAAGCCTATGACGTACTGGGTCCTGCGACATCTGCTCAGGCGATTGGGAGCGCAGGCCGGTGTGAAAGTGTGACCACTCACAACTTCCGACGGTGCGCTGCACGTCCATTGGGCCAACGAGGGAGGGAACGACTGCCTGGGCATGGCCAGGGGACGCTGGAGCTCGTATTGGCGCTACACGAGATCTGTCAGTCTCGAGCCAATCAACCAGCTGCGATAGATGGGAGCGCAGGTGCCGAAGGTGGGAGTTGAACCCACAAGGGCCGAAGCCCACTGCGCCCTGAACGCAGCGCGTCTGCCAGTTCCGCCACTTCGGCGCCGTGCCATTCTACCCTGCGGCGTTGATATATCAAGGCAACTCGAGGTCCGGCGGGTTGGGCCTTCCAGCAAGGTTGCCCCGAGGCTCCAGGGCAATTCTCTATCGAATTGCGTTCAGGGGGGCAGACTGTATCCCGGCGTTCGCGCACTACGAGCGCCCTTAATAGTGCACAGGTAACTCAGGGGATGAGGCGTCAGGCGGCCATCTTCTCGGCGGCCTGATCGAGACGCAGGCTGATCACCTCGCTGGCCTTGTCCTTGCCGAGGCTGATTCCGTAGAGCACCTCCGCTTCCTGAATCGTCTGTCGATTATGAGTGATCACCAGGAATTGAGTATCTTCGCTCAGTTCCCGCAGAATTTCTCCGAACCGGAGAACGTTGCTCTCGTCGAGCATCGCGTCCACCTCATCCAAAACGCAGAAGGGGGTGGGCGAGACCTTGAGCAGAGCGAAAATTAAAGCGACCGCGGTCAGGCTGCGTTCGCCACCCGACAGCATGGCAAGCCCGCGCGCCCTTCGACCCGGGAGCCGGACTTCGATTTCAATGCCGGACCGATCCGAGCCCTCAACCTGAAGCATACTTAATTTCGCCGCCCCCCCGCCAAACAGGCGAACGAAATAGGCCTCGAATGTAGCCGATACGGCTTCGAATGTGATCTGAAATTGACTGGCCATCTGCTCGTCTAGTTCTGAGATCACCTGCTTGAGGTGGACCTGCGCCTGATTCATGTCTTCGATCTGCTCGCTGAGGAAAGAGTGCCGCTCGTTTACTTCTTCATACTCTCGCCGCGCGGCTGGATTGATGGAGCCCATCCTTCGCAACTTCCTGCGCAGTTTATCGACTTGCTTTTCTAATCCCTCGGGCACGATGTCAATTCGCTCCAGGTGCGCGACGAGGTTTTCCAGCGGTAATGGTTCCTGCCCCTCGCCCCCCTCGTAACTCACGAGTCCGAAATCCTCCTGCACCCGGCGCTCCATTTCGACCGATTGTTGTTTGAGACGCGCCGATTTGATTTGGGTCGAGGTGTACAGGTCCTCCGCCTGACGCCGCGCTTCACGGTTCGCGGTCTCGGAGACGAGGATCTCCGATCGCTGCTCGTCCGCACGGGTGAGACCGGCCTCCAGGTTTTCCAGTTCGGTTATGGCGGCCGAGGAGTGCGTCGAATCGTGCTCCAACCGTTCCCGGATCTGCTCCGTACCCTCCCGAGTGCGCCTTTGCTCCTCGTTATTCCGCACGAGCTGGCTGCGCATTTCAGCCAGTCTTCCGGCGTAACTGTGGAACTGCTCCTCCAGGCTGTTAACTTTAGCCTGCGAGGCCTTTACTACTTCGCCGGAGAGCCCCGCACGCACCTCCGACTCCAGGCGCTCCCGCTGCTCGAAGATCTCCGCTCGTTCGTGTTTCAATTGCGTGATTCGTCCATCCAGTTGTTCGAGCTGTGCCCTCATCCGATCCGGGTTATCCAGGGATTTGCCGTTGGACGAGACCAGTACCTGCCCCGCCGGATAAAACACCTCTCCGGACAGGGTAACGACGCGTGCATCCAACGGCAGCCCCTCCAGCAGCCGCTTGGCCGTTTTTCGCTCCCGCACCACCAGCGTGCGGCCCAGCAGCAGCTGGATAGCGCTATCGTATTCCTGCGAGGCGGTAACAAAATCCGCCGCACATCCCAGGCAATCGGGATCACCCGGCACTTGCAAGGGCGGCAGTCGGCGCGAACGTGTCAGGGGAAGCAGCCCCAACCTCCCACTCGGGTGTTCACCGGTGAGCCAATCCAGGGCCGAGTCGACCCGACTGTCGTCTTTGAATACCACGCCGCGGTCAAACCCATCCAGAACCGCCAGGATGGCAGTTTCGAAATTTGCCTTCACCTTGAAATTCGGGCCCAGATCACCTATCAGCCCCGGCAACGCGCCGCGGTCGGCGGCCTCCCGCATCCGCTGCGCAAATTGATCTGAATCGAGCGCGGCCTTGGAACCGATTTCAAGCCGAGCTTCGAAGGAGGCACGTTCCTGCGAGAGTCGAAGCACCTGACTGTCGAGCGCTTCGATTTGATCGGCAAGCTTGCTGCGTTCCTGGTCGGCCTGAGCCTCCGAACGTGCCTGAATAAAGCCCGGCAGGCTCTGACCTTTGGCCTTTTCCAACGTCTCCTTCTTAGCCAAGACGAGACGTTCACCCACATCGGCTTTGGCAGTTTCCAGCCCGACGATTTCTCCGTCGAAAGAACGTTCCTCATCCTGGAGCCAGACCAGCCGCTGTTCTGCGACTGCGAGATCGCGGGTCAGGGTTTCGCGGCTGGTTGCCGCCTCCTTGGCATCCCGCGCCACGACCTGTCTTCGATCTCGGAGCTCATTCACGCGTTGGCTGGCCTCGCCCAGTAATCGTGTAGCAGATTCGCTTTCTCGGTGCAGATCGTCTCGCCCTCGGGCCGCAGTTTCCGCTACTTCCCGCGCGGTTTTGAGCTCATCCTGCAGCAGGTACCAGTGGTGCCCATACCATTGCTCGAGGGCTTGCCTCAGGTCTTCCAGAACTGAATCATGGGCCGCGGCTTGTTCAGCCTGGCGCTCGAGGCTCCGCAGGCGGGGTCGAATCTCCGCCAGAATGTCCTTCACTCGATCTAAGTTCAGGCGGGTCTTCTCCAGGCGGCGAATCGATTCGTCGCGCCTTATCCGATGCACCGTGATTCCGGCCGCCTCTTCAAATAACTTGCTTCGCTCCTCGGCCTTCAGTGAAAGCACAGAATCTACAAGCCCCTGTCCGACGATCGTGTAGCTCCGTTCCGCCAGGCCGCTGCTTCCGAGCAGGTCTTGAATGTCACGCAATCGAACCCGCTGTCCGTTCAGCAGGTATTCATTCTGCCCGTCACGATGGGCCCTCCGTCCGACGCTGACTTCAGCGAAGTCGATGGGCAGCCAGCCGTCTGAGTTGTCGAAGGTTATGGTGGCGGCCGCCATCCCCGCCCTGGACCTTCCCTGAGAGCCTGCGAAAATCATGTCTTCCGTCTTGCGTGCCCGCAAGGATCGGTACGACTGCTCGCCGAGCACCCATCGGATGGCATCTGCGATGTTCGACTTTCCCGACCCGTTCGGGCCGACGACCGCGGTTATCGTGTCGGCGAAATCAAAGCGCGTTTTGACGGCGAAGCTCTTGTAACCCTGCAATTCCAGTGATTTGAGGCGCGCGGGATGCCGGGAGTCAGTTTTCATACCTCTCCTTTTTGAAGAGACCTGAGTGCTTCAGCAGCTGCTGCTTGAGCAGCCTCTTGTTTGCTTTTGCCGCGTCCGCGGGCGGCAGGCTTGTCGCCGACGCTGACTTCAACCACAAATTCTCGGGCGTGATCGGGCCCGGACGAATCGATCGTCTGGTATCGAGGGGTCTCCCCCACTTCAGCCTGGGCCCAGATTTGGAGCAAGCTGCGGGCGTCGATCAGGCTCTCGTCGGCTATCGCCTGATCCACCGCGTCGGGGAGCCGGGGCTCCAGAAACTCGGCTACCGCCTCCATGCCCGAATCGATATACAGCGCCCCCATTAAAGATTCGAATGCATCGCAGAGCAAAGCCTGGCGTTTCCGACCGCCGGAGTTTTCCTCTCCGTGCCCCAAAAGCACAGCCTCTCCGAGCCGGATTTGTTCAGCAAAAGCTGCAAGCCGCTCCGTGCGTACAAGCGCGGAGCGCAAACGTGTCAGTTGCCCTTCGTCCATTTCCGGATAACGTCGGTAGATCCAGGCCGCGGTCAGGAAATCGATGGCCGCGTCCCCCAGGAACTCCAGCCGCTCGTTGTCTTCCTGAATCTCGGGATTTTCATTGACATAGGAGCTATGAGTCAGCGCGCGCCGGACCAGCTGCAGATCGTTAAAGTGCAGCCCGGCCTGCTGGATGAACGCTTCTGGCGTCATCATCACTACGCCTGAATCAAGAGAACGCGGATTTCCCATTCCGACGGATGAGCTAACCGCGTCCCTGGTGCCCGTTACTCTTCACGGGGCGGGATTATCCCCTGAAACGATCCCCATAACAAGCGTAAGGACAGAACTTGGGACACCTCATTATCGGGTTGCAGTGGGTTGCTGGGATGAGAGTGGAAGCTAGCCTAACCGGTAGAGGTTCTGGTTGATTAAACGGTAGAGGTGAGACGAATTTATAGCGAGAAAGTCAAACGCGGTCGAGAAAGTTTTGGAACAGCGAGGCTCCTACACAGCCATCGCCATACCGATCGCTCCGCTCGGTCGGACCAGTTTTTTTGGCTCATTTCGCACGCCCCTTATCGACCTCGACCGTTTAATTCAATGAAATATTGGTTCCATTGAAACGGTTCGTCCGATCGATCGGGTAGGGTGGGTAGGGACTGATCGCAGGACACTCAATTGGTCAATTGAATGTCCTTTGTTAGCTGCGCTCGATCGCATCTCACTCTCAATCTACCGCCCCACGAGGTCCCCGCACTCTCTGAGACAAACTTACTCTTAGATCGCACGCGTAGGGCCAGCGGTATACCCCACACATTTACATATACCCCGCGAATATATCCCCACTTTTTCGAGTTCGGCGCCAAGGTCTCCCTGACACTTCAGTAAGTCCGGGGCTGTCTATCTTGAGCGATCTGAGCCGGATGGGATTCCAAGCCTATTCCTCTTGGCTGGTCCCAACCCATATTCTTTCAGGTACTCGATGGGGAAGATTCTGTGATAACAGCAGACGAGATCATTCACCTTCAAAGACAGACTTCTGACTACTATGAGACTGAGATCCTCAAAAGCAAGCTTGCTGACCTGCGAGCCAAGCGTCGGCCGTTCTATTTGACCTTGGAGGAATTTGAGGAAATCTTGCGATGGAAGCTTGGCTCCCAGTACGGTCGTCAGAAGAAAAGACGATCTGCAAATACGGACGAAGTCATTCGCAGAGTAACTGGCCTAGCGCTCGAAATCAAACACCCGGACATGGAATATGAGATAGAGCTGCGGATCGGGATTCTCTGTGCCCTACGTGGCGTTGGCATCCCCGTGGCATCCGCTGTGCTCGCACTCGTATTCCCGGAGAGCTATGCGGTGATTGATTTCAGAGTTTGGAGACAGCTCTTTGGTGATAGCGAGAGGGGATTCTCCGTTTCAGACTACAAGAGGTATCTCAAAGCCCTAGATGACCTAGCGGATCAGTTGACGTGGCCGATACAGGAAATCGACCATGCGATCTGGGAGTACGACAGAAGATACTACGGCACTGCGGAATCACCTGCCTGATGCGGCGATGAAAAGGCTCTCTCAATAGGGTCTCTCTGATTCCCCTCTCGGCGTAAGCCCTTCAGGCGCAGGAACCTAGCTCGAACGTATCAGCAATTCCAGCGGGATATGTCTCCTTTCCTGCGATTGTTCTCCCATTGAAGTGGTTGGAGGTTTGAGAGCTCGTCCCCGCTTCCGAGAGAAACGGGACGTATGTGGTCTATCTCCCAACCGTGGTCCGACCCAGAATTACCGTAGTCCGAGTATTTGATGGGCTTGCCACAAATGTCATAGCGCCAGTCTGCGGCTTCGAATTTAGGGACGACCTTCCCCTTTGCCCAGACCTGATCAATAACTGCTTTTGAGAATGCAGCACCATCCCTATCGGTGCTTCTATTCCTAGCCATGTTGATCTCCTTCACTTTGCTTGTGCAAACTCAGGTCCCTTCAGTCGGCGGCGATGTGCAGTTTGGTCCTGTGGTCGGCACTCATTCGCAGTTGAAACTTCACGGATTCCGTCACGACCTATAAAGTATAATGGTACGGAGCTCCTACGTCAATAATGGTATTGCAATACTAATCTAGGAGTTCGATCGCTCACCTATCCAGTGGGGATCTAGGATCAGCTGCAATGTCTGAAACGATTATCGAAAAGGATGAACAGGAGTTTCTCGACTGGCTGCAAGCTAAGGGCCTTAGCGACCAGACTCTTGCCGTTTACCGGAACGGGCTGCGCCATTTTGCTCGCTGGTATTGGCTGATTAGGGGCAAGCAACTGTCTGCCGAAGAAATTGAAATGAAGGACATTGAAGAGTACCGGGCATATATCTGGGGGCGGAAGCGGCAACAGGGACCCCGGTTGGCCGGTGGGACGATATCAACCTATGTCAGCGCCACCAGGCACTTTTTGGAATGGGCGCTGCAAAGTTCGACTTCCCCATGACAATCCAATTGCTTTATCCAAGCAGTCTGAATCAAAGACCCCGCCGAAGCGGGGCCTAGCTTATGGGTCTAGCTGCGATCGGGCCCAGCTCCAGCGAGGGGTTAGGCGCATATCTAATCGCTATTAGGACGGACTATCGATCTGAACTGAATCAGTCAAAGAGTAGTTTGCCAGCCATTGTAGAACTTGTCGGCTCGGGGAAGGCCATGAGTACTTGCCGGTAACAGCCTCAATATCATGGGGATTCAACCAGCCTTTCGTTTGCCCAATGTTCGTATTTTCAAGCGCCCAGGCAAGAAACTCGTCGTGAGGGTATAAGTACCAGATCCCATCGTGGGGGAAGCTGACCCATATGTCCTTGCCCTTATACTTCGTATCTAGGATCGCTCTGCCCTTGAGCTGGACTTTGAGGAACAGCTCACCATCAACATGCTGTGCGATGAAGTCGGCCCCCTGCCAATCTGCGTTTAGGCGCAGTGTGACAAAACCATAGTCCGTAAGAACGGCGGAGACCTTTTGAAAATTGAAATCTTCCATCTGTCGGGGATTGAGATTCGAATAGCTGACTTTCCGGAACTTCACTGCCACCTCTCAAAGATTATGCGCCTAACAGCTGCGAGCTGAGTCTGCGTCCGCCCCAGCGAGCAAGCGGCTAGGCTACGATTTATCGGGCAAGTTCGTCAATCAAGAGTGGTCGCCAGTGCCCTCATGCAGCGGGGGCACTATTGGCCTTACCCCTTCTTGCGAGTAGATGGCTTAACTATGTTGCCTTGACTGTCCATCACTCCGACAGTGGTGCCTTCGGTTGCCTCGAGTGCCTTGTCGACCGCATCTTGACTGGTACCTGCAATGTAGACCCGCTTTCGATAGCCCTGCAGCTGCCTCATTGCGTCAGACATAGATTCCGCAGGCTCAACCTCCACGGCAACCTGTGAAGTCTCGATATCCACCCCTGCTCCCTGGTTGTACTCGACTCGATATTTGCGGGCGATGCGATTTGCCGTGGTCTTGTGCGGTCTGCTTTCGGGCATGTTCACCTCCTTGTGAATTGAGAACCATTCGAACACTTATTTCGGCGACGCATAACGGCTGCGAGCTGAGCGG
>JADFRG010000060.1 GCA_022561385.1 Chloroflexota bacterium
ATTCAGCGCCGGCGTGTGGGCGGGACTCTCACCTTTCACCCGCTCTCTACGCCACCGTTTCGGCGCCTACTATTCCTCTTCGCAGCCTTTTCTCGTATAGGTTGTGCGAGGTTTATAGCAGGGAGTCCTAGGGCTGTCAAGCCACTTCCTACGCCTTGTCCTATGCCATTCAAGCGCTAACCGTTTTCGACGAATCCGACGAATCCGGACCGCGAAATTTCGCTTGTTGACCTCGCACGCATGTCCACAATTGCCGCAAGAGTATGGGCCGCGTGTGATGGGACTCTGGTCCTACGACCCACGCCCCTTCTCCTTGCTATAATGCGGCCGTCGGGATAGCATCCCGCCTGCCATGTCAAGGCGCACGGCCGGCGAAGCCAACCGCTCCCCCACATCATCCTCAAGTCAGTTTACTCGGCATGTTGCCGTCACGTTGGGGGTGGCCGCGGTGGTTGCCACCGTGCTTACGGCTTGGAAGCCCGCCAGTCTCGATCCGGGAGAGCTGGTGGGTGAATTGATGGCTATTCTGGAAGGTTCTTCGGATGAGCAGCCTACTCAGGCGGAGGTACTCGAACCGGCCGGGGCCTTGCCAATCGGGATAGTCTCCGGCCACGCCGGACCCAATCCGGATAGTGGCCTAGAAGATCCCGGCGCCACCTGCTCCGACGGTCTCACCGAGGCCGAAATCAATGCAGAAATCGCCAGCCTGGTTCAAGCGGGACTGGAGGGCGCAGGGTTCGAGACCGTACTCCTGGACGAATTCGATGCCCGCCTGGAAGGGTTTCGGGGTGCGGCTTTGGTGTCGATACATACCGACTCGTGTGCCGCGATCAACGAGCTGGCGACCGGCTACAAGGTAACTGCTGCCGTAGATACGGCGGTTCCCGACCGCTCGCAACGCCTGGTGGCTTGTCTTGCGGACCGTTATGGGAGGGTGACTAATCTGGTCAACCACCCAAACAGTGTCACGCTGGATATGACGGAATATCACACCTTCTTTGAGATCGACAGCCTGACCCCGGCGGCCATCGTCGAAGTCGGCTTTCTCTTCTTGGATAGAAACTTTCTGACCCGGGAGCCAGACAAAGCGGCTCGGGGGATCGTGGATGGATTGTTGTGTTTCGTGAATAACGAGCCCGCGATACTGCCGCTCAGCGATCCCCCCTAAGCCCCTGCCGAATCACCCTGCAGCAGACAGTGGACGCGCGGACCCCAGAGAACATGCCTTGACCTCCTTTCCCCCACGCACTCCTTCCGATGAAGTCACCGAAGCCTTGCGCGCAGCGCACGGTGCGCTGGCTCGCGGCGACAAAAGCGAGGCTCGCCGCCAGGCACGCCTGGCGGCCAAACTGGCCCCCAATATGGAAGAGCCGTGGCTGTATCTTGCGGCCTCGGCGGACACGCAGGCCGGGCTCGCGTACCTGGCACGTGCCCTCGAGATCAATCCCCGCAGCCGTCCAGCCAAAAAGGCTATCCGATGGATGATGCGGCGACTGCCGGCACAGGAACGGAGAGCGGCCCTTCGAGAAGCCAATCTTCCGGATGTTCAGCTATTCTCGCTGGAAGTGTTGAGCCCGCGCCGCCTGTTTTCGGCGCGGGTCGTTCTACCGGCTTTGGTGCTGACAGTTGCCATTGGGGTGTGGTTTGGAGGGCAACCGGCGGACGCACTCGAGCCGCAAACCGCCTCCGGTTCGGTGGCGAAGGCCACGCTCACCAGCACCCCTACACCGACTCCAACCATCACCAACACGCCGACCCCCACTTCCACTCCCACTTCGACGCCCACTCAGACTTTCACTCCAACTCCGACGATTGTTCCCACTCGACGTCCCAACCTCTCATGGACCTACAGCACCGATCCGAGCGAGCTTGCGAACGAAGGGCGTTGGATCGATGTGGATCTGAGCGAGCAAAAGGTGACGGCCTATGAGGGAGCCTCGCCGGTGCGCAGTTTTATTGTATCGACTGGGACTTCCATTCATCCCACCCTCACCGGCCAGTTTCGGGTGTACGTGAAGCTGGCGGCGACCGACATGGCTGGGCCGGGTTACTATCTGCCGGACGTTCCTTGGACCATGTACTACTATCGGGGGTATGCGCTCCACGGCACTTATTGGCACAATAATTTTGGCACGCCCATGAGCCACGGATGTATCAATATGACTATCCCTGATGCTGAATGGCTATATAATTTCGCCTCCGTCGGGACGCTGGTGAACGTTCACCCCTAGCGGTAGGCGGCCCGAAACTTGCAGCTACTCCTCTGGGCTACAAGCATTCCGTCGAGCGGGAAACAACATGTCTGAAGCGTACGAACTAAGCGACGCGCTTTCGAGGCGCGATTTTCTTCGACTATCCGGCTCGGGTCTCATGGCGCTGGGAATTCCCCTGCGCTGGACAAACAAGGCCCTACAGACCGATCGTGGCCAGATGGGGCGGGTGGTCGATCCCACTCTCGATATCTACACGCGCCCATCCTGGGCCAGCGCCAAAGTTAAGACGCTCTGGCGAGACGATGTTTTCGAGGTTGAGGCCGCCTGGGTGGGAGATCCGATTCCAGAGCACAATCGGATTTGGTATGAAATTCCTGGACTGGGTTACGGCCACTCGGCCACCATCCAACCGGTCCGCGATGAGCCGAACGAGGCACTGCATGACCTGTCGGGTCCGCGCCAGCTGGCGGAAGTGACGGTTCCCTTTGTGGATGCCCGTTGGAGTCCGCGGGATGACAGCGAACTTGCCTACCGCTTCTATTACGGCTCAACCTACTGGATTACGGGGGTTAGCCAGGATGTGAAACTTCAGAAATGGTATCGAATCCTGGACGACAAGTACACTTATGTGTACTACGCGCCGGCGGCTGCCTTCCGGCCTATCCCAATGTCGGAGCTCGTTCCGATATCCCCGGATGTGCCTCCTGAAGATAAGTTCATCAAGGTCGACTTAGCCAACCAGTGGGTCAGCCTGTTCGAAGGCGATACCATGGTTTTCTCTACCAAGGTTTCGACCGGGCGCAAGTTTGGCCGCGAATATTACCTGACCCCGGTCGGTGACTTCGAGACTTTTAGAAAGCGGCCTTCGCGTCACATGGCCAGCGGAAACCGCGCCACCGGATATGACGTACCCGGCGTGCCCTGGGTGTCTTATATCGACGAGATTGGCGATTCGTTTCATGGGACCTACTGGCACAATGACTTCGGCGTTCCGCGCAGCCATGGATGTATCAATATGACCATGGACGCCGCGAAGTGGTTGTACCGTTGGACACATCCTGTTGTACTGGAAAACGAATTACAGGTTTGGAAGGCGCACGGCACACACGTGAACGTCTCTTTTTAGAACCTCCCTCAAATCTATGGCCAAACAAGCCCTTTTTTCCGGATTGGTTGCCGATGAATTCGGCAATCCGGTTGAGGTCGCATACGTTGGGGGAGAATCGTTCTACGTCATCGACGACGACGGCTTCAAACGGCATATCGAAACCGAATCGGTGGATCGCCAGGTTCTGCAGCAGTTGGGCAAGTACATCCAGGGCAACGAAGACCTGATCAGTGAAGGCACGATGAAGGCTCTTGGCCAGGAAGACATCTTCACCAAGGCCATCATCGACCATTCTCTGTCGGATCTGGACAATCAGTTCGAGCAGCTTCTGAAGGGGGGTCTTCCAGATGATCTCCGGGATTGGATGGGAATGCTGGGTTTCAGAGTGCGTATCGACATGCAAGGTAACGTAGTCGAGATCAAGCAGCCCGGCGTCTCCGATGAGGGGATGGATGAGGGTATGAAATAGGCGGGCGCGATCCGACGGCCCACTTCGCGATTCGCACCCATCCATCTCACGATCAGGTAGCGGGAGAACGCTCCTCGCCCGGGATTCCCTGCGGGACCCCCGTGTAGTAGAATCGCAATCAATCATGAGTTTATCCAAACATATCGTCGACATAGATGAAGCGACCTTCGAGAGTGAGGTTATTCTCAGGTCGCATGAAGTGCCAGTGGTCGTAGATTTTTGGGCTCCGTGGTGCGGCCCCTGCAAGACGTTGAGCCCAATTCTGGAGCGACAAGCGATCGAGGCCGGCGGGACTTTTGTGCTGGCGAAGGTAAACGTAGACGACAACCCGGCCCTGTCAATTCGATTCGGAGTCCAGGGCATCCCGGCGGTGAAGGCTTTTCGGTACGGCGAGATCGCGGCCGAATTCGTGGGCGCACAGCCTGAGTCGATGGTGCAACGCTTCATCGAGAAATTGGCTCCCAGCGAAACCGAACAGGCCATCGAAGAGGCGCTTAGCATGTTGGGTACCCATCACTATCAAGAGGCCGAAGACGCCTTCCGAGACGTTCTGGATAAGGACGAAGCCAACGCGGATGCCGCGCTCGGCCTGGTTGAGAGCCTGCTGATGAGCGGCCAGGGCCGCGAGGCGCTCGAAATCCTGGAACATTTTCCGGCCGGCACCGCTTGGGCCAAGGCTGAGCGATACAAGCCGCTCGCTGAGCTGCTGGTAGAGGCCGGTCAGCAGGAGGCCGGGTCGGACCAGGATCCGATGGAAGCCAGCCTGCATCAATCTGCGCGACTAATCGAACGTGGCAATCTTGAGGCCGCCATGGATGGGCTCCTGGGTATCCTGCGGGAAGATAAGAACTATCGTGGGGGATGGGTCAAACGCATCATGCTGGCGCTGTTCGAGTTGCTGGGTGACCAGGATCCTAGTACCCGGAAATACCGGGAGGAAATGGCCTCCGTACTGTTCTGAGCGGAACATGAATAGCTACGGGGCCGAGCACACTTCTCGGCCCTTCTTTTTTGCCTACCGATGAGCACCCAATCGACCACCAATTCTGGCGAAGTAACCCTCAGCCGCGAGCTGAACCTTTTCACCGTGACTATGATGGGCGTCGGTGGCATGATCGGCGCCGGTATTTTTGTGCTGACGGGTATCGCCGCGGGGGAGGCCGGCCCGGCGGTAATTCTTGTGTTCCTGCTCAACGGCCTGATCACCTCCCTGACCGCCATGTCATACGCCGAGCTCGGATCTGTACTTCCTGGGGCGGGAGGTGGATTTACATATATTAAAGAGGCGCTGGGTGGGACCGCGGGGTTCCTGGCGGGCTGGATGAGTTGGTTCGCGCAGGCCGTCGCGGGCAGTCTCTACGGTCTGGCCTTTGGAAGGTTTGGCGCCGAATTGATCGACCTTGCCGACCTTCCGACCTTTGGATTATCGACCGATCAGCTTTCGATGGGCCTCATGACCATCATCATTCTGGCCTTCATCTTCATCAACTACCGCGGCGCATCGGAGACCGCCGCGGCGGGAAACATCCTCACGGTGACGAAGATTGCGATCCTGGGTGCATTGGTCGTCTTTGGATTGCTGGCGATCGCCGGCAAGGATCTCAGCCAGGCGGAAATATCGACCGATTTCTTCGCAAACGGCGCAATTGGTGTCCTGTCGGCAATGGGCCTGACGTTTATTGCCTTCGAGGGCTACGAGATCATTGCCCAGGCCGGCGAAGAGGTGATCAATCCCAAGCGGAACATACCTATTGCCATCTTCGCCTCGATCGGGATTGCGGTCCTGATCTACGTCCTGGTGGCGTTCGTGGCCGTCGGCGCCACGATCGCCCCGGCCGGCATGACCGTCTCCGCTTACCTCGGAGAACAAGGTGAACTGGCGATCATCGAGGTGGCGGACCAGGTCTTTCCGTGGGGAATTGGCGCTCTGGTATTGCTGCTGAGCGGCCTCGCTTCAACCACTTCGGCGCTAAACGCAACGACCTACGCAGCCTCGCGAGTCTCTTTTGCGATGGGACGCGCGAACAACCTTCCCAGCTTCTTTGCCAAGGTACACCCGCAAAGGCACACGCCGTACTGGGCGGTGGTGTTCACCGGGGTGCTCATGATCGCAATGGCCTGGACGTTACCCATTGCGGACATTGCGGCCGCGGCCAGCATCATGTTCCTTCTGCTTTTCTTACAGGTCAATCTGGCGCTGCTATACCTGAGGCGGAGTCGCCCGGAATTGGACCGCGGCTTTAAGGTTCCCTTCGTGCCTTTCCTCCCGCTGCTGGCGATTGCCTTAAGTGCGCTGTTGGCTATCAGTTTGTTTCGGTTTAGCGCGGTGGCCTGGTATTTCGTTATTGGCTGGACCGTTATTGGAGCACTGGCGTATTTCAGCTATTTCTCGCGCATCGAGGAGATGGAAAAGCCCAAGGAGATCCTGCACGAGGAGGTCTTGATTAGCCACGACTACTCGGTGTTGGTTCCAATCGGTAAGCAGTCTCAGGCCAAGATCCTGGGAAAAATCGGGGCCATTATCGCCTCCGATCGGGACGGAGAGGTGCTCGCTCTCCACGTGGTGCAGGTCCCCCGTCAGCTCTCCCTTGGAGACGGCCGCCTGCTGCTCAAGGAGTCCCGGCCGTTGCTGGATGAAGCGATCGCGCGTGCCAAGGAACGAGATGTCCCGGTCCATACGATCATCCGGCTCGGTCGAAACGTGGCAGAGGCGGTGAGATTGACGGCGGTCGAGAACGCATCGGACCTCCTGGTGCTGGGCTGGCCGGGTTATACAAAATCCACCGGAAAGTTGTTTGGATCGGTTATCGATCCCATCGTCGACAATCCCCCCACGGATGTGGTGGTCATTCGCCACCGCCGGTGGCGGCCGCTGAAGAAGATACTTGTGCCGGTGACCGGCGGGCTGAATAGTCGACGGGCCGTGAAACTGGCGGCCAGCATGGCTCGCGCCGAGAGTCCAGAGCAGGTCACGCTTACGATCCTGCACGTGATGCCGCCGGGAGCGAACCATCGTGCGCGGATCCTGGGTCAGCGTGCTATCGACGCCAGCCAGGAGGGGGTTGAGTACGATTCTATTGAGACCAAAATGGTCCAAAGTGGGGATCGGGCGGCCGCTATTCTGGAGGCCGCCGAGGGCTACGACCTGATCGTGATCGGGGCCTCGGATGAGCCGCTATTCCGCAATTTCATGGTAGGTACACTCGCCGAGCGCGTGGCGCGAGACGCGAATGTCACCGTGATGATGGTGAAGCGCAGAAGCAGTCCCCTACATTCGTTTGTTCGCCATACGATTTTGGAGCCCACCATCCCCAAGCCTATCGACTGAGGCGCATCGCTAGAACAAGATAAGGGCGTTCCAGCGGAACGCCCTTTTTGATTACCTTGAGCCGGGAGGGGGGCAGGTTATGGCCCGAGAATCAGCGTTCCCCAGGTTGTGGGGTTTGTGAGCGTCCGCGAGCTGACGCTGGAGATCATCGACTGTTGGACCGGCGCCCCTTTCAGATCGTTGTCCGAAACTGAGAGCGCAAAACCATAACGAGCCCCCGCGCTCGGGGTCACGCCAAAGACGGACCACGGTATCTTGGCTTCGAGGTCGTAACCATCCGATCTCGACTTAGCACGGATCGTAATGGCGGAGAGCGGGCCGCGGGTAACTCGTGGATACCAGCGCCAGGATTCCGTGCTGAGGTTGCCAAAGTTACCCGGTGACAGACCGATCTGGTGGTCGTCACTTGACAGGATATTGGAGAAAAAGTCACCCTCCAGGTCGGTGTCCAGCTGAAGCTCAACCTCGTCACCCTTGTAGATCAGTCCTCCACTCGAAACCTGGACGAGCGTATCATCCATAACTTTAATGGCGACATATAAGGCCTCGTTGGTCCATCCAATGTAGAAGACGCTGGATGCGTCACTAGCACCGCTCCAATTGCTGGCGCCGAAGACGATATGGTTCGCAGTAAAGGTCGAGGAGCTCCATTCGCTTAGATCACCGTCCACGGTCGGTGGTGAGTCCAGGAAGGCGGCCTCCACCGGGATGCCGTTCGAGCGCGTATCTGTTGAGATCGGGGTTGTGGTACCGCCGGCCACAGGTGTGAACACGACGGGAGACGCCCCAAGAATGACGGTGGGGGTAGCGCTGGGGCCCGGACCCAGCCTGATCGGAGACGGCTCAGTTGGAATCGGCGTCGCATTCTCCGAAGACATTGCGGTGAGGGTTACGTCGACGGTCGGAATGACAAACGGAGTAGGAGAGGATGATCCGGGAAGGGTGCAGGCCAGGATTGCCCCTACCAGCGCTAGAAACGCCAGGCGCTTGCGCGGCTTATCGCTCAACAGCCGGCCTGTATCGGCGGAGCCAAGTTCCGGATTCTATGTCGCTCGCAGCGGACCCGCATCCTAACGCCCGCTTGCAAGATCGCGTTCGCCCAGATCTCAAAGCACCATATTCTTTGCGTGTAGCCATATTTGGGTCGAGGCCTCAATCGAACCGACGGCCGATTTTACACTGAACGCCGTTCAGAGGAAATCACGAGATAGGGCCAGGAGGCATGCGGCGTCGTCGGCTGTGAGTGAATCTGTGGGAAGTTAACCCACACGAGGTTTGCCCTGAGAAATATGTGAATTCGGGGATTGTGGGCGAATGTGTGGGGAGGGAGAGGAATATCGAACTCACACGAGGTTTCCTGCAGGAAGCATGTGTTTTCGTCGATTGTGTGCGAATCTGTGGGGCGGGTGGGAATCGAACCCACACGAGGTTTCCCTCAGGGGATTTTAAGTCTGCTGTACAATGTAAAGGGTGTTTCTACTGTCTTCACACTTAACTAATATACGAAATGTACACAAAAGCCACAATGCAATGTCGGTACAGAGAATTCAATCCCTAATTTTTTGTACAGTCTTTAGAGTCTACACTTAATACACTGTCCAATATGTACTATACTGTAGTATAGGAGGTTGTGTAGACAGTGATTGAAAAGGCTTTTGAAGAGTTCCTTACATACCAACGGGCTCGCAATACCCCCGGCACCGTCAAGTTTTACAAACAGACGTGCGGGGATTTTCATCTTTGGCTGAAACAAAACCGCCGTAAGGAAATCACCCCAGCTTACGTTGATGAATACGTCATGGCATTGCGTGAGGGTTGGCAGCCCGCCCACCGCCTGAATAACCACCGCCGAGCTCGCGGGGAGCATACCTTGGCGAAGTACCGCCGCGCCATCCGTGCGTTCGCCAACTTTGCCGCCGAGAGAAATTACATGGAGCCTATCAAGGGGAAGGTGAAGACACCGCCCCGGCCCATTCCGCACCTGTTGACAGAGGATGACGTGAATACACTGCTCTCAGCATGTGACCGTGACCGGGATCGGTTCGTCGTTACGCTACTAGTGGACACCGGCATTCGAGCCGCCGAAGCTCTCAAATTAGAGTGGGACGACGTTGACCTAAAGAAACGCAGGGCGCTTATCCGTGAGGGGAAGGGTGGCAACGGACAAGATGTCGAAAAAGCCCCTGTTGAATACCCTGGACGTGACGTCGGCGCCCGTGGGAGTCATCGATATTGGGTCCAATTCGGTACGACTTGAGGTGTTCTCTAGCCGGGGCCGAAATCTTGTTCCCATGTTCAATGAAAAGATTTTGGCCGGCTTAGGCCGTCAGATCGTCTCGACGAATAGGTTGAGCAAAGACGGTGTCGAGCGCGCGCTCGCAGCACTGAGTCGCTACCGGACCATTGCCGATAGTTTGAAAGTGGGCGATTTGCATGTTGTCGCCACAGCCGCGGTGCGCGATGCGGAGGATGGTGACGAATTCGTCCGCCAAGCCTCCGAGCGATGCGGCACCCAAGTGCGTGTTCTATCCGGCAAGGACGAGGCACGTCTCACCGCGCTCGGTGTCTTAAGTGGCATTCCGGGTGCCAAAGGTCTGGTGGGGGATCTGGGCGGTGGCAGTCTGGAGCTGTTGTCCGTCGATAACGATCAAATTGGCCAGGGCACGACGCTTCGACTTGGTGCCTTGCGCTTGATGGATGAAGCCGGCGGCAAAATCAACAAGGCCAAGCGCCTTGTCGATGAAGCTCTGTCTGACGTCGCATGGTTGGGTCAAATGGCCGGCCAGCGATTTTATGCGGTAGGCGGCGCTTGGCGAACATTGGCGCGGATCCATATGGATAATACGGGTTATGGTTTGAGAGTTTTGCAGCATTATGTCATTCGCAGAGACCAGGCGCTCGATCTCGCGAGCCTTGTGGCGTCCTTAA
>JADFRG010000030.1 GCA_022561385.1 Chloroflexota bacterium
CAACAATAGTCGCAACGCCGCACAACAATAATCGGCACGCAGGATTCCCCTATCACCGCTCATACGGCACCGTCACATCCTCAACCATCGGATAGTGCCTGCGATTGAAGGTCACGAGCTCGGCTTCGCGCGACTTAGCGGAGGCCGCGATCAGCGCATCAGCCAATCCGACCCCATGGCTTGCATAATATTCCTGCCGAAGCTCTCCCCCTGCCCGGGCCAGTGCCTCATCGACCGGAACCACCTCGAAAGCCATGATAAATTCATCCAGCGCCTCGATTTCGTCTGAGCCCTGGGCCCCGGAAAAAAGCTCGGCCACAGTGATGGCAGAGATCAGCAGATCCCCTTCAACCTGCTCCAAAAATTCGGCGGCCCGATCGCTTCCCCGCAGGTATTCGATCAGGACATCCGTGTCGATCAGGTAACTGCTGGCCACGCGCGCTCAGTCCGATGGCGAGCCGATTCGGTCGAGTTCTCGCCGCACCTCTTCGAAATCGGGCAGGTCGTCACGTGTTGCCCAGATTCCCCGCGCCTGCCGCAGGAAATCCAGGCGGCTGCGCTCCTGATCGCGCTCGATGTAGCGGTCCACCGCCTCGCGAATCAGAGCGCTCCGGCTACGTCCCAGGCGCGCAGCCATGGCTTTCAGGATCTTGCGTTCCTTCCCAGTCAAATAAATCTGTGTTCGTTCCATCATCCCTCCAGATGTGGTGTATACGAGTAATGTATATGTGCAGTGTCACTTTGTCAAGCCAGCTCGCCATCCTGGGGCGCTTATTGTGCGTTTCCCCTTAAATCTATAATAAGGAACGACTATACATCGCATATTCAAGTGGGGTACAACATAACTCCCGCAACCTTACATTCCCTTAACTGGGACCTGGTTCTCAGGCCCAATCCCCTTCCGCTCCCCTAAGCTCAGGGTTGATCCAAACGGTAAAAGGAATCGCATGTTTACCTTTGCCCTGGCTGGCCTTCTGGCGGGAAGTTTCCTAAATAGTCTCATCGATCGTTTCCCGCGCGGGGAATCGATTTTTGCCATTCGGTCACGATGCGATTCTTGCGGCGAGCCGGTCAGGATCGCGCATCTGATCCCAATCTTTGGCTCAATTCTCGCTCGCAGACACTCCCGGACCTGTGGGGCACGTTTCCCGATCCGCCACTTGGCGGTGGAGATCGGCACTGCGCTGCTGTTTGCTGTCATCTGGCTGCGATTCCCGGGAAGTTTGGAAACGATGCTCGTCGCTTTCTTCAGCTCACTGCTCATCGTGTTCCTTGTGATCGATCTTGAGCGGGGAACGATCCTGGATCGGGTCAGCCACCCCGCGATCGCGGTGGCCCTTCTGTTTGGCCTCTGGATCTCCGGGCGCACCGCCCTCGAAATGCTGGCCGGCGGAACGATCGCCTTCGGCGCGTTATTGGCCTTCAAGCTTCTATTCCGCTCCCGCAAGGGTATGGGGGTCGCAAAGCTGGCGGCCTTTATCGGACTCGCGCTCGGTTACCCAACTGTCTGGGTTGCGCTCCTGCTTACGCTGGCGCTTGGAGGGTTGATCTACGGCGCGCGGCTGCTAGCTCAGCGGATGGACCGCAAGGACCCCATCGCTTTGGGGCCCTTCCTGGCAGTGGGCGCCATTGGCGCCATGCTCTTCGGTGAGCTATTCATGAGTTGGGGCGCGAGCGGTATAGGGCAAATCGTGAAGCTTCTCAGCTTCTAAAGAAACGGGTTCGGCGCGAGAACCATCGACCGGGGAGGTCGATCTTTATTTAACGCCGGGTCAATATTCTATAAGCAGTGGAAGCCCGAACCCTCATTGCCAGCCGGTAGCTGCGCTCAATCCCCTGTCCGGTGGCTCAGGCCTTCGTCTAGCGTACCCTTCCAGGCTCCCATGCTAGAATTCGGCCTCCTATGCGGCTGGCCCACCTGACCCTGACCGACTTCCGCAACTTCACCAGCCTGCAAACCGAATTCCCTCCAGGTCCCACGATTATCGTAGGCGCCAACGCGCAGGGCAAAACCAGTCTGCTGGAGGCGATCTACTACCTGGTCGGTGCCTCCTCCGCCCACGCTTCACACGACAGCCAGCTCATCCGCCTCGAGGCCGAGCCACGCATCGCGCGGCTGGTCGCCGAGCTTGAGCGCGCAGATCGTAAGGAGACGATCGAGATCCGGTTGATCCTGGATACGCTGGATAACGGGCAGGAGCGGCTGCGCAAGGAGATCCTGATCAACGGCGTGAAGAAACGGGCCATGGATCTGCACGGCCACTTCAACGCGGTCCTGTTCCTGCCGCGCGACGTGCAGGTGGTGGAGGGCTCCCCCGGAGATCGGCGCCGTGAGCTGGATATGACGATCTCTCAGGCCGATCCCGACTACGCGCGCCTGCTGAGCGAGTATGGCAAGGTGCTCACCCAACGCAACGCGTTACTAAAACGGCTGCGGGAACGGCGTGGCAATGTAGGCGAGCTCGATTTCTGGGACAAACGCCTGGCGGAGTTAGGAGCGGAGGTTATGCTCGCCCGCGCCACCGCTCTGGCGCAGTTCCAGGTGTTAGCCGCTCCGATTCATGAGGAATTGACCGGCGGGACGGAAGCTCTGACCCTGCACTACCGGCCGGCCTACGAACCGGCGGGATCCTTCGATGAGGGGGCGTGGCTGACCGGCTCCCTTCGAGAGGGTCTGCAGGCCGAATTCGAGCGGCTCCGGCCGAACGAGCTGCGGCGCGGGATGACGCTCACCGGCCCGCAGCGCGACGATCTTGCATTACAAATTAACGGGCTGGAGCTGCGGCATTACGGCTCGCGCGGCCAGAACCGAACTGCCATGCTGGCTTTCAAGCTGGCGCAGGTGGACTGGCTGCGCCAGCGCACCGGGGAGCAGCCGGTACTGCTCCTGGACGAGGTGCTGGCCGAGCTGGATCCTGAGCGCCGGGGATACCTGCTGAAGCGGTTGACCGAGTCGAACCAGGCGCTGCTCACCGCAGCGGACATCGGCATGTTCAACAAGTCGTTTCTGGAACGCGCGACGCGGTGGACGATTGAGGCGGGCTCGCTCTCAGCGTGAGACCCCGCTATCCCGCCGGAACAATCCTCCGACCGCCTCGACCGCACTCAAGATACACCTCGAACGAGAGTTAGGAGCACGGGCGCTCCGCATGTCCCCGATCCCTGGCTGCTGCCGCGGGGTGATTAGCTTGCCAAGTCTACAATAACGGCCGTTTTCCCGGCACTCGCGGCCGACGCGGGTACTTCTCGGGCGTTGCGCCCGACTTCCGCAGGACTATCGGATGCCGCGTTTCGGGCACAGTCGACAACTGCAGCGGGATTGCTTCCCCTTCACTATTAGCGCTTGACACCATTAGTGCGTTACGCTATTGTTGCCAGGAGTGATCAAGAGTTTTGCCGACCGTGACACGGAGCGGATTTTCAGAGGTCAAAGAGCTCGTAGATTACCCCTAACGATCCGAAAGCGCGCGGAGCGCAAGCTGCTCGTTCTAGACGCAGTGGAAAACATCCAGGTGCTGCGCGTCCCGCCGGGAAACCGGTTGGAAAGGCTCAAGGGTAAACGAGCCGGGCAGTACAGCATTCGCATCAATGATCAACGGCGAGTCTGCTTCGTGTGGCGCGGCGGGCACGCCTACGAGGTCGAGATCACGGATTAGCACAGCTGAGGTTGGAAAAAATGACCAAGCGAGACTTCCCACCCATTCATCCAGGCGAGATTCTGCTCGAGGAATTCCTCAAACCTATGGGGATCACTCAATATCGGCTTGCAAAGGACGTCAGCGTCGACCCGCGAAGAATCAATGAGATCGTGCATGGCAAGCGATCCATCAGCGCGGATACGGCTCTACGGCTCGGCCGGTATTTCGGCACCTCGGCAAGATTCTGGGTGAACCTTCAGTCTCACTATGATCTTGAACGCTTAAAAATGGAGTTGGGCGATCGCCTGGAGCAGGAAGTCAAAATCTTTGCCTAGTGCCGGCCTAGGGCCGAGCCTCGAGCGCCCCGCGCGGGCAGCCTAAAGCGGCCGTTTACCCGGCACTCCCGGCCGACGCGGGTACTTCTCGGGCGTTGCGGCCGACTTCCGAATTGCGATTAGATGACGCGTTTCGGCCACCCCCTGCAGTTCGACCGGGATAATTTCCGCTAGCTCCCCTCCCAGGACTCCCATTGCGATGCGTGCCGACTGAGCTTCCGCAGGCGCCGTGTCGCCCTTCTGTGCAATCGCTCCTCCACCTACCTTCACCAGGGGCAACAAATACTCCAGCAGCGTGGGCAGGTTGGCCACCGCCCGCGCCAGCGCCCAATCAAATTGCTCGCGATACTCCGGCAGTCTCCCCACCTGCTCCGCACGAGAGTGGATCACCGCCACGTTCGTGAGTTCCAACTCATCCACGATGTGCTGACAGAACTGCGCCTTCTTTCCGATCGACTCCACAAGCAGCATGTGCACCTGCGGGCAAGCGATGCGGATCGGGATTCCTGGAAAACCGGCGCCGGTGCCGATGTCGACGATCCGCGCCCCAGGCTCCGGGTGCATCACCCGCAAGCAGCTCAGGGAATCGAGGAAATGTTTGATTTCGATTTGTTCGCGATCCGTGACGGAAGTCAGGTTGAAACGCTGGTTCCAGGATTGCAGTTCGGCTGCATACCAATCGAAGGCCTCGAGCTGGCGCGCGTTGAGCCGAACGCCGAATTGGGAATCGGCCTGTTCACTCCAATACATGCTCGGAAGGATAGCGCATTTAGGCTGGGGAGCGGGCGAGCAGGGGAGCGGTCGAGCGGGCGAGCAGGGGAGCTGGGGAGCTCCGCTCCTTAGCCCAATCGGCGGGAATGTAATTTGCGCAGGCCGGCTTGAAGCCGGAGCAGCACCAGGTCGCGCCGCGCGGTCGGGATCTTGTAGTCTTTCAACAGACCCTTTGCCACACTGGCGATGGAGGGTTCGCCCTTGTTCTTCATCCGCTGCAAACGTACGGGGATTTTTCGTACGAAACGGGCCATGGAGATCACCGCCGCGCGGTCGACGCGGCCGTCTCTTCCCGAGAGAAGAATGAATGAATCGAAAGCCTGGCTTCGCAGCTCGCCGAGCGACTCGATCCAGGCCTCGATCTCGGCCTCCCCGAGGTAGGGCGGTTCGGAGACTGTCACCGTATCGCCTATAAATACGACCTTGGCCTCCGGCAGAACGACCCACATGGAGCCTGCGGTGGGGCCCGGGCGATGCAAAAAAAGCACCTCACGCTCGCCCAGATGAAGCTTGAGCTCATGCGCAAATGAGATCGACGGAACGGCTCGGTGCACTCCGGTGATACGCTTCAGCGAGTCCGCTTCCGCCCCGATAGGTTTTGCAGATCCCTTGAAGGCGTCGGGCCAAACTCGCATGGTTTGCAGCGTGGCCTCCTGGGCCACGATAGGAAGATCAACAGCGCGCATCCCCAGCGCCCGATCGGGATGATGGTCCATGAGGGCCAGGAATTTCGGTCGGCCGGTGCTCGCCAGCTGGCCGATCCAATCTCTTCCATCTTCGGGCTTGAGCGGCATATCCACCAGCAGCAGGCCGTCATTCGACGGCACGGCCCCCAGGATGACTCCCGGATATTGAGACTGGACCAGAATTCCTGAACGGTATTTACGCATGATATTAGTGATGGCGAATTAGACCGGCAGCGTAAAGTAGAAGGTGGAGCCTTGGCCAGGCCGGCTCTCCACCCAGATCCGACCCCCATGGGCCTCAACCGCCAACCGGCAGAATGCGAGGCCAAGTCCCAGTCCCTTGGACGGACCCTGGGACTGCACGCGCTCGAATTTTTCAAATATGCGGGCCTGATCCTCGGGCGGGATGCCGGGCCCATTATCTCTCACCGCTACCTGCAATTCATCATTTACCTCACCCACAGATACGGAGATTTTCCCGTCCGTGCGCGAATACTTGATGGCGTTTTCTAGCAGGTTAATAAGCACCCTGCGCATCATCTCCCCATCCATTTCT
Organism: Chloroflexota bacterium; assembly: GCA_022561385.1. GTDB lineage: Bacteria > Chloroflexota > Anaerolineae > Anaerolineales > E44-bin32 > JADFRG01. The sequence goes on from JADFRG010000030.1 coordinate 5,987, forward strand.
ATCTGCGGCAGACTTTCCGGACCCAGATCAAAACTCAGCACGTGGCCCTTACCTTCCGCCACAGGAAGGACCTCTTCTACCGCCTCGACCACCAGGCTGCTCAGCGAGCCCTTGGTCTTGTATAACACGGCCTGCCCCGCCTCGAGCTGTTCCAGGTCGAGCAGCTGCTCAATCAGGCGCGAGAGTCTGCGACCGGATCGAAGCGCAATCGCCAGCACCGCCTGTATCGCCTCGTCGTCGTCTGTCACAGAGGTCTTCAGCACCTCCAGGCTGGACAAGACGTTTCCAAGCGGCGAGCGCAGGTCGTGAAAGATCATGGAAGTCAGGTCCGCGCGGAGTTCATCGAGCGCCAATCGTTCGGAAATGTCTCGCATGATCCACTGCAGATACGGCTTGCGTTCGATGTCGATACGTTTGACATAAATCTCGATCGGCACCGAGCTGCCGTCCTTCAGTTCGGCTTCCGATTCGTACCAAATGGTCTGACCCAGCTCAAGCTGCCCCAGGTCATCCGGCAGCCGCTGCTCGTTGGCCTTATGCAGGCTCAGCACCGAGCGGCCCAAGACGGCCGCGCTGGAGTAGCCGAGAAAAGCCTCTGCGCGGTGATTGGCGTCGGTGACGCGGCCATCAAGATCACTGATCAGAATGGGGTCGATGCTGTCTTCGAACAGGCCTGCGTATCGCAATCGCGCGGCCTGCGTCTCTGCAAACAGCTGCGCATGCGCAATGGCTGTGCCGGCCAGCCCCGCGATGCTCCGCAGCACCTCCAGGTTGAGGGGAGAAAATTCGTGGCTGCGGGGGTTGACCGCCTCCAGCACACCAATGATGCGGCGCTGAACCGATATAGGGACGGCGGCGATGGTTCGCGTCTCGAAACCCGCCTCTTCATCGGCGCCGGAATAAAAACGTTCGTCGGCCTTGACGTCCGGGACGACAATTGGCTCGTCGTGTTCCGCCACCCAGCCTGCGATGCCCTCCCCCTTCTGAAGTTTCAGGCCGATGATTTTTTCCGCCGCCCCGCCCAGGGCGTTGCGAAATTCCAGCTCACCGGTCTCCGCATCGACCAGGGCCAGAGAGGCCCCCTCGCAGTCCAACGAACGGATGGTCTCTGAGAGGATACGCTGAAGCACTTCCTCGAGCTTGAGCGTGGAAGTGACGGCACGCGCGGTCTCGGCTAACGCACGCGTGGCCTCCAATTGTTGCTGACTATCGGCGAATAATTGTGCGTTGGCGACCGCGGTCGCCGCATGATCGGCGAAACCGGCGACGACCTCCACATCGCGCTCATCGAATGCGCCCACCTGCCGGCTGTCCAGAGAGAGCAGGCCCACGGCCTTCTCCCGAAGAACCAGCGGCGCACCGATCCATCCCCGGATGAGCTTCGCCCCGGGCATCGAATCGCTCTCGACCCAGCCCTCTTCGGCCTGCACATCCGCCTTCATGATCGGCCCCCCGCTCGCCAGGACCTTCCAGGCCAACACATTTGGGTCCTTCATCAGCCGCTCGCCGATCAGGCTATCGCCCTCCTCCAGGCCTATCGAGGCGGCCAGCCGCAGAGATTCGTCTTCCAGCACGAAGATGCTGGCGCTGTCGTAGTCCACGACCCGCGCCAGTTGCCGGAGAACCTGTTCGAAAACCAGGCCGGGGTCGAGCGCCGAATTGATGATGCGGGCAATCTCCTGCAGGGTCTCCGCGAAACTCTTCCGCTCCCGCTCGGCGCGAAAGAGGCGTGCGTTTTCGACCGCGATGCCCGCCTGGTCCGCAATGGCCTGCAGCAGGTCAAGATCGTCCCGGGTGAACTGGCCCGGTTCTGGGTGTACAAGCGTCACCACTCCCACGATACGGTCCCGCGCCAAAAAGGGAGCGCTGATCGCGGAGTGGGCCTTTCCGTCCTCGTCTTCCGGATGCCGGTCCAGCCAGCGTGTATCGGTGAGCGTGTTTTCCACAAGCGCCGCTTTCCGATTCTTGACCACCGATCCTGCCAGCCCCTGCTCGAAGGTCTCCGCCAGGCGTTCGGCGGTGTGGTCGTGCACCTTTCCATCGTAGGCCAGTGCGCCTTCGATGACCCGGCCCTCCTCATCGAGCACCAGGATGCTGCCGCTGAGCGCGCCCACATTGGTCATGGTCAATTCCAGCACGCGCTGCAGCAGGTCGCCCAAATCCAGCTCGCCGGTGAGCTCGCGACTGATGGCATAGAGCAGATCCAGGGAGGCGCGTTCGCGCTCGGTGGCTTGCGCTTCTGCGCTCACAACAGGGGCCTCACTTTGTGGCCATCACACAGAGACGATCCGGCTTGGGGGTATACACATCGGCAATCATGAGAGGTATTTCAATCCGGTGCCGGTGTTGAAAAGCACCACGCGTTCATCGGGCTCAACCTCGCCCGACTGAACCAATTTTTCCAGGCCTGCGAGGGTGGCCGCCCCTTCCGGGCAGGCAAATATGCCCTCGGCGCGTGCCAGCTCGGCCTCCGAAGCCGCGATCTGCTCTTCGCTGACCGCCACCGCCGAACCGCCACTTTCACGGATCGCACGCAAGATCAGACGGTCGGCGTAAGGTTTGGCCACCCGCAAGCCGGGCGCCCGTGTAGGATTGGATTTGGCGGCGACCACTCGATCGGCTCCGGACCGCATCGCATCCACGATAGGGGCGCAGGCCTCGGACTGAACACTCACCATTCTTGGACGACGAGAATCCACCCAACCCAGCTCTTCTAGCTCTTCAAAGGCCTTCCACATGCCGACCAATCCGGTGCCGCCGCCGGTAGGGTAGATCACCACTTCGGGCAGCTCCCATCCAAAATCGTCGGCCAGCTCCAGCCCCATAGTTTTCTTGCCTTCGACTCGATAAGGCTCGCGAAAGGTAGAGAAATTCGTCCAGCCTCGGCTGCTCGCCTCGGCAGCCGCCTCCCGACCGGCGTCCTCAATGGTTCCTTCGACGAGTTGAAGATCGGAACCGGCGGCGAGGACCTCGGCTTGATTCGAGGCGGGCGCGTCGCGCGGCATGTATATATGGGCCGGAATCCCGGCCCGCGCGGCATAGTTGGCCAGCGCACCCCCCGCGTTTCCCGCCGTGGGCGTTACCGCCTCTTCCGTGCCCAGTTCTATAGCGCGTGAGAGCGCAACTGCCATGCCGCGTGCCTTAAATGTTCCGGTGGGATTGACGCCTTCGTCTTTGACATAAAGCCGCTTTAACCCCAAACGCTCCCCTATTCGCCTGAGCGGCAATAGCGGAGTATCCCCCTCGCCTAACGTAAAACGTTTACCAGGGTCACGAACGGGAAGCAGCTCGGCCCATCGCCATAACCCGGCGGGGCGGGCGCTCACCCTCTCACGTGATAACGCCCGAGCGGTTTGAGCCAGGTCGTACCGCGCAAAAAGCGGTGAATCGCAGCTTTCGCACACCGTTTGGACGACATCTGCCTCGAACTCCTCCCCACACTCTGGGCACTGAAGGCCGGTGAGGGTGCTCATGTCCGCCGAAGTATAGCATAGCGAATTTTTGGCCAAATGTGGAAATAAGAGGCGTGTTTGAGGCGTGCGGGGGGCCTGATTTTTGCAGCCAGGGGCCAGTTGACGGGCCGTTTATCCCTCTTCTTGAGCGGCCCGCGAAAGACCGGTTAGCCATCGCAGAACGCGATGCTTGCACATTTCCATTACCGATAGGAGCGCATCATCCAGGTGAGCGTGCGCTGCTCTCGAAAACCCATGCCGCGCAGTGTCTCCGGTGCCACATCGGCGGGATAGTCCATTACGATGGAGCGCCGCCTGGCGCGGATTCGGCTAAGCGCTTGAGACAGCAGCCCCTCTTCGATCTCGCCATGCCGCGCAGGATCTACCAGAAGCACGAACCGCTGCATCCCGGATCCGTGGATCGACAGGCTGCCGACAAGCTGGCCCGCTTCTCGCCGGACGAAGTGCAGCTTGGCTTCTCGCCCGAAATATTGACCGAGCCCAGAGGGACGGAAATATCCCGGCTCCAAAGGGTACGGCCAAACCAGCCCCTCGGGCGACACTCGCTCCGCCAACGCCCACTGCTGCGTCCACTCGGAAGCGCGCCGCGGCCGAACTGACTGGCCGCGACCGGTTCCACTCCATGGCAATCCTCGCGGCCGTCGCCAGGTAGTGCGGGTCGCAATCGGTAGATATCCCATCGAGTGATAGAGCGACAGGGCGGCTACGTTATTCCGCTGCACCTGCAAATAGATCGCTTCGGCTCCCATTTTCACGGCGAGTTCATCCGCGGCGCCCACCATCCGCCGCGCAATTCCCCGCCGCCGATAATCAGGGTATACGGCCACGTTGGCCATCACCCAGCGCCGCGGATATCCCTTGACCGGCAAGAGGCTGGCGTTGCCCACGATACGCTGATTTTCCTCCCAGACGATTCCCTGCGGGCGAGCCGACTGCGGCAGCAGCACGCGGCTGAGCGCCCAGCCGACCCACCCCATGCGGCCTAACGTGCGCATTTCGCGCACCATGCGGCGGCCGGTTCGATCCAGGTCCCCGCTGAAGGCCATCTCGATCAGATCCGCCACCTGGCCCATGTCTCGCTGCGGGTCGATGGGTCTCAATCCGAGGGACGCGTTGGATGCGCCTGCGAGGATGCCGGCGGTCACCGTGAACGCTCGCGTAATCGGACGGTTTTGCTCAAGATCTTGTCGGGAACACGTCGGCTAGATTGAACATATCATGCTCCGTATCCACCTTCATACAATAGATCACGCGCTTCAGGCGTTCACCTGATAACCGGCGTGCCCCAGCCGAGATTTGCCATTCTCTTGAGGCGCCTGCCGCCCCTGTACCTTTTCGGAAGCTCGGATAAAATCAGCCGCGCGAGGTACTCATGGCTAAGTTATTTATACCCGGTCCGACGGACGTAAACCCCGATGTGCTGAATGCCCAGGCGCAACCGATGGCGGGGCACCGCAGCCAGGATTTCCAGGATCTGTACGCGCGCATTCAGCCTCGCCTGCAGCAGGTACTGCAGACTGAAAGCCGCGTCTACGTCACGGCCTCTTCCGGCAGCGGGATGTGGGAGGGAGCGATGCGCAGCCTGATACGCGAACGGCTGCTGCTTTGTGTTTGCGGTGCCTTCGGACAACGCTGGGCGGATATGGCAGAAGGAAACGGCCTCGCCTTCGATCAATTGGACGTCGAGTGGGGCGAGCCTAACCTGCCCGAGCAGGTCGTCGCGGCCCTGGCCGAGAAGAAGTACGACACGCTGGCCGTAGTGCACAACGAAACCTCAACCGGGGTCGAAAATCCGGTGGAGAAAATCGTCAAGGCGGCCCGGGAAACGCAGCCGAACCTGATCGTGATGATCGATGCGGTTTCCTCCGCGGCGGGAGTCCGAATCCCTGTCGATGACTGGGGTCTGGACGTGCTGGTGACCTCCTCGCAAAAATGTTTTGCCCTCCCGCCGGGCCTGGCACTAGCGGCAGTGAGCGACCGCGCGCTCGAACGTGCGGCCCAGGTATCCCATCGGGGCTGGTATTTCGATCTGCTGCTACTCGAGGAATACCATCAACGCAATTTCACTCCCGCTACCCCGGCCATTACCCTACTTTATGCCCTCGATTACCAACTGGATCGCATCCTGTCCGAGGGGGCCGAAGCTCGGCAGGCTCGCCACGAACACATGGCGAATCTCGTTCAGGCATGGGCGAAGGAACATTTCGAACTGTTCGCCGCGGAGGGATATCGATCGAGGACCGTGACCGCCATCCGCAACACCCGGCAGATAGATATCCCAGCCCTCAACCGCCACCTGGCCCAATACGACATGACCCTGGCCAACGGTTATGGGCCTCTGAAAAACAAAACCTTCCGCATCGGCCACATGGGCGAAATTCAACCCGCCGATGTCGAAGAACTGCTCGCTCACATCGATGAGTTCCTGGCCTCGTAGGTTAGGACCGCCCCGTACCCTTTTCTCCCGCGCTCCTCCGCACCCGCGCTCCGCCGCTCCTCTGCTCCTGCGATCCGCTGCTCACTCCCAGCCTGCTAACGGACGTTGTCCTTGAAACCGAATCCGCTACAATTTAGGGATGGACCTGGGTCCGATCCTCATCGTGGAGGACATTCCCTACCTACTTGAGCTCATGGAAGTGACGCTCAAGTACAAGGGTTATTCCGTGATCACCGCGCGCGACGGCGATGAGGCCTTGAGCATGACTTCGGTCGAGAAGCCGGCTCTCATTCTTACCGACGTCTTGATGCCCAAGCTGGACGGATTCTCTCTTGCCCACAAGATCCGCAGCAACCCCAAGACCCAAGAGATTCCGATCATCTTCGTTTCCGCCACATATATCTCCGAGGCGGACAAGGCCTTTGCTTTGAGCCTGGGTGCAGTGCGATTCCTGGAGAAACCGGTGGAGGCCGAGGAGCTGCTGCTCACCGTGGCGGAGGTATTGACTCAAGTTCCTTCCGCACTTCCCCCGCCGATTTCAAACGCCGAATTTTATCGAGGTTATCAGGAGCGCCTGGAAGCCAAGCTGGCCGACAAACGCGAGCAGATCGGTCGCGCCAAACGACTTGTGGACACGGTTCCCGACGAACAGCGGCCCATGTTTGAGGCGCTGCTGGTACAGACCGAAGTGCAGCGCGGCCAGCTCGAAACCGAATTGGCGACGGTTCGTGAGCGCCTCGACGAGGGAGCCGTCACCGAACCTTGACGCAGGACCGTTTACAGCTGGCGATCGAACTGGCCCGCCGTGCAGGCGGGCTCCTTCTTGAGGGCCAGGGCACGCGCCTGCGCGTCTCGAAAAAGGGCGCCACCGACCTGGTTACCGATTACGATCTGAAATCAGAACGAATGCTGGTGGCGGGCATTCGCAGCGCCTATCCGGACGACGCCATCATGGCGGAAGAAGGGACCGGCTCTGACTCCCTGGGAGGTGCTCCAGGGCAAGCCCTGGGAAGTGATTCAGGACAAGCCGGCGCGGCAGAACATCTCTGGCTGGTCGATCCTCTGGACGGCACGACCAACTATGCGCACGGAGTGCCCTTCTATTCGGTGTCGATCGGGCTGATGGCGAGCGGGCGGTTAATCTTCGGAGTAGTGTACGATCCCAATAGAGACGAACTTTTTCACGCCAGTGAGGGCAGAGGCGCCTGGCTCGGCGATCGGCCGCTTCAAGTCTCGGAGACCCGCGTTCTGGAGGACAGCCTACTCGTCACTGGATTCCCCTACGACATTCGCACCAACCCCAACAACAACCTGGACCACTTCGGTGATTTCGCCGTGCGCACGCGGGCGGTACGGCGGCTGGGTTCCGCGGCGCTTGACTTAGCCTACGTGGCCGCCGGACGATTCGAGGGGTACTGGGAGCTTCGCCTCAACCCCTGGGACTGGGCCGCGGGCGTGCTGCTGACCCGCGAGGCGGGCGGTATGGTCACCACTTTCTCAGGGGATGACAAAGTGCTTGGCGGGGACGAAACGCTGCTGGCCACGAATCGCCTGGTTCACGAGCAAATGATGGCCCTGCTCGGTCAAAACTGAGCGCGCTGGCGCTTATTGGGGCCCAAGGCTTCGGCGGACTCAATCGTACGCGCGGAGCCGACTTTCAAGCTCACCGAAATCCACGCGGGCCGTCATATCCAGGCTGAGGGGTGTGACGGAAATTTCCTTCGCAACTCGCACCGCGTATACATCAGAGTCCGGTTCCAACAGTTTTTCGTCGAAGCGGATCTCGAAGTCCACGCGCACCTCTTCGTCAAGGTGTTCGCGCACGGGACTCAGCGGGACGTAATACTGGGACCGCGAAAGCCGCGTGAGCCGCCAGGGGGTCTCCGACGTGGCGCCGGAGGGGACATCGATCTTGAGCACGTTGACGTCGGGGAAAGTTTCACCTTCCAACAGGATTTGTCCGAAATGTGCGGTGTAGTGAGCCGCGGCCGAGAAGTCGGCGCTGGCGTCGGCCAATTGATGCTCTTTCGGCATCTCGAGCGAAACCGCCATGGATGGGATTCCGAAGGCCGCCCCTTCCAGCGCGGCCCCGACCGTGCCGGAGATGGTGATGCTGACGGTCAGGTTCTCGCCCCGATTAATGCCCGCTACGACCAGATCGGGAGGCTCCTCCATGAGCTCCAGAATGCCATGCTGAACGGTCTGCGCGGGCGAACCGCCCACGGCATAAACCTTCCAGGTGACGCCGTGGATCGTAACTTCTTCTTCTCGCAGCCTGCCGTCCGAGGCCTGCGGCATGCTGCGTCCCGCCCCCGAATGTTGATCGCGCGGTGCGGCCACGGTGACAAACCCCAACCCTGAGAGCGCTTCCGCCGCGGCCCACAAGCCGTCGGATCGAATTCCGTCGTCATTGGTCAGCAGGATCTGAGGCTTCTTGGCCTTGCCCATCGCGCAATCTTATCACCGGGACCCGACGTGCACTTCAAGCACGGTTCGAAACCGGAGACAAATGGTTCCCGCCCCATGACACTAATATCGCAGCTAGCCCCTCCCGTTTGCTTCGGCCGCCAGCTGCTCGAAGAACTGCTGGAGCACCTCTTCGCGCGCAGCTGCCATGCGTTGAGCGGGTTCGGTATGTAGGCGCCCTCGCACATGGCGGAGCTTAAAGAGGTACTCATGGTACGCACTGTGGGGCTCTCCCGGCTCGCCCTCTCCCGACTCCAAGAACTGGTCAGAAGGCTCTGCGAAGATCGGCTGGCCGGCCTGGACCGCATAACCGATGGTCCTGGCGACCCCAAACGCTCCGACCACGTCTAATTTGTCGGCGTCGAACAAGATCCTGGCCTCCAGGCTACCCGGCGCGTGCTGGCCCCGAAATCGGTGGCTCAGCACACAATCGACCACCGCCTCGATCCGATCCTGTGACCAGCCCTCTGCCGCCAGGATCTCGCGCGCGAAGTGGGCGGACACATTTTCGTGGTGCGCGCGGTCTTCTCCAGGATCCGCTCCGGCCGCGTCGTGAAGCAGTGCCGCCGCACGCAGGACCTCAAGATCGGCGCCCAGCTCCGTGCCGATCTGCTCCGCAATCCGCATCACACGCAGCACATGGTCGATTCCGTGTACCGGATCGTGCTCTGGATACCAGCTGCGCGCTTGCTCGATAGTGGGCATAGTTCTACGATCCTCTCAACCGGTCGCTCCTGCCGAGCCCGGTTAGCCTAGTTTACTCCGCAGCGAGCGCCGGAACTCTGCCGTCCGTGGGGCCCAAAGGAAAGCCCATCGGGAGTTTATATATCTGCGTGGTCCAGCTAAAAAGGCGGCTGACCGACTGCGTAAAATGGTTTGTTATGAGATGGAATGTCCGAGCCGGGGGATGTGATGGTGTCAACGCTCCCAGGAGGTGGGGAATCAACCCCAGGATGAACATCTACCCGGTGTCACAGCGCGGCTTTACCGCAGCGGCGCCCGGCGTGCCGCACGCGCGTGGGTGTGCAACGATCCTCCTCGCATGATAGAATGCACCGGTTGTCGCAGGGGCAACCTAACGAAATTGACAATGCAAGTCCCCGCAAGAGGGCGATTCTTGGATCTGCTAGAGAATCCGCAAAACTCCTCTCCACGAGCTTCATTCAAACAAAGGTAAATAATTAAATGAGCAGCAAGACTTTAAGGCTGGTCCCCCTGGGGGGTCTTGGGGAGATCGGCAAGAACATGATGGCCATTGAATATGGCGACAACATTCTGATTATCGATACGGGGATCATGTTCCCCGAAAACGATATGCTCGGAATCGATTACATCATCCCGGATTTTCGATACCTGGAAGACAAGGTCGACAAGGTGCGCGGAATTATCGTCACCCACGGCCACGAAGACCACACCGGCGCCATCCGCCACGTGATGGAGCTGATCGACGCCCCCATCTACGCCACCCGGCTGACCCGCGGACTGCTGGAGGTCAAGCTGACCCGAAGCGGGATGCTGGGCGACACCACGCTGAAGACCATCAACGCCGGCGACACAATCAACATTGGTCCCTTTGAAATCGAGTTTTTCCATGTCTGTCACTCCATCCCGGACTGCGTCGGCATGGCGATCACCACTCCGGCCGGATTGATCGTTCACACCGGCGACTACAAGTTCGATCACACTCCGGTGGACGGCTGGCCCACGGACTTCGGCAAGCTGGGTGAGCTCGGCGGCCGAGGGGTGATGGCGCTGTTGGCCGACTCCACCAACGCCGACGAGCCGGGCTGGACCCCTTCGGAAGCGGTGATCGACCCGGCATTTAATGAGGTCTTCGGGGAGGCCAAAGGGCGCATTCTCGTGGCCTCGTTCGCCTCGCTGATTTCGCGGGTCCAACAAGTGGCCAACGCCGCACAGAGATACACACGAAAGATGGCCATCGTAGGCCGCAGCATGCGCGACAACACCAAGATGGCCCGTCAATTGGGTTACCTGGACATTCCCGACGACCTGATCGTCGACCTGGATGAGACGTTGAAGATGGACCCGGCCGACGTGGTGCTGATGTGCACCGGCACGCAAGGCGAGCCCTCCTCGATCATGGGGCGCCTGTCGACCGGCACCAACCGCCAATTCAGCCTCATGAAGGGCGACACGGTGGTGCTTTCTTCCCACAACATCCCCGGCAACGAAGAGATGATCCACCGCACGATCAACCGTCTATTTTCCCGCGGCGCGCACGTGATCTACGACCCGATCGCCGACGTCCACGTGTCGGGCCACGCCAGCCAAGAAGAGATGAAGATGATGCTGGAGCTGGTCAAGCCCAAGTACCTGATACCGGTGCACGGTGAGCTGCGCCATCTCAAGCAACACGCGGCGCTGGCGCGAGAGATCGGCATGGAGGATTCTTCCATCGCAGTGGTCGAAAATGGAACGGTGATCGAGTTTAAGGACGGGAAGATGAAGATCGGCGAACGCGTCCCGGGTGGGTACGTGTTTGTGGATGGAAGCGGTGTGGGTGACATCGGTCCGCGTGTCATGCGAGAACGGGAGGCGCTGGCCAATGACGGCTTCGTAGTGGTACACCTCACCCTGGACGGGAGTAACGGCGCGTTGGGCAAGGAACCCGAGATCGTATCCAAGGGGTTTGTGTTTGTGCGCGATGCGGAAGAGCTTTTCGAGCGCGCCCGAGGGCGGATTCGAGATGCGGCCAAGGAGGCCGATTCCGGCAATCTCAGAGGCAAGATCGAAAAGGATCTCAGCCGCTTCTTCTATGCCGAAACCAAACGCCGTCCGATGGTGATGGTTTTTACCAGTCCCCGCTGAATGCGAACAATCGATGTCCGGCTGTTGCGAACGCACTTCGCATGCGTATAATGCCCCGCGCCATGCGGGCTGGAATGGCGCCTGCCGCGCTCTGGGTGCTGGCTGCCGCGTGCAGCCTTCCGGCAGGTACTACCGAGGTGCCCGTGCCGACCGCAACTGCCACGGCCCCACCTGCAACCGCCACCCCCACTCCGGAGCCGGTGGCGGCCTACGTCAACAGTGAGGTCATCTCGCTGGCCGCATTGGAGCGTGAAATTGCTCGCTTCGAGGCTGCAAATGCGGTGCTTGGCATTGACCTTGCAACGTTGGGCGATTACCGGGCTGAGGTGCTCGACCAATTGATCGATCTCAGCCTTTTGGCTCAATTTAGCGTGAATCAGGGCATAGAACTTGCCGACGCAGAGTTGGACGATCGTTTCCAGGCCGTCGTGGCCTCAAACGGGGTGCCCGCGGGCTACACGGCCGATGAATTCCGCCGCCAGCTCCGACTAGAAATCCTGGCCGCCAGAACCATCGAGGCTATCACGGACGTGTTGCCTGAGCAGGTGGAACATGTCAGCGCTCGACACATTCTGGTCGCAACCCGCGAAGAGGCCGATGCGCTGCTGGACGAACTCGCCAACGGAGCCGATTTTAGTACCTTGGCAGTGATCCATTCCAGGGACCCCAGCACCCGGCCGGCCGGCGGAGAGCTTGGCTGGTTTCCGAGGGGATTACTCACGATGCCGGAGGTGGAAGAAGCCGCTTTCAACCTGCAGCCGGGCGAAGTCAGCGGCCCGATCGAGAGCACACTTGGCTTCCACGTCTTGGAAGTATTGGGTCGGGAGGACCGGCCGCTTGTGGGCGAGACATTGACCACTTACCGTGTAGCAGCCGTCGAGCGATGGCTGACTGAGCAGCGTCAGCGGGCCGAGATCGAGATCTTCGCTGAAGGCTAAGATATGACCCCTAGGACATCGGAGTTTTAGGGTTAATTAAGAGATCAGGAGTCTGAGCAAATGGATGATCCCTTTGACCCCAGCCCGCGAGGCCGCGGATTGCATATAGGGCGGTTGATCTTCAACGTTTTGACCGCTATTGTGCTGCTCGTCACGCTTTATGTGGGCAGCAGATTCGTGGCGATCTTCCTCGATCCTCAATCGTCACTCAACCCTTACCCGCCCCCCACCCTTCCCGCGACCCTGGGTCCGCCAACGCCGACCAATACTCCGGCGATTATGCTCCCGACCGAGATTCCGCCGACTTCGACTCCGCGTCCCCTGCCGACCATCGCTCCTTCGGCCACCGTAACACCAACCGAAATCACGGTCACTCCTGAAGCATCCCCGCCCGCTACTGCGGAGAGCGGGGCGCAGTTTCAGCTCCAGACCGGGAGCCCGACCTGGATTACGGACCCGAGCGGGTGCGGTCAGTCGGCTGTGGGCGGAAAGGTGTACGACTCCGAAGGAGCACCGATTCTTGGCCTGGCAGTGAGGCTGAGCGGAGAACTCTCCGGAGCGCCCTTCGGCCCGCTGGATGTACTGACTGGGAGCGCAGCCGATCGTTTTGGCATCGGCGGTTATTACTTCCAATTCTCGGATGCTCCCCTCGCAACTGAAAACACGCTGTTTGTGCAGGTCCTGGATGCCAGCAGCGGGTTGGAGCTCTCAGAGCAAGTCCCCTTAACCACCTTCGACAACTGCGATCAGAACTTGGTTTTTATTAACTGGACGCAGTCCGAACCGCAGTAACTTAAACTCTAAAGGCCAAGAGGCCGTCCCATGGGGCGGCCTCTTTGATTCTCCGGACTTAATGGAGACTTTTTCGCAGGCTCGATCGGAGACTTTGTCGGAAGGTTTATCGGAGGCTGCTTCGGAGGCTTGATCGAAGGCTTCCTCGAAGAGCCCGAAACTGTCTCAGCTTGCGATGGAGGTCCTAAGCGCTTCGCTTACTATCCCCACCTGCTCCTCCGTCATCACTCCAGAGAACGGAAGTGCCAGACTCCTTCTAGCCAGATCTTCGGTGACCGGGAAGTCGCCAGCCTTGTATCCGTGCATCTCCACCATGTACGGCTGCAGATGGATAGGCTCAAAGTAGACCCGGCTTGGGATGCCTTCCTGCTCCAGCGCCTTGATAACTTGCGCTCGATCCACCGCTGCATCGAGCCGCACGACGTAGACGAACCAACTCATACGAGAAGTTGTGGGCGCAATAACAGGCAGCTCCACACCCGGCAAATCGGCCAGGGCGACTCGGTACCAGTCGGCGACCTGGGCGCGTTTGCGAAGCAACTCGCTAAATCGCGCGGCCTGGGCCCGGCCCAACGCAGCGCTCATTTCATCCAGGCGGTAGTTGTAGCCCGGAAAGGTATGCTGCAACCATTGGTCGCCGACCGCCCGACCCTGGTTGCGAAGCGCCCGGGCCCAATCGGCCCAGTCCTCCCGATCGGTGACCACCATGCCGCCCTCTCCGGTCGTCAATTGTTTGTTGGGATAAAAAGCGAAGACCCCGGCATCCCCGAAGGACCCGGCGGCCTTCCCGTCGTAGTGTGCCCCAAGCGCCTCGGATGAATCTTCGATCAGGTCGAGCTCATGCGACTCCGCGATGGGCAACAACCGCCCATAATCCGCCGGCTGGCCAAAGACGTCGACGGTAAGTATGGCTTTCAGTCGACCACCCTCTCCTGCGTTTTTGCGTGGGAGCCAGCCATCTTCGCCCGAGTCGAGCGCGGCGACCGCGGCCTCTACTTGCTCGGGGTCAAGGTTTCCCGTGGCAGGATCTACATCCACAAATACGGGCACCGCGCGTTCGTATAACAGCACGTTGGCGGAGGCGACAAACGAGAAGGGGCTTGTAATGACCCAATCTCCTTCCTGTATGCCAGCCGCCCTTACGCACAGGTGGAGTGCGGCGGTTCCGGAGCTCACCGCAATCCCATAACGCCGCCCGGCAAGATCTGCGATCGCCTCTTCAAAGGCCTGTACCTCTGGGCCGATGCTGAGCGTGGAGGTCCTGAGAACGGCCGCCACCGCTTCTCGTTCCGCATCGGTGAGATCCGGGGAGGACATGGGGATTACCATTGCGGTGTAGCCTCCAGCGTTCCCTCCAGCGCCGTCAGATCTGGCAGCTCAATATCGGCCAGGTATTCCGGCCCGGGCGGCACATCATTTACGTGCTCGCCCTCCGGCCTGCGCACCCAGATGGTCAGCATCCCCAGCCGACGGGCGCCGACAAAATCCTTCAACACATTGTCACCAATATACGCCGCCTGGCTGCCTGCGAGATCCAGCTCGGACAAGAGCCGTTCAAAGGGGACCTGGCTCGGCTTCCAGTCCTGGCGATGCTCCTCGCCCAGGATCACTACCGCTTCGAAGGTACCTTCCAATCCCAGTGCCTCAAGCTTTCGCTGTTGGCCTGGGCCGTGCCCTTGCGTGATCAATCCCAGCCGGTAGCGGCCGCGCAGACTCCGCAGCACGGAATGTGTCTCTGGGTAGGGCTCGAGGCTTGGGGAGTGGTCCCGATAACACTTCACCATTTCTGGCAACCATAACTCCGGCTCGATACCATGTGCCTCGAGCCAGCGATTAAAGGTGTCGCCCCGCACGCCGTCCTCAAAGTAAGCCACGAGTTCTGCATATCCGCGCTCACGCGGGATGCCCAGGGATGATTCCGCCCAGTCGGCGACGGCCGAAAACCCGCTCAAAGCGTACTGGCGCTCCGGGTAGAGCGTGTCATCTAGATCAAAGACGATGGCTTTCAGCATCTGAATACTCGGATTCGTCCAGAAAGTAGGATTCGTCGTAACGCGTCAAATACAGCCCGGTTTTGTAGGTGCCGAGAGCCGGGGCGGCCACGGGGATGCCAGCCGCCTCAGACAGGTACCACTGTGGAGAGGGCACTCCGGCCGCGATTCCCAGCGGTAGGCCACCGCCGAAGCGGGCGTTCACTTCCGTGAAATAGGGCTGCCCTTCTCGCATCAGGCATTGGACCGTGATGGGTCCCTTGGCCTTGAGGCCCTCGGCGATCTTCACACAGGCCTCGATGATCTCACCGTTTCCAATGGTGACCCCTTTGGCGACCTCCCCCCAGCGCACCTCAATCCGCTGGCGGCTCACGACGGCCCACACCCGCCCGTCTGCCCCGCAAATTACGTCATTTGTGATTTCGGGGCCCGATAGATATTCCTGCACGATGGCCTGAGGGATTTGCCGCAGCGCGTGCTCCAGGCTCGCTCGGTCTTCGACCTTTTGGCCGCCTCTGCCCGCGCTGCCGATCCTGGGCTTGACGTACAGCGGGAATTCGAAATCTTCGTCCGGTGCGCCGGGCCAGGTCCGCGGTGCAGGCACTCCGATGCTCCGGAAGAGCTCATGTGTGAGCCATTTGTCGTTGGCGGTTGTGGCTTCGGGCGCGGACAGCGAAGTGAGCCTTGCTCCACCACTTTCGAGCCGTTCGCGCCCCTGCGCAAGGACCGGAATGTCAGGATCGATAAGCGGAAAAATCAGCTGAATGGAATCCTGTTTGCAGATGTCGGCCACTGTGGGCAAATAACCTTCGTCGCTCAGCGCGGGCACCATATAGTAACGATCGACTTCTTGCAGGGCGGGGGCCAGCGGGTCGATGTCGGTGCCCACGATGGAGCCGTGCAGCCCCAGTTCCGCGTAGGCCTTTCGGAAGGCCCGTATCAGTTCTACCCGCCGGCCGACGCTGGTAAAAAGAACGTTCACACGGTCAAGCCGTTTTTCGACCGATGCCAAAATAGCCTCCCGCGATTCGGTCCCGCTGGGCACCCGCGCTGAGCCAACCGTCCATCCACTTCAGGGGATAAAAAAGGATCGCCAGCGCGCCCTTGACCGGCCGGTAGGTGCGGGGCGCCAGGCGGGCCGCCACCCCGGCCAGGAATTCTACAAGAATACGATGCACGCCGGTCCCTGCGGCCAGAGCGGGCTCGATTCGTTCACATTGCAGCCCGGCCTGTTCGATCAGCCGTCGGAGGCCGGAGTGTGTGAAACGCCAATAATCCTCCGGATCGGGATGGTAACCCAGGACAAAGGGCACCTGCAGGTACAGTATGCCATTCGCACCGAGCACGCGCTGCATCTCGCGCACGGCCTGGAACGGGTCGGCCACGTGCTCCATGGTTTCCTGAGAAAGCACCAAACGGAAGGAGCCGTTTCCGAAGGGGAGCTTCAGGGCATCCCCTACACAATCTGTCACCTCCGACGCTTTCCGATCGAGGTTGACCACCCGTGTGTGGAGGTCGCTACCGCCGGAGCCAACGTTCAACGACGGCTGGCCGTCGTCGAGCTCCCCCATTAAATCAGCCAATTCCCGCCGTACTGTGCTTGAGTCGTGGTAGGTAGACCAGAAAGTGCGGGAAATCCAATTCTGCATGCGGTTTGCACTCGATCGTAGGGGCGTCAACCGAGCGAGAGCAGGATACCTTCCATTTTTCCGGCCAGCTCCCGGCGATCAAAGTGTACGCCGACGTACCTTCTCCCATTCCGTCCCATCTCCCGCGCCCTCTCCCGATCGTCCGCAAGACGCTGGATGGCCTGCCCAATCTCGGCACCGTCGCCGGGTGTGACGTAGATACCGGCCCCGGCCTCCTCCACCACCTGTCGAATTGCCCCGTCAATAGCCACTACGACCGGAAGCTCAGCGGCCATGTAATCAAATACCTTGTTCGGGTAGGGGGTAGTAAACATCGGAATCGCTTTGAGTACGGCGATCCCGCAGTCCGCTTCCATCAGAAGCGCGGGCACACGCGCCTCTTCTACAGGGGGCAAGAAGATCAAATTCTTGAGCCCTTCCGCGCGAGCCTGGCGCTGCAAGGCGGCCTTCTGTGGCCCATCGCCTAACAGTACGAGGGTGATCCTGGGATCTTGTTTTAAGGTGGAGGCCGCATGTACGAGTTGTTCAAGATCGTTTGCCATCCCGTGCGCCCCGGCGTATAAGGCGATGAATTGGCCTTCCAGCCTATGGGGTTCACGAAGCAGAGACCCGGGTGGGATGCCGCCGCGGGCGGAGGTTGCTTTTACGTCGCCCTGCCCCCGGCTTATGGGCCTTGCCCTTTCAAGATCGACCCCATTGGGTACGATCAGGATCTCTTTGCCGCCCACACCGGCACCACGAAGGTGCTCTACGAAGCCCGGGGAATTGACGACGATCTGATCCGAGTGACGATAAAGAAAACGCTCCAGCCATTCCGACAGGGCGATCAGCCTACGGCTGCGTAATGCGCCGACCTGTACCGCGAAGTCTGGCCACAGGTCCCGAACCTCCAGTACCCACCGCTTGCCCTTCAGGCGCGCGAGCAGCCAGGCCGTCCACCCTTGAAAGATCGGGGGTGAGGTTCCCCAGAGCACATCGACGCCTGCGGTGCGCAAGCCGGCCCAGAGCGACGAGAACATAAATGAGAAGTAGCCGAGGGTTCGCCATGCAAATCCGCGTCGCTCGCCCGCAGCCACGCCGCACCTGACGATTTCGAGCCCGGGAAACGGTCGCTCACGACGATCCGCGGGTAGCGGTTCTCCTGTCAGGTAGCTGCGCGTGCCGGCCAGCACCGTCACACGGTGCCCCTTCTCCGTAAGGTACCGGGCAAAGTCGTAGTGACGGGTTCCTCCTGGATCCTCCGGGCGTACGAACACCTGGTGGATCAATAGGATGTGCACGGGCGAAGTCTATCACTCTGCCCCTTAAAAGCGGAGCCGCCCACTTGTGTGGGCGGCTGGCTTACGGTGTTTCCACTCGGCTTAGGTGTTTGCGGTGGCGAAATCCTTGCTAACGATCCTCCAGGCCTCACGCCCGGGATCGGTTGGGACGGGCGCCACTGCGAAGTAGCGGGTCCTGTTCCCAGAGGTTTTTTCCACAATCCGCCATGCGGTCGATGGAAACTTACCCTTTTCCTTGATGTCGTAGAACTCGAGCGATTCCTTCATTTGCGATACCTCCTCGGTCAAAGGATTGGACCTAACCGCCCAGATACTACCAACCCTTTAGCTTGCGTGCAAGTGGCCAAAGGGTAGATATCGGCACAAACGTTCTATACCCTTGCCAGTACGGTACAAGCCTGGAGACACCCCTAGATGTTAGACCGCGGGGCCGGTCGTGCCTAGCGGCGGTGCAACGGGAGGCCACTGCCTGTCGCCGAGGCGGCCCCTTCAATTTGCAAAGCGGCCCGCACGGAGCACGGCGAGCCGCCTGCCCTATGAATTCCCCGGCCGCTGCCTGCGCGGAGCACAGCGCGCCTCCTACCCCATAAATTCTCCGGCCGTGGCCTGACCGGGTTGGCTGATTCCCTCCCGCGTGAGGACCTTCCAAAAGGTAATCAGCAAGATCTTCGTATCCAATCGAAAGGACCCATGGTCCACATACCACACGTCATATTCGAATTTCTGCTCCCACGTGTTGGTGTTTCGGCCGTTGATCTGGGCCCAGCCGGTGATTCCGGGCAGTACGTCGTGTCGACGCGCCTGTTCCGGGCTGTATCGATCGAGATAACGCATCAGCAGCGGCCTGGGCCCTACCAGGCTCATTTCCCCTTTAAGCACATTAAATAGCTCCGGCAGCTCATCCAGACTGAGAGAGCGAAGCAATCGCCCAAAGCGCGTCAGGCGAGCGGCGTCCGGCATCACATTTCCTTCCGCGTCCCTTTCGTCTGACATCGTACGGAATTTATAGAGGGTAAAGGGCCGAGCCAGGTAGCCGGGGCGCCGTTGGCGGAAGAGAACGGGCGATCCCAGCGTGAATCGCACCGCAATGGCGAGGACTGCCAATATTGGGCTGATCAGGATTAGACCGGGGACCGCGATCGATAAATCAAATAGGCGCTTGCGGTGCGGAATTCTGTGAGCGGCGGACATCCCGCTACTCCTTGCTCAGGAAGGCGAGCAGTGGGTCTTCCTGCAGCGAACCCCATTCAAGCGAAAAATCTTTGGGATCCACGTTTCCCAGCCGCCACCAGCTCGTCAGGCGCAACGGCAGCTCGCCTTCAAGCGTCGCCACGAGCGTGAGCGCGGGCTCCTTGTAACCATAGGTGGGAGACCACCATCCCAGCACGGCCGGATTTTCAGAGGGCTGCATTTCGCCGGCCACCCGCTCCCCGGCACGATAAACGGCAATATCGCCCATCGCCGGGGTCACCCGCAGCCGGACCGGCCCCGCTTCGCCCTGGAGGGTCAGGCTCTGGGCTTCAAACTCCCATGGCCAGTCTATCAGGCTCCATGCCAGGCGTGCGCGATGCCACTCCACGCTGACGGACTTGCCTGCGCCCGCTTGGGCACCTGCGCCCGGCCGGGGACTTGTGGCCCCTCTGCCGAGCAGTTCGTCCATCACGACCCACAGCGAGCCGCCCGCATGTACGACGCTCCGTCGGTGTGTGACTCCATTTCGCATGGGATGTTCGGCGGCCATCGTTTGTACCGAGCCATCCTCCGCCTGCCAGCGTCCCAGAAAGCGGGCGTTCGACCAGTTCAGCCATAGGAATTTACCGGCCCGGTCCATCACTTCCCTCCCATCGGCCACCAGGCTGTTGTGGGCCAGGGCGCCGGCAAACGCGTTTTCCCAGGGCGGCGACGCTGCGTAAAGGTAGGTGCCGGCGTCGTGGGCGATGTTGTCGTGGTTCCACCAGAGATCCAGATGCAGTTGATCCGAATGTGCCGGACGTGCGGCGTAACGCACACACCGAAGCGCGGACCACGACGTCTCACCCTGCACCAGGTAGATCCCGGCGTGCGGGAAGTCAGACTTGTTGCTGCGGCGTATGTCGGCTTTACCCTCGGCCGGGAGCCCCAACCATACGCTCATCTCGTCCCACGGCCCCGGGCCAAAGGCGGGAGCCCCTGTAAATGCCCGCCCGGCGGCCTGCAACACCGGCCGATAGTCCCCGTGTTGGCAGGAAGACAGGGGAAGGATATTTGAACCGTCGTTGTGGCCCCAGTTAGGCAAGGTGCCGTTTTGCGGATCGGTCAGCGACAAAAGGAACTCGGTCATCTTCCGCAAGGCGTCGAGTGAGGAACCGGGCAGAGGTTCCCCGTGGATTTCGGCCAGGCGTGCGGCCCAGAGGCCGGCACTCAGCGCCAGCCGTTGATAATTCGTCGAATACTGAATGTAACCCCCGTCTTCGAATATCTGATCTTCCAGCGCGCGGACCAGCCAACGTCGGCCCAATCTCTTCCATTCGGTGGAACGCTCGTACCACGGCATGAGCAGACCGACGCTGTACAGTCCCACCGCTTCCGTCAGCAGGTGGTTGTTTCTTTGCGCGCGGGCGTAGGAAAGGGTGGGCGGAATACGCTCTGCGTGGACCGCGAGCGCGATCAGGATGTCGCGCGCGCGCATGGGGGAAGTCTCCAGGGGCTCCGCCAGCGCGTACCACATGTTGATCAGCGCCAGGATTCGGAGCGCGGACTCCTGCCCGGAGATCCAGTGTGGTCCGCTGTTGGGCTGATTGCTCTCCAACCAGGAGGATAAAAGGTCAAACACCCCGGCCGCATAACGCGGGTCGCCGGTGAATTGATAGGCGCGGCACAGGGTAAACGCCCAGCCAAACCGCGCCGGCTCCCAGAGCAGCCGCAGGTCTTTACCCTTTTCTGGCTCGTATTCGGTCCAATGTTTGTCGAGCGAGAGCGAATCTGATGTCAGCGGGATCTTGCCCCAGTCGGGGGGGTTCCCAAGTGGGACAGGCGGACCTCCGAACAGGCGGATTTTTCCGTCCAGAATCTCATCCGCTTCCTGCCGCAAATCCTCGGAGGCGAAGGGCCGCAACGTTTCCTGAAGGCCATTGCCGGCTTCATAAAAGAACGGCTCCCTGCTTGTTAATACCTGTTCGGGCGAATATTCAGGACTGAGCCAGGTTTCAAGCGGCCTTTCGCTCCAGCGGTAACGTACCGTGCGCCGACGAAGCAGGCCGGATCGCAATGCGAGCTGATAGGCGGCATATTTATGAAGGGCTCCAAATCCGAGCTCTCGGAGGGCTGGAATGAGGAGCCTGCTGCGGGATGTCATGGGGTGGAAAGCGGTGTCTTATCGGGTGTTAAAGAGATTCCGTTCCTGGAAGCGGCTCGAGCTCAATCGCATGGCCGGTACGAAGCGAATCGACCGCTGCAAACGTGGCCTGCGTTACGCCCAATAACTCCCGATAGGGTATGGGCGCCGGCCCGCCCATCCGGATGGCGGCCGTGAAAGCCTGCCAGATCGCCCGGTGTCCCTTGTCCTGCTTGGAGCGCGTACGTTTTACCTTGCCGCCATTCACCAATGTCAGGCTGCGGAAGTCATCGAGAACCGCCACTCGGCCGCCGCCGAAGGCCTCCACACGTTCCTTGGGATAAGCTCGATCGCCGCTTGCCAGGTAATCCACGGTGCCGATGGAGCCGTCTGGAAAGCGAAGCGAGATCTGCACGGTATCGCCCAGTCCCCCTGGAATTCCCTGAGCACGCACCTGTTCGGGAAGAGCTCCGACTAAGAACGTCAGATAGTCGATGAAGTGACAGACCTCTCCTATGATGCGTCCCCCGCCCTGAGCGGGATCGTGGGCCCAATGATCGCTGGGAAGCTGCCCGGCGTTCACTCGATAATGTATCAACAGCGGTTCCCCGGCCTGCTTTAAGAAATCGCGCATTCGGAGGCCCATCGGGGCGAATCGGCGGTTGAAGCCAACCGCCAGAAGACCCTCCGCGGTTTTTAACGCTTCGATCACGCCGTCGAGGCCGCCTGTATCCATCGCCAGTGGCTTTTCGCAGAAGACGTGTTTTCCTGCGCCAAGCGCATCCACCACCTGTTGGGCGTGCAGGTGATGGCGGGTCAGCACTGCCACGGTGTTGATGGTCTCGTCCTGGATGACTTCCGCCGCTTCCGTGGAGGCGTAGGCGAAGCCGTAGCGCTTGCCGGCATCCATGGCACTGACCCCGCCCCCGGTGGCCAGCCCGATAAGCTCGATGTCCTTCAGGCCCCGCAAGACAGGAAAGGTCACATTTCTTGCGAAATTTCCGGCGCCCAGGGCTCCCAGGCTCACGGATTTGTCCTTGCGGGCTCGATCCGATAGAGTCAGCCGCCGTTCCACCGGCGCACGCTCTTCGTATGTGAGCAGCACGCCGAGCGCGGACTCTTCCGAGCTGCCCGCGATCAGCTGATAGGCCTGCTCCGCCCTTTCGACCGGGAAACGGTGCGAAATAAGCGGTGCCACACGCACCTTGTCGGCCGCCACCAATTCCAGGAAACCCTCAATGTTCCGGCCCTCGGTCCAGCGTACATATCCGATGGGGTAATCGATTCCTTTTTGCTCGTAGGTGGGATCGTAACGACCCGGTCCGTAGGAACGGGAGACGATGAGTTTTAATTCCTTGTCGTAGTAGGGCTTGCGAGGGACCTCCATGCTGACCACGCCGACCAACACCACATTGGCCCGATCCCGAGCCAATGTGGCTGCCAGTTCCAGCGGATCGTTATCGCCACTGTGGGCGCAGATCAGGATGGCATCGAACCCCTCTCCGCCGGTGAAGGTGCGCCCTGTTTCGGCCGCTTGCTCGCGGTCTGTGGCCGAACCCCCGATCGTTTGCGCCAGCTCCACCCTCGCTGCATCGACGTCCACACCCAACGTCTCACATCCCGCGGCGCGTGCGATCTGAAGCGCGAGCTGGCCCAGCAGCCCCAGCCCGATTACCGCCACCCGCTCCCCAACCTGCACTTCCGCCAGACGGAAGGCATGTAATGCGACCGCGCCGAGCGTGGCGGCCGCCCCCGATTCAAAATCGACCGAGGCCGGCAACCGGGCAAGCATGTTTTCCGGAACGACCGCGAATTCGGCGTGGACCGCATCTCCGCCGGCACATGCCACACGATCGCCGGGGCGTAGGCCGGTTATTCCCTCGCCCAATTCCTCAATAACCCCGGCGGACGAATAACCTAACGGGAGCGGTCGGTCCAGACGGCTGCGTACCGCCCGCAGTGTGCCGAGCAGTCCGTCTTTGCGCACTTTATCGAGAGTTTGGCGCACCAGATCCGGGCGGGCGCGGGCCTTGCCGATCATACCCTTCCCGGCAAATTCGATCACAGTACGCTCCGTGCCGGCCGAGATGAAGGAGGCCACCGTTCGGATCAGCGCCGTTCCTGGTGCGGGGCGCGGAACGGGCACCTCCAGCACTTCCGGCCGGTCGGATCGAAGGTCTTGCACCACTTGTTTCATGATTCAGCCAGTGATTTTACAGGAGATCGGATCCGAGTACCGGATACGGTAAGGTTACACGCGCGTCTTTGGTGCAACTATCGGTTTGCCTATGGACCGTGGCGCCCAGGTGAGAGCTCCTCGGCCCCATTGCTCTGCGGCTCCCGATGCCCATCTCCACTCAAGCCAGTAATTCTTCATAAAAAGCCCGTGCGCGCTGCATGCCTTGCTCATAGTCTGCTCGCCGCTCGATGATTTGGATGTTGGTTGTCGCAGCCCGCTCCCTCATTTCGGCATCCTCAAGCGCCCGGGTTATCCCCTCCGCCAGCTCATCCACGCTGGCCGGGTCCAGCAGCGTTCCGTTCTCCCCATCTTCGATCCACTCCCGAATAGATTGTAAATCTCCTGCCACGGGATAGGCGCCGCAAGCCATGGCTTCCAACAGTGTATTGGGTGTGCCATCGTGTTCGCTGGGTGAAACCGATACTTGCGCCCTACGGAAGACCACCGCCAGGTCGGAGGGAGTTAGTTTGGGCAGCAGGTGCACCGAATCCGCAATTTCAAGCCGCTTTATCCACCCTTCGGCCACGCGCTGACCGGCCATGTTCGGGCAGAGGAACGCCGCCGAGGGCATTCGCTTCAGGACCTTCGGAATGGCCTTGAAGAAGGTGTCGTTTCTCACGTAGGCCCTGAAACCGCGCGGATTGACGACCACCGGCACCTCCGCCGCCAGCGACTCGAGCACCCGCGTGAGCGACGGATGTTCGGACCGACCGGGCGTACCGGCATAGAAGAATTCCCGCCGTACGCCTCCGTTTGTTGGCAAGACCAGCTGGGGTCGAGCGCTCGCGAATCCCCAATCCGAAGCCAAACGTGCGTCGCGACGGTTGTCCGTGTGAAGGGCATCAGACCGCGCCATAACCTGCCGCGTGAGCCGGCGCATCATGGGAGAGGCCGGCGCGTGCAGCGTGAAATCGTTGCCCCAAATTGAAACTAGGAGCGGGGAGTTCGGAATTGCAGCAGCCGCCAGGGCACCCTCAAATGGAACCCGCATCGCATGTACCAGGTCGGGCTCAATCTCTGAGATCAATCTCCGCACCTGTTTTGCGGCCCGACCCACGGTGGCTGGGCCAAGCCAGTGCCGGATCAAGGTTCGCAGCGTGATGGTCCCTGAGGAGGTCAGGGCACTGAGCACCATCCCGCCGGACCCGCTGCGCCGCAGGCTGCTGAAGGCCACGGGAACTATGTGGAGCGCCTCGAGACCGCTGAGTTCCGGGCAAGCGGAGGTCGAGATCAAGTGGACCTTGGATCCCTCAGAAATAAAGTGGTGGATCCAGTTCCGCGCGATGGGGCTTCTCCCATCGGCGATGAACAGCAGCTTCACGCTGGACGCACCTTGTGGAGCGCTTCGAGGAAGACGTCGGCCATAATCTCGATGTTCACTCGCTCCGCAACGATTTGGTGCGATGCAGTGCCCATTTGTAGCAGCCGATTCGGATTCTCGAGCGCCCGCCGAAGCGCCCCGGTGAGCGCTTCCAGATCTCCCGGCGGAACCAGCCAGCCGTTGTCGGAGCCCACCAGATCTCTCTGCGACCCGTCTGCTTCAGCCACGATAACCGGCAGCGCGTATGCCATCGCCTGCTGAACGGCCAGTCCACCCGTGCCGGGAAGTACGAACAGGTCGGCCTGCCGAAAAGTGGTCTCGAGTTCTACCCCGTGTTGGGCCCCCATAAACTTCGTATGTGGATGTTCGCGGGCCGCGATTCGCTCCAGTTCCGAACGGGCAGGACCCTCTCCGACGATCCAGAGTTCCAGTTCCCGCTCCTGCGCGCGGCAGGCCTGCAGCAGCAGATCCAGGCGCTTGCGTTCCTGCAGTCGTCCCACAAACAGCACTCGCGGAGGATCGGAGAGCTTTCGAGGCCGGAGCTCCGGCGGGGGGCCTGTCACCGCATTCGGTGCGGTGAAAATACGCTCGGCCGGGTAGCCCGCGCGCCGGTATGCATCCGCTCCCTGAGTGCTGTAGGCGATCAAGGCATCGAAGTGGCGCAGGTACAATGTCCAGCCCGCCACCGCTTTACCCACGCCCAGGCCCCAACCGATCACCGGCCTGCCCTGCGCGTGCATCCAGTTGAGTGCCCTGCGGCTGGACGGATAACGTGGGTTGGCCTCCAGGATCAGCACCTGCGGATCCCAACTTTGAATCCATTCCAAGATGTCTCGCTGCCAGCACAGGTAGAGCGGCCCACCCAGCAGGTGTAGGTTGCGCGCAGGCCACAGCTGGGCTTCATTCAGGCCCTCCGCGGTCTGGATCGCCTCACGGTCTCTGGGCTTTCCGGCGTAGAGGCTCAGACCTTCCGTGCTGCGACTCGCCAGAAGGTCGAAAAAGGCCACTCGATAACCTGGCAGGACTCGCTGCTGAAGGGCCAGTCGGCCCTCAAACGGATCGGTTCGACTCATAGTTCTATCGATGGTGCCCTGGCCATTCGGCCGGCCGAAGCTCCATTCCAGGCCCTACGAATGGCGGGATGCCAACCCTCTGGACATACCCCCTCCACAACGGGGAGCGCAACCGCGTAACTCTTCCAGCGCGTGGTCTCCCCAAGTTCTGGATAGCCTCTACCCATCGCCGGATCCCTGACCTCCGCTCGTAGTCCCCTCTTCAGTAGGGAGCGCCACCGCATAACTCTTCCAACTCGTGATTTCCCCAAGTTCAAGATAACCTTTTTCCATCGCGTGGAGAGTGTAGCCGGTCGAGGCCAGGATCTGCTGGACTTCCGCGGTGGCCTCCGGGCCGTGAAGCTCGATCAGGAGCGTTGGACGATCGTGCTCCAGCGTGCGGCTCATTCCCTCGAGCACTGCCGCCTCCCCGCCCTCCACGTCGATCTTGATGAGCTCCGGCGGCCCACTCTGGTGGTCCTTGATCCAGTCATCCAGTGCAATAACATCTACCGTGAGCGTACCCTCGTATTCGGTCTGCCTCCCCTTGGAGGTTTTCAGCTTTCCCATACCCCCCGACGCGTGCCGCATGAACGGTTCCTGCGCGGTGCGAGCCCCCACTGCGGATCCCACGACCTGCACCCGACTCCCCGCTGAATTGAGGGCCATGTTGGCCCGCAGGCGGTCCAGGTTCTCCGGCAACGGCTCAAACGCCACGACCTGACCGGCCTTACCGACCGCTATTGCCAGCGCCAGGCTCACGTATCCGATGTTTGCCCCCACGTCGTAGGCGATCAACCCTGGGGCTGCGAAGCCATCGATGGCATTTAGCAGTGCCGGCTCATAGGTGCCCAGCCACAGGTCCTTTTCGCGGCGCAAATCAAGCTGCATTTGCATTCCTGCCAGCGGGCCGGCCGCAATTTCTGTCTCCACGGGGCCCTCCCACGCGGAACGAGTGAGCACTGTCCTTAACGCCTCGGAAACGGGCCCCATACGATATAACCGTTGCCGGGCACGCTGCGGAAGCACTTTAGCGGCCAGCGCGGCGGCCCTCAACACCAAAGACCTCACTGGCGACTTTGAGTCGATTGACTTCCTCGCTCGATCACTCAAACTCCTCTCCCGTTAGTGTCAGTCGCCGATGCTCGATGTGAAGTTTGCCACGAAAGCGAGCCGAGGCTCGATGCCTGTAGACAAGCAATTGTAGGCCTATATAATATAATGTGGTCACATATATTGGCCTTCGGAACGAGGTGCTGAATGACGGAAGTAGGCATTAGACAGTTGAAGACCCATCTCAGCCGGTATTTGCGGAGAGTAAAAGCCGGCGAGACGATTGTCGTGACAGAGCATGGACGCCCGATCGGGCGAATCCTTCCGACGGGACGCCCGCTTGAGGAACGCATCCAGGACGCATTGGAGGCCGGTATCCTGGAATGGAATGGCAAACCATGGCTCAGGGAAGGCCCTTCGGTTCGACTGAGCGGAGAGCGAAGCGTGTCCGACCTTATTGTCGAGGATCGTGAGTGATCCTTTACTTGGATGCCAGTGCACTGGTCAAGGCCTACGTGGAGGAGGTGGGATCGCCGGACGTCCGCTCGATTATCGATCGTGCGGAAACGGTCGGCACCGCGGCGATCACCCGAGTGGAAGTGTCCGCCGGGCTGGCCAGGGCCGCCAGGATGGAAATCCTTTCAACCTCCGCCGCCGAGCAGGCAGTGAGACAATTCCGATTGGAATGGGTCAGCCTGCTACGAATTAGGATCAGTGACCCCCTCATCCGCAGGGCGGATGACCTGATTTGGCAATTCGGCCTGCGAGGTTATGACGCAGTTCATCTTTCGGCCGCACTCGTGTGGCAAGAGAGTCTGGCGGAATCGGTCTCGCTGGCCACTTACGATCAGCAACTTTGGGAGGCCGGAAGGGCGAGCGAATTGGAAGTGTGGCCTGTCGCGTAGGCCACCATCCGCCATCTGCGAGCCGAAATCAATCGTCGTCAAACGCCGCCAGGTAACCATCCACCATACGCTCCACTCCGAAGGCTTCTTCGGCCCGAGCCCGCGCGCCGGCGCGGAAGCGAGGCGGATCCGCCAGGACTTCGAGTGCGGCCTTCGCCAGGCTGGCCGCGTCCGGCGGCTCCAGCTTCCACGCGTCCCCGCCGTACGGACTGAGGCGACCGGATGCGCCCGTGACCAGTTCCGGGAGCGCACCGGTGTCATAAGCCACCACCGGCAGCCCACACGCCATCGCTTCGATGACCGCGTTAGGGCAGGCGGGATGGAGATCGCCCGAAAAAAGCATGTGGGCCGAGCGGTCCAGCGCAGGGATTTCAGCGGGTTCGACGACGCCGCGCCAATCCACAACCAACTCAGCCTCGGGGTCGATTCTCTTGCGAAGCCGCCCCGGAACCCGGCCGGCGATGGATAATTCAACCTTCCTGCCTGCCTCACGCGCCACACGTTGCGCCAATTCGATCCCCGCCGCCAGGCCGATCTCGTACCCTCCGGCGTAGTTGCCCTCCACCATAAGCACGCGAATTTGATCTTCCGGTGGATACTCCTTGCCTTCCGGCGTGTACACGTCCAACGGAACGCCGTTGTACACGACGCTGGAAGGCACCGGAGCGGGGCCGTAGCGGTCCTCCCACCAGTCTTTCGCAAACTGGCTCTGATAAACGACATGGTGCGCCAGACGATCCCTCACCCAGCGCAAAAGCAAGTTGTTCCGCTCCGCACGCAGGTAATGTCGAAGGCTCGTACGGCGGCGCCGGTGCAGCCAATTGATCCCGTTGAGACGCTGCACGATCCGGCGACCGCCGCGTCGTGCGCGCCGCAGACCGATCAAGTGGCGGCTTCCCCCGATGACCAGAATAGCGGCTCGCGACCCGTCTCCCAATCCCCAGCCGATGGGAACCCTTCGGCGCTCCAACTCCATAACCAGACGCCGTTGGAAGGCCGCCGGCCCGGCTGTACCGGTGAGGCGCGTGGTAAACGTGACGGAGAGGTTACTCATTTTTCGCTCGCGATGGGAGTATGCGGGTCCTCACGAGAACTGCCTGGCCGAGCGCGGCGCTCGCATTCACCTGGGCCAGGGGCAACCTACTCCTGCGCAGCCAGGAGCGCCTCGACGA
>JADFRG010000007.1 GCA_022561385.1 Chloroflexota bacterium
AACCGATCGACCACGAATTGAACATGGTCGACCAGGCTCTGGAGGCCGTCGAACACGCGGGCGTAAAATTAATGGTCGGGTTCAACCGCCGATTCGACCCCAACTTCCGCAAAGTGCGCAACATGGTCGCAGAAGGAAATATTGGGGAACCACACATATTGCATATTATCAGTCGTGACCCGGCTCCGCCGCCGATGGAATATCTCGAGGCTTCTGGCGGGATATTTTTTGATATGACCATTCACGATTTTGACATGGCGCGCTATTTGATGGGGAGCGAAGTGAGCGAGATTTATGCTGCTGGCGCCGTAAAGGTTGACCCAAAAATTGGCGCGATCGGCGACTTAGATACTGTTATAATTACTTTACGCTTTGCAAATGGGGCCATCGGAACAATTGATAATAGTCGAAAGGCAGTATATGGTTATGATCAGCGAGTGGAAGTGTTTGGTTCAAAAGGAATGGTAACTGCATATAATCCTGTCTCGGACACACATATTTACAGCAATCAGGAAGGAATCCACTCCGCCCTGCCGCTCAACTTTTTCTTAGAACGCTATGCCACTTCTTATATGCTGGAGATGCGAGAATTTATTGAATGTCTCCAGAATAACACACCCCCGCCCGTGTCCGGCATGGATGGACGTATCCCGATCGTGATGGGACTGGCAGCCAAGAAATCCTACCAGGAAAACCGCCCAGTCCAACTTAATGAGGTGGACGGGAGTAATTCCAAATGATATCTATAGCTAATCCCCCGCCCGCGCGCATGCCGGGCGGACTTGTTTCTCATAAAACTGTTGCTGAAAATGATAAGGAGGTGGTAATATTATAAATACTGAATACGTTCTAGACCAACATATTAATATTAACATGCATAAATAAAAGGAGAAGTGGTAATGACTAAGAAATTTCTAATTACGCTGACCATGTTGGTTGGTTTAAGTACATTGGTAGCTGCTTGCGGCACAGCAGATCCAGAGACTATCACTGTTGTGGAAACAGTCATAGTTGAAGTCCAAGGCGACACGGTTGAAGTTGAAGTGCCGGTTGGTGGCGAGTTGATAACTATCGTAGCCCGCTGCCGTGCCAAACCTCCCACAGAGGACTGGCGCTGCAACAACTTGCTGTTTGGTGTAGCAGAAGTCAACGCCGACCTGGAAGCCGCCGGCGACAGCCGCCGGGTTGTGCTCAAGACCATCCAGGACAACACCGGATTTGGCGACATCATGCAGGAGTTTGCGCTGGCATATGAGGACGGACAGGCGCCGGACATCGTGTTAACAGGACACGAGTTCATCGGTACCGAAGCGACCGCCGGGCGCATCGTCTCCATCGAAAGCATGATTGCGGACTACCCCGAGTTTGACAACATGATCGACGGCCTGTGGGCCTCCGTCACCTTCAAGGGCGAGCGCTGGGGCATCCCCCAGGACACCGAGGCCCGACCCATTTACTGGGACATGAACCTGCTAGCTTCGGTTCCGGGCTGGGACGCGGCCCGCGTTGATGGGCTGGCCGCCGAGATCGAGGCCGGCAACTTCACTTTGAGTGACATGTTAGACGCGGCCGAAGCCGCGGTGGGGGCTGGCGTCGTAGACGCAGGTATGGGCTTCTGGATGCGACCGTCGAATGGCACGGACTTCACAGGCGTGTATTACGCTTTCGGAGGGGAAACCATTGACGCTGAGACCGGCACGCTGGTCTACGATACCGTAGCCGGCCTGAAGTTCTACCAGTTCTTCGAGCGTGGGCTGACCGGGGACGGCGCCCACAGTTTCCTGACCGGGGATTGGGGCGGCAGTTACCATCCCAATGTCTCGGGCGGCAACGTGTTGTTCTGGGCTGGCGGATCCTGGCAGTGGGCCGAATGGGCCGATCAGTGGACCGGGGACCTAGGCGGCGAAGCCTACCAATTTGAAAACTGGGGTTATGCTTTGTACCCCGCCGGGGAGGCGGGTGGTTCCGCGAGCACGCTGTCTCACCCCCTGGCCTACCTGGTCAGTGCACAGTCAGAACATCCCGACTTGGCTCTGGCCCTGATCGCTAAGGCGACCACCGACGAGGCGAATACCCGGCATGCCATAAACAGCACGCATCTGGCTATCCTTACCACGCAGGCCAGCTACGAGCCGTACGCCAGCGCCGAATTTCTGGCGTCTGTGACCTACATGCTGGATTTCTCTCGTTTCCTGCCCAACAACCCCAACTGGGGCACTTATCAGCAGACCACCTTCGATGCGCTTTCCGGGGTGCAAGCTGGTGAACTGACTGCCCAGGAGGCGGTTGACTTCGTCGTAGAGACGCTCGAAAACCAGTTAGGTGATGAGATCATCATCCTTGGATGAGTGCTTTTGAGGCCGTCACCTAGATGAGTGTTAGTAACCGCAGAGAGAGAGGGGGGGTTCCCTCCCTCTCTCTTCGCGAGCCCTTCGAACAACCCTCTTCGATCGGCGCCTGGCTGCATAGCAGGCGTGCGGCCTGGGCGTTCATGTCGCCGGCCGTATTGTTGATCACGCTCTTCTTCTTCATACCGGTAATTGTTCTTTTGGTGCTCAGTTTGTCCGACCTGAAATCAGCAAATTTCGGGACCTTTCAATGGTGGCTGCCAACGAATTGGAGTCTGGACAACTACTCAAAGATTATTGGGGACAGGTTTATTTCTAAGTTTTTGGGCAACACATTGTTCTACGTGCTGACAACGCTTGCCATATTCAACTTCGGCAGCGCGCTCCTCATCGCCCTAATCACCACCCATATCAATCGCCGAGCAGGCTTCTTCTTCCGCTTGTTGTGGCTGCTGCCTCGCCTCACTCCTTCGGTAGTCTATATCTTGATGTGGCGCCGGATTGCAGCGCGTGCACCGCACGGCATCCTCAACCAGTTTTTAACGCTTGCGGGACTGGGAGGAGGCGACAATCTGCTTCAGACCATGCCCTGGGTTTTTGTTATCATCGTTAATGGTTTGATTGGCGCCTCATTTGGCCTGGTGATCTTCACCTCGGCCATCGAGGCCATCCCGAGAGATTACCTGACCGCCTCCAAGGTGGACGGGGCCTCGACCTTGCAGACCATCCGCCATGTCATCGTACCCATGATCCGCTGGCCAATCCTGTTCGTGCTCACCTTTCAAACACTCTCGCTGCTCACCTCGTTCGAGCAAATCCTGCTGCTTACCGGCGGCGGACCGGGGTTGTTTAGAACCGAAGTGTGGGCCCTGCGCGCCTATCACCTGGCGCTATCCACCGAATCTGGCAATACCCAATGGGGATACGGAGCAGCCTGGGCGGTGATTCTAGTGATCATCGGCGTGGCGGCCGCGACCATATACATGAGAGTATTCAAGTTTGATGAGCTGGTGGAGGAGCCTAAGATCGATCTAATTTAATATGAAGAGAAGTACGGCCAGATGACCGTTCGGCAAAGGTTATGGAGGGGAGTTCCCTATCTCATATTGGTTCTCTCCGTCCTGCCCATTATTGTGGGCTATTTCTGGCTTGTGCTCAGCTCCTTTATGACCCGCACCGAGGGGCTGTTGCCGGTTGGGAATCTGACACTCAAACATTGGAGCTTCCTGCTGGAGCCGCCCTTCGGCCGCGGGTATCCCAGCATCTGGCGCGTGACCCTGAATACGTTTCTGATCGCGGCATTTATGACCATTGTTGTGGTTCTGGTATCTGCGTTGACCGGGTACGCTCTCTCGCGCCTAAATTTTCCCGGGCGTAAGGGGTTTCTGTCGCTGACCCTGATCCTGCACGCCTTTCCAAGCGTGACGCTGCTGATCGGCACCTTTTTCGTGCTGCGAGCGCTTAACCTGTATAACACCAGCCTAGGAGTCGGCCTTGTTATGGTCGGCTTTGAGATGCCGTTTGGTATCTGGCTGATGAAGGGCTTCTTCGACGGCGTCTCATGGGATATGGAACGGGCCGCCCTGATTGACGGCGCCTCCCGCCTACAGGTCTGGTGGCAGGTCATCCTGCCTACCATCAAACCGGGGATCGCAGCGCTGGCCATATTTGCTTTTATCTCTGGCTGGAACGCCTGGCTGATTCCAAAGACCTTTACGATTGGGGCAGGACAACAAGCTACGCTCTCGGTATATCTGCAGAACTTCCAGGGCGAAACGGTAGCCGTCGATTGGGGATCGGTCACGGCTGTGGGGCTATTTCAGCTCATCCCGGTGGCGATATTCTTCATCTTCACCCAGGATCTCCTGTTGAACATTTACTCCGGAGGGGCGAAGGGCGGGGCGTGAAACATACTCCGAATCGCACGTGCCGTAGACTTTGCTCGATGCGAAGTCGACAACATATAGGGGCTGCGTCATGAAAGTCGAACTTGAGAACCTTACCAAGCGCTGGGGGAAATTCGTGGGCGCCGATGGCATCAATTTGGCCATCGGGGACGGCGAGTTTGTAGCCTTCCTGGGACCGTCAGGCTGCGGAAAAACCACGACGCTGCTGATGGTGGCTGGAATCTACAAACCGTCAGAAGGGACCATTCGATTTGATGGAAAGGTAGTCAACACCGTATCGCCCAAGGATCGCAATATCGGTATGGTGTTCCAGAGTTACGCGCTTTATCCCCATATGACGGTTTATCAAAACATCAGCTACCCGCTAAAGCTTCGGAAAATGCCGAAGCGGGAAAGGAGGGAACGCGCGCAAGACGTGGCGGACATGATGGGCATCGGCGACCTTATGGATCGCAAGCCGGCCATGCTCTCCGGCGGTCAGCAACAGCGGGTGGCACTGGGGCGTTCCTTGGTAAAGGAACCTCAGTTGCTTCTTTTTGACGAGCCGCTCTCCAACTTAGATGCCCGCCTGCGACTCTCGATGCGCGGCGAAATCAAACGCCTGCAGATGGAATTAGGGATCACTTCCATTTACGTTACTCACGACCAGGTCGAGGCGATGACGATGGCCGACCGCATAGCGGTCATGAAAGATGGCAAGCTTGAGGCCTATGCCAAACCCGACGAACTGTACGACCGGCCGCGCACGTTATTTGTAGCGGGTTTTGTGGGCAATCCCCCCATGAACTTTCTCAAAGTGGAAGTCACTCGCGAAGATGGCGAGTATCGGGCCCGAGCCGAAGGGATCGATCTCTTGGTGCCCGCCGAACGCGGCGAAAAGGCCGTAATCAAGGGCGAAGTCATCATGGGTATCCGCCCTGAAGACGTGAGCATCGCCGACGGCGGCACTCAAGGCGAAATCTACGTGGTCGAACCCTTGGGCCGGGACGATCTGGTAGATGTGCGTATCGGAGACATCGAAATCCATGTGCTGGCCAACCCAACCCTCGGCACGAAAATGGGCGAGCGAACATCGTTGAAGTTCGACACGAAAGAGGTGCAGTTCTTCGACCCGGAGACCGAACAATCGTTGATTTGGAACTAGCATCGCCGGTGTGAAGTTCCTTACCCTTCCCGTTTATCTCCTCCTCTTAAGTTTCATTCCCCTGGCCGGTTGCGGCACACTCCCATCAGCGGGGATCCCGCGCTCGGCGGCCTCTACGCCCACTGTGGAGGTCATTCTCACCGATCTGGAAAACCCCCGTGGCGTAGTGGTTTTTGAAAGCGGCGACTTGCTGGTCGCCGAGGCAGGCACCGGATTCTTTTCGGTCGATCCGACCCTGTGGACCGGCCAACTTACCCTGTTCTCGGACCTCAATGGAGACGGAGACTTTAACGACCAGGGAGAGGCAGAGCCATGGTTCAGCCACTTGCCTACCTACAATGCGCTGTCTATCTACGCCACCGGGGGCGACGAGGTCGGGGGGCCGGTGGATGTGTTGCGGCATCGTGATGGGCGGGTTTTTCTCTCGGTGGACGGCGGCCCTGACGAAATCGCCTTACACGTTATCAGCCCAGAGAAATCCGTGGGCCGCAGCTTGGCCGGCCGCGCCAATATGAACGGCATTGCCTTCGATCGAGACCAGAGCCGGTTGTTTGCCGTCGAGAGCGGCACCAACATCCTGATCGAGATCTCGTTTCAAGCGGAGATTCGGGAGATCGTGAGTTTCCCTCTCCTGAACAGCGGCCAGCAGGCGGTCCCCGCCGGCCTGGCCGTGGATCCGCGAACCGGCGAAGTGCTCGTTGCCCTGTTCTCCGGCCGGGTCATTGACGACGAGACCGGCGAGACGATCCCCTTCATCGGCGGCGAGGCCAAGATTGTGCGCGTGGACCCTCAGACAGGCCGAATCACGGACGAAATTACCGGCCTGACGACTGCGGTGGACGTCGCGATCGACCCGGCCGGAAATCTCTTTGTAGTTGAGATGGCATCCACCTATGCCGACATACTTCCTCGCAACTACGATCTTTTCGATGAGAGTGCCCCACCGCTCCACGGCGGCTACCTGCGTTACAGTGGGCGTCTGACCCTGTTTCCGGCGTCAGGCGCGCTACCGCGCGTCATAGTGGAGGGATTGGATACGCCCACCAACATCACCCTGGGCCCGGAGGGCGCGCTGTATCTCTCCACCGGGCAGGGCACGCCCGGCCGTCCTATTCCTGGCCCGAACGGCCCTAGCAAAATTGTGGGGGAGATTCTTCGGATCACGAATTACTTGAGCGAGGGTTCTGGCTAGGCGCCAGGAATCTTTGCCAAATTCGCTAAGTACCGAGGCACACTGGGTTAAGGCTGATCGCGGTTCTGCCAGGGCGGGCTCAGGCGGCCCCAGGCGCTCCCGATGCTCATGCAGGCTAACGTGCGCCTGGGCATCAACAATAGCGCATGTAAGAAACCACTTCATGGCACGCTCTAGAGGACCATGAAGAAAGTACTGGCGCAAGCCGCGGGCGGTCGGAATGGGACGAGCAGCCTATGGATCGCGCCGCCGTCGCGTCTGCTATCTTAAGATCAGGTCCGGTTAAGACCAGGGGCTTGACCCAGAGGATAGCCTGCGATATCATCCCGCCGTTGAAAGCGAGTGCTCTCAGGAGCCCCAACGGTTTGGAGACGGAAGGGACCGTTTCTACTATGCCTGCAAGGAACTCTTCTAAGAGCCTGCGCTCATGCTCACAGCCGACGATCCACATCTGACTTCCCTGCTGGTCGGTCAAGCTGCAAGCCCCGAACATGAGCTAGCGGTCCGTTACGCGCCCTCCATCAAGTTAGACCAAACTGAACCCTTCCTTCCCCTACGGGCTGGCTACACGGTTATCCGCCAGAGCGGCCCCTCTCCCTCGTTCCCTAGAACGATTGAAGTTGGGCCTGGTGAGCTAGTAGTGGAATACGCCATTTGGTGGGACTGGGACATTGGCCACCTGTACGAGCTTGAACACGTATGGGTCTACTGCGACTCGAGTGGAACGCCGGTTCGCGCCGAAGCGAGCTGGCACGGAAGTTACCGCGCGATAGGAGCGAACGGCAGCCTGCCGCTGTCCGGTGACCGGCTGATGCTCTACTCGGAACCAGGCAAACATGCCTTCGCCCCTTCCTCGGAGTGGTATCAAGCGGGGGAAAAGATGAACCGGTGGCTCTGCTGCCGCGGGGCTGGCGCCGGGGGCGTGCTAGTTACTGAGCTATTTACGGGCATCATCGACACCAAAACCATTGATACCGACAAGTTAGTGCAGACATTCCTCCGAAGGCAGGCATTCGTACCCACCTACGAGTTCAATCGCACCGTACAGATAACGGCAGAGCAACTGGTCCCGTGGCCCGAGCTGCACCAGTGGATTCCGGGGCGCGTAACTCACTTGCTGGAGGGGTTACAAGAGATGGCGAGACCCAGTACCGGCCCGTTTGGGCCGCTAGGTTGCGAGAGGGCGCCCTGATGGCAACTTCCTGGATGCACTCATTGGCAGTTTGCTTCGACAAAACCAGGAGCGAATTCCCGGGGGAGAAGCTGCTCCTGCTTACCGATATCGATGGAGCTATCATCGATATGCGGCATCTGATTCTCCAGCTGCTTTGGGCCTGTGACCGGGAGCACTCAACCAGTTACTTCGAGCGGCTTCGGCTCGAAGACATTGATGTGCACGAGAACGATGTGGAGCTGTTACTGGAGGAGCTGAAGCTATCCAAGCGGGCTCGGAAGAAGATCCTGGCTTGGTTCCTTGAGAAGCGCTGGAGCCCGGAAGCCATCCACGATATGCAGAGACCGTTCGAGGGTGTGCTCGAAATGGTTCGTTGGTTCCAGCTTCAGCCCAACACATACGTCGGCCTCGTGACCGGGCGGCCAGAAACGCTGCGCGAAGCTACGTTGAAATCTCTCAACCAGATCGGAAAGCCTTATCGAGTACATTTCGACGACGATATGCTTTTTATGAACCAGGGTGATTGGGAGGACGGGGTGCCCCAGGTCAAAGTGGCCGGCCTCAGACATTTCCAGGAGCGTGGATATCATGTATTCGCATTCATTGACAACGAGCCGGACAACCTGAAGGCATTGGCTAAAGCCGATCCAGAAAGCGGGATGCTGCTGCTGCATGCGAATACGATCTATCAGTCCAGGCGTGTCCCTCGAGGGACGGTCCGCGGCAAGCACTACCGCCTGGCAGACCTGATCCCGCACGAGAACGCGCTTCCGTCGCACGTGCAGCTTGCTTGGCATGGCGTGAATGACGACGCTAACATGCGGCAGTTCCTCGCCTCGGATGTGCGCTGGGCGGAGGTGGATGTGCAGATGGACCGGGAGGGCGTCGAGGCCATCCTGCGGCACGATTCCTTTGCCAACGCCCCGATGCTTGCGGATGAACGGTGGCTCACGCTCAAGTCGGCCCTCAAGAAGATCAAGAAACACGGTCGGGCGATCAAGTTAGATCTGAAGGCCGGTGACCTGGTCTTAGATTCGGCCCTCGAGCTGGTCGAGAAGCTTGAGTTTGATGATGAGGACCTATGGTTCAATGCCAACGTCGAGGCCCTCAAAGAGCAGGGGTTCCGGCGCCTGTCGACCGCGCGCCCGAAATCGATTCTTCAGGCTCCGATTGATTTCTTGCGGCCGCTCATGCTGGCCACGCCGGAGCGAGCCCACGAAACTTTGGAGATGCTGGTCGGGTGGGGGATCAATCGGTTTTCTATCAGCTGGAAGGAACCCGACCTGCGCAAACTCTTCGATCAGGTGGATCAATGGGGTTACGAAGTAAATATTTACAACGTCCCCGACTTGGAAGCCTTCCTTCAAGCAGTACTGCTGTTGCCCCGCTCGGTCACCTCCGACTTCAACTTTCCCCAATGGCAATACTACGGCCGCGGATCGGGGCAAGATCTCGATTACGTGACTTACCAGATTCGGCGCGCGAAGAAACGTCTCAACCGAGTCCGGCCCGACAACTAATACAACCTTTCGTCTGCGCGTTTCTACGTGAATTGGACCCCTGACATTCACTCAGGCGGGTGATAATAGGGATGGTCCCCCTCGGCGTAAGTTCCCGGAGGTAGTTTCATGGAGGAGATAAGAAATTTCATAGACGGTGTTTGGCAGACTTCATCTGCGGAAGAACACCTGGATGTCACAGACCCGGCCACAGGGGAAACACTCGGCCGGGTTCCGCTTTCTACGCCCGGAGAGGTCGACCAGGCCGCACAGGCCGCGGCGAAGGCCTTTTCGGAGTGGCGTCGAACTCCTGCGGTAGAGCGAGTCCAATACCTCTTTAAACTGAAGGTTCTATTGGACGAAAACCTGGAGCAGCTGTCGCGTACGATCACCCTTGAGAACGGCAAGACGCTCGGCGAATCCAGGGGCGAGATGCGCAGGGCGATCGAAAATGTTGAAGTGGCCTGCGGCATCCCGATCCTCATACAGGGCTACAACTCAGAGGACATTGCGCGCGGTATCGATGAGATCATGATCCGCCAGCCCGTTGGCGTGGCCGCCGCCATCTGCCCATTTAATTTCCCAGGAATGATCCCCTTCTGGTTTATGCCCTACGCCCTGGCCTGCGGAAACACCTATATCGTGAAGCCTTCCGAGAAGGTGCCGCTGACGATGGTTAGGATCTTTGAACTCCTTGAGCAGGTGGGCTTTCCCAAGGGAGTTGTGAACATGGTCAACGGATCCAAAGACGCGGTGGACGCTATTTTGGAGCATCCGACAATCAGGGCCATCAGTTTTGTGGGATCCACACCGGTCGCCAAACATGTATACGCGCAGGCGGCCGCGAATGGGAAGCGAGCTCAGGTCCAGGGTGGGGCCAAGAATCCCATCATCGTGTTGTCCGACGCCGACATGGATATGTCGACCCGCATCGTGGCGGACAGTGCCTTCGGTAACGCGGGCCAGCGCTGCCTGGCCGCGTCACTGGCAATCACCGTAGGCGAGGCCAGCGAATTCACAGAGGCGATTGCCGAGGCCGCCGCTACGCGCGTGGTCGGCTCTGGCCTGGACGAGGCGGTCGAGATGGGTCCGGTTATTACGCCGGAGAGCAAGGCGCGCATCCAGAGCCTCATTCAAGAAGGCGAATCGGAGGGCGCTAAGCTGCTCGTGGACGGCCGCGATGCAACGGTCGACGGCCATGAGAACGGCAACTTCCTTCGTCCGACGGTGCTGGACGGAGTACCCAAGGACGGCGAGATCTTCAAGACCGAAATTTTCGGACCCGTGCTGGGCCTCATGCATGTAGACACGATCGAGGAGGCCATCGAACTGGTGAACACTGGGTCCTATGGCAACATGGCCAGTTTGTTCACGAGCAGCGGAGCGGCGGCACGCAAGTTTCGTTATGAGGCCGAAGTGGGCAACATCGGGATCAACATCGGCGTCGCGGCCCCCATGGCATTTTTCCCTTTCAGCGGTTGGGGCGACAGCTTCTTTGGCACCCTGCACGGCCAGGGCCGAGATGCGGTCGATTTCTTTACCCAGGAAAAGGTCATCGTCGAGCGCTGGCCGAAAGAGTGGACGCGCAAGTTCTGATCGTATCCCATCGGAGAAAGTCGGATGTCGCCCGCCGCCCCGCTGGGGTCGATCTCGCCGGATTCAGCCCGGCGACCGCGCTCGGCGCGCATAAAACTAAATGACCAATCCACCTTGATCAAGGTTGCGAACGCGCCGGTCTCCTGGGGCGTGATTGAGTTTGATCTCGAGGGGCAAACCGCTGGGCCTGCCCAGGTGTTGGATGAGATCCAGGAGACCGGATACAACGGCACCGAGCTGGGAGACTGGGGTTTCCTCCCGACCGACCCTGAAGAGCTGGGTCAGGCGTTGCAGGCGCGGGAGCTGGAGCTGCTGGGAGCCTTCGTCCCTGTGGCGCTGGCAGAACCCGAAGCGCGCGCGGGTGGGATTTCTAGAGCATTAAGGGCCGCGCGTCTATTGGCGGCGGTGTCCGGCGAGGACCCCTTTATCATCCTCTCGGACGACAACGGAACGGTGGCGCTGCGCACCGAAAACGCGGGCCGAATTGGACCCGAGCATGGATTGAGCGAGCATGAATGGGACGTTTTCGCCAGTGGAGCGGTGGAAATCGCGGCCGTGGTCAACGAAGAGGCAGGATTGCGAACCGTTTTCCACCACCACTGCGCGGGTTATGTCGAAACGCCCTCGGAGCTAGAGGCGCTTATGGCGCGCACAGACCCCAGCTTATTGGGACTGTGTCTGGATACCGGCCATTACGCATTCGGGGGCGGCGACCCGGTTGAAGCCGCCGAACGTTATGCCGATCGATTGTGGCATGTTCATTTTAAAGACTGCCACCCGGATGTGGCCGCGAGCTCTCGATCGGAAGGCTGGGACTATTTCAGATCCGTTCGCGAGGGGATCTTCGCTGAGCTCGGGAGGGGCGACGTCGACTTTGCGGGGATGCTTTCCAATCTCAAACATACGGGTTATGACGGGTGGATCGTGGTGGAGCAAGACGTGTTGCCCGGGCTGGGTTCTCCCAAAGAGAGCGCGGCCCGCAATCGTGCCCATCTAAGGGAACTGGGTCTCTAAATAGAGGGCGAACCGTTCGAACGATCGGGAATATCGCATCACCAAATCTTGGAGGCGCATGAGTGAACAAACCGTCAATATAGGTCTTATCGGTACCGGACGGATCGGAAGGATCCACGCCCAGAATCTTGCCACCCGCATTCCGGAGGCCAACCTGGTTGCGGTGGCGGATGTTGTTATTGACTCCGCCGAGGAAGTGGGCGCCCGCTTCGGCGTT
This sequence comes from Chloroflexota bacterium, assembly GCA_022561385.1. Lineage (GTDB taxonomy): Bacteria > Chloroflexota > Anaerolineae > Anaerolineales > E44-bin32 > JADFRG01. The sequence goes on from JADFRG010000007.1 coordinate 12,092, forward strand.
TCAAAGATTTTCGAGGACTATCAAGAAATCCTGGAGGATCCGGAGGTCCGCGCCGTTGCGATCTGCTCCTCTACCAATACGCACGCCCAGATCATCCAGGATGCGGCTTCGGCCGGCAAACATATCTTCTGTGAGAAGCCAATTGATCTCGAATTGAAACGCATCGACAAAGCCTTGGCTGCCGTGGAGGCCGCGGGAGTTAAGCTACAGGTCGGCTTCAATCGCCGCTTTGACCCGAACTACCGAAAAGTGCGTGAGATGGCCGCCGAAGGCAAGATTGGAGAGCCTCAGATTCTTCGCATCACGAGTCGCGACTCCGAACCCCCTCCATTAGAGTTCGTCAAGGTATCGGGTGGCATCTTCATGGATATGACCATCCATGACTTTGACATGGCGCGCTACATCACGGGTAGCGAAGTAGAGGAGATCTACGTGATCGGCGCGGTCATGATCGACCCGCGGATTAAGGAATTTGGGGACCTTGATACTGTCATCATCACGTTGCGCTTCGAAAATGGCGTCCTTGGCACGATCGACAACAGTCGTAAAGCGGTCTATGGGTACGACCAGCGCGTGGAGCTTTTTGGTTCGAAGGGAATGATATCCACTGAGAATGAGACTCCAGACCGACATTCCTATAGCACTGTGGATGGAGTTCAAAAATCGCTGCCGCTGTATTTCTTCCTTGAACGGTATACGGAATCGTACCTGCGCGAGATGCAGTCCTTTGTGAACTGCGTGCAAAATGACACTCCCCCGGAGGTGACCGGAGCGGACGGTCGGGCGCCGGTGGTCATCGGCCTGGCCGCCCGCAAATCTTATGAGGAGAATCGGCCAGTCGCCATCAGTGAAATAACACCGTGACCGAGACGGCGCTTAGGCTGGGGGTCGTCGGCTGCGGCAACGTGACGGTCGAGCGACATATTCCTGCGGTCAATAGACTGGAAGGCGCACGAGTCGTGGCTGTCGCGGATACGGTGGATACGCGGCTCGTGGCCGCGCGCCAGATCGCTGGGCTCCCCGAATCCCAGACTTTCAGTTCGTTTTCAGCGATGGCGGATGCCTGTGATTTGGATTACGTTCTGATTGCCGTTCCTCCATCGGTACGCCGAGTTATAGTCGAAGATGCGTTTGAGCGCGGCCTTGATGTACTCACCGAGAAACCCCTGGCAACTCGTCCCTCCGAAGCTGCCCACATGATCGAGCGAGCGCGAAATCTGGGGCGCAAGTTTGGTATCGTCCATAATTACCTATTCTTTCCCGAGCACCGACTTGTGCGGGAGTTAATCGACCAGGGAGAAGTTGGTGAACTACGACACATCGCCACCAACTTCTTGGGAGTCCCCGACGCTCCGGGAAATGATGAGTTCCGACCGCGCTGGCGGCACGATGTGGAAGAGGCCGGGGGCGGGGTACTCATGGACATGATCCATGTCTTCTACCTGGCGGAATACCTGATGGGCGGTCAGATCTCCGGCGTGAGCGCGGTAGTCGACAACTTGGGGCTGCCCGACGAGCAGGTCGAAGATTTTGTGCTGGCGCACCTGTACTTCCCCGAAGGTTACGCCTCGGTAAATTTAAGCTGGAGCCAGGGGCCGGGTGGATTGGAAGTTACCGGCTCACGCGGCAGGATCCTCGTTTTTTATGAGGATTTCTCGACCGGACCCTTTTCGACGTTTGATGAATTGACCCTGGTGAACGAATCCGGCAAAAAAATCTACCGACCAAGGGGTGGCCAGGAAGTCATCGACGACACCTTCGATGCGCTGCACCAGGATTTTCTTGAGGCGGTGAGAGACAATCGAGATCCGGTGGCCACCGGAGAAGATGGGGCTCGCAGCCTGCAGGCCGCCCTGGCCACTTACTCCTCAGGGATGTTAGGACGCCGTGTACCGCTTCCGCTAGGAGTGGACGACCCGATCTTTCAAGAAGGGGTAATCGGCTTGCGCCGCATTTCGCCCCAGGAATTTGACCCCCTTCGAAGTAAATCGCTGTTTGGCATGCAGCCAGTTGGAGATAGCCCCTCATGAAGATCGGATTATTCACCGATTCGCTTGCCGAACTGAATCTTGAGCAGGCGCTGGATTGGTGCGTGTCGCAGGGTATCGAAGCGGTCGAGATCGGGACCGGAAACTTTTCCTCCGCACCCCACTGCGATCTGGATGCTTTGGTGGACGATAAGCAGGCGCGAGAGAGATTCTTAGGCGCCATCCAGGCGCGCGGTCTCTCCCTGAGCGCATTGAATTGCAACGGGAATCCGCTGGACCCAGATTCTGAGCGCGGCACCAAATCGAAAGACATACTCAACAAGACGCTAGAAGCTGCCAATCGGCTGGAGCTGGACACCGTTGTTACGATGAGCGGCTGCCCAGGGGATCTAGGTGGCGGGCGCTACCCTAACTGGGTGACGTGCACCTGGCAGCCAGAATACGTCGAACTCGTGGAGCGGCAATGGGATGAGGTGATCGCCCCTTTTTGGGAGGGGGTCGCGAGCAAGGCGCGCGAGCTTGGGGTACGAATTGCAATTGAGATGCATCCGGGTCAGGCCGCGTATAACACTCGGTCGCTCCAGCGGCTTCGCGAAATAGGGGGGAAGGATGTGATCGGCGCGAATCTGGATCCAAGCCACCTGTTCTACCAGGGCATGGAGCCGGATGTTGTCGTTCGCGCGCTCGGTCCTGGAGCGGTGTTTCACGTACACGCCAAAGACACTCGCCTCAATCCGCATGAAATTGCGCTTAACGGCACGCTCGACATACGTCCGATGACCAAGGCCGGGGAAAGGACCTGGGAATACGTGACGCTCGGATTCGGCCACGGCGAGTTGTTCTGGCGGAACTTCCTGAGCACCCTGCGTATTATGGATTATGATGGCGTTCTCAGCATCGAACATGAGGACCTGCTGATGAGCCCACATGAAGGAATTGAGAAAAGTATCTCATTCCTTCAAGGACTGACACCGCGCACGACCCCTGATCGCTCGCTTGAGGGGTCTATAGGCGCTCCCAAGGTCTGAGATCAGACCGCTCAATCGCAAGCAATTTCTTGTGAGCAACGAAGGGAGGTGGACCGCACCCGATCGTTTATTTTGAAACTCAGCATACAGCCCCTTTATTCTTCCAAGGAGGAGAACTCGATGAAGTCAGTTTGGAAAATAGTTGGCCTATTACTTCTGGGTGGATTACTCACTGCTGCCTGTGCCACGCCGACGCCAATCGTGCAAACGGTAATTGTTGAGAGCGAGGTAGAGGTCGAGGTCACGCGTGAAGTCGAAGTCGAAGTCGAGGTCGTGGTCGAGCCCACCCCAATCGGTGGCCAGCTGACCCTTTACGCTTGCCTATTCGATCCCGACAAGCTGGCCGTAATATTCGAGACGTTCAAGGCTCAGTTTGGCGTCGACGTCACGTGCCTTGATATGAGCAGCGGCGAGGCACTGGAGCGAATCAGGGCCGAGAGCGAGAATCCGCAGGGAGACGTGCTGTTTGGCACGACCAACCTGTCACACGTAAATCTGGCGGTCGGCGATCTGACCCAACCCTATAAGGGGTCTGGTTGGAACCAGCTGCCCGATGGCCGGATCAAGGACCCGGATGGTTACTGGACCGGTTTCTACTACGGAGTCTTGGGATTCGCCTGCAGCCCGGAGCGGCTTGCGGATATCGGCGCGGAATGCCCGACCTCATGGGCCGACTTGCTGGATCCGATCTACGAAGGCGAAATCGTCATCGCTAGCCCGGCAGCCTCCGGCACCTCATACACGGTGCTGAGTGGGCTCGTACAGCTGATGGGCGAAGATGAAGCCTTTGAGTGGTACGCTGAGTTCGACAAGAACGTGGCCCAGTACACCTCGTCCGGGAGCGCCCCAGGCAAACTGGCCGCGGCAGGAGAATTTGCCGTGGGGATCTCGTTCGCACACGATATCCAGGTGCAGCAGCAGAAAGGCCTACCGGTAGAGTTGACCTTCCCGTTGGAGGGCACGCCGTTTGAGATCGGTGGAATCTCGATCATAAAAGGCGCCAAGAATGAAGCCGCGGCTCAGGCCTGGGTGGATCATGTCTTCACGCCGGCGTTTCAGCGCTATCACAACGATGTCGCCAATCGCATCCCAGTGGTGGATGGCGTGAACTTGGCCGAGGGCACCATTGGCCTGACTGACGTCAAGCTGATTGACGGGTACGATCCGACCGAATGGGCTGCCGTACGGGATACGCTCGTCGCCCGGTGGCAGGACGAAATCGGTTCGAAGCGCTAGATCGACTGAGCTCCAAAAGGGGGCAGGCCTAGCCTGCCCCCTTTGGTTCGCGGGCAATTCTTATTTGTCCCCTACGCGGAACATTCAGATTACCGTCCGTGCCTGAGCCCCTTACCTTCTCCGATTGGATCCGGAATCGGCGACCACTGCTCATCATCGCGGGGATCCAGATCGTGTTGTTGGCCTTTATCGCCACTCGCGTGATGGATATCGTGATCGTCGAAGATTCTCGTGAGGTCGTAGATGGGGTCGAGACGATAACCCTTCGACGGGAGCTGATTGGCGATCCCTTGCTGTTCGCGCTCGCCGCGGTCGGCATGGCCCTTCCCCTATCGTCCAAAAATCTGCGGCGTGAGCCGGTGATGCTGCTCACGGTGCAGCTTATGATCGTGGCGCTGCTGATATTCGTCCTTTGGCCTGTGGGCCAGATCTTCGTAGAGGGCTTCGAGGGATCTGGCGGAGATAAACGCTTCTCACTTGAGAATTACCAACGCCTGTTCAGCAGACCTATGGTCGCCCGGGCGTCCCGTAACACCGTACTGCTTGGGATCACCTCCGCCACCTTATCTACGTTGATTGGCGCGGTCGTCGCATACACTCTCACGCTTACCGACATTCCCTGGAAGAGAATTCTCAGGGTATTGGTGGTCCTGACGTTGGTGTCGCCTCCATTTGCAGTGAGCTTTTCGTTCATCCTACTTTTTGGTCGACGGGGCTTGATCACATACGACCTTCTGGGAATACGCGCGTGGAGCATCTACGGTCCGGATGGGATCATTATGGTCCAGCTGATCAGCAACATTCCGCTGGCAGTATTGATTCTTATGGGTGTGTTTTCTTCAATGGATCGGGATCTCGAAGACGCGGCGGAGGATTTGGGCGCCAAGACCTTCCGGCTGCTCAGGACGATTACCTTCCCCCTGGTCACGCCGGCCCTCCTGACGGCCTGGCTGCTTAATTTCATCTCATCCATCTCTGACTTTGGCAATCCGATGCTCATCGGAGGTGATTTTCAGCTGCTGGCTCCCCAGGCGTATATCCAGCGTGTGGAGTTGTTTGACCCGCAGCTCAGCGCCGCGTTGGCAGTTTTGCTGGTGATCCCGGCGCTCTTCGCCTTCGCGCTGCAACATTGGATCAGCAATCGCAAATCATATGTAACCGTGACGGGAGGGGCACGTACGGGTCAGATTCGGAAACTGTCCGGATGGTTCAAATGGCCATTGTTCAGCATCGTGTTGTTCCTTGGAATGTTCAACTTATTACTTTACGGTTCCATCTTTGTCGGGGCAGCCGTCAAGGCCTGGGGGTTTGATTTTTCGCTCACGCTGAGGAACGTAAAAGGTTTATTGATCGCAATTGGCGAGCTCAGAAACTCATTGTTCGTCGCTGCGGTAGCCGGAGTGTTAGGGGGTTTCATCGGAATTATTTTGGCTTCTCTGGTCACCCGCCGTCGTTTCGCGGGCCGGGGGGCGTTAGATTTTGCGGGTACGCTTATGTACGCTATCCCGGGCACAGTGGTCGGAATTGGGTACATCATCGCTTTTAATGCCGCTCCCTACCTCTGGACCGGGACATTTTTCATCATCATCGTTGCATTTGCGTTCAGGCGCCTACCGGTCGGCCTCCGGTCGGGAGTGGCGGCCGAAAAGCAGATCGACCCCCACCTTGAGGAGGCCTCGCTGGATCTGGGTGCCTCTCGGCCGCGAACATTCGCAAAGGTGACGTTTCCACTGCTGCGCACCGCGTTTCTCGCCGGCGTGATCTATATCTTTATTCGTTCGATGACCGACCTGAGCGCGGCCATCTTCTTGAGTTCGGCCCGAACCCAACTTTTCACAGTACGGATGTTTAACGTGATGGTACGTGGCTCTCCAAGTGAGGCGGCTGCCTTTGCTGCCTTGCTTATTGTTATTATCATGCTGGCACTGGGCCTGCTCGGCAGACTAACCGGGAAGAGTTTCGTGGATCTATTTAGGATTACATAGTGGCGAGTGAAGCGAATTTTGCGACAGCCTCAATCAGGCTGGAAAATCTTTCTAAGCAGTTCAAAGAAATCCTGGCAGTGGACGACGTCACGCTGGAGGTCGAACCGGGGACCCTGGTGTGCCTGCTGGGGCCCAGCGGCTGCGGAAAAACGACCACGCTTCGGATGATTGCCGGCTTCGAAGATCCGACCTCTGGAAAGGTATTTATCGGCGATGAAGATGTCACCGAGATGCCGCCGTATGCGCGCCCCAGCGCCATGGTGTTCCAAAGCTACGCGCTCTTTCCGCACATGAGCGTCTATGAAAATGTCGCCTATGGATTGAAGGCCAGGCGAACTCCCAGGAGCGAAATCCGGACGAAGGTGCGGGAGGCGTTGGATCTGATAGAGCTGGAAGGACAGGACGATAAGTCTCCCTCTCAGCTTTCGGGGGGGCAACAGCAAAGAGTTGCGCTGGCGCGGGCACTGGTGATCCGTCCGAAGGTGCTGCTCTTTGACGAGCCCCTATCGAATTTGGATGCTCAGCTCAGGGTACGCATGCGGGGGGAGCTGCGCGACGTGCAGCGTCGGCTGGGGATCACAAGCGTGTACGTGACACACGACCAGGAAGAGGCCTTCAGTATCGCGGATGTTGTAGCCATTATGAACCAGGGTAGATTGACCCAGCTCGGATCGCCCCTCGATCTATACCGGAGGCCGGCCGATCGGTTTGTTGCAGAGTTCGTCGGACTGTCAAACGTTTTGCCGGCGGAGTTGGTAGGGTCGAACGATAAGGGAGCCGACATTCGAGTACTGGGCCAGATGATCCACAGCCGGCAGGCGCCCACCAATCCCAGCGCGAGTATCTCTGTAGTTCTGCGACCCGAGGCGATCCGGATTGTGACCGGCGAGGATTCCGGAATCCCCGCTCGGGTGCGCACTCTGGCTTACATTGGGCCAATCGCGCGCTACACCGTCGCCATTGATGGGGACGGAACGGAGCTGATCGTCGATCTCTCCAATCCGGCATCGGACGAGTTTTACGAAGAAGGCACCGCGGTTCGGATCAGCTTACCTAAGGAAGTTCCGGCTCTGCTCAGCTAATAGAGTGGCGAACCGCATCCTCGCAGTTTGCCTCGATTTCGGAGACACGTTGGCCGACGAGGCCAGCGAGGTCAAAGACGACACGCTCACCGCGCTCCGCGCCGAATTGATTCCCGGCGCCGGTGAGCTCCTCCATGAGCTGAAGAGGCGCGGCTACAAGCTGGCGCTGGTCGCCGACGGTCGCCCGGGGACCTATTCCAATGTTTTGCGTCAACATTCCGTGCATGAGCTGTTTGATGTCTTCGCCATATCCGAGGAAGTCGGGGTTGAGAAGCCGGACCCGAGAATGTTCGTGGCTGCACTCGACGCGCTCGACATCGAGTTGGAGGACTATGAGCGGACCGTGATGGTTGGCAACCGGTTGGATCGCGATGTCAGGGGAGCAAATGACCTGGGGATGGTGAGCGTGTGGATCGATTGGTCAAGCAGGTACTACGCTGAGCCGAAAAATGATGCCGAGGTCCCGGACTTTACGATTCACGCGCCATTAGAATTGTTGGACGTGCTGGACGAACTTGAGCGGGTTGATTAGCCAAAGTTAATCAGCCGCGACCTCAGCTGAACGTGCGGGGTAAGTTTGCGAAAGGTCGTATACGAGCGCAATCGAAATTTCGGATGGCCAGTACGCGGTCAGCCAAACGTGCTCGACAAACAATCTGGAAGATCCGCCGAATACTGACCGGCGCGGGGTTGGTTTTGCCCGGGTTCGCCGCATTCCAGCGCCAGCCACCCTCCATAGTCAATTTCGATCAAGGCCTCCAAGACCGGTCCAAAGGCCGTGCTCCCTTGTCCAGGCAATTTACGGTTGCTGTCCGCCAGGTGAACGTGGCCAATGTGGGCCCGGTTATCCAGGATGGCAGCCGGGATATCAGGCTCCTCCTGCGCCATGTGAAATAGGTCCGCGACAATTCCTAGCCGTTTGTGGGCCGGCGGATCGATCACTGCGATGGCTTGTCCCAGGCGGTTGAGCAAGTGGGTCTCCTCCCGATTGACCGGCTCGACCCAGAGTTGAACCTGCGCTCGGTCTGCCGCCTCGGCCAGTCTCTCCAGCTGCGCGCGGAGCAGCGCGCGCTCGAGCTGAATGGCCGTCTTGTAGGGTGACAGGTCGGGCAGCAGTGGGTCGAAAAAATGGGGTACATACACAACGCCGTCTGCGCCAATCCGTCCCGCAAGTTCAACCGCCTCTACGAGCTCGGCCATCGCGCGGGCGCGCTCCTCCGGGTCCGGGTCCAAGAATCGAGATCGTCGGCCGTTGTTGATTGAGCTCGCCGCAACCGCTCCTCGTCCGCTCAGCCGCTCGATCTCGGCCGCCTGCCCTGGCAGATGTTCGCTCCAAAACTCAATGCCCTGAAGTCCGAGATCGGCGGCTTGCAGGAAGCGATCCTCGAGTTTAGGACCGGGCAGCATATCCTCTTGGATGGCGACCTTCCAATCTGTCATGAGATCAATTCGTAGTGAGCAAGAATGTCGCGGACCCCTTCCGTGGTAGCTTCCATAGATACGTATTCGACCAGGTCCTTGACGTTGGAGTTAGCGTTTGCCGGCGCCGCGCTATGCTCAACGAGCCGCAAGAACGGCAGATCGACGTCGGAATCTCCGACCCCAAGCATATTCGGAAACGGGATATCGACCATGCCTGCGAGATGTGCCAGACCCCTGCCCTTGTCGACGCCGCGCGGCAGGATGTTAAGGCAAGAGGTCGAATAGACCAGATCTACTCGCTCAGAGAGCGGTCCCAGCGCCTGGGCGGTCAAATCCCCGAGTTCCGACGTGCGGGTCGGATCATTCGCAAACAAGGTCAGGCTGTAGTGTTTCCCCAGCTGAAAGTAGGCGATCTCGTCTTGAACGAGGGTCTCTTCAAGGCGGGAGGTGACATCCGCGAAGCCGTTCAGGTACTCTTCAAGCTCGGGCAATGTCATGAATCGATAATCTGCGGGGACATAGAACCCGGCCCCGTTTTCGTACACGCCGGGCAGATGCCCGTCAATCGCCTGGAGCATCGCTTCAAGGTAGGGTGCCGGTCGGCCGGTGCAGAAGGTGATGGCGGGACGCTCCGGATCTCTTCTGGCAGCTCGATTCATTGCGCTCAACTGTTCGAATAGATCGAGGTCCAGCGGTTGCGCCTCGCCACCGGTGACAACGCCGTCAATATCGAGCACGATCAATCGAATCTCGCTCATGAAAGGTGTCTGGGCTCCTTCGAGGTAGTAATCGGGCGGTAAATTTTGGATCGGGTAATCTGGGTTTCAGCTCGGGAATCGCCCCGCTTGCTGGACACAACGCGCACGCTGAATTCGGTAACGAATTGTAGCGAGCACGGCCACGCCTGACAATAGCCACCTGCCGGAGATTGAGCCAAAGATCTAATGTGCCAATCTATGCATTAGTCTGATCCGCTCAATAGGAGGAAAAATGGCAACGTAACCGGAAAATAACCTCGAGACCTCGGCCAGGGATCCGGCAGCCGCCGTCGAGTTTGACGGCAAAGTCTTCGGCTGGGGGATTTAGGTTGAGGAGAGCGTAAATTACGTGCAGTTCACCGCCGAGGAGGCCGGCATCGGTGGGGCCTTCACCCAGGTGGACGAAAACAAGCCCGCCGGCACGCTCGTCCCATACGTCACGACCGACGATATCGAGGGTTCGCTGGAGAAGATTGGGTCAAATGGCGGGTCGACCGTTGTGCCGAAGACGGAGATCCCGGGCTTCGGCCACTTCGCGGTGTTCTCCGGTCCGACCGGCAACAGGATTGGGTTGTACGCCGGTAATCCGGAAGGCTAGCAGAATCCGATTGACCATCTAACCAGGAGCGGGCGACCCATTTGGGTCGCCCGGTTTGTTTGGTCTTAGGTGTTTGTTGTGCAAGCTAGAAGTCACTTATTCCGAGGGTCGGTGATTCCCAAGGGAATAGTGTGAATTAGCGGTCCCACGCTACGGAATTGTGCTTCCAATGCTCCGAGAGCAAGCATTGTCAAACTGTACGTCAAGAATGTAATCACCTGGTTGCACGGGGTTTTGGAATTTAAACCATAGCACGCGTATTGATCCTGAACTGAAAGTTCGATCCCCTTTCCAGTCTGAATTGATTGTCTCCTCCGGCGAGCTGCCATCTTCATCCCAAATCTTGTTCGGAGGGTCCAATTCGACTCTGTCCAGGTTGGCAGCGAAGGGCCACGCGACATAGATCTCGGTGATCATGATCGTTCCTGGCCATCCATTATTGATGGTCCAATGCACATCGTTTCCAGTCCAACCAAAATTGGATAGAGAAATGCTAACGCAATCGGGTGTCGGTGAGGGAGTAATGGGTGGCGGGGTAGGAGTCGGAGGTATCGGTGTCGCGGTGGGCGCAGGGTCGATGTAGAACTCGACCGACACCCATCCGCTGGGCACGCCCTCGTCATCCTGAAGCACCTTGGCCTTTATCCGATGCAGTCCCGTGCTGATCGGGGTCGAGCCCGGCCATTGGCCGGTGCTCAGATCATGTGTAAGGCAGAAAGGATCGTTGTCGCCAAAGGGGCAATATGCATCATTGCTCTCAAGCTCGGTGTGAACTAACAGCCAGCTGCTGCCGTCGAACCATTCAATCTTCATATGAACTTCGGGGTCGCCGGAGATCCCTTCCCCATCATCATCGGGGAAGGTGGCCGGCGTGGTCGAACAAGTCAACGGATTGACGTTGTCTGGATCGAAGGCGAAAGCTTGCCCGGGTAATTCATCGGCCAAGGTGAAACGTTGATCGGGAAGCGGAGAAATGATCTCGATGTAAGGTGGAGCTGTGCATACCGGCGTATTGGAGGGAGTCGCCGAGGGACCGGCAGTTGGAACATCAGTCTTAGTCGCAGTCGGCGTGCGGGATGGGGAAGCGGAGGGGCTTGGCGACACAGTCGCTGTGGCCGTGCCCGTCGCAAACGGACTTGGAGTTGACGTAGCGGTAGGCAAGACGGTCGGCGTGCCGGTCGGGTCGCCCGGTTTCGGAGTGACAGTCGGGACGGGGCTCTTCAAGCTGTCGCTGACGTCGGCCGCACGGGCGTCCGCGTCCTCTCCTTCAGGCTCGCGATCTCGGATAACGGCCTTCACGATGCTGATACTCAGGCTCCTCAACCGGCCCGGAAGCTTGTCCTTCCCGTAGTTAGCCAGCGCGTCTGAACCCAGGGGGGCGGGAATAAAAGACTCCGCCTCTCCCAGGGAGACGTTTGCAAACAGCAGCCAATAGCAGCCCGCAGCGGCCAATAAAAACAGCGGCAGGAACATTAAGATTGCCCGCCTACGACGGCCATCGTCGTGTTTATCTTCCGTCATCCGAAGGGAACAGTTTTCCTCAAGAGCGTGGCATGCATGGCCGGGGTTCTCATGGCTATATTCCCCTCCACACCCTCGGTTTGAATCATCCTGAGAAATTCGTCGACCACCGTCGGATCAAAATGTACGCCTTTGTGGGATTCCAGGTGCTCCACCACCCGTTCGTTCGGCCAGGCCTTTCGATACGGTCGATCGGACAGAAGCGCGTCCCATACGTCAACCACCGCGAAGATGCGCGCCGGCATCGGTATGTCCTGCGCGCGCCATGCCAGCGGATATCCACTGCCGTCCCAGCGTTCGTGATGGCAGCAGGGGATAGCCAGCGCCGGCTTGAGATACCCGATCGGAGAGAGCATTTGATAGGCGTAGATCGTGTGTTTACGCATCACTTCCCACTCTTCTTCTGTGAGCGGGCCCGGCTTATTCAAGATTCCGTCTGGAATTCCCATCTTGCCGATATCGTGAAGCAATGCCCCGCGCTTGATCTGAACCAGATCATCCCCCTCGAGTCCCATACGTCGCGCGAGACGCACGGTCATGTCGGTCACTCTCTGAGTGTGGCCCTCAGTCTCCTCGTCACGCAATTCCAGCGCCTTAGACCAGCCTTCGAGTGTTGTATCGTAGGCCTCCATCAGTTCCCGGTTGGAGTTCTCGAGCGCGGTGACCATGTTGTTGAAGGCGCTGGCAAGTGTGCTGAGCTCGTCATTTCCCGTGGTATTCAGCTTTACCGTTAGATTTCCTCGTGCTACGGCTTCGGAGGCCTTGACCACCCCTTCCAGCGGCTTCGTGATTCGATTCGCAACAAAGACTCCGGCTCCAATCACAACGACGAAGGCGACAGATGCCAACCCGAATATCTGCGTGCGGGTCGTGGTACTGGGCTGGACCAGGAAGGTCTGCGGCAAGGAAGTCCCAATCACCGCCATGTCGTCGCCCCCTCGCGCCTCAAGTGTTCCAATAATTTCGCTGTAATCAATATTGGCCACGCTCAGGTCCCGCAGGTAGCTCTCCTCCGACTGTCGCTGCACCACGCCGGACACGAGCTCCTGGCTCAGACCGTCCACGTCTTCTAAAAAGGTTGTAGCTAGCGGCGTGCCCTGCAGGTCATAAATTGTCGCCTGGGCGAGCGTGGCCCTGCGGACCTCGGTTGCGATGCTCTGGAGCGATTTCCCGACCAGTACGACCCCTTCGAGCTCGCCCTCTGTGCTTTGAATCGGCCCGGAGACATAGAAGAGGTCGCCCCACGGGGCCGAAACGACTCCCGCGTACTTATCACCGAGCTCATCCACATTCGAATCGAGGACCTGCTGGACAAAGTCCCAGCTCTGGAAGATGTCTTCGCCGCGCGACGCGAAGTAGTCTTCGAAATCGGCATCCGCCTGCTGGCGCAAAGACAAGAGGCTCACCCCTTCTGCATCCAGGATTTCCATGGCTTCAATGCCGCCATTGACCGCGATGGGAAGCGTGATCTGACGCAAGGTCTCAGCGTTTTTAGCGGACACAGCCTCCGCCACGCCCTCAGTATGTGCGATCGAGCGGAGCAATTGCAGCTGTTCGTCTTCTTCCTTGACCATCCACTCGGCGGCCAGCCTGCCGGTCTCGATGAGTTGGTTGGTGAAGCGTTCCTCAATGGTGTCCAGCACTACGTTGGTTACGACGTAAGCGGCTGCCAGGGCCAGAACCAATGCCAGGCCGATGTACGGCAAAGTGATCTTGTATCGAATGGGGAAGCGGAACCCCTTGACGGCTGGTGCCGTGCCACCCTCGATCGTGACTCCGTTTCTTTCAAATCGGAGCGCCTTTTCGATCTTCGGATCACTGAATGGCGGAGAGATGACCCCCCAATCCTTGTATTCTTTGCTTCGCCGAAACAGCCCCGCGCCGGCCCCGTTTCCTGTAAGAAGAAGCCGGGAATCGGGTGCGCCGCGCTCCATCGTGGGGATTGCAGTCGGCCAGTTCGCTCCCAGGAGTTGGATGTCGAGCATGATCACATCCGGCTTGTAACGCTTTACGATGTTTCCCGCTTCCTTCAAGGAGGCAGCGGTAAGCACTACGTCGCCGCGGTCTTCAAAAAGCTCTGCCAACGCCAAAAGGTGCTTGCGCTCAGGCTGGACGACAAGAATACGTTTTGTCATGAATAGAATTCAGACCCTCCAGCTCCGAGCCCCGGAGAGTCATTTCTGCCGAATAGACTGTACAGGAGGAGCAGACGCCTACGACTTACAGATCTGTAAGGCGAGCTAGAACCAAGGACTAGAACCAAGGAGTAGTGGGCTTTTCGGTGGCTCACAAAGGGAGTGATGGCCCTGTGCGTGGCGCAGTATGGGCCTCTTGCGCCACTTGGCTAGAAGTCAAAGGTATCTAAAATGGATCTAGAGAAAACAACTGTGACTGATTGGGACGTTTTTCGAGAGGCCGCCAACGCACTGCTCACCGGACAGAATCCGTATCTCATTGGAGATGGCGAGACGCTGTTCTTCAATCCCCCGTGGACCCTGATACCTCTAATCCCCCTCGCCATACTGCCGCCGATGCTCGGATTACTAGCCAATGCCGGCGTAACGATCGCAGTCCTGCTTCTTGTTTCGCGTCACCTAAAGTTAAGCTTGTGGGAGTTCTTCTTTATGGCAATTAGCCCGATGCTGCTCCAATCCATGCTCTATGGAAACACCGAATGGATGCCTATGCTGGGTTTGCTCTTCCCTCCGCCTATAGCGATGCTCTTCTTTGCAACAAAACCCCAAGCAGCGTTGGGATGGATTCTCCTATTCCTGCACAGGGGTTGGAAGACCGACCGCTGGAAGGGTATTGGATTCATTGTCGCCCCAACAATAGTATTGACCATCGCGTCTCTGCTAATCTGGGGACTGCCACCCATTCCAGGACCAGAAAACCCAGGCCAGCGTTCGCTCTTTCCCTTTTCACTTCTGGTTGGGATTCCAGTACTGATCTGGGTAGTAAGGAAGGATGATGACCGGCTGGCAGGTTTCGTTGGGCCCTTCACAGCTCCCTACGTGACATTTCACGGTTATGTGCACGCGCTGTTCCCATTCAGGGGGAAATGGATGGCTTTGGCTGTAGCGGCCTCCTTTATCCCTGTCGTACTTGGAATTGTGGCATAGGCTACGAAGCTGCGAAGAACCAAGGAGAGGTCTGGGAAAAGGAACCCTCCTCGTGTATGGAAACCGCCACAGCAAGCTCTAGAAAAGACCGCTTAATCCGCTTGGCACGCAGAAGACTGGCCTATCTGAAGGATTCCATCCATCTGTTTGATGCGCCGTAAAGGAATCGAACCTGTTTAAAAAAAGCCCCTGCTCTGCCAATTGAGCGAACGGCGCACCGGTCGGCGCTTTAGCATGGAGAACATGGTGGAATCCCCAACGTACGGTGCGGCAGATCTAGGGAGTCGGCTCTAGGCCCGCGCCCCCTGTCGAGGTTCGGCTCTGAAGACTGGCAAATTAGTCGCACGGTGAGAGCCTGTATCCTCGCGCCGATTGCGCCGGAGATCCCGTGGGCAATAACTGTTGTCTGGGGTGGGAGCATTCGATGGCCCCAATCCGATCGCGAGTTGGATATCAGGATGGTTTCCTGATTTCGCCAAATTTCATTCCTATTTACCACAAAGCAACCTGGAATGGCACTTTCTCTGTGCAGCACCTGAAGCAACCTGCCCAACATCTTGCCTCACACTGAGAACGCTGCAGAATCTCGCACAATCACCTAAACTCTGAGAGATCGTCGGGTAGGCAAGCAGCCAATCCTCTTCTGGCGCGACTCGGGCCAATAGGTTCGCATGAAAAAGTCCCATCCCACCGCAGGAAGAATAATTAGGCTCGCTATTGCTACGATGTCTGTGGTGATTTCTGTGAAGGTATTCTCGATGATTGTTGGGACGGGCCCAAATGACTATACCTACTTCATCCGGCCAAGCACCCTAAGCTGGCTAAAGGGAGAAACGAACCTATTTGATCAAGCTGCAGAAGGGTTTTACTTCATGCCCTGGTCAGTTCTGCTGTTTGCCCCCACGCTGCTGGTTCCACCGGAGATAGGCCAAGGCATGCTCAGCGTGCTCACTCTGGTTGGTGTACTCATGGCAATTAAGATCTTTGGCGAGGGGCTTCCATTGTGGATAAAGGGCCTAGCGGCAACTCCATTTGCGCTTTTCATACTGCTCATAACCGGGAATATCGATGGAGTGGTGTTGCTCGGCATTTGCATAAGCTGGTGGGCGATCAAGTCTCATCAGCCGTTCCTGTTATCTGCAGGATTATGGTTAACGACACTAAAGCCAATCAATACTCTCCCACTTCTACTTTTTGTATTCCTGTTCACCTGGCACTGGTCATGGAGAGATAAACTTTCCGCAATATCTCTTGTGCTTTTCTCCGTGATCATCTCTTTCCCAGTGTTTGGGTATGACTGGCCCATCCGCTACCTGCAATTCTTCAATGCGGCGCCTCCTCTCGAGTTTCCAATCGTAACCATTTGGAAGCTTGGAAATCAGCTGAACCTTCCCCCGCTTCTTACGCTCGTGCCAACACTTTTCATTATTGCTTCAAGCACAATAAGCATCTACAGATTCGGCTTAGGCGTAGAGACGTTTGCACTGACCTCTGCTGCGTGGATGATCGTTACCCCCTACGCGCTGGACATCCATTACGTTCTGCTCATTCCGGCCTTTCTCACTGTCGCTAGATATCTGAAAGGCGCGGCGGTGTTCAGTTATGTCAGCAGCTACCTGCCATTGTTAAGAATTCCTTTCGGATTTGAAATCAGCAATATTGACTTGATCTACCCAATATCGTTGTGGGTTGGGTCCAGCTATTTTCTCTACGCCAGTAAACCTACCCCACCGGCCACGACGATTCACATGGACACAAGTTAGAACCGGGAGCAACAAGGGAATGGCGCTCCCCGGTTGGCGGGTCCTACGCAGTTCTATGCGGTTTTTCAAATCGAAGAAGTGCGAGGTAAACACACGGCATCCAGTCCGGCGATCCACTTACCGGCATAGGTCTAGGAATTGAAATGGGAGACGTCGGCTCCAGGCCATCCGCGGGAAAGAAAAAACCCGCCTCTCAGCGGGCTCTGCGGCGTGACTTCAAATGCGCCGTCAGGGACTCGAACCCTGAACCTTGGGCTTAAAAGGCCCCTGCTCTGCCAATTGAGCTAACGGCGCAAGGACCGGCATTCTAACACGGCGTATACGGCGGGTTCCCTGACAAGCAGAGTGGCAACTAGCCGGAGGCCGCATTCAACGCGGCGTAAACTTCCTGGCTGTGGCCGACGGGTTTGACACCCTCGTACACACGGCTGATACGGCCCGATTCATCGATCAGGAAGGTGGTACGAGTTCCGTACGCCGCATCAGACGGGTGCTCCTTGCTGGGTTTCCGCACCCCAAAAGCCTGCGCCACCTGGCGATCCTTGTCGGCCAGCAGCGGATAAGGAAAACCGTACTTACCGCTGAACTTAGCCTGCGACCGCACGGTATCCGGGCTAATGCCCAGCACGACGATGTCCTGGTTTGTAAATAACGAATAATCGTCCCGAAAGCCACAAGCCTCCTTGATACATCCCGGCGTGTCCGCCCTCGGATAAAAGAAAAGGACCAGCTTCTTGCCCCGGTAGTCTGAAAGCCGAACCGTCTCTCCACTATCGGTTAGCAGCTCAAATTCCGGGGCTAGATCCCCAGCTTGTGGCAATTTCATGGTTAATAGCCTCCAAGAAACCGAATCCTATCACCGATCACGCCGTAAATCTGCCGCCGGCGACCCAAAAATGGCCATCCCGGCCTCTAAAATGGGCAATCTGGACAGCCTTAATAACTTATGCTATGATGCCCGGCGCTTATGGGCTGAGAGACCTCTCTCAGTTCATTTTTGTCATATGAGGGAAGTACTCAGACTCGAATATAAGTCCTGGAGCGCATATTAGGGGTTTCGATGGTGAATCAAGAAGTTTATCTAACGAAGAGGGGCCGCAAGAAGCTGCAGGATGAGCTGGCCCACTTGCTCGATACCAAGCGTCTGGAAGTGGCCCGTCGACTACACGAAGCCATGGAAGGCGGCGAACTGATTGAAAATGCGGAATACGAGGCGGCCAAGAACGAGCAGGCCTTTGTTGAGGGACGCATTCTAGAAATCGAGCACCTGCTTGCTTCGGCTCAAGAAATTAAGCCCAACCGGACAAAAGACATGGTGTCTATAGGCAGCACTGTGGTGGTGAAACAGGATGGATCATCCACGGAAACTTACACTATCGTCGGCGCCGCGGAAGCCAACCCCAAGAAAGGCCTGATCTCGAACGAATCTCCGCTGGGGCAGGCGCTGTTAAAGGGCAAAGTCGGAGACGACATCCGGGTCAAGGCACCCGCCGGCGCGCTTAAATTCCATATCATCAAGATCAAGTGAGTGGGCCGAAATGAATATACGCCCTGCGCCCCGGTGCTGGCGCGGGGCGCTTTTTGTTTCGGGAGACGGAAAGGACGCGCCGTGTTATGACAGATAGGCTCACACAAGCCCGGCTTCGAAAGCTGGACCGCCTAAGAAAAGAGGGACTCGATCCCTATCCGGCGCGATCAAGCCGGTCGCATACCTCAAGCGCGGCCATCGAGGCATTCGAGGCCGCGGCCAAGGATGAACAGGTTCGAGTAGTTGTGGCGGGGCGCCTGCGGTCGATCCGTGAGATGGGCAAAACCGTCTTCGCGCATATCGAAGACACAGACGGAAGACTCCAACTGTATCTTCGCCAAGATCAGCTGGGCCCCGATCAGCTCGATTTGTTTCTGGAAGCGTTCGATCTCGGAGACTTCATTCAGGCGGAGGGGGAGCTTTTCCGCACGCGGACCGGCGAAGTCACCGTGCGGGTAGCATCCTTCCTCATGTTGTCGAAGGCCATCTATCCACTGCCCGCTGCGAAAGAAGAACTCGTCGACGACGAGATCGTGGTCCATTCGGCATTCGACAATCCGGAGGCCCGTTACCGTCAGCGTTATGCAGACCTGGCGGTTAATCCGGAAGTGCGGGAGGTATTTCGAACGCGAGCCCGAATTATCGACGCGTTGCGCCAATACCTCAATAATCTTGGCTTTCTGGAGGTCGAGACGCCCGTTTTGCAATTCATCTACGGCGGAGCGGCCGCGGAGCCGTTCGTCACGCATCACAAACAGCTCCATCGGGACCTCTATCTGCGGATCTCGTTCGAGCTCTATCTAAAACGGTTGCTTGTGGGAGGACTCGAGCGAGTCTATGAGATTGGAAAGGACTTTCGGAACGAGGGCGTCGACCGGACGCATCAGCCGGAGTTCACCCAGCTGGAGTTCTACATGGCCTATGCCGATTATCAAGTGGTCATGGACGTAACCGAAGACATGATTACCTATGTGGCCGAACAAGTGCTTGGCGGAACGCAATTCGAGTACCAGGGCCGCACCATCGACGTGACACCACCCTGGGGAAGGATCGAGCTGCGAGCTGCAATCGCGGAACAGACCGGCATCGATTACGCCGAACACAATACCGAAAATGCGCTTCGCACGGCGATCTCCAAGGCCGGGATCGAAGCCCCGGAGGTGGCCTCGCGCGGGAAGCTGATCGAACATTTGCTGGATCACCATGTCGTTCCGGAACTTATTCAGCCGACCTTCCTATACAACTATCCGCGTGATATTTCACCACTCGCCAAGGCCGATGTGAACAATCCTGAGAGTGTTGAGCGATTTGAGGGCTTCGTAGCCGGGATGGAGATCTGCAACGCTTTTACGGAGTTGAACGATCCGGTAGAGCAGGAGCAGCGATTTCTCGAAATGGGGCGCACCCATGGAGAGGATGACGCCGACCGCCACCCGCTGGATGAGGACTATTTGAGGGCGATGCGTTACGGGATGCCGCCCAACGGGGGCTTTGGAATGGGGGTCGACCGGCTTACCATGCTGCTGACCGACCGATCCAGCATCCGCGAGGTCATCCTATTTCCCCATCTTCGCACCAAGGAGAATTAAGACTTCGGTCGCCAGCCCAGCCGTTTCCGAAAGGTGGCATAGCGGGAGAAGAAGTGAACGAGGGGCGAAGAGAGCCTTCCGACCACCTCCGATTGTTTGAGCGCGGCTCGCATCCCTTCCGAATCGTCAAAAGCGGGTAGCCGCAACCCCGCAGTTCCCAGCTCCAGATAGGCATGGGCATCCGAGCCGGCTGTCCCCGCGAGCCCGGCTTCATCTGCCAATTCCCGGGCCCGCTCATTTGCGCCTCCGCCGACCGTGCGAGCGTTAAAGATTTCCAGGGCATCCACGTAAGGCAAGATTTCGCGCAGGGCGGTCTCCTGCCATGCGCCGCCGCGAAAGGGATCCAGGGGATGCGCCACGCTGATCACCGCGTTTTGCTCTTTCAGTCGATGGATGGCGTCCATGGGTTCGAGGCCGGGCGGAATCCACTCCTTAACGAAGTAGGCCAACAGCTCTCCCTGTGTCGTATATACCTCTTCGCCAATGATCACCAGTTCGGGATCCAGGATCTGCGCCTCGCGCGCGCCTTCGATCTCGCTGTGATCGGTAATAGCGAGACGCCCGATGCCCTTCGCCCGAGCCACCTCCACGAGCTTCTCCGGCATCATCAGACAGTCTTTTGAGCGGTAAGTATGACAGTGTAGCTCAGCGAGCACGATTGCCATGGTTAACCCGCCAGTCCGGGAATCCCCTCCAGTGTGTTCGCGTAACGTACTGAATTACGAATGGATTCTGCAACTACTCGTTCAGTCAGGTAAGCCACCAAATCAAACCGCGCCTCGACCTGGCCGGTGGCGAGCGTGAAGGCGATATCCCCGTCGTGGGTGGTGTGTGAAGGACGGACGGCCGTTACCAGTCCGTTCTGGGCGTGTTGGGCCAACCGATTCACATCAACTTTGCTCATAACGGCGTTGGTAGCGGCAACAATGAGGGTCGTATTGGTGCCCGCTGGAATCTCTAGCTCTCGGACCAGATACTGCAGCGGATCCTTCTCCGCGGACCAAGATCCATCGGGGCGGCGGGCGCCCGCAAGGACCGTCCCGTCCGGGTTCAGTACATCTCCCACACAATTGGTCACAGCCACGGCTCCGACGATCAACTTTTCGCCACCTTCAATCTCGATCTGCTCGGAGGCGGTGCCGAACCCACCCTTCATCATGCCTTCGAATCCAGCCCACTTGCCAACTGTGACGCCGGCGCCCGCTCCGACATTCCCCTGAGCAACCTCATCGATCTTCGCCGCCTGGCAGGCTTGATAACCCATTTCGGGGTCCGGGCGGCGCTTTCCCTCACCAAAAAACAAGTCGTAGACCACAGCCGCAGGGACGATAGGTATAGTCGCCCGCGGAGTCCAGTGACCGAGATCGTTCTCTTCCAGGTAGCGCACCACTCCGTCGGCAGCTGCCAGCCCAAAGGCACTTCCCCCGGATAGCAAAATGGCGGTGACATCCTGCACATGTTTGTCCGGTGCCAAGAGCGCCGTTTCCCGGCTTCCGGGAGAGGGGCCGCGCACGTCTACGCCCCCGACGGTGTCCTTTGGGCACAGGATTACGGAGCAGCCGGTGTGGTGTTGTGAGTCGGTAAAGTGGCCCAAGAGCAGGCCAGGGACCTGAGTGATCATGGAGACCATGCACGAATTCTAAGCCGGAATCAACGCCTACGCCCGATAACAAAAACGCACCTCATCGGTGCGCTTTTGTGATTGGATAATCCACTGAGGGGAAATTAACTTTCCCAGTAATCCAGCAGCCGGCTGCGCTGGGAGGGGTGGCGGAGCCTTCGCAGCGCTTGAGCCTCCAGCTGGCGCGCACGTTCGCGGGTAACGCCCAGCTGATTTCCAATCGCTTCGAGGGTGTGGGTCATTCCGTCCTTCAATCCATAACGCAGTTCAAGGGCCACGCGCTCGCGTGGCGGCAGGTCTTCAAGCGCCAGGCGAAGATCGTCGCCCAACAAACTCTCAAGTGTCCAGACTTCTGGATTGTGCCCATCCTCGTCGGGGATGAGATCGCCCAGTTCCCGATCGTTCTCCTCATCCATGGGCTTTTCGAGCGAAAGCGGCTGCTCCATTGCGTGAACGAGTTCCTCGACGCGTTCCACGGAAACTTCCAACTTCTCCGCAAGATCTTCGAGAGTAGGATCCCGACCTAGGGTCTGGGTCAGTTGGGTCGCCGCGTGCCGTAACTTCGTGATCTGCTCACCCATGTAGACCGGAAGCCGGATGGTTCGACTTTGGTCGGATATGGCGCGCGTGACCGCCTGGCGAATCCACCATGTGGCATAGGTCGAAAATTTGAGACCGCGACGCCAGTCGAATTTCTTGGCGGCGCGCATCAGTCCGATATGACCTTCCTGGATCAGATCGGTAAATGGAACACCGCGCCCACGGTACCTGCGGGCGACACTAATTACTAAACGAGAATTTGCAAGAATCAGGTGCTCAAAAGCCGCCATTCCGTCCTGGACCTGTTGAAACAACTTCCGTCTGCGTTCGGCGACTATCCCGTCCTTGGCCAGCGCTCCACTGGACTCGTTCCCCAGCTCAATTTTCTTGGCTAGATCGACTTCGTCCTGCATCTTAAGCAGAGGCACGCGGCCAACATTCGAGAGGTACTGAGCGATTGAATCGCCCGAGTCGGCCGCACGCATCGCCGAGAGGTCAAATTCCAGATCTTCAACGGTAGGGCCGACGCTTCCGCCCTTCAAGTTGGCGCCGCCTCGGATAATTTTGGTTACGTCCAGTATTTTGTCACTCACATTTTTTCCCTTACTTCAGGACCTCGGTACCGTCCTTGCGCAGGCAAGACATACTTGCCCAAGTTATTTGTACAGGATATTCATAAGCGGCGCATTGGTAAATTGTCAGCGTTTCGTTAGAGGAAGTCCCTTGCTTAGGCACCCTTTGGATCGGGCTCTCCGGCAAACAGGTCGCTCGCGGTGAGCCAAACCAGCAACCCTAATCCTACTCCGAACCACAACGTGGCAAAACGGATCAGAAGGGTGGCTGAGGCGGCCGTCGTCGCAGAAAGACCAAGCAGCAGGGCCAGCATGCCCGCGATGCTCCCGTCAGCCGCGACCAACCCGCCGGGAAGAGCCGAAATGGCGCCCACGATGGTCGAGAAGGAGAGGACGAATACCGCTATGCCAAAGGTGTACGTAGTGGGAGCCACCCCCAATCCCAGCAGCACCAGGTACATCGCCACCCCTTCACCCAGCCAGGCCACAGTTCCCAAGGCCACTGCGATAAGGGTGGCTTTCGGCCGGAAGAGAACGTAGGATCCTTCATAGAATTCGGAAAGCGGGTCTGCCACGCGCCGCACGATCGGGATTCTGCGCGAGAAATCAATTAACCATCGCCCAAGCGGGCGGATTTGCGAAATCAATATAACGCCGATCAGCGCCCCGGCCACGATCGAGAAGATAGGCCAATATTGTCGGTAGGCGAAGACCCCCACCGTAGACAGTAGAAGCACCCCCAGTCCATCGCTGATTCGTTCCGCCAAAACAACCATCAAACCTTTCGGCGTCGGTGTACCCACGGCACGCTTCAGCCAGGTCGCCTTCAGCGCCTCCCCGGCCTTCCCGGGCGTAACTGCCAGCGGAAAGCCTGCGACGAAAATCCGCGCGCTTTCTCTTACGGAGATATTGTTGACTCCGATCCGACCGAGGTAGTAATGCCACTTGACGAAACGCAGTACGTAGCCAAACACGGTGGAGGCAAGAATCAGCGGAACCAGGCTCCAGGTAAATCCCGCCAGCTCCTCTCCTACCTGCCTGATGTCACCCAACACTGCCAGGGCGATAAAAACCAGAAAGCCGAGAATCAGACCCGCAGCCAGTTTACGCGTCAAATTTTTCATGTTGACCAGTGAATGAACCGCTCACGATGGATAAGGGCCCGCCAAAGGTGCGAGTCCGGGGTCGAGGCCCCCGCCACTTTCCGGGAACCGAGCTGAGACCTTGAGGGCCTAGCGCCCCGCAACTAAGCCGATTCCAATCGCGACCAGCGCGATCAGAGCCAGCAAAGCTACCCCCGCCTGAACCACGGTTTTGGGCTCCATCCCCGGCATGACAACATCGCCATCGCCGTAGGTCTTAAAAAGTTTCCCCCATTCTGTCTTGAGTGCTTCGAGCACGCGGCCGCGGCCGACGAACGGATACCAATAGACATTGTGGTAAAAGTTGCTGGCGAAGTAAGACCATGGGACCAGAGGCGACTGCAGCAGCACCTTTTCGAGCGGCTTCAATGGTCCGTGGTAGATTGCCCGCTGGCCTCGACTTGCCAGTGTGTCCTCCTGGCGAAAATTCCAGGGTTCTTCGGTCTCGATATCGTGGCCCACTATTTCAATCTGGGTGGGATCTCCGACTCCCAGCCCGAGCTCATGCGCGCGGCGGATAAACCGAATCTGCATCGGATCAAACCCCTGGAGCCGAGCAGATACTGAATCGATGGCAACCTGATCCGCCGAGGCCAGAAGAATGTCTTTCTGATGCCAGCGCATGGCGCGTGGCCCGGGACCGTCGCCCGCGAAAGTGCCATCCATGAGGGCAAACAAACCCGGATGGATTTCCTGCTGGATCATCAGCAGGTCCACCAGCGTGTCGTGGATGACGGCGTGTGTCCAATGCCGGTTGCGGTGAAGTAGCCCTCCGAAGGCGTTTTTCATGGCACCCGTGATAGTGGTGAACACGTGGGTCTTAACGGTTGGCAGCTGGATCATATTGAGGCCGACCAGCGCCTTAGGTATAAACACACCATCCGGATACACCTTATCAAGCACCAGCAGCGGTGTGCTGGGTTTGTACTCGAACCATTCAAAGTTTTCCTCATATAGGTAGATACAAGGGATGCCGTGTTTGTCGGTGACGAACCGGTGCCTGTTGTTGATTTCACCTACGGCGGTATCCACAACAACCGTATCGTTGTGCACTCCCACCAGATCGGTATAACCGGCGTCTTGCAACGCTAGGATTGCGCCCTCGATCTGCCAGGGAGCCGAAGAACACGCCGGGTACCAAGTCTGCCAGGAGATGTTGATCTTTAATCCGGTGGTTGTGTCTCTGGGCAGTGCGCGCTCGAATTCGCCCAAGCGCATTACCTTGTGCACATCTTCAAGAATGGAGGCGGGAGAGGTTTTGACCACGGCCACCTTGCCGCGTCCGGGGAACTCGCTCATAACGAACCATTCTAAACCCGCGCCGCGTGCGGGGAAAGTAATAGGCCTATCGGTCGCCAAGATATCAAGAGACAAGGCCGAATCGACCCCCGTGCTAAAATAGCCGCGGCATGTATCCTTTCGAGCTCAAGCGGCGGCAAGGCGTCACAGTGAGAGGTGTCGACGCAGCCTGGAAACATCAGGTCCGGCTGCAAATTTACCTTCCGTTTGGAGCGGGGCTTCTGGTTGTTGGCCTGCTTATTGGGCTGCTGTGGCTGTCAGGTGTTGGTGATGCCAGTGCGTGGGCCGACGTTTCGATCGTCCTGCTATTTGCTCTGGCGATCCTGCTCGGAATCGTGGGATTGGTGATTATTGTGGCCGCCATGATCGGGGTGATTTATCTGATCCGGCTGATCCCCCCACCTTTCGATCGAACGCGGTCGGCCGCGTCCGAGGCGCAGGCGGCCGTCTCACAGGCGAGCGAAGCCGCGGCCAAGCCGGTCATCGTGCCGAGGGCGGCCTCCTATGCGTTGATCGCAGGCGTTCGTTACCTGGCCGGCATATTTAAGGGTTAGATAATATGAAATCGAATTGGAAAACCAAGGCGCTCATTATCGGTGGCCTGATCGGCGCTCTGGCCGGTCTCGGAGCTACTTTCATCATGGTTCGACGCTCGGACGAGCCCCCAGAGATGGGCGCCACCGATGGTATCAAGCTGGGACTCTTGTTACTTGGCCTCGTGCGCCAGGTGGGTGAATTGGGAGGCCAAAAGGAGATCGAGCGATAGGATCATCGCTCGTTAGCAGGATAGGGACCAACGAGAGCGGAGGCAAACACCCTGTAATTAGCTTCCTGGTCCAACCTCGTAATTCGACCTGTGACACCAGTTCTGAGTCCGTCGGTTCAAACGGTTCGCCCTGGAGGTACTCACCAGGGCGGTTTCATTTCGGCGCTGGTTAAGCTGGTGAGGCTCGCAGCCGGACCAACCGCCACCGTGTGGATTCCGCCCCTGCCTGCAGCCTGCTCGACGCGGCGCGAAATGAGAACATGAGGCTCGCAACCCGGCCAACCGCCACCGTGTGGCTCCTGTTACCGCTGCTTGCAGCCTGCTCGGCCGCTCCTGAGACGCAGGTGCCGAGTCCGGTTCCACCGACGGCAACCCAATTGCCGACCCCTGCACCAACCCCGAAACCAGTGCCGTCCACGGTACGGCTCTGGGCTTCTCCGGCCCTACCCGCCGCCCTGTTTGGTCCTGCCCAGAGGGTCGCTCAAGTGGGGGATCTGCAGGTCGAGTGGGTCGAGGACCCTGCGCAGGCGGAAGTACGAATCGAACCCAGCCCGGACCGGCCGCTCACGCGCTGGATCTACGCGGTTGTGGCCCCTTTCCCCACAATTGAGGATCAAATTTCCCTGGAGGAACTACGCCGCGCCTGGACCTCCGCCGAGAGCGAAATCGCCTTCTACCTCACCGACCGAGTGGCAAATGAGCTGGCCACCCTGCTCGGGAGCGAAGCTAAATTACAGCTGGCTTCCGGGGAACGCATACTGGATCAGGTCTGGGAGGCGCGCAACGCCTATGCCATCATCCCGTTTGAGAAGCTCGAGCCGCGCTGGAAGGTGATAAGACTCGATAACCGCTCGCCTCTCGACCGGGACTTTGATTCGCAGAGTTACCCGTTGGTTGTTAGCTTCGGCCTGAGCGGCGATCCCGAGCTTATGGATTTGCTGGACCCTCTTCTAGACTGGCCCCGATCCAATCGAGATCCCAACAAGATAACCACGGTTCTAATGACGGGGGTCTCGGCGCTGGTCCGGGCCACGGCCTGGAGGATGGATCGCTACGGGGTCGACTACCCCGGCCAACAGATCGGGGCGATCATGCGACAGGCGGACATCACTCATATCAGTCACGAATCGGCCTTTACCGAGGATTGCCCACCGCCGGATCCGGTTCAAACCAGCCTCCGGTTTTGTTCCGCACCCCGACATTTACCTTTGTTTGAGGCGGTTGGAGTGGATCTGATCGAACTCTCAGGTAACCACCTGGCGGATTGGGGAACCGAGGCCCTGCTATCCACGCTGGACTTATACGATCAGCAGGGATTTGAGACGTTCGCGGGCGGCCGCGACCTGGCGGAGGCTCGCCTGCCGGCACTCATCGAGCACAACGGTAACCGGATCGCATTTCTCGGCTGCAATGAGCCCGGACCGGCCTACGTCTGGGCCAAAGCGGATCGCCCCGGGGCTCTACGCTGCGATGACGATGGGTTAATGAAACGCGTGACGCAATTGGCGGACGATGGCTACTCTGTAATTTTCACTTTTCAATGGCGGGAATCGGCGAGCACGAGCCCCCTGCCCGATCAGATAGACGCTTTTCGGCGCGCCATCGAGGCCGGCGCGGTTATTGTCAGCGGCAGCCAGGCCCATCGACCTCAATCGATGGAGTTCTACGCCGGGGGCCTGATCCACTACGGTCTGGGGAACCTGTTCTTTGATCAGATGTACAAGCTGTCGCTGCGTCAGGAATTTCTGGATCGGCACACCTTCTACGATGGGCGCTATATCAACACCGAGCTGGTGACCGCTATGCTGGAGGATTTTGCGCAGCCGCGGCCGATGACCGAAGTGGAACGTGCGGCCTTGCTGGGAGAGATCTTCGCGGCAAGCGGATGGTGAAGCGTCCGGAGGTCAGAGGATCTCGGCTCGGTCCTTCAGCAAGCCGCGGATTTCTATTCGTTTCTCCTCTGAGAGATCCTCAAGCTTCCGAAGCTCCTCAAGCCACCGGGCAGCCAATTTCCGGTCCGTAAGGCCGCTCGCATTTGCTTTCACATTCAGACTCGCGGATAAAACAGCCGCCATTGCAAGCCTTCCGGCGACTCCCGCATCGCTCAGCGCATTCCTGTTGCCGATCGCCAAAATTTCCGCCGCCAAGCCCAGTACCTCTGCCGAGCTTCTGGCCACTTGCAGGGGCACATCGCTTGCGCGCACGGTCGCTAGCTCGAGGGCCTCGGCCCTGGCGGCCGTTTCTTCGGATGTGTCCCTGGGCATGCTCAGTGCCTTCATTACGTTATCAAACGCCTGCGCGTCCTCGACAACGGCAGCCTCGAGGCCTCCGCGCAGCGTCTCCGCCTTCTGTACGATGGCGAGCGCCCGATGCTCTACGTCCTTGTATTTCTTCTTTCCAACCGTGAGCCGACCCACCATGGCTACAAGAGCCGCGGCCATGGCTCCCGCCTGGGCGGCCGCCGATCCGCCGCCAGGAGTCGGGGTGCCCTCTGCCAGCCGATCCAGGAAGGACCTCTCCTCCAAGGCAACCAGGTGACTTTCGATGATCTGCTCCGGTAACAATTTGTCAAGCTGCAAGTAGCCAGCCGCGGTGTCAATCAGAGCCGCCTGAGGGATCAAACCTACCAACTCCGAACTGTGTATTTCCACTCCGAAGCTATCCGCCTCAACCCGGACCATTTCGACCACGCGGTAAATTGAAGTGCGGGCAAAATCCGTCAGGTTCATTGAAACCTGAGCTCGGCCATCCACGAGCAATCCAAGCGCCTTGACATACGCGAGCCCGCCATCGGAGTGGCGCACGCGTTTGGCAATTTGTTTGGCCACCTCGACGTCGTCGGTAGTCAGGTTCACATTAAAGGCAATCAGTGGTTTGCGAGCACCGACCACGGTGGCACCCGCTGGGCCAAGCTTTTTAGGGCCGAAATCTGGGGCTCGATCCGGATCGTTCGCGATCGAGGCCTTTAAGCCCTCATATTCACCGCGCCGGATGTCCGCCAGATTGACACGATCGGGGCGGGTGGCGGCGGCTTCATATAAATAGACCGGGATGCCCAATTCGTGTGCCACGCGCTGGCCGAGCTCGCGTGCCAGGACCACGCATTCCTCCATTGTGACCTCCTGAATCGGAACAAAGGGCACCACATCCGTAGCTCCGAGGCGTGGATGTTGCCCCTCGTGTGCATCCAGGTCGATGAGTTCGGCGGCCTTTGACACACAGGCATAAGCCGCCTCCGCCGCAGCCTTGGGCGGCCCAATAAAAGTGATCACCGTGCGGTTGTGATCCACGTCGCTATGCCGGTCGAGAAGCCGGACCCCCGGCACGGATTCGATAGAGGCCGCGATCGCATCCAACACCTCGGCCTTCCGGCCCTCTGAGAAGTTCGGTACACATTCAACTAGTTTCATCAATCACCCGCGACGTGAGATCACAGGATTATAGCCAGCGATTCGATCAGGGAGCGGGAACTTAGAGAAGCGAGGCGGCCAGGGGATGGCGAGGATACAGGCGAGCTGCGCTTGCGCCCCAGCGGGCGCCATGAAGAGGGGAGTGGGAGGGTTCTAAGGTTGAGCTTGAAGCTTCAGAGCGCTGGGATCCATGATCCGGATCCGCTTACGTCCGATCTCCACCCAGCCGTGCGACTTGAATTCGTTGAGGGTCTGTGTGGCAGTTTCACGGTAGGTGCCCAGCATTTCGGCCAGATCCTGGTGTGTGTAGCCCTCAATTGTGTCACCGGATTGGCTGTCACTGGCTAGATCCTGCAGCAGCGCGGCCAGGCGGACAGGAATGCTCTTGAAAGCCAGATCTTCGAGCTTGGCCTCGGTTCTCCTCAGTCGGGCAGCCATATTTTCAAGAAAGCGCAGGGCCACCTGAGGCTTCTCCTTGATAATGCGCTCAACATCCATGCGGCTCATCACGCAAAGTGTGCAATCCTCGACCGCCTCGGCGAACGTGTTATGCATCCCTTGTCCAATGAGGGACATCTCGCCGAAAATGGCGCCTTTCTCCAACACCGCGACAACCAGCTTCTTACCCTCCGGAGAGAGACGATAGAGCTGTACACGGCCCTGCTTCAAGAGAAAAAGCACTTCACCTGCTTCATCTGGCCCATAAAATACGCGACCAAGCTCACAGGTACTCATGGTTGTAGAACGGTCCATCTCCTCCATTTCCTGATCGGTCAGGTCTTGGAAGATTTCGATTTCGGATAGGGCTTGAAGTTTGGTAATCTCCATGGGGCTTCGGGTCTGTCGCGTCACGATCCTTGAGTGGCGAGCCTTTCGAACAACTCCGCTTCGTTCGGATTCCCCAGAAACAATGTAACGCCGTCCAGCAAATAAGTCGGCACTGCAAAAACGCTATCGGGCGTTTCGCCGTTAAGTTCGATTAAGTTTACTTCCACCTGCGGCATACGTTCCCGGACCTGGTCGGCTATCTTTCGAGCCTGTTCACAGGTCTCGCAGCAGTCGTCGATGTAGATGTCGAGTCGCATTCCGCATCCTCGCTGCCTGAGTTCGGTTCAGGCTCTTTGATTCGGATTGAGCCTAATAGCGAGCCTAGCATAGCGAGTCGATGCGACCGGTAAGGCCAGTTACAGGCCTTGACCGCCGAAATCCGAAGATTGTTCCCCGATTATAACGAGCGGTTTACAATCTAAGATAAGGGTTTCATAATATAGAGTGGGTAGCCTCTGTAATGCTTACGAGGCGCAGGATCACAGTTGTAATGAGGAGATGGATGGGAAACTACCGCTTGATCGCAACTGGGATGGCTGTCGGCTTGCTGGCTGCGGCCTGCCAGCCCGATCCCCAACCTGATACGCAGATTATTCCCGCACCGACGGACGCCCCAGAACGGAAGCCTCCAACGGAGGCGCCCCTGGCTACGACGCAGAGCCAGCCGCAAGTATCAGCATCAGAACCCGTGGTCGCGGAAGGGGCCCAGACGCAAGTTCCCACATCGGAACCGTCGGCAGCACCGGTCACAGTGCGCCGCGATCTTGCGGCGACAGATCCGGCCACGGTTGACCTGGCGAATGGCACCCCCTCGCTAGTTGAGTTCTTCGCCTTCTGGTGACCGACCTGCCGAGCAATGGCGCCCGTCGTGCACGGGCTTGAAGCTAAGTACGCAGGCCGGATCAACTTTGTTTACCTGGATGTCGACGATCCCGACACCACTCCTTTCAAATCACAGCTCGGCTATCAGTACCAGCCGCACTTCTTCCTGCTCGATGGGGCCGGGAACGTGCTGCAACAGTGGGTCGGGTTTGCCAGTGAGGGGGCGCTGGACGCCGCACTAGAATCGGTATCGGCATAACCATCATCCAATAAACGCCTCGAAGGCACCGCGGCCCTTCATCGGAGCCGCGGTTTCGCGTGTCTGGGGGGCCATATAATGCGCAGCGACTAAGTTGCGCTCAGGCTCGATGCCGGGGCTTGCAGGCATAAAGGCCCATTGCAAGCGGTAAGGGACGCTCTAGACTATCCAAGGTGCCCCGAGAATGGGGTACAGAATACAAGGCGACGGACCGATCGGTACAGGGAGGGACAGGATGAGCGACGACAAGACTAAACGTTTGAACCTGATGCGGTTTTGGCTATTTGGCACCTTTGTGATCTTGTGGGCAATTTCGCTGACCTATTACTACATCAATCTAGCCCCAATCTCTGATGTGGGGACCGTCCTAAGGGCGGTTTGGCCCGTGTGGGCCACTGCGGCCGGGGGGGCGATAGTCATCTACGTCGGCTACAAGCGGTGGCTGGGGCGAAGCGATGGTGAAATGGGCTCCCCCGCGCCCGATCAGTCTTCGGCACCGCCTGCCTGAATTCCGAGTTAGTTAGAGCCATGTGAGGGCGGCCGCATAGGATATCTATATCCAGCAGTCGCCTAGCGTTTAATAGAGAAGGCCGCCCATTCGGGCGGCCTTTATTTGCGAAGAGATAAGGCTCACAAATTCAGGCGGGTCACTCGATTCCCAAGACGCGTCGGGCGATCACCAGTCGTTGAATTTCACTCGTGCCCTCACCAATCGTCATCAGCCGAGCGTCGCGGTAGATTCGTTCTACGGGGTATTCCGCGCTGTAGCCGTAGCCTCCTAATATCTGGATCGCGTTGCGACATACACGTTCTGCCATCTCCGTCGCAAACAGCTTCGCAATCGAAGCTTCCTTGGTGAAGGGGAGCTCTGCCTGCTTGAGCCAGGCCGCTCTGTAGACTAATAGACGTGCGGCCTCAATTTCGGTGGCCGCGTCTGCGATCATCCACTGAATGGCCTGTTTCTGGCTTAGCGGTTCACCAAACGCCCGGCGTTCTTTCGCGTATCGAATGGCTTCCTCCGCCGCGGATCTTGCCAAACCCACCGCCAGCGCGCCGATGGACACTCGGCCGCCGTCCAGCACCTCCAACGTCTGATAGATCCCATCTCCCGGCGCCCCGAGTAGGTGATCCTCAGGCACGCGCACTTTCTCAAACGTCAAGGCGTGGGTGGGTGAAGCGCGAACCCCCATCTTTTTTTCGGCAGGATGGATATGGAGCCCCGCAGATCCGACGGGCACAACGATGAGACTCAAGGCCCTCGAACCGCCGCCAGGGTCCGTTCGGCATAAAGTAACAATTTGAGAGGCTACGCTGGCATTCGTAATCCAGGCCTTGCTGCCATTTATTATCCACTCGCCGTTCGTGAGCTCCGCACGCGTCTGAACCCCGCCCATGAGATCCGACCCGCCCCCCGGCTCGGTCAGGGCCAGGGAACCCAGGCCCTCCGACCCGAGCGCCAGTTTGGGCAGCCAGCGCACCTTCTGCTGCTCGGTGCCGAAAAGCGCGATCGGCGCGCAGGCCAGTCCATTGTGGGCAGAGACGCTGAGCGCGGTACCCCCATCGGCCCATCCCAGCTCCTCAATGGCGATTGCGGCGCTTATGGCATCTATTTCTGCACCGCCATATTGCTCCGGGACATTAAGCCCCAGCAGGCCCAGCGGACCCATCTTCCGAACCGCGGCGGCGTTGTATTCTTGCCGTTCATCCATCTCGGCTGCCAGTGGCCTGACTTCCCGCGCGCAAAACTCGTGCACGGTCTCTTGCCACCTGTGCTGCTCATCACTTAATTCAAAATCCATATCAATCTTCCGCGCGCATTACCCTGCGCATAACCAATGGGGAAAAAAATTCAACCGCCGCCTGGATGCAGGGCGCCGGCAAACAGCCTCATTCGTAGACCCTGACTAAATGGTCTTCGCGTCACGAACCGCCTCTGGCGGATGCAAATTCATCCAGCGCCTCGGGATTCAGAAGTGCGGAGGTGTCGCCATAGTCCAGGCCCAGATACGCAGCGCGCATCATCCGCCGCATCACCTTCGCGTTTCGTGTCCTCGGCAAATCGCTAACGAATCGCACCTGGCTCGGCGCAAGCGGTTTCCCCAGTTCTTCAGCTGCTTTCTCCCGAAGTTCGACAGCCAGCTCGTTCGACGGTTCAATCCCGGGCGACAGAACACAGAAGGCGATGAGTTCGCTGCCTTTGATCTCATGTGGAATGCCAATCGCGGCGGCTTCTACCACCGCGGGGTGGGCCACAAGCACGGATTCGACCTCGGCTGGTCCGAGGCGTTTGCCCGCGATCTTGATCGTGTCATCCGATCGGCCCAGGATATACCAGGAGCCGTCCGCATCCACTGCGGCAAAATCTCCGTGCACCCACACATCCGGCCATCGGGACCAATAGGTCTCGAGGTAGCGTTCCGGGTCTTTCCAAAACCCGCGGGTCATACCGATCCAGGGAGACTTGATGACCAGCTCGCCCACCTGGTTGGTAACCGAATTTCCCTGCTCATCGAAAACATCGGCCGCAATTCCTGGGCAGGGACCGGAGAAGGCGGTTGGCTTCAGCGGGAGGATCGGATTACCCATGAGGATACCGCCCGATATTTCGGTTCCGCCAGAGTAGTTGATGATCGGAAGGTTGCCGCCCCCGACATTCTGAAACAACCACATCCATGGATCGGGATTCCAGGGTTCACCCGTCGACCCGAAAAGCCGCAGAGAGGAAAGATCATGGGCCCGGAAGGGTTCTTCCCCGTACGGTATCAGAGCCCGAACAAGTGTGGGCGAGAGACCCAGGCTGGTAATCTTGTGGCGCTCCACGAGATCCCATACACGATCCGGACCTGGAAAATCGGGGGCGCCGTCGTAGAGCACAAACGTGCCCCCAAGCAGGAGCGCGCCAAACACCAACCAGGGACCCATCATCCAGCCCATGTCGGTCATCCAATAAATTCGGTCGCCGGGATGGACGTCCATTCCAAAGGCCATGTCCTGTGCGGCCTTGACCGGAAAACCACAGTGGGTATGGACCGCGCCCTTGGGCTTTCCGGTTGTACCGGAGGTATGGATCACCATCAGAGGCGCCTCGGCCAGCGTGTCCTCCGTTTCCGCCTCGGTGGGCTGCCCGGACAACA
This sequence comes from Chloroflexota bacterium, assembly GCA_022561385.1. Taxonomy (GTDB): domain Bacteria; phylum Chloroflexota; class Anaerolineae; order Anaerolineales; family E44-bin32; genus JADFRG01. Next base: position 46,105 of record JADFRG010000007.1, read on the forward strand.
ATGAATCCCAGGAGAGAGCCCGGCCATCGAAGCCCTCGATCGGCAGTCCGGCATGCGAATAAACAACAACATGTTCCAGGGTAGGGCAAGCTCGGGCGGCCTGATCCGCGACCACCATCATCTCGATCGTGGACCCCCGGCGGGGATAACCATCGGCGGTGATTAATGCTCGGGCCTCTCCATCTACCAGGCGCGAGGCCACCGCTCCCACGCCGAACCCGGAGAACAGCGGCAGAATCACCCCGCCGATCTTGGCGATCGCCAGCAACGCGACCACGATTTCCGGCACCATCGGCATGTACAGTCCGATGGCGTCGCCCAGCCCCAGTCCGAGGGAACGCAGACCGCCGGCCGCCAGGTTTACCTGAATGCGAAGCTCCTCGTAGGTGAACGTGCGCACCTGGCCGCCTTCTCCCTCCCAGATTAGCGCCGGTCGGAGCGCGGTTTGGGTGTCCACATATTTATCGAGGCAGTTATGGACGATATTCATTCGCCCACCCACACACCAATGGGGCCAGGCGATACCCTCCGACAAATCTACAACCTGGGAGTACGGTTTGGCGAAGCGGATGTCCAGGTATTTCAACAGAGCCTCGGTGAACCAGCCCACATCCTGCGTCGAGCGAGCCATGAGGTCATCGAAGTCGGGAATCGCATGTTCCCGCATGAACTGGGTCAGATGGGCTCGCTCGGTGTATTCAGGCCCCGGCTCCCACACTATCCCATGGCTGAAGCTAAGCTTGGATTCGTTTCTCATTTCATGGACCCGAGCGCGCAAAGGAGATATTTCTCACCCGCCAGGTTCAGGAGGCCCGATCTCCCTTAGGGTTGATTTGTTTGGCATGGATTTGTATCAGCTGCAGGCAAATCTCGGCATTGGGAACGGCGTTGGCTCGTACCCGAATCGGAGCCCCTCGCTGGTTGGTCTTTAGAACAATTCTTCCATCTTTCAGTTCGGCAGAGGCCACTTCGCTCCAGCTAAGCCGCCGCTGACCCTTAACGACTCCCTCCGGTCGGACCTGAAGGGGCCCGAAGGGTATCGGCTGCCCATTCCGTAGATGCTGGGAGTATTCTTTCAGGAGGCGTGGGTAGACCTGGCGCTTGATGGTTGTGATCAGTTGGGCGAGCCCGGCCAACGTATCTGGAAAGCGCAGTTTTCGGCCTCCCGAGAGTTCGAGGCGCAGAGTTGATCGAGATCCCCAGATCAACCCAAGAACTCCGTATGTGACCCCTGACACCAGTACGGCCTGAATCTCGCCCCATGTCAGAGTCGAAATATGGTTCCTGCGCTGGATTTGAAGTCCCTTCTCAAAGGAGGTGACAGATAACCAGTGCCAACGGATGACCCAGGCGGCCCCAATCAGTCCGACCACCAGAAATACCAGGCCAAATGCCAGCCAAGCCGCTCCCCACCGCCAGACGACGGCCGGGCCGTAGTTGCTCAATGCAAAGTTCCAACGGTAGGCTCCGATCAGGAGGAACCCGCCGCCGGCCGCCAGCCCTACGGTTGCCATGGCTAGATGCAAGCGCCGCTCCCGGCGGCGAGCCTTATGCAACATGACCGCGTTTCCCAGTGGATTCATAGGCCCAGCAATCGCGCGGAAATAAACGACAGCAAAAATATGAAGGCCCCCACAACCATGGACACTAGAGCCGCGGGACGGCGCTCGGTCGGAGAGAAGGCCACCCCGACTCCGAGGCCGAGCGCCACTCCTCCCATGCCGAGCGAGCTCGACAACAATGGCAGCAGGAAATCGGGATCGGGAATTGCGTAGGCGGCGAGAATGAGGCCGCCGCCTGCAATTCCAGCCCAGCGGGCGTACGTCTCGAGCAACGCGGTCCGGTTGGGAACCATTTCTGGGATGTCGGGCAGGCCCTCTTCCAGGCCGACGCTGCCCCGGGTTCCATAAAGCATTCGATAAAACAATAACTGGTTCCAGGTCATCAGCACCAGAATCCCGCGCACGAAGCCTAGAGCCAGGCCCTCAATCAGCCCGGCTTCAAAAATCTGAACGATAGGGTCCAAGGCGAATACCTGATTGATGGCGGGCACAAGCCCGAGCAGCGAAAGCGCCCAGGTAATGGATACGAGCGCCAACAACGCGGGTTGTAAGCCCAGGAGGGGATTCTTATGGGCAGGGTCCGGCGAGGCGCTCAGGAACAGGAGCGCAGATCCGGCCATCCATTGGATGGGGATCGCTCCCGGAACCGCCAGAAACGTCAGCACCGCCATCCCTGCAAACAAGACCGCCCAGGCGAGGAGAACGCGCCGCAGCCGCCTGACCGCTTTGAGAAGGTTGGGGTGGTTAGGTGATAAGTTTTGGGGCAAGGGGGGTTCCGCTTTGCCAGCCGATCAAGCTTCAGCAGCTCGCGGGATGAAATATACGTCGGTTGGTTTGAGTTTGCTGTTGCGAAGGAAGCGAGGTTCTATTTCCATTCCGATCCAATCCAGCGAAGCCGCAAGAGGGTCTACTCCGACCAGGCGAGCCATAAACAGCGTATCCACATCTTCGTATTCCACGAGGATCAAGACAAATGGTGTCTCCGGCAGGAACTCTTCCGAGCCGAAGTGGCAGACCGTAAACGCGTGAACGCTGGCTTTGCGGGTACTAATATCGATCCACTCGGTTTCTTCACCGGAGTACATGTCGTGGCCACGCGGGGTGGCATAGGTGTAGCCAGTCTTGGAATCCCGATTCGCCAGCAGCCGCTTGTTGGAGGCGGCCGCAAACCACGGGCTGTCCTGGCCATAAGAATGCAGATAGGTGATCTTGTATTCCTGTTCGATTTGGAGCGGCGCCATGCGCTTTAAGAAAGCCAGCGAATCCGGATCGGTCTCCTTAGGAAACGGAATGCCGTGAACCACATATCCGCCCAGGGTTTCAGGCCGCTTTTTGGGAATTTCAGCCATATCTATGCCTCCTGCTCCAGGATGCTCACTGTCACGTACGTTCCGGTTCCCGCATGGGAGTGGATGGCACCGCGCTTGGCACCTTCCACTTGCAGGGTGTCATCCTTAAAGTGAATCCCGATGCTCCCCTGCAGCTGCCACATTGCAAAGACTCCCTGCATCAGGCCGGTCGCCCCGACTGGATGTCCGCATGCAATCAGCCCGCCCGAAGGGTTGACCGGGCAGAGCGGAGCATGTTCCAGGTCCAGATCGTATTCGACGTTAGGCATGAAGGCCTTGCCGGAGGTCGCAAAGGCTCCGCCTTCTCCGTAGCGACACAGGCCGAGGTCCTCATAGGTCTGAATTTCGCTGGAAGTGTAGGCGTCGTGGAGCTCGATGAAATCCAGCTCGTTCAGGGGGTCGTCGATGCCGGCATGTTTGTACGCCATGTTGCCCGCGGTTCGGCCTGCTCGAAAAGAGTGCACTCCGGGATAACGCGTGCCGCGATCCCACAGCACCTTGTAGTAGGCACGCGTCTCATCGGAATCTTTTTCTTGCTCCGTGGCGTAGTCCCGAATGAAAGTCTCGTAGTCTACGTGTGGCCGGTCGGCCATTCGCATGGCATCTGTTCCGCGACCTATACCGGTCACTCGAACCAACGGCCGGCGGACCTTGGCGCCGGCGGCCTCCAACCGTCGAAGCCCATCTTCGGAGGCGAAGAGTGTTACCGCCGCACCATCCGACATCACACAGATATCCAGACGGGTCAGGGGCCAGGCCACCATGGGAGAGTTGCGCACGTCTTCGATCGAGTAGCGATGGCGCTTCTGTGCGTAAGGGTTGTAGTAAGCGTTGGTATGGTTCTTGACCGAAACAGTCGCCATTTGTTCGACGGTTGTGCCAAACTCCTTCATGTGGCGCGTCACCATCATGGCGTAGTATCCGGAATAGAATCCGCCGACCGGATAGTCCCAGGAAACGTCCGAGGCTAGGGCGATGAATTCGTTGCCTTTCCAGGTCTCGACGCGGCTCATAGTCTCAAATCCATACGCCACGCATAACTCCATATGGCCTGAAGCAATCGCCTTCCAGGCTTCCTGGAAACACAAACCTCCGGTGGCGCCACCGCCCTCCACCCGATGACTGGGCTTGGGACACAGCCCCAGATAGTCCTGGGCCATAATGCCCGACATCAGCTGGCGGCTGAAATGGTCTGAAAAATACGAAGCCACCGATCCATCCACCAGCGAATTGAAGGTCGGAAAGTCGAGTCCGATATCTTGAATGGAATAGTCGTAGGCTTCTTTTACAATGGCCTGGAAAGTTTTGTCTGGGCGAGCTTTGGCAAACTTCGAAACTCCGCCCGACACAACATAGACGGGACGCATCGAGATTGTTCCTCCAACGGTGGGACCATTCTACCTCCGCGGGCTGTGCCAACGAATCGCCACACGTATGCTAGGATCCGTACTCGGAGGATTTGAATGAGGTACCTTGTGTTGATCACCAGTGCAATACTGCTCGGGGCGTGCGCAACCGAAAGTGTTACGGCCTCCCCGATTGCCGAGCCCACTCAAGCGGTTCCCGCGGTGGAGCCGACCCAGCAGGAGCTCCAGCCAACGGCTGAGCAGCCCTCTCCAACGGATGGGCCGGACTTCAAACTCCTGAGCTCGGCGTTTGTGCAGGGCGATCCGATTCCTGCGGCCTTCTCGTGTGACGGGGAAAATATCTCACCCGGCCTGACCTGGACCCATCCGCCAGACGGTCTGCTGAGTTTTGCCCTCATCCTTGACGATCCCGATGCGCCGGTTGGCACCTGGGTGCATTGGGTGCTCTTCAATATTCCGGCCGAGGCACGTTCCCTGCCCGAGTCCATCGGGCCAGATCCCATGTTAGCCAACGGGGCGGTGCATGGTTCAAATAGCTGGAACTCCATTGGTTATGGTGGGCCCTGTCCACCCGGCGGTGAGCATCGCTACTTCTTCAAGTTGTATGCACTGGACAGTGATCTTGAGTTAGAAGTAGGTGCCACGAAGGAGCAGGTGCTGGCGGCCATGGAGGGTCATATCCTGGGTCAAACCGACCTAATGGGCACCTATTCCCGTTAGAGGATCCGGACCGAATTCTGGACGCGCGACTGTAAAAGGGGAGCTCGTCAGGGAGCGGAGTCAGCAGGCTGAGCGTCCTGAGCCGCTCGCCTGCGCCTGCCGGCCCCTGCCAAGGCGGCCAGGACGATACTTATCAGGTAAAGCACAATCATCGGCGCCATGACGAGCGCCATGTTCACAGGATCTACCGTCGGCGTTGCGGCAGCCGCCAGAACCGCGATCCCTACGATTGCGAAACGCCAGTTGCGCGCTAGCGAGCGAGCGTTCACAAATCCCAATCCGGCCAGCACATAAATAACAAGAGGGAATTGGAAGGAGACCCCGATCCAGAACATCAGGCTGGTCACGAAACGTACGTAATTGGAGGGACGGGGAACCGTGGTGACGCCCATAAAAGTGAGCAGGAACGGCAACGCAGTGGGAAGTACAACAAAGTAGGTAAAGCCGATCCCGGCTGCGAAGAGCAAGAACGAAAACGGAATAGAAAACAACACCAACCGCCGTTCGGCTCGCTTCAATCCAGGATTAACAAAAGCAAAGAGCTCGAACAGAATGTAGGGAAAAGCCAGGACGAATCCGGTCAAAAGCGATACGCGCATAAAAGTGCCGATCGATTCGGTGACTTCGATCGATTGCAGCGCTTCGACTCCACCGACCGGTTTTGCCAGCAAGTCCAGAGTCCGCGAGGCAAAGGCAAAGCTCAATGCCGTCGTCCCGATTAGCACGATGAGCGCGCGGAAGAGATGTCGCCGCAGAGCCTCCAGGTGATCGACCAACAGCATGGGCTCCGCAAACGCCCGCGCGATGACATCCGTGGTGGGGTTATCTTGCGGCTCCTGGTCCAGGAATTTACGGTAGGCCCGATAAGGCCACAAGAGGCCCCTGACCGGAGCCGTGACGAGTGTCCAGAGTTTTCCGGTTAACCTACGCATCACACACACATTACTCTTTAGGGGAGGAGCCTTCGGCGTTCTTGGAGCTGTCGTTCGGCTTGGAGCGGGCCTCCGGCGAAAGATCGATATCCTTCAGCTGATCGAGGCCCGCGGAAACGCCCTGCTCCATTTCCCGCTTCACTTGCGCCAACTCTTCCAAGGCCGCTTCTCTCGCCAGCCGGTTGGGGAGCGCGCGGATATTCCTAGACGCTTCGCTCAGGTTTTGCCAGGCCTCGGAGCGATATAGTTCATTCAACAAACGGCCCGCAGAGCGAGCCGCCTTTCCGATGTCTTTAGGCCCAACGGCGATCAGCGCGATCAGGATTATGAATAATGCTTCAAGCGGGCCTATTCCCAGGATTTCCATTTATGGGGTCCGATATCACTTCACCGAGGATGGTTTCCTTGAGCTCCTCCTGCCTGCCAGGGTACCGAGGACACCGTTTACGAATCGGGGAGCACTGTCGGAACCGTAACGCTTGGCGAGTTCCACTGCTTCATTAATGGCGACCTTGACCGGAGTTTCGCCCCAAATCAGGAGCTCCCAAAGGGACAGGCGCAAGATATTCCGATCAATTACTGCGAGCTCGCTAATCGGCCACTCCGGAGCGCTTTCGGCGACCATCACATCAATCTCATCCCTCGAATCCAGGGTGCCGCGTACCAGCGTGTTCATGAACTCCCTGGCCTCCGAGGACAGCTCCTCCCCATAGCGCGCCAGGACTTCTTCCGCGGGGTGGTTCACGCTGTCGATCTCATACAGCACCTGGAGCGCCTGGGAACGGGCTCGTCGCCGCTCACGCTTCATGTTCGAATACGATTTCTTCTATATGCACGTCTACCCGAGTGACCTGCATACCCACCATGTCCTCCAACGCACGTGCGACATCACGCTGGACTTTTCGGCTGACCTTGCGCACTTCGACCCCATAATCTAGCGCTAAATATAGATCCGCCGCCACGGAATTGTCGGCGAGTTCGATATAAACACCGTCGCCCGCCTCACGCTTGAACAGCCGACTCACCCCGCCCGGAATGGGCGCCAGGCCCGCTACGCCCGGAACAGAGAGACTCGTGAGCTGAGCAATCCGAACCAGTACGCCAGGCGCAATCGTCGTGATTCCGGGCGCACGAGCTTCGTCCGGTTTACCTGCTGATTCTGCCACCTTAGATTTTGCCTTCGCCATTATCTGAAGGGTTGCCTCGCTCAATGCATTACGATCCCACCGTCCACAGCCAGAACGTGACCGGTGATATAGGCTGCGTCGTCGGAGGCCAGGAACGCCACTGCCTTAGCTACTTCTTCGGGCTGGCCGGAGCGTCCGAGCGGGATCATGCCCAATAGCCGCTCCTTTGCCTCTTCCGGGGTGTCTTCCCAGATTTCGGTGTCAATGTAGCCGGCGGCCACCGCATTTACGGTGATGTTGCGGGACGCCACTTCGCGGGCCAAGGCTTTGGTCAAACCGATCTGACCCGCCTTTGAGGCAGAATAATTTGTCTGACCCGGATTGCCCATCTGGCCCGATATGGAGGCGATGTTGATAATCCTCCCGTAACGCTTCTTCATCATCAGGCGCACGGCGGCTTTGGAGCAGTTAAATGTGGCCTTGAGATTGGTCCGGATTACGTCGTCCCAGTCGGCTTCCTTCATCAACATGATAAAGCCATCGCGGATGATCCCCGCATTGTTGACCAGGATGTGTAGCCCGTCAAACTTCTCTACGGCGAACTTCACGAGCCCCTGGGCTTGCTGCATGTCGCCCACGTCCGCCTGGTAGGCCAAGGCCTTGCCGCCGGACTTTTCGATGGCAGCCACCACCTCCTCGGCGCTGTCTGCGCGGGTGTGGTAATTCACAACGACGCTCGCCCCCTGGCTTCCAAGCTCAACTGCCACCGCCTTCCCGATTCCCCTGGAGGCCCCTGTGACGACGGCTACCTTGTCATCAAATCTCATGAATTTCGATCTCGCTTGGCTGAAAAAGAGCCGCACGCGTGCGGCTCGCTCATGTTTCGCTGTGGGAGCGGATTATACCTCCCGCGGGTTTTCCGTTGCCTGGCGAGCTTCCCCGGCCAAGAGGCCCGATTTCAAAATATCGCGCCGCGACCGGCAAGGCAAGCGCCTTACCCGATGGTCGTCGATAACCAGGAGCGGTTCAAAGTCCGATCTTAGGGCTCTGGAGCGAGTGAGCGCTCGCGGGCGCGCGCCGGCTGGCGGAATCAAAGGGCCGGTCTCCTGTGTCTCAATTATCGGTGGAAATGCGGGTGGCCGCGACTTACTCTTCCCCGAGCAGCCGATCGGCGATTGCGTTGAGCTCTTCGTCAGAATAGTAGTGGATGATCACCCGGCCGCCTCGCTTCGTCCGGTGCAGGTCCACTCTGGTTCCCAGGGCTCCTTCGAGCCGCTTGGCGAGGTCCATCAGCTGGGGATCGCCGGCTCCAGGCCTGGCCTTTGCACTCGGCGCGGGCTCCCGGCCCATTCGGCGAACGAGTTCCTCTGCTTGCCGCACGTTTAGATCCTGCGCAAGGATCACTTTCAATGCGGTTCCCTGTTGTTTGGCTTGAGGCAAGGCCAGCAAGGTTCGCGCGTGGCCCTCGGAGATCTTTCCCGCTTCCAGGGCCGTGCGCACGGCAGCCGATAGCCGAAGCAGTCGCAGCGAGTTTGTTACGCCGCTGCGGCTCTTCCCCAACCGAACCGCGACCTGCTCGTGAGTCAGTTTGAAATCCTCAATCAGCTGTCGAAAACCTTCCGCGGCCTCCAGCGGTTTCAGGTCGGAGCGCTGCAGGTTCTCGACCAGCGCCATCTCCAGGCTTGCTTGCGCACCCGCCTCCCGCACGACAACCGGAACTGCAGAAAGGCCCGCCCGCTTCGCGGCCAGCAAACGACGCTCGCCGGCAATCAACTGATATCCAATATCGGAGGCGACTACGAGCAGCGGCTGAAGGATGCCATGTTGCCGGATGGATTGGGTCAAATCCTCCAGCTCACTCTCCGAGAACACCGAACGGGGCTGTCTCGGGTTTGGCTCGATAAGGTCGAGAGAGAGCTCAAGGACACCGGGGCGGATTTCGGGACCGGCTGGTATAAGAGCCTCGAGGCCTTTGCCCAGTGCCTGCCTACGCGCCATGCGAAACTCCGCCGTGGTCCCCAAGCGCGGCTGATCTAGCATTTTTTGGGATCCCATCTTTGCTAACGCGAACCGCAGCCTTGGCCATCGGGACCCCATCCCTTTCTAGAATCTCCTCCGCGAATTCGCGATAGGCGATCCCGCCGGGCGAATTCGGGGCATAGGAGGCGATAGGAATACCGTATGATGGCGCCTCCGCCAGCCGAACATTACGGGGGATCACTGTCTCAAATACGCTGTCCCCAAAGTGATCCCGCAGTTCATCCGCGACCTCCTTCGACAATCGAGTGCGGGAATCGTACATTGTCAGCAGTAGTCCGCGCACCGCCAGGGCCGGGAAGAGGCCGGATCGCAGCCTCTGCAAGGTTTGCATGAGTTGTGACAGTCCCTCCAGCGCAAGGTATTCGCATTGGACAGGGATGATAACGCCATTGGTTGCGGCCACCAGGCCATTCACGGTGAGCAGGCCAAGCGAGGGCGGGCAATCGATCAAGACATAGTCAAAATGTCCACCAAGCGGACTGAGCGCGCGCTGCAGGGCCCGCTCCCTGTCCGCCATGCCTACGATCTCGACCTGTGCTCCGGCCAGCGCGGGTGAGGAGGGCAGCAGCGTCAGCTTGAGATTGGGGCTGTGGAGCACGCAGTCGGTGGCCGGGAGGCGGCCGATCAGAGCGTCATACGTCCCCGCCGTAACGCTTCCTGGTTCGATGCCCAGGCAGGAGGTGGCGTTGGCTTGTGGATCACAGTCGACAATGAGCACCTTCATCCCGCGACGTCCTAACTCAGCGCCCAGACTGATGGCGGTGGTGGTTTTGCCTACCCCACCTTTCTGATTGACCAGGGTATAGGTCCGCATCAGGAGCCCTCTCGACGCAGCGCATCCTGAACCTCGTCCGGGGTAGGGGTGCCCGAAAGCCCCGACCGGCCCACGGAGGCGGTGGCCAGGCGAATAGCCGTCTCGGCCGCGAGCCAGGGATCTCCCAAGGAGGTGTAACGGCTAAAGAATACCGGGGCGAAGACATCTCCGGCTCCCGTCGCATCCAGCTCGTTGGCGGGAGGAGCAGGCATCGATCTCACCTGACCATCCGCCCAAACACGAGCTCCGCCCGGCCCCTTAGTGAGGACCATCACGGAACATTGGGTCGCCATATCTTCGGCGGCCTCCTCATCCATATTGAAATCCTCGATGCTGACTACGACCGCATCCGCCACCCGGATGAACTCGGAGGCCGCCTCCCATGTCAGGGCGGAAATGCGCCCTGACGAATCCCATTCTCTCATGAGTCCCTGTGGGGTAAGTCCGATGAAGGAACTCTGAAATGAATCTAATATATCGCTGGAAAACTCGCCGATCAGGGGGGCGACATGGACCAGTCGTGCATTCATCCACTCGGGCGGGATGTCCTCCTGGACCAGGCTTACTGCCTGGGAAAAGATGGTTTGAATGCGGCCCTCAGGGGTGTAGATATTCTCGAACGAAGTCGACTCTGGGGAAGGTTTGACAACAAGAGTCAGATCGTCGAGCGGCCCAAGATCGACTCGTTCCGATGCGGCGGTGATCAGGCCGACCGAGTGACCCAATACATGCGCGGTGAGCCCCGAATAACAGACCGTGCCCCCCAAGGTTATGCCGTCCGGGGTTCTGTCCTCTGACAAATGTCCGATGAGTAGATAATCAACCGCAGGAAGTGTTGGGGCTGGAGATTCGGATTGAGACGGGTTGCTCAATCCTTAACCCTTGGGGATGACAGTAACTTTACGGTTTGAGCCCTCGCCCACGCTTTCCGTAGTAACGCTAGGATTGTCGCGCAGCTCGACGTGGATGATGCGCCTCTCGTTCGGCGGCATCGGCTCAAGCTCCATGGTCCGATCCAGATCGGAGGCTTGAGTGGCGATTTTCCGCGCCAGCTGGCGAAGCTGTTGTTCTCGCCTTGCGCGGTAGCCTTCAATATCGATGACAACTGCAACGGGTCGCTTCAGTTCCTTAGCCACAATCAGGCGCGTGATGTATTGGAGCGCGGTCAATGCTTCGCCCCTTCGGCCGATCAAGATTCCAAGGTCATCTCCATTTACATCTACCAGCAATGGCTGGATCCGGGCATCCGGATCTTTGGGCCCCCACTTGGCACTTACCTGAGCTTCCAGTCCCAATCTCTCTACCAGCTCGGCCACCGTGTCGTGGGCGGCCTGAACGGCCTCCGGATCATCATCCGTCGCGGATTCCGTCGCAGGGATCGGAGCGCCATCCTTTAATGCGGCCTCTTTTTTTGGAGCGGGAACGTCGCCAGCAGGCGCAACCGTCAGCCGCACGCGGACCTGACGAGCTGAGATACCCAGGAAGCCTCTGCTCCCCTCGTCCAGTACCTCCACCTGCAGGTCGTCTTCGCGGAGGCCCAATTCGGCCGCGCCGCGCGTGACCGCCTCTTCAACCGTGGGTGCAATCACCTCCAGGCTCGGCTTTTTCTCCACTAGGATCCTTTCCCCCTGGCCTGCTTGCCCGGTGGATTTTTCTTTCCCTTCGCTTTTCCGTCAGACTTGCCTTTCAAGTGGGCCCGGCCGCTGCCTTCGGATTTCTTGGGCTTCGGACTGGGCTCCGATCGGAAGCGTTTCATGAGAAGGGCCTGACCGATCGCCAAAACGTTGCTGACTACGAAATAGAGTGCGAGCCCGGCGGCCAGAGTATAGGCAAACCAACCCAGGAGAAGCGGCATGTAGATGCCCATCATCTGGGTCATTCCTGCCCCTTGAGCCCCAGGTTGTGGCGGAGTGGTTAGTTTGGTTTGTAGATAGGAAGTGATGATGACGATTACGGCCAGGACAGGAAGTCCATCCCCTACAACCGGCAACCCTTCCAGAGCCGGAATTGCAAATCGTTCTGGCTGGCCCAGGTCCATCCATAGAAATTGACTGTTAAGTGGAATGATCGTGGACGAGACGCTGGTGTATATATGCTTGGAGAATTCCAGCAAAGGCGTAGGGGAGTCGGCCAGCGAGCGAATGATGGCTCCATAGAGTCCGAAGATAACTGGAAGCTGGATGATGGTGGGTACACATCCGGCAAAGGGGTTGATCCCCAGCTTCTTATAGAGCTTCATCTGCTCTTCTTGAAGCTTTTGTCGATCTCCCTTGTACTTCTCCTGGATCTTGATGTACTCCTTGTCTTTCTGGAGTTCCTGCATCTTTTGCGTGCTCTGCTGTTGCTTGTAGGTGAGAGGCAGAGTGATCACGCGGATCAAGATCGTGAACACGATAATCGCCAGCCCGAATGCTCCCGCCAGACCCAGCGTAGGACCCAGAAAGTCATAGATGTAAAGGAGGGCATTGATCATCGGATTCAGGATCAAAGAGTCCCAGATATTCAACTTAAGCTCCTCATGTCCACGATCTCAACTAGATCGGCAGCGCTTTTCGCTGCCGCCCGGAGTGAATGACCACAGCTCGGTGCCGTTCTCGATATCAAAGGCACATAGCAGCGGCTCGCCCCCGTTGGTCGCCACAATGACCGCATCTCCCACCAACAGCGGATCGGTCTGTAATTCTCCGTCGAGGGGCACGTTCCAGAGTTCTCGGTTGGTCGAAATTTCTCGCGCAATTAGCGTACCCGACTCGGCCGCCACAAAGATCCGATCCTCGCTGAGAGCAGGCGAGGCGGATATCCTGCCGGGCAAGGTCACATTCCAGATTTCAGCACCGTTGCTTACTTTCACAGCGTGCAGCTGACCCGCCAAGTCGCCGAAGTACGCCACCCCATCTCCGACAACCGGGCTGCCCCAGATCCAGTCTCCGGCGTTGAAGACCCATGCCACCCGGCCTCGAGCATTGTCGAGCGCGATAAGTTCCTGACCCAAAGTGCCCGCCAATAACAGGTTATCCGCCAGAACCGGTGAATCCGCAATGGCTCCGCCGCGGTCGCGGTCCGCTATCCATAGTTGACGCCCCTGAAATAGATCGATGGCGTAAACATTGTGATCCATGGAAGTTAAGAAGACCCGCTCGCCCTCCACCACCGGCGCGGACCAGATAGGATGTTCGAGCGGCTCATCAAACTCGGGCGGGAAGGCCCAGACCGCTGAACCATCCGAAGTGTCACGCGCGTACAGCCGTCCGTCTCCCGAGGGTACCAGCAACAGGTTGCCCGCGACGGTAGGTCCACCCACAATCCGTCCGCCACCCTTCCCCAGCTGAATGGGTCCCCACTCGACGGCCCCATTAGAAGTCTTCAGTGCAACAATTTCGTTTGCGAAATCGCCCACGTAAAGCGTGCCGTGCTCTGAAACGGCAGGCGGGGCGTAAAATGTTCGGCCACTCTCGGGCTCTTCGGGGTAAGACCAGCGCAGGTCCCCATTGTTTGCATTGACGGCATATACGGCCTGGTCGTACGCCAGGTAGACCGTCTCCCCATCCGAACTCAGTCCCGGCCAACTCGACGCGGTGCGAAATCCAGCGCCCGCACATGCGCTGAGCAGGAAGGTGCCGACGATCGAGAGCGGAACGGCTAGCTTCGGATGCATGCCTAGGGTACGGGGTCGTAACCGCCTTCGCTGAAGGGTTGGCAGCGGGCGACCCGCCAAACGGCCAGGCCAGACCCTTTGACCAAGCCGTGCTTGGCGATCGCCTGGTAGCCGTAGTGCGAACAGGTGGGGTAGAACCGGCAGGTCCCTGCCGGCAGGATCTTAGAGAATGTCAATTGGTACAGGCGGATGAGGCCCAAACCTGCCAGTCGGGGCAAATTTGAAGCCGTTATCGGAATATCACGTAGCGCGGGTTCGTTCTCGTGATAATGTTCTTGCTCGATGGCGCGTTCCTCCATCGGGTGGTTGTGTTCTAAGATGGCATCGTTTCGCGCTGCAGTCATCTTGATTATCCAATCGCCCCAGCCTTCTTTAGCAGATCGTTCATTGCCTCAACCAGCTCTGACCATGGGGCCTCATCGAGTCCGGGCCGGGCCACAAGGATCAAGTCCCATCCGGCGGCCAATTCAAATTCCTGAAATGCCGCCCGCATGCGACGCTTAGCTCGATTCCGCCTGACCGCGTTTCCAATGGCTCGGCTGGCTGTGACCCCAAGACGAGCGTACTCGTTGATCGACGGGCTGGCAATCAATAAAACAAGCGGGTGGGCATAGGATTTCCCAGTGCGCCGCACCCGCCTGAATTCCGTCGTGCTGGTGAGCCTATTCTTAAGTTTCATTCGAGGTCATGGAATGGATCGCTGACCTCGCATTGGCTCCTCAGGCGTTCCAGTTAACCTTCTTAACGTGCTGGTTCTTCCGCACCGCCAGCCGGTAGCGGCCTCTCAACCGGCGACGACGTAGAACTGCCCGGCCACCCCGGGTGGACATCCGAGCCCGGAACCCGTGGACTCGCGCCCTTCGCCGGATCTTTGGCTGATAGGTTCGTTTTGGCATAGCTTAATCGGCCTTTCTACTGCCGAGGGCGGATTATACCGCAGGCGCCCCTCAGAGTCAGCTATTCGGGCATTCTCTCGATCTTCGCCCCCAATCGCCGCAGTTTTTCATCTATGCCCTCGTAGCCGCGTTCAATTTGACCGATGTTGTGAATAATGGAAGTTCCCTTGGCGGCTAATGCCGCCAGGACGAGCGCCATTCCGGCGCGAATATCGGGGCTCTCCAAAACTTCGCCGATGAGCTGAACCGGCCCCTCCACGATGCAGCGGTGCGGGTCGCATAGGATGATCCTGGCGCCCATGGAGACGAGCTTGTCGACGAAGAACATGCGGCTGGGATACATCCAATCGTGAATCAGGACCGAACCTTCCGCTTGAGAGGCCACAACTATAGCGAGGCTAACCAGATCGGTCGGGAAGGCCGGCCAGGGCTGAGCCGTAATCTGGGGGACAAAGCCGCCCAGGTCGGGGGTGATCTCGAGCCGATTGCGGCTCTCGATGACGATATCTTCTCCATCTTCGACCCAATCGACTCCGAGGCGTTTGAACACGAGACGGATCATACCCAGGTACTTGGCGCCGGCGTTGACGATACGCATACTGCCACCCGTCAGCGCGCCGGCGGCAATGAAGCTCACGACTTCCAGATAATCTGGCCCGATGGTGTGTTCGCCACCGTGTAATTCTTTTACGCCCTCAATATGCAGCGTGTTGGAGCCAAGGCCTTCAATATGGGCGCCGAGAGTTCTTAGGAAGAGGCACAACTCCTGGACATGGGGTTCGGAGGCTGCGTTTCGAATTACCGAGGCGCCATCGGCGCAGACGGCGGCCATGATGGCGTTTTCCGTGGCCGTGACGCTGGCCTCGTCGAGCAAGACGTCGGCTCCCCGCAGGCCGGCCTTCGCCCGCATATGGTATTGCCGATCGTTGTGCTCCACCTCAACGCCGAAGGCCTGCAGCGCCAAGAAATGGGTATCGATTCGGCGGCGACCGATAATATCGCCTCCCGGTGGAGGCAGGTCGATGGCTCCAAATCGGCTCAACATTGGGCCGGCCAGCAGTATCGAAGCCCGGATGCGGCGACATAATTCCGGATCCAGCTGGCCTCGCTTGGCGCCCTGAGAACGCAGCCTCAGGGTCGATCCATCCGAAGATTCTGCTTCTACGCCCATGCTCGTGAGCAGCTGGAGCATCGTGGCCACATCGCCTATTTGGGGAACATTGTGCAATGTGACCTCGCCGGTTGCCATTAGACTGGCAGTCATCAGGGGAAGCGCGGCGTTTTTGTTGCCAGAAGGGAAGACCTCTCCGTTTAGCGGATGGCCTCCCTCAATTCGGAAAGATGGCATAGTTATCCTTTAATGAGCAATTGAACCTGCTGACCCAGCTTCAGCTTGAGTGTCTGTGCCGCAGAGCCGCGGTTTACGCCGATTTCAAGAAGGCCGCTGCTTCCAATATAAGCAAGCCCTTCCCCCTCGGCGACATCATCGAAAGTACGGACGAGAGGGAGCTCGTCGCCACCGGGTAGCCCGGCAGCCAGATCTTGAGCGGCAAGGAAGGACTCCGGCTCCTGACCCAGCCATGGGGCCAGGCGTATCTGGCTCCCCTCCGGGTGTAATATGCCGATGCTGGTAATTAAATTTCCGAACGGGTCCTGATGGACGACCTCCCCCTCCACCACCTCTGAACTTACGGATTCCAGACGCGGGACCGGCAGCAGAATTTCCAATTCTACCGGTGGGCCCAGGTCGTTCAGGGCCGTCCCCGATGCCAGCTGCGCTGCGGCCGGCGCGAAGATGTCTCTGCCGTGAAAGGTGCTGCTGACCTGAGGGTCCCAGAGTTCAATCACTTCTGGCGTTCCGTCGCGTGAGACCAGGTAGCTGAAAAATCCATTGTCGGGGCCGACGCAGATTTGCGTGTCCCACTTCGCGGCCACCCCCCGTCGCGCAGATCCGACACCGGGATCCACGACGCACAAGTAAATCGTGTTCGGCGGCAGGTAGGGAGAGGCTTGCCAGAGCATAAACGCGGCCGCCTGGATGTCACCGCGCGGGACATCATGTGAGATATCGATCAGATTGGCACGGGGGGCGAGGGTGCTGAGGACTCCCTTGAGAACGCCAACATAGATGCCTTGTGTGCCAAAGTCCGTGAGAAGTGCAATCGAAGATCTTGCCACGAGCAGAGCGAATTCTAACGGACCCACGGAGAGGGGTCAACTTGGGAGCCGTCCCTTATCAGGCTCGATATTGCTTGACATAATCGAGAGCCCAGGGGAGGAAGCCTGAGAAGAACTTAGAAGGCGCAAGGCATAGGCTTGCCATCATTCAGACCCCTATATGTCAGGGAACTAGGGTTCAAAGGCACTCCAAATTTGGCCCCGGCACCCTCGCATGGTAGAATCAGTTTTGTGGCTGAATCGAAGCCCATTGGCGTATTTTCTTCTCTGACCGCTGGCTTCGATCAGGTTGCTTCTCGCCCGTTTTTGTTTATCCCTCCCCTGGTTCTGGACTTATTCCTATGGCTCGGACCGCACCTGGGGATAGCGCGTTTTGTCGAATCATTGGCACAGCCGGCGCTCCAAACCGAGGGATTGGTGGCGGAACAAGCCTCGCTGATCGGGCAGGTGGTCGAAGATGTCGGAGAGAGTTTCAATTTACTTTCTGCGCTGAGTACGATTCCTATTGGCATCCCAAGCCTTATGGCGGGCAGGATGCCGCTCGAGTCCCCGCTGGGGCTGGTCAATCGGGTCGAAGTAGTCGAACCGGCTCGAGTGTTATTGATATGGATCGCTCTTTCCGGCATCGGGCTAGCCCTGGGTGCGTATTATCAGTACTGGATTGCCGCAGCCGTGGCGCCGGATGCGGAATTAGGGCCCGGATGGATGGCGGCGCTGCGGATGGTGGGGTTTGGCTTTCTTGTGTTTGTGGGGGGGTTGGTCGCCGGATTCATGGTGCTGATCGCAATCGCCTTGGCGACACTGGTCCTTCCTCTGCTGGGCACCGGCGTATTCTTCCTTGGATTCGCGCTGCTGTTCTGGCTCGCGGTCTACTTAGTTTTCACGCCGCACGGGATTATCCGATACAACCAGGGTGTGGTCCGCGCCATGTTTGAAAGTTTTATCCTGGTACGCTGGAACCTGTTGTCCACTGTCGGCTACCTGGGGGTGGCCTTCGGCTCCTACTGGCTTTTGAATTACGTCTGGGATTTGCCAAGCACTACTTCCTGGTTTTCAATACTGGCGCTCGTGGGACATGCCTTCGTAGCCACGACGTTATTGGCTGGCAGCTACGCATATTATCAGGGCAGGCGAGAATGGTTAGCGGCTGCTAGACGAGCCGCTTGAAGTTTGGTTGGCCCACAAGGAGAATAGATAGTTGGCTGAAAAAGTGACCAAGAAATCACCGACGAAGATCGCAAAGAGGTCGACGGGGAAGTCAAATTCTTCATCGACCCAGGCGAAAAAATCCATAGGGAGGACAAAATCCATAGGGAAGAAAAAACCCTCCTCGACTCAATCGACGGGCAAATCGAACCCTGGGGTCCCGAAGAGCACCGCGTCGAAGCCCCGGAAGGTAACTAACGCAAAAAAGGCGACAAGAAAGTCCGCGGCAAAGGCCAAAAAGAAAGTCAGCAGCTACGCTGCTAAAGATATCCAGGTTCTGGAGGGGCTTGAAGCCGTTCGCCGCCGTCCCGGGATGTACGTGGGCGGTACGGATGTCAAGGCGCTGCATCATCTTATTTATGAAGTCGTCGACAACTCGATCGACGAGGCCCTGGCCGGTGCCTCCGATCACATCAGCGTCACTATTCATGAAGACAGCAGCGTGACGGTGGAGGATAACGGCCGTGGAATACCGGTTGAAATACATCCTCAGATCAAGAAACCCGCGCTGGAAGTTGTGATGACGATGTTACACGCCGGCGCGAAATTTGGGGGCGCTGGTTATAAAGTTTCAGGCGGCCTGCACGGAGTGGGCGTCTCGGCCGTGAACGCGCTCTCGGAGTGGTGCGAGGTCGAGATCCGGCGCAAAGGGAAGGTGCATACCCAACGTTACGAGCGAGGCGCACCGGTTGGGCCGGTCAAAGTTATCGGCACCGTTGGAAAAAACGTGACGGGTACCAAAACCACCTTCCGGTACGACAGAGACATCTTCAAGGGCGACGTCGACTACCGCTTCAGCACCCTGGTTCAGCGCTTCCGGGAGATGGCCTTCGTAACACGTGGCGTGACCATCCGGCTCCTGGATAAGCGTAGCCAGCGCGAAATGACTTTCTACTTCGAAGGTGGCATTGTTTCCTTCGTCAAGTATCTGAACCGAAACCGGCACACGCTGCACTCCGTCGTCCATGCCGAGGGCGACGTCAACGGTACCGAGATCGAAGTGGGGCTTCAGTATTCCGATTCCTATGCGGAATCGCTGTACTCGTTTGCCAACACGATCAACACCGTCGACGGTGGCACCCACCTGACCGGCCTACGTACCGCAGTTACACGCACGATCAACGATCATGCACGAAAGCACGGTCTGTTGAAAGAAGCGGATCCGAATTTCACGGGAGAAGACACTCGCGAAGGGCTTACTGGCATCGTTTCGATCAAACATCGTGACCCTCAGTTTGAGAGCCAGACCAAAGTTAAGCTGATGAACGCCGAGGTCCAGAATCAGGTGCAGCAGGTGCTCAACGAGAGCTTCAGCGACTATCTGGAGGAAAATCCAAAGGCCGCGCGTGCGATCGTCGATAAGTGTCTCACCTCCGCCCGGGCGCGGGACGCAGCCCGCAAGGCGCGCGATCTGGTGATTCGAAAGAGCGCTCTGGAGAGCTTAACGTTACCGGGCAAGCTGGCCGACTGTTCCGAGCGAGACCCTAACAAATGCGAACTCTACATTGTGGAAGGCGACTCGGCCGGTGGTACGGCCAAACAAGGCCGCGATCGGAACTTCCAGGCCATTCTGCCAATTCGCGGCAAGATTCTCAATACTGAGCGCGCCCGTTTAGACAAGGTGCTCTCAAACAATGAGGTCAGGGCATTGATTTCCGCCTTGGGAGCGGGCATCGGAGAGACGTTAGACATCACGGCGCTGAGGTATGGTCGAGTGATCATCATGACCGACGCAGACGTAGATGGAGCCCACATCCGCACGCTGCTGCTCACGTTTTTCTTTCGCTACATGCCGGAATTGATCGACGGCGGCCACCTCTTTATCGCCCAGCCGCCCCTCTACCGAATTAATAGCAAAGACGGCGTCCAATACGCCTACACGGATGCGGATCGGGAACGGATCCTCAAGGAGCTTGGCCGCAAGAAATCCACGCTGGGTCGCTTCAAGGGATTGGGAGAGATGAACGCCTCACAGCTCTGGGACACCACGATGGATCCGGCCAGCCGCACTCTACTTCAGGTGACGGTAGAGGACGCGGCCGCGGCCGACCGGACGTTCGATATGTTGATGGGGGCTGCGGTCCCGCCGCGCCGGCGCTTCATTCAAACCCACGCACACGAAGTCAGGAATTTGGATATCTAAGCTCGCGAACGCAAATCGAATATTGGCCGGATAGATAAGGGAATCGATCCTCGATCGGGTCCTAAATGACGGGCAGGCTGAGTAAGGGCCGTTTATGGATGAGAAGATGGATCACGACGCGCGGATCGAAGAAGGATGGCGAAGCTTCCTCGAGAAGGGGGAGTTCAAGAGCCAAATCAGACAACGGCGAATTTTTCGGCACCTTCCGAGCGAGCCGCGCTGCAAGTTCTGCAACGCGCCCTTTCATGGGCCGGGTGGGCTGCTCGTCAGAGTGCTGTTCGACAAGGGACCTTCGAGGTTCAACCCTCGATTGTGTAACGCATGTGAACATTATGCGGCCGAAAATCTAGGGGGCGCGGAAATCGAACTCTCGATGCTTTTTGCCGATGTTCGAGGTTCCACGACCCTGGCAGAACAAATGGGAACGACGGAGTTCAGCCGGCTCATCAGCCGCTTTTATGAGGTCGCCACGGACGTCATGGTCAACTCAGATGCACTCGTGGACAAGCTGATTGGGGATGAAGTCACCGGCTTATATACGCCCGGCTTTGCTGGACCGGATCATGCACGTGTGGCGATTGAAGCTGCCAAGTTACTTCTCACCGTCACCGGCCACTTGGAGCCGGAGGGCCCCTGGGTGCCGGTCGGTGCTGGGGTGCATACAGGGGAAGCCTTTGTGGGGGCCGTGGGTTCAAAGCAGGGGCTCATCGATATTACAGCCTTAGGCGACGGGCCCAATACCGCGGCTCGCCTGGCCGGAGCGGCCGCAATAGGCGAAATCGTAATAAGCGACGACGCCGCAGAGGCGGCCGAACTGGATGCCGACGGACTCGAGCAGCGAAGCCTTGATCTCAAAGGCAAGTCTGAACCCGTTAGCGTGCGCGTGATCAAGATTCAGCCGGCATCGCAGTAACTCCAACTCTCATAGGTATTCGTCAAGGGTTATCAACCCGGAGTTCCAGCCCAATTGCCATCCCTGGTTCTCCACTCCACCCTCGTACCATGTCTATTCTTGACACCTCCAGCCCCATCTAGTTTAAGATCGGTTTTGTAGAAGATCGCCGAGGATTTCGACCACTACGTTAAAATTGTGGCAGGAGTTTGCGCGCATAGTACGCGCCCTGCGGCGCCAAACCACTAATTGGGAGGTGCACGATGAAACGACCGGTCCACTTTGAGATTCTGTCCGACGACCCCGAAAAGCTGGCGGGCTTTTACGGGACCGTGTTCGGATGGGAGATCGCGACCATGGGTGGGGGTGAACAGTCTTATTGGCTGGCGACCACTGGCCCCGACGGAGAGCCCGGGATCAACGGGGGTTTCATGAACCGCGAGTTTGACCAGGCGGTGATCAACACTGTAGAGGTAGATTCACTTGAAGCCGCCACTGCCGAGATCGAAGCCGCGGGGGGCAAGCTGGTGCACGGGCCGAACGAGGTTCCTGGGGTTGGGACCCACGCCTACTTCGCCGATCCCCAAGGAATTATCTTTGGCGTAATGCAGCCCGTGACTCAAGATGATTAGGTCTGGCTAGAGAGTCGGCTCCACGCAGTCACCGTTCACAATCTCAGCCCCCGGTTTCGATGACAGGCCGGTCCCCGCTGTTGATGCGTGGATGGTTCTAGATCGGGACCCGGGATGGATGCTACTCCGAAAACTCCTGCAAGGCTCAACTTATATTCGGGGCTCGGCCGAAGCACTAGATTTGGCCTCGCGGTTGCGGATGCAGTCTCGTCGCGATAAGTTCATCAGACAAGCCGGGTTCTTCTGGCGAACCGCCGTATTTTCATCCGATTTGTAGGAGAGCAATCACATCATGATCGCAATTCGCTCGATCAGCCTTTTTGTCGTGGCGGCGCTAGCCGAAATTTCTGGCGCTTACTTGATCTGGCAGTGGATCCGTGCCGGCAAGCCAGCCTTTTGGGGCCTGGTAGGTCTCATCGCCCTGTCGGTATACGCCGTGACACAGACTTTCCAGGAATTCAACTTCGGGCGGACTTTTGCCGCGTACGGCGGGATCTTTATTGCAACGGCACTGCTGTGGGGGTGGCTGGTAGAACGTCGAACGCCAGACCGCTGGGACTTCCTCGGGGTGAGCATTTGTCTATTAGGTGCTGCCATCATCCTCTGGGGCCCTCGCCGGTGATATCGATGGTGGAATCCAGAGACAATCCCCAGCTGGCGAAACGAGTTACTGGATGGGCTCCAATATTTATCTTTGTGCGACTGGCTTGAGCGAACTCCACAGTTGGGGTAGTCATGTGTCGGCTACTAAGCTCTGATAGCCGGGAGTAGTTCGTCTTCGATTCTTTGTTTTAGTTCGTCCCGAGCCGCGCGGAAGGCGCCTAATTTTTCGGCCTCGGACCCCACGACAGTTGAAGGATCCCTGATCGACCAGTGCCAACGATGTTGGGCATATGGAAAGACGGGGCAGGACTCGTTGGCCTGATCGCAAACAGTAACTACATAATCAACGCGATCGTTTACAAATCCGTCCAAACTCTTCGAGACTTGATGATGGATGTCCACCCCAACCTCATCCATTGCGGCAATTGCTTCCGCGCGAACCTCACTCGCAACCGTCCCTGCGGACTGCACATAAACGCCATCTCCGGCCAGATCTTTGAGTAGACCCTCGGCCATCTGAGACCTGGCGCTATTGTGTGTGCAAACGAAAAGCACCGTAGTTTTCGCGGACGATCTGCCCAACTGGACCTCCCCTCTAGTTTAACCACGAACGGATTTTCCCATTCAAGAAAAACGGCAGCTAACCTTGATAATTTGGGGGTAAATATCGCGATTGGCGAGGAGATGTCGGCCCGGCTTCACAGAGGAAGCAGGCGCTCGGTGCCGGCTCAGGAGAAGTGAGGCGGAAAACCTACAAACTCGGCAACGCCCGTTCTCTTGCGCCCCCAGTCGTGACAGTAAATCTCCACTCAAACGCACGTGTGCTCGTCAATTCATACGGGTCGCGGCAATGTGTTGGGCTACGTACTGAGCATCGCGACCCACGCCGTAGAGGTCTTGAGAGGTAGCGGTGTATTGGTGCCTCATGCCAACGAAATACAGCCCAGGAGCAGCGGGCACCTGTCCGCGCTCGTGAATCGGTTGCCCGGCCATATCGAATGTATCGTGTCTATTTAGTGGCTGGATGAAGTCGTATCGTGCTTGGAATCCGGTGCACCAAATTACGCTCAGAGACTCGAGCGGCACTGTTTCGCCGTCAGAGCAGAAAATACCGGCCGGGTTGAGCCCGCTCACCTTCCCGACAAGATTAACTCCATAGGTCTCTGCCAATTGACTGGGAGAGGGCGGCATCGTCCGGCCGCCTATGTCCGCCCGAAGTAGCTTTTTCCCCAGCCACGAATTCGGTTTGAGGTCCATGAGCCGAAACCACCTCATAATTGTGTAAATTGGGATGCCTAGGACTTCAAAAGGAACGGTCAAGTTCCCGCTGACCGAGAGCGTGAGTTTGTCGAATCTCCCAGACCTGGCCAGGTCCTCACATATCTGGACCCCACTGTTTCCACTGCCCACGATCAATACGTGCCCTTCCTCGATTTGGTCAGGATTTCGGTACTCGCGCGAATGAAGCTGGGGGATTGTTGATGGCAGCTCAGCGGCAACGAGAGGGAACTTGGGATTTCGAAAGGCGCCGGTGCAGATCACGACGTAGTCAGTTTCGTAGGTGAAATCTGGTGTCGCCACGCACCAGGTGTCGTGCTGAGTCTGTCTGACTGAAGTGGCCTCGGTGTGCTCACGTATCAAGGGATTGACCGCGGCAAGGTATGATTCGAAATATCGTAGGGCATCCGCTTTCATTCCCAACGCATCCCTGCTCGCTCCGGCCGCAAACTCCTCGGGGGAGCCGGGGAGCGAGTTCATCCAGTTGGCCGTGTTCATGTGGAACGAATCCCACCGACCGTACCATTCCGAGAATGCGCGGTCTTTCTCCAGGACCACGCTTTTAATTTGGCTTTGCTGTAGGAAGTAACTCGTAGCGATGCCTGCCTGGCCACCTCCGACGATCACAGCCTCGACCGACCCTTCCACAACCCTCGAACCCGCCGTCCTACGATTTTCCTAACCGCTGAATAAAGAGGATAAACGCTCCGTATCGACTCGCCGCCACATATTATGCGGCAAAGTCTGCCCATTTAAGGTTACGAGCATTCCTTTCCACTCCACTGAGCTCTATCGACAATCTACCAGGAACTTTAATTCGCAGGACTCGTGCGAGTGCCTGGGTCCGCGAATTTAGCTCATCACTAAAAATAGAAATCCAGGTGGTTCATATAGGTAGACGAGATCAAATTTGCGATCATATCTTTCCGCGCTCGGATTCTGATCCATCCATCTCGGGGGTTGAGATTTGGTACCCGAACTTCCTCCCTCTCGGACCTGTATGGGACGCCGACTCCACCAGTGATTTCACGCAGCTGGGAACAGCTAACCGGGATGTACAGCCAGATTCCCTTGACAGACAGATGGGCCTACCCTATTATACCCATAGGGGGTATAGGGATGTAAGAAGATCGGAAGTCCCTGCATCCAAAAACATGGAAGTTGAGGAGAATATGGCAGGACAAGAGAAAATAAGTTTCGACATCCGAGGGATGACCTGTCCCTCGTGCGAGGTGCACGTTGCGAACGCAATAAAAAGCGTCGAGGGCGTGTTATCGGTCGAGATTCCCGGATGGGAATCCTCAGAGGCGGAGGTGGTCGCCGAGCAAGGGATCGATGCCAAATCGTTTGCAGAGGCGGTTCTACAGGCAGGCTATGGAGCCAGCGTTAGGGCGCGGCAACCAGTAGATGGAAAGACAAGCTCTAATGGAAAAGGCGATGGCCGGTTCGACCTGATGGTGATCGGAGGGGGCTCAGCCGGCTTCGCGGCCGCCATCAAAGGCGCCGAACTGGGTTTCAAAGTGGGCCTGGTGGAGGCGGGTGAGATCGGAGGCACCTGTGTGAACGTGGGGTGCATCCCGTCCAAGACCCTCATCCGGTCGGTGGAGCTGTATCACCAGGCCGGGCAAGAGAGATTCAAGGGGATCAGCACCTCCCAGGGACCGATCGACTGGCCCCAGGTTATAGATCACAAGGATGAGCTCGTACGCGATCTTCGGAAGGCGAAGTACTCGGACGTGCTGAAGGCTTATCCCGAGATCACCTATATCCAGGGTACAGCAACGCTGCGTGGGGGCAATGAGCTGGAGATCGACGGCGAGGCGTATGCACCGGGAAAAATAATTATTGCCGCCGGCGCAAGCCCGTGGGCGCCTCCGATCCCCGGGCTCGCCGAATCTGGATACCTGGATAGCACGGCCGCCTTAGATCTCAGAGAGATCCCCGAATCGCTGATCGTGCTCGGTGCGAACGCGGTGGGCCTGGAGATCGCGCAGATCTACGCTAGGGCAGGAACCAACGTCACGGTTTTAGAAGTGCTGCCTCGAATTGCGCCGTTTGAAGACGAGGAAATCAGTGCCGCCCTGACTGGATACTTGGAGAACGAAGGCTTACAAATTGTGACCGGATTTCAGACCGCCTCCGTGGAGAAAGCGGAAGGACGCTACACGTTGCGTGGGACCCAGGATGAGGCCGACTTGACTTTCGAAGCTGAGCAGCTGCTGGTGGCCACGGGGCGACGCCCAAATACGACCGGTCTCGGTTTGGAAGAGGCGGGAGTCAAGCTCGGTAAGCGTGGGGAAATCGTTGTCGATGAGCACCTCGCGACCGACAATCCGGAGGTTTACGCGGTTGGCGATATCCTCGGGCGGGATATGTTTGTTTATGTTGCAGCTTACGACGGAATCCTGGCGGCCGAGAATGCGCTAAGCCAGGCCGGCCGAGTCTACGACGCCGATTACATCGCCCGCATAACGTTCACGGACCCGCAGATCGCCTCCGCAGGGCTGACCGAGGCACAGGCCCGAGAGCGGGGCTATGAAGTTAAGGTCAGCACGCTCGAGATGAAACACGTCCCGCGTGCCCTGGCGGCGCGCGACACCCGTGGACTTATCAAGCTGGTGGCGGACGCCTCCACAGATCGCCTGCTCGGGGCGCACATTCTCGCGCCGGAAGCAGGAGAGATGATTCAGACCGCAGTAATGGCCATCAAGTTCGGCATAACGGTGAGTGAGATGAGGAGCATGATGTTTCCTTATCTCACCAACGCGGAAGGCCTGAAACTAGCGGTGTTGGCCTTCGATAAAGACGTCGCCATGCTGAGCTGCTGCGCGGGGTGAGACGGAAAAACCCAGGGTTCGTCGGCTGAAGCAGGAGTTGCTCGATTGGTGATAGTCCCCTTATTGCCCCCATCCGCCGAAGTCTTTCGGATAGGAGAGAACAAATTGTCGTCAACTAAATCGAACGCGGTACCGATTACATTCAAAGTAATGGGAATGAGCTGCATTGACTGCACGCCGTTGATTACAGACTATCTGAGCGCCCAGCCGGGGGTACTGGAAGCAGCGGCCGACTATGAAGGCGGGAAGGTTATGGTGACCTATCAACCGGAGCGTACTTCGCCCGAGGACCTGGCGCGGGCCATAATCGCCTCAGGCACATCCACCGACTGGAAGCACGAATTTAACCCGATCCTGGAGCCCGCATCCTGATCCGCGGTTCCTCCACGAAGAGAATTTGCCTGGCGGCCGTCCGGATCCTCAGCGTATTCGCCGCGTGACGTCTACTGCCGGTGATACTTCTACGCGAAAAGGAACTACGCATCGACCGATCCAAAATGGAGGGACAAGGACCTCGATAAGACCAATCCTGTCCGCCTTGGTACTCGTATTGGTGGCAACGGCGTGCAGCTCGCGCTTCCTGCCCGTCGGCGACGTCCCTGAACCAGCAGCTCAGCTCAGGGCGCAGCCTGAAGTGGAAGACCAGGCGTTGGAGGTTTCCCCGGCTGAAAGTGGTTTCTCCGGAAGCCCCAGCTCGACTCCGGACGAGATTGTTCTCAGTCCGACTCCGGTTCCGGTCGCGCCCCAGCCTGTTCCGGATTTTGTCGGACAGGAAGTGGAGGAACCCGCGGATCCCGCAGTCCTGGCCGAGATCGGGGTGTTTGCCGAGATGCGCGACAACCTGGCCAGCGGGGACCTGGCGCCGGACTTCGAAGTGCGTGCGATCGGAAACTGGACCTTCAGCCTCTCTGCCCAGCGCGGCTCCTATGTGCTCGTGGTACCGACCGCCATTGGATGCGGAGAGTGCGTCTTCACCATGAATCAGTTGGCCGCGGCCTACCCGGATTACCGTGACAAGAATTTGCAGCTGGTGCTTATAAACATGTATCCGGAGGATGAGCCTAAGTCCTGGGACGCCTATGTGGAGGCCTACCCTGATTTAGGTGCCGTATGGGGAGTGGTCTCATCGGTCAATTTTGTTGTGGACTATGACATCCGGTCGCTGGGGACGATCCTGCTGGTCGATCCGGAAGGTAAGCTGGTCTTCCGAAGCGACTTCCCACTGATCGAAGAGGAACTCCGTCAGCTCTTCGACCTGGCCACGAGTGGAAAGTCTGAGGTCTCGGAGATCTCAAGTCCGATGCCGGTGATTATCTAATATGACCTCTGAAGACACTCAAGCCGTCGAGCCGAGACCTACCCCTTCTGGCTGGCTATACCCCGTCGTGGGGCTGCTGGCGTTTGCGGCGATCGGCGTGGGCTCATGGATCTTCCGCTCAGGAAATCTGGCGGCGCTTCCTCTGGCCTGGGCCTTCTCGGCCGGCATGCTGGCTACGGTCAACCCCTGTGGGTGGGCCATGCTGCCTTCCTATGGAGCCTACTATCTCGGCTCGCGCGAGGCAGGTTACGAGCAGCGGCCGTTAATTCTCCGCGGCGCGGAAGGATTCCGTCTAGGGCTGCTGATGACGGCTGGCTTTCTGGCTGTATTCAGCGTGGTGGGGGCGATCATCTCGCTCGGCCTACGCGTGCTGATCCAGGCCATGCCCTTTCTTGCCATCCTGGTCGGCGCTGGATTGGTAGGTCTCGGACTGTGGCTGCTTTTCGGAGGCTCGCTGCGACTTTCCATCCCAACTCCAAAAATCCAGGCGCAGGCGCGCAATCCGAAATCAGTATTCTTGTATGGAATGGCCTACGGATTCGCCTCACTTAGCTGCACCCTGCCAATCTTTATGGTCGTGATTGGCAGCAGTCTGGCAACCGGCACGCCGGGCGAGGCGGCGGTTATGTTTGGCAGTTTCGGAGCTGGAATGGCGCTGGTCCTGATGGCGGTGGTCATCAGCATCGCGCTCGTGAAAGGAGCCATCGTCGAACAAGTACAGGCCGTGCTCCCGTACGTGCACCGGTTTGGCGCAGCACTGCTTGTGTTTGCGGGCGCCTACCTGATCTGGTATCAAGCCCGTTACTTGCCATTTTTCCTTTCCACGTTCTGATAAGGCCCTATCTACGTCGATGCCTGGCACTAAAAGCAAACCTAACTTACGGCCACAACGCTGGAGGCAAGCCGCACGTCGACGAGGCGTGTTGTGGGCTGTGGTGGGCGGGCTGGGTTTATTCGTGGCCTGGCAGGTGATTTCCAACCCATTGCCGACCACCAAAGCACAGTCCCTGGCCGGTCTGGCTCCGGACATTACGCTGACGACCCAACAGGGGGAATACCGCCTATCCGAGCAGAAGGGGGAGACGGTCGCGCTCTTCTTCGCGTTTGTAGGTTGACCGAGCTGCGCGCGGGAGGTTCCCGCGCTCAATCGAATTCGAGCGGAATTCGGCGTTCAGGTGGTAGCGATCAATCTCTTGCCGCAATACAACAGTCTCGAGGAGTGGCAAGCTTTTCTTGGGGAATTTGGCGCGACCGATTTCGTATGGGCCGCGGACACCTATGACCAGCTTGCTTCGCGGACTTATAACGTTCGGTCATTGGGCACCACGATCATCATAGACCGCGAGGGGCAGATGGTTTATCGGGACGAGGTGGCCAGCACGTATGAGATGTTAAAGCCGGCCGTGTTGACCGCTCTGGACTAGGGGATTGGAAGGAAGTTAAGATGGAGAATTCCTGGATATCGATCAAAGGTTATGTGATGGGTGCCTTGGCCTTCATCTCCTGCCCCTGTCACCTGCCGATTACCCTGCCACTGCTTGTGGTTGTTACAGCCGGCACCGCCTTCAGCGCCTGGCTGCAAAACAACTTGTTCGCCGTCGGCGGCGCGTCGACGGTGTTTTTCGTCGGCTCCTTGGTGCTGGCAATCAGATGGAGCGGCAGGCGGGCTCGCGTCCGCCATCGTGTAGAATCGACGATGCGACCACAGAAGCTCATCAAGTAAGGGAGGTAGAAAAATGTCTGTCGCCACAGCGCCACCGCTTACAACCTATCTCGATCCAGAACTGATTGGAAACCTGCAAAATCGACTCAATCGCATCGAGGGATCTGTTCGCGGCGTCAACCGCATGCTGGAAGACCATGAAAACTGCGACGATATCGTCGTGCAGCTATCGGCGATCAAAGCTGCCGTGAATCAGGTCACGATTAAGCTGTTGGAAGGACACATGAACACCTGCCTGCTTGAGTGCGCGGCCACGGGCGACCTGGAAGCGCTTGAACATTTCAGGCGCTCCATGGCGCTTGTGATGAAGAACTCGTGAGGTAGGTCTGGTCGAGATTACCAGCTAACCGGGCCCCGGGAAAACGGGATAGAGTCGGCATTGTCGGGACGGTTAGCAGTATCTATTTCGAGCGGCGGGCGCAATAAAAAAAGTGACGAAGACGGATGAATGTCCCTATTGCACGGAAATGCTCGCGCCGGATCTGCTGCACATCTGCCCCGTAGGATGCTGCTACGTTGAGGGGTATGAGGGCAAAGAAAAGGTCAAATGCTCATACTGTGAACTGCCGTTCGAAATCTTGGCAGGACACGCCTGTTTCGAGCTCATCGCGCTGACCGAACCTGCGCAGTAGCACGCGCATGGAGCAAGCGCTCGCGCACCGACTTCTGCAAACACCGAGCATTCACTCCACCCTTCGAGGTGGAGTTTTATTACGACTGCGCGGGGGCGAGTTTGAATCCTGCCCCTAGACGCCACCGGCACTCCGACCTATTTGGAGGATCCAGATGAGCGATGCATACGATGTCGCGGTAATCGGCGCGGGACAAGGCGGTCTGCCGGCCGCACACATGGCGGCCAATTTGGGCGCCAAAGTCCTTCTCGTAGAGGATCGGGAGGTGGGCGGAACTTGAGTGAATGAGGGGTGCATCCCCACTAAGACCTTGTTAAGGTCTGCCGAAGTTATGCACTTGGTACGAGATCGATCGGCCGAGTTTGGCGTGCGCGGAATCGATCCCAAGAGTGTCTCGTTCGATCTGGCAGCCGCGGTGGCCCGAAAGGATAACATCGTGGCCGGGATCCAGGCCGGGATCTACAAAAACCTGGATCGAAACAAGAACATCACCTTTATGAAGGGCCATGCGGAATTCACCTCACCGGTCGACATTCGGATCGACGGCACGCTGGTGACGGCCGAAAATAGCGTCCTGGCGGTTGGCTCCCAGCCTGCGCCGTACGCCATTCCCGGCCTAAAAGAGGCTGGATTCATCACAAATTACGAAGCGCTCAAGCTGGAAGAGCTCCCCAACTCCATGATTGTTATCGGGGGCGGATACGAGGGAGTGGAGTTTGCCCAGATGTACGCTCGCTACGGTACGGCGGTCACAATGCTCGGACGTGCGCCACGCGTGATGCCTAAGGAGGAGCCCGAACTCTCTGAGAAGCTGGGCGACATACTCCGGGAGGAAGGCGTGGATCTCCACACTTCGACCGAAGTGGTTCGAGCGGGCGCGGAGAACGGCGCGCGTTTCGTTTTGGTGCGAGAGGCGGGGTCTGAGCGACGTTACGAAGCGGAGGTCTTGCTGCTGGCGGTTGGCCGCAACGCCCGAGTCGAGAATCTGGGTTTGTCAGAGGCGGGGGTGGAGATGGATGGGCCCTATGTGGGTGCAGACCGGCGCTTGCGAACGTCGGCAAGCAACATCTGGTCGCTCGGCGACGCCAATGGCGGGCTTATGTTTACCCACCGAGCCACCTACGACGGCCCCATTGCAGCGCTCAACATCGTGAAAGCCCTGGGCCGGGAGGTGGATTACCGAGTGGTGCCGAGGGCAGTCTTTACGGAGCCTACCCTGGCGAGCGTCGGCCTGACCGAGGCCGAGGCGAGGGCTCAAGGCCATGAAGTGAGGGTAGGAACCGCGGATTTTGCCGGATCAGGTCGGGCGAAGGCCATCGGCCTGCCGGTCGGGATGGTTAAGCTGATTGCAGACGACGGCACGGGGGAGCTGCTAGGTGGCCACATCCTTGGACCCCGGGCCGACGATCTAATCCACGAAGTGGTTACCGCCATGTACAAGAAAGGTTCAGCAGAAGCGATCGCCAAATCCATACACGTGCATCCGACCCTGAGCGAGGTCGTGAAGCGGGCCGCGAAAGCACTGCGATGAATCCGGGACGGTCGGCGACCACGGGCCGATCATGTGGCAACCCACCATCAAATTGGGGACCGCCCCGGGCGCGCTGCGCCTCGGGTATGTGGTTTCCCTTCGTAGCTTAGCGGCAACGATGGAACTCTTAGAATGGTCTCATTTAGGACGCACGTAATCGCAGTTCGCGATATGCTAGGATTTTGCGGGAGGCGAGATGACCAAATCCACGCGCGAGAGAATTGAAGCAAAGAGACGCAAAGGGCGTGCACGAGGCATAATTATCGGTGTACTTATCGCGGTTCCCGCGATCGCGGGGGTCGCGTGGCTGGCTAACCAGGCCAGCGGGCGTCGAAGCGGTGAGTTTGTTGAGATCCCGCAGGTCCAGGTAGTGGAGGTGATGAGCAGTGCGGCGCACGTCGCCGACGACACCGATCCCGGGCCCTACAATTCGGATCCTCCGACCTCAGGCAGGATGTACGTTTCGCCAGCGGTGGCGGGGTTCAATGACGTTGGAGACGTGGAATCGTTCGGCGAATATCCAGCCGGCTCACTTGTACACAGCCTGGAGCACGGACACGTTATCTTCTGGTACAACTGCGACGTACTCAGTCAGTCTGAGTGCGAGGCCATGAAGGACGGGATCAAGCAAGTCATACGCGCGGCCGGCACCTTTAAGGTGATCGCCTTCCCGTGGCCTTCGATCGAGGAACCGCTTGTGATGACCTCCTGGGGCCGAATGCTCCGCTTTGATGAATTTGACGCCGAGATCGCCGAGCAATTCGTAAGAAACTTCCGCCTGCAGGCCCCTGAACCGAACGCGCCTTAGAGAATAACCATCAATTAACCGGATATAGCATCGCGAAAAAAAAACCAGCCCCATAAAGGGCTGGTTGCATTATTGGCCCTGAGAAGTTTTGGTTCAGGCCTGCTCCAGCTTTGGCGGATAACGGCTCTCCATCCACAAGCGCAATCCCAGCAGCACCGCGATCCAGTAACTAAAATATGCAACGACCTCCACCAACGAGGGATTGCCGTTGTAGCCAACGACGGCTTTGAGCATCTGGCCCAGCGAGGAGTTTTCATCTACAAGATTGTTGGTGTCCCACAGCTGCCCGTTGACCGTCGGAATGACGCCCGCTTCCTGAAACTCGTGGATTCCGTTCGCGAGCAAGCCGGCTGCAAAAAGGAGCAGGAGCACGCTGGTGATATTGAAGAAGAGCCGGATATTCAGCCGGGCGGTGGAGGCGTAGATCAGGAATCCGATCAAGATCGCGGCCGTGAGCCCGAGGGCGGCGCCGATCAGCGTTCCCTGGCCGTCCGACGCAAACGCAGCTGCCGACAGAAAAAGCGCGGTTTCGACGCCTTCGCGAAACACAGCAATAAAAGCGACCAACATGAGGCCCCACCGGGTCCCGGTCTCAACTGCCTGCTGGACATCCTGCTCCAGCGAGGTCTTGATAAGGCGCGCCTGGTAGCGCATCCAGAAGATCATCCAGGTCAGCACGCCGACGGCCAAGAACATGGTCGCGCCTTCGAAGATCCCCTCGGCCCGACCTTCCAGTTCCATACCCACCAATTGGATGGTCAAGGCCACTCCGAGGCTAGCCAAAACCGCTGCAAATACCCCCAACCAGACTGACTTGCGCCCCTCCAGATAACCAATCTTGCGCAGGTACCCCAGCACAATGCCGACAATCAAGGCGGCTTCCAGGCCCTCACGCAGTGCAATTAAGGCTGCTGCTACCACCAGCTAGATCCCTCCTCGGGTAATTAAACAGATTTACTCTGTGAAAAATGTACCAATTAAAGCCTCGGATGTCTATTGACATTGTTCTTAACCCGTTCTCGCATAGGTTTAACTTTATGATCAACCAGGTTTAAAACTATCGCCTGCGCGCGACTTCCGGGCCAAGGCACTGTAGTACCCTTTGAGGCATGGTCGAGTCCACCGACCGTGACCTGGTGCTTCGCACGCGGCGCGGCGGAAGCATTCGGGGAGGTCGTAGAACGGTATCAACAGACGGTTTTCAACGTATGTTATCGAATGTTAGGCGAACGAATGGAGGCCGAGGATCTGGCGCAGGATACCTTCATACGTGCCTTTGAACGATTGGAAACTTTCGATGTGGAGCGACCGTTTGGACCCTGGATACGTCGAGTAGCGAATAACGTTTGTCTGAACCACATACAGAAACAGAAGCCCGAAAGTTACGAACTTGACGAAGAGCGAGACTAATCTCCTGCGGCAGTCGGCCAGGAACCCGAGAGCCATCTGCAAAGCGCGCAAGCCGGAGATGAGGTTCTCAGGGCGATCCTGAAGCTGCCGCCCCGTTACCGGAGTGTAATCGAGTTGCGGCATTATCAAGAAACGAGTTATTCTGAAATCGTCGAGGCGCTTGAACTGCCGATAAGCGACGTGAAGAGCCACCTGTATAGAGCCCGAAAGAGGCTTGGCGCTGTGTTATCCGCCGATGAGTGAACACTCCAACGTCGAAACCATCTATGCTTATTTGGATGGAGAATTATCTCAGCAGGAGGCGCTCGCGCTTGAGGCGCACCTGCGAACCTGTCCCGAATGTGCGGGGGAGCTAGAGCACCAGCGCAGCCTCTTTCGATCCATAGAGAGCCTGCCATCTGTACCGCTTGGCACTAATCTGGCCCCAGGAGTCATGGCCGCCATTCGGCCGCGCCGCGATTGGCTCCAGTCGTTGGTGCTTGGGGAATTGCTGGCGGCGGCCTCTCTCACCACCGCACTGGTCCTATGGCTCGGGGGTGCAGAACTCCAGCTATGATTGGGAGATGCGGCGCAGCGAATTGTTGGGCAGTTGGGCACTGCGTCGGCGAATATGTCAACCATTCTCAGCGATCTTCTGAGCCAGCGACCTGCGGTGCCGCAACATGATTTAGCCGAGCTAGGAGAACTGCTCGGATCTGCGCTCATCTCCCCCTCCATCTTGTGGCTGGGCGCCGCCGCCCTCGCGCTCTGGTTGCTCGGGAACGGGCTGGTCTTGCGCCGCGTAAGGCAGGAAGGATAACGATGCCCGAGGCCCTTGCGCTCGTAATCCTGGTCCCGTCCGTGAGCCTTACTTTGGTTGCTCTATTTGTCGCGATGCGGGCTCTATTCCCCCGGCAAATTGGTGACGTAAAGTCCACCGGATCCACCAAGCCGGGTCGGTCATTTTTACTGGGCCTCATCAACGTTAGTTTCCTCTCCGTGATCGTGGCTGCTTTGAGCGGCGGCGGAGAATTTCTGCAGCTGGTCGCGATCCTGCTCTTTGCGGTTCTCGTGGGTGGGCTGGCCTTTGGGCTGGCCGGTATGGCGCTCTTGCTCGGCGAGCGCCTGCTTCCGGAGTCCAGCGAGATCCGACAAGCGGCCTGGGGGTCGGCCGTCATGATCGTGGCCAGCCTCACGCCTTTCGTTGGATGGCTCCTGCTCTTCCCCTACCTGTTATTCCGCGGGCTCGGGGCACTCATTCTTAGCTTGTTTATTCGACCCGTAGAACCGCCCACCACCTAATCCCCTCCACAGAGCGGTCGCTGCCGCCCTGACCCAGCATCAGACTGCAACCTTTGCCCCCGTTCGTCTGTATTACACGTTAATGAGTCCGGAATGTGATTCGCGCATTGCCAGTAAGGAGGCTGGATAATGGCCGACGTTAATGCGGTTTTCGGAACGCTGCTCGCCCTTGGGATTGTCTACCCTGGGATGTTGATCGCCTGGTCGCTGATCTTTCCCAGTTTCGTCGGGAAGGCGAGTGCGCGGATTGAGAGCACTCCCTGGCGCTGCCTAGCTCTCGGCGTGGCACTTGCGGTTCCGATCGGAATCACCGCGCTCATCCTGTTCGAGATCGCATTGGGTCCTGCCAATTTTCTGGGAGTGGCCTTGATCGTGGGCACCTTGGCATTTGCCAGTCTCGGAGCTAGCGGCATGGCGGCTGTGATGGGGCGGAGACTGCTCTCCCGATCAAACGAAAAGACTTCGGAGGCGGCAGGTTTCCTGCGAGGCGCGATTGCGCTGGAGCTGGCGGCCGCATTTCTAGTGATCGGCTGGTTCCTGGCCATTCCGCTTTTGTCTTTTTGCTCGCTCGGTGCGGCGGCCTTTGCCGGCCTGGGCTGGATGCCGCGGGGCCAGGCGGTATTCGAGGGTGCGGCCGTTCAAGATGCGCCTGCAGTAAGCCAGGTCTGAGACATGGCGATCGCGCGTCGCGAGTTTCTTCGACTGGCCGGGCTGGTGGCTGGAGGAGCCGCCATCTCCGCTTGTTCACCGATCTACCGGGAGCTCTCGGGCCTGCCGCGAACCATCACCGGGTGGCAGCCGATCGCCGCCTCTGACTTCCGTGTGCTGAGTCGTCTCTCGTACGGACCTGCCATCGAGGAACGCGAACAGGTCATAAACATGGGTTGGAAGGCCTGGGTCGAATATCAGCTCGCGCCGGAAGAGATCGAAGATGAGGGTGTGCGCTGGCGCCTGCGCAGCTATGACTCGCTGGAGCTCGATGCGGACGCGCTGGCCCTGAGGGAACAGGAAGAGGTGTCGCTTGACCTGCAGCGCGGAGCTCTGCTGCGGCGAGTCTACAGCCGAAGACAGCTCTATGAACGCATGGTTGAGTTCTGGACAGACCACTTCAACATCTCGATCCTGAAAGGGGACTGCTGGTTCCTCAAGGGGATCGACGACCGGCAGGTTATTCGGCAATACGCGTTGGGCAACTTCCGCGATCTGCTGTGGGCCTCCGCGCACTCACCGGCCATGCTGGTTTACCTCGACAACCAGGCCAATCAGGGGCAGGCTCCCAACGAGAACTACGCTCGGGAGCTGATGGAACTGCACACCCTGGGAGTGGAGGGTGGCTACACCCAGCAGGACGTCATGGAGCTGGCTCGCTGCTTCACGGGCTGGACTGTGAAGGACCACTTCTGGAAAGGCGAATTCAGGTTTAACGGTGATATCCACGACCAGGGCTCAAAAGTGGTCCTCGGCCAGCGGATCGAACCCGCCGGCCAGCATGAAGCGGAGCTGGTTTTGGAACAACTTGCACTGCATCCAGCCACCGCGCGCCACCTGTCCCGTAAGCTCCTGCGCAAATTCGTGACCGAAGAGGACCGCCCCGAATTGGTGGAAAGTGCCGCGCAGACTTTCTTGCGCACACGCGGATCGATCCGCGCCACGTTGGGACATCTTCTCGAAGCCGGCCTCCAGGATCCGGGCGCCAAAGTCAAACGCCCGGTCGATTTCATTGCGGGTGGAATCTGAACGCTCGGGGCGGATACCGACGGAGGTGAACCCATCCAGACCTTCTTGGCCCGGATGGGCCAACCCGCCTTCGGATGGCCAACACCGGATGGCCCACCTGCCGACTCGTCTTACTGGACCAGCAATCTGATGCCGCGCTGGCGGTTCGCCCTGGCCTTGTCCCAGAACCAGATTGACGGCACGCAGCTCGAGGTCGGTGCGTTGGTGGACTCCGACTCGGTCGAGTCGGACTTCGATCGCCTGTCCGAACTCCTGCTGGGAGCCCGACTAGAAACTCGAGTTCGAGACGAGCTGATCGCCGCGCTCAGTGACGGGGGAGCCACGGATCGGCGAACGATGACGGAGCTCACCATCGCCGGGCTGCTGGCGTCACCCGGATATCAGTGGATGTGAGGTGAAACCATGCCAACCCTAGCCGATCGTTCGACCTTCACGCATGTCTTGAAAACTTCGTGCTGTGAACCGGCAGCTGCGGACTATATTCGATCTACCTGGCCGGCGTGGATGCCGAGGTTGGCCTTTGCCGACTCCTTGCGAGGGGATGTTCTGATTGTGATCTTTCTTCGCGGCGCGGCCGATGCGCTTAATATGATCGTCCCGCACGGCGAGCAGGCCTACTATGTCAACCGGCCGACGTTGTCCGTACCCAGGCCCGATGATTCCAGGGCCGCACGGGCGGAGCGAGCCATCGACCTGGACGGTTTCTTCGGGCTCCATCCGCTGCTGCGACCGCTCAAGCCGATCTGGGACCAGGGACATTTGGCTGCCATCTATGCTTGCGGGGCGCCGGACGAATCTCGAAGCCATTTCAAAGCGATGGAGCTGATGGAGCGCGGGGTAGAAAACACTCACGGCCCCGCTTCTGGATGGATCAATCGCCACCTGGCGACCCTGGATACTAAGAACGGGTCCCCGCTCCGAGCGGTGGGTTTGGGAGAAGCTGCCCAGCGTAGCTTACAAGGCGCCATCCCCGTGACCGCCTTGCGATCGATCTCGGAATTCCATCTGGCCGGGGACCGTAAGGTAGAGAGCTTGATGCAGGCTGGCCTGTCTTCGTTATACGCGACGAAGGACCCGCTCGGCGTGCTCGGACAGGAAACGCTGAAAATCTTTCAAACGCTGGAGACTCTGGACCTGGATACCTACGTTCCTCAGTCTTCCATCCCCTATCGACCCAGCGATTTCGGCGCGGGCCTGCGCCAGATCGCGATGTTAATCAAGGCCCAGGTCGGGCTCGAAGTGGCCGCCATCGATCTCGGCGGCTGGGATACACATTTCGCGCAGGGCACGAACCAGGGCCTGATGCCGGGCTTGTTGAGCGAACTGGCGGCGGGGCTGGTCGCGCTTTACGAAGACCTGGAGGATTACCAATCCAAACTCAGCGTGGTTGTGATGACCGAGTTTGGGCGACGGCTGAAAGAAAACGCCAGCCTGGGAACGGATCATGGCCACGGCAGTCTTATGCTCCTGATGGGCGGCAATGTGGTGGGAAATACCGTCCATGGGGAGTGGCCCGGGCTGGAGCGTGAACAGCTTTTCGGCCCCGGTGACATGGCGGTGACCACAGATTATCGTGATGTTCTGTCTGAAATATGCAGGACGCGGCTCCACAACGCGGCCATCGACCAGATTTTCCCAGAGTTCAAACCCACTCGGTTTGGCTTCGTTCGGGAAGGGTAGCGGTGGCGGAGAGCGGGAGCCGGAATGCGCGGGGGCTGGGGAGCCTCGGAGCCTCGGAGCCCGGGGGCAGGCGGGCTGGGGAGCGCGGGCGCCAGGGGGGCATGGGTGCGATGCCGCCTTGGACCTCGGGAGCCGTCGGGCAGGGGTGCGATGCCGCCGTGGAGCCTTGGAGCCCGGGAGCAGGCGGGCCGGGGAGCCTCGGAGCCCGGAGGCAGGCGGGGCTGGGGAGCGCGGGGGCTGGGGAGCGCGGGGGCCTTGGAGCTCGGAAGCTTCGGGGCAGAGAAGCTCTAGAACGCGAGAGCGGCGGAGATTTCGCCCGCATTCCTGCTGATGCAGGAGGCCTCAAACACGTTCACCATCTGTGCCTCAATGCTCGCGCTATCATTCTCCCCGGCACGGCCGCTCCCCAGCACCCACGC
This sequence comes from Chloroflexota bacterium, assembly GCA_022561385.1. Taxonomy (GTDB): domain Bacteria; phylum Chloroflexota; class Anaerolineae; order Anaerolineales; family E44-bin32; genus JADFRG01. The sequence continues at coordinate 84,875 of JADFRG010000007.1, forward strand.
TCCCCTGCTCACTCTAAGGCTCCCAGTTCAGGAAGGCCTCCAACACGCGTAAGTTGATCTCCAGGTCCGTCCCCCTGTGATCAGTGAGTTCGACATCCAGGGCGGGGATTCCCACATCTGCAGCCCAGTCTGCGAACTGCCCCGTGTATAAACAGCCCGCGTCAAGAGGCGGATAGGGATAGGGAGCAACCTCAGCCACTACCTCGGCTAGGTCTAGGGACTTGGGCAGGGGAGGATGCCCACCGGGGAAGATTCCAAGCGCCGCGCTGTGATAACTCATGATCGCTTCGATTTTATTTCTAAGGATGAAATCCATCAGAGCCGCCACTTCCGGCTCGGAGGCAGCGGCCGTCCCGCCATAAATGGGCAGGTAATTCCAGCAGCCGGCCTTTGGCCATTCCGCCTGCCAGCGCGAAGGCCAATTCCGATTCAGGTCAACCCCATTCTCGTTGGCTCGGCCCTCATATCCGAGCGAGCGAGCGTGACCGTCCGGGTTGAGCGCCGGGAGAATGTATAGGCTGATTCCGGGCGGTATGGTCTGTGGATGGACCTGAAGCTGGCTCATGAGCTGGTGAGCGAGCGCGATCGTGTTCCACTCATAACCGCCGTGTATCCCGGCCACGATCAGGCGCGCCGAACGCCCGGCTCCATACCGGTACATTGTCAGGGGTCTTCCCGCCCGGCTGTAACCAATGATTTCGGGTCCGCTCTTATAAACCGTGGGGCTGGGCTCTGGCTGGAGGGTAGCAGAAGGGCTGGGTATCGGGGTAACAATAGCGCCCGAGGCCGGTTCGGGCAGAGCCGAGGCAGGTGGAGCCGTTGCGGTTGCCACCCCTCCGCCCACGGCGAGCGGGGAACAGGCTACCAGAACCGAGGACAGTGTCAGCGCACTAATTCGTAATAGACAAGCTCTCCGGCCACCCATCGCTCAAGCGGAGGAGTATATCGCAGCGCCTCATGCCTCGCCGGGGTACCTCCGTATCGAAGTGCCGATAGAAGAGATCTGCCAGACCCGCCCCTCATTCGTCTGATCAAGCTGGACCTCGTGGGCGGTAGTCAAGAATGCGCGCCATTTGCTAAAATGACTGCCGTCCTATCATGTCGCTACAGTTAGGTAAGACTCTTCACGATCGGTATCATGTCGAAAGCGTCCTTGGCCAGGGAGGTATGGGCGCGGTTTATCAGGCCAGGGATAAGAGCCTCAACGTCGTAGTGGCCGTCAAGGAAAATCTGTTCACTACGAAAGATTACGCCCGGCAATTCGAACGGGAAGCCAGGATCCTGGCCAGCCTGAGGCACCCGAACCTGCCGCGCGTCACGGACCACTTCGTGATCGCCGGTGAGGGGCAATACCTGGTCATGGACTTCATTGAGGGCAAGGACCTGCGCGAGCGCATAGAAAGCGGGGGTGCCATATCGGAAGGCGAGGCCGTGCCGTGGTTCCTCGAGACCTGCGACGCGCTCGCTTACCTGCACGGGCGCAGGCCCCACCCGATCCTCCACCGGGACGTCAAACCGGGCAACATCAAAATCACGCCGGACAATCGGGCTATCCTCGTGGACTTTGGCTTGGCCAAAGTTATGGATGATTCCGGGACCACCACGACCGGCGCCAAGGCCATGACGCCCGGTTTCTCGCCCCCCGAACAGTATGGCACCGGCAGCACCGATGCCCGAACCGACGTCTACGCACTCGGCGCCACAATCTACGCCTGCCTCACCGCCGAGGTCCCCGAGGATTCGCTGGAGCGTGCGATGGGCCGCGAGGAGCTTACGCCGCTGCGCAAGCGCAAGCCGCGCGTCACGCCCGCGCTTGCCAGGGCAGTCGAGAAGGCATTGGCGATTCGGCCCGAGGAGCGTTACCAGTCGATGGTCGAGTTCGCTTCGGCCCTCGGCGCGGCCGCGCGCGCGAGTGGGTCTACCCTCGTGCGCGACTTCCCCTATTTGGAGCGAACCGTTCACACACCTATTACGGCCGGATTCGCGGATATGCCGACCCGAATTGCCTTGGAAGACACGAAACCTACACGCTGGCCCAGAATTGTGGTTCCGCTGGTCGCGGTAACCGTGGCCGTTGTTGCAACCATTTTCGCGTTGCCGAATCTGTTTGGTGGCTTCGGCGGTTCGTCGGCCGCGGAAGTCACGCCGACCCCTGTTTCCATCGAACCCGAGCAGACGGCGGAGCTGGCGATTGTGCTGCCGCCGGCCACACCAACGCTTGTCCTGCCTTCGGCAACACCGCCCCCGACGGTGGACCCCGCGCTGGCGCTCACTCCGTTGCCGACGCCGATTGGGGGCGGCATCGGTCAGATTGCGTTTGCATCAGATCGAGATGGAGCGCCCCAGATCTACCTGGTGAACGTGGACGGGACCGGCTTGGTGGCGCTTACCAACTTGCCCGATGGAGCTTGCCAACCGTTCTGGGCTCCCGATGGCCTGGCACTGGTGTTCACCTCGCCCTGCGCCGACAGCCAGGAAACTTATCCCGGCGCAGGACTATGGATCCTTGATATTGAGAATCTTCAGCCGCAACCGCTGCAGAATACGCCTGGCGGAGACTATGATCCTTCCTGGTCTCCGGAGGGCAAGCGCATCGCCTTCGCCTCGGAACGCGGCGGGCGGCCGCAAATCTATTCCATAAATCTCGATGGTGGCCAGGTCGAGAATCTGAGTAACAAATTCGCGCGCGAGCTGCAGCCCGTATGGTCACCTCAAGGAACGGCTTTGATGTTTGTTTCGTATCGAAAAGGCAATGCGCAGTTGTGGTCGATGTCCGACGAGGGGGAGAACGATCAGCGCTTCGGCTTCGGCGATACGGAAGATACACATCCCGCCTGGTCACACGACGGCCAGTTGGTGATCTTTCAGCGCAGCATCTCGGGCATACCTCGCCTGATAGCATCCCAGTTCGGGGATCGCGGCATCCCCGATTTCCGGCTCTGTCAGCAGGCGCCGTACAATGGACAGCCCATGGCGGAACCCGATTTCTCACCGGATGATCGCTGGTTGGTGGTCGAGACCTGGCCGGACGGGATCAACCACAACATTGCCATCATGACCACCAACTGCACCAGCGTCACCCAGCTCACCTCGGACCCGGCGGAGGACTTCGATCCCGCCTGGCGACCCTAGGGTAAGGATATGTCTGCGAAAATCATCGACGGAAAGTCCATAGCGGCCGATCTTCGAGCGCGTGTTGAAGAAGGCGTGCGTGAGCTCGCAAGTGCTGGAGGCCCAACCCCCGGCTTGGCTGCGGTATTGATCGGCGACAATCCGGCCTCCGAAACCTATGTGCGCATGAAGCGTAAGAAGAGCGCAGAGGTTGGAATCGATTCATTTGCCCATGCGCTTCCGGCCGACAGTTCGCAGGAGCAGGTGGAGGCGCTTGTCGAGCAGCTCAACGCGGATCCCAAGGTCCACGGAATCCTGGTTCAACTTCCATTGCCGGATGGCATAGACGAAGAAGCGGTACTGGCCAAGGTCCGACTCGACAAAGACGTCGATGGGTTCCACCCCATCAACATCGGGCGACTGGCTCAAAAGGGACGCGACCCGGAATTTGTCCCGGCCACTCCCATGGGCTGCATCACCCTGCTGAAACATGCCGGTGCGGAACTCGACGGGGCCAACGCGGTCGTACTGGGACGATCCAACATTGTGGGCATGCCGGCCGCGCTGCTATTGGTGCGAGAAAACGCCACCGTCACCGTATGCCATTCGCATACGCAGGACCTGCCCGCCGTATGCCGCGCGGCAGACGTCCTGATCGTTGCCATAGGGAGAGCTGAGATGGTGCGGGGGGATTGGATCAAGCCCGGCGCTTACGTGATCGACGTAGGGATCAATCGGGTGGACGACGCCAGCCGCGAGCGGGGTTATCGATTGGTGGGCGATGTGGCTTTTGACGAAGCGGTCGAAGTTGCGGGGGCGATCACACCCGTGCCGGGTGGGGTCGGACCCATGACGATCGCTGGCCTGCTTCAGAATACACTTAAGGCCGCGCAGGAGCATCACGCTCGCGGCAGCTGAGTCGTCTGCGGTTCCGTCAATCTCCCAGGAGGGCTCACCGCCCTAACAAAAATCGCTATCACGTGGCCGCCTCCGGTATGGCGCTGGATCATCAAGCAGCATGCCTCGTCTCACGACCCGCTGTCCATCCTTCGCCCCTCGGCGTCATCCTTCCACAGTTTGTAAGCGGCGATTAGGTAGTGTAAATTCCTTCAAGTCCATTGGCCGAGCCGATATAGCCTTGAGGCGAACCTATGCAAGCCCCGAAAGAAATCGTTGAACTGGTAGCGCGCTTCTCGCGAGGAATCGAAGACTACCGTCGCGCGGAATACAAGGAAGCGCATGTCCGCATCGAATTTATCGATCCCTTTTTCGAGGCGCTGGGCTGGGACGTGCGCAACGTGAGTGGCTACGCCGAGCAGTACAAGGATGTGGTCCATGAGGCCACCTTGCGCGGCGCCGGGGAGGCTCGCTCGCCAGATTACAGCTTCCGCGTCGGCGGGGTTCGCAAGTTCTTTTTGGAGGCGAAGAAGCCCTCCGTCGATCTCAAAGAGGGGGTGGGCCCGGCCTACCAGGTTCGCCGCTACGCGTGGACCGCCGAGCTTCCCCTCAGCGTTCTCACCGATTTTGAGGAGTTCGCCGTCTACGACTGCCGCGTCCGTCCCAAGCCCGGCGATAAGGCCAGCGTGGCGAGAATCATGTACGTCGGATACCAGCAGTATGTCGACCGCTTCGATGAGATCCACCGTGTGTTTTCAAAAGAATCTGTGCTCAAGGGCTCCTTCGATCGCTACGTGCAGGACGCTGGACTCAAGCGCGGCACTACCGCAGTCGGTGTTGAATTCCTCAAGGAGATCGAACGCTGGCGCGAGGCGCTGGCTCGCAATATCGCACTCCGCAACTCCGCTCTGTCGGTCCAGGAACTTAATTTCGCCGTGCAGCGCACGATCGACCGCATCATCTTCCTGCGCATGGCGGAGGACCGCGGCATCGAACGGTACGGTCGCCTCCGAGCACTCACCGAGAACGCGGACATCCACGCTCAACTTATCCGCATTTACCGGGAGGCCGATGAAAAATACAATGCCGGTCTCTTCGACTTCAAGTCCGACACGCTCACACCCGATCTGAGCATCGACGATAAGGTTCTCAAGTCGATTCTCGGAGACCTCTACTACCCTCAATCTCCCTACGAGTTCTCCGTGCTTTCGGCCGACGTCCTGGGTCAGGTGTACGAACAGTTCTTGGGGAAGGTCATTCGCCTCACCGCGGGTCATCGGGCCAAGGTGGAGCAGAAGCCGGAGGTCAGGAAGGCGGGCGGGGTCTACTACACGCCGACCTACATCGTCGATTACATCGTGCACCAGACCGTGGGGAAGCTGATCGACAAGAAGACCCCGCGGCAGATCGCCAAACTGCGTATTCTGGACCCGGCCTGCGGTTCGGGATCATTTCTCTTGGGCGCTTACCAGGTTCTGCTGGACTACCACCTTGACTATTACGGCACGCATAACCCGGCGAAGATCGCGGGAGGGAAACGCCCTGCTATTTACCAAGGATCCGGCGGCGACTGGCGGCTGACGACCGCCGAGAAGAAGCGCATCTTGCTCAACAACATCTACGGTGTGGACATCGACCGACAGGCAGTGGAAGTGACCAAGCTGAGCCTGCTGCTCAAGGTGCTGGAAGGTGAGACCGAGGAGACGCTGGGTCAGCAGCTCAGCCTCTGGCGCGAGCCCGCCCTGCCGGACCTGGGGGACAATATCAAATGCGGCAATTCGCTCATCGGCCCGGAGTACTTCGAGGGCGAATTGATGGCCGACGAAAAGGAGCTGCGGCGAGTCAACCCCTTCAATTGGAAATCTGAGTTTTCGGAGATCATGGGAGCGGACGGATTTGATGTAGTCATAAGCAATCCGCCGTACATTCGCATCCAAACCATGAAGGAATGGGCGCCGACCGAGGTGGAAATCTACAAACAGAAATACGTCTCAGCGAGTAAGGGCAACTATGACATTTACGTCGTATTTGTCGAACGGGCGCTGCAATTGATCAACCAACAGGGCCGGATGGGCTACATTCTTCCGCACAAGTTCTTCCAGGCCAAATATGGGCGGTCACTGCGCAAATTAATTTCAGACGGCAATCATCTGGCCGGAATCGTCCACTTTGG
>JADFRG010000031.1 GCA_022561385.1 Chloroflexota bacterium
AGCCATCGAATTGACAACAGGATAAGCCCCACTCGATTCTGGCCAAGGAGCCCACTTGCTAAGCGATACTTACTGGGGCGGGAATCTTTGATTGTGGATCCACTGATCAATGTGGCGAGATGGGTTCCAGCATCCAGAAACAAAGAGACAACAAGTAGCACGAAGAGGACATTTCGAAATGCAAAACCTGACTTTTCAGCCTGTTCAAGCAGAAGCCATGATGCTGCAGCGATTGCGCCGACTAGGGCCCAGGTTGTCCATCCCGGTCTAGTGAGATCACTACGGTAACTGGAGATCTCTTGATCCAGATAATTGATGAAATCTGCTTCGCTTGGGAATGCGCCATTCTTCCGAGGGGTAGCTCGGCTTGCATCGGCTGCTGTTGGTAATTGATCGTCCATTATTGCTTCCTAGTTGATTTGCGCCGGAGGTGCATAACGGCTGCGAGCCTAACTACTCCGAACTCGCGGTCGAGCAGAGGCGGCGTCCGTTCCAGCGAGTTGTTAGGCGGCCAACTACTCTAGCCATTGCCTTAGAAACAGACCGAAATGGTCAACGACATCCCCTGAGGAAGGATCCTGGAATTCGCGTACACGCAGAAGGCGAATTAGCGAGCGGGCTGTTTGGCCGAATTCGGCCAGCAAACCCTCCGGATAATCATGGAGAAGTCTCTTGTAGTTGCCATCCCTTGCAAGCTTCTTCGCTGTCGAAAATGATACGTGAGGGCTGTGAGCGACAATATTTCTTATTCTCTGAAACTTCCGTAAGCCCTCAATTGCACGCCCGTAAGACAGGAGTGACTTACGTAATGGCAAATGCGTGAGTAAATCGATCTTCCTCCCAAAGGTCAATTCCGGAAGCAACAGCTCCATCGCGGCTTCAAATCGATCCGATCGAATGAAGTATTGAGTTAACACGGCGTCCAAATCGAATTCAAGCTGTGTGGTTTTCCGTAGCACATCCCCCACGAAAGAACTGTCTGAAAACAGATACCAAATCTCTCGATCACTCCTCATTATCAATTGGTAGCATAACTATTATTGGATTGGCACTACCCATCCATTTCCATAATACCCTAGATCGTGACCGCCTTTATGGCACATAATGATCCAGGTATATACGGGCATACTCCGTCTAATCTCGAGTTTCAATATGAGAATACAACCGAGCTCTATGAGCTGATATTCCTTTACTGCACTACATACTCCGACATATCAAACCTCGACGGTTTCAAGTCACCATTTTTACTGAACGCGGATTTACCAGCAGAATCAATGTTCTCAGGTTTTAGCTCCGTAATGGTTGGAATTAGGCGGAGTAATAGAGGTCCGAAGCCTTTCTTTGATCTCTGTGTAGGCCTTGGATGATGATTATTAGAACAAGTGATTGTTGGCTCCATAGCCAACTCGACACCCAGTTGTCTTGCGACGATTAGTCCTGCGTTGATACCATCAGGATGCGGGCAGTCACAGAATGAACCAATACCGCGAGCTTCTAAGGCTTCCGTTATTGCGTTCAAACGTTGAACCAACTTCTTGCCATGCACTAACGGCTTATTTCCTGTCCAGACCGGTCGTAACGATTGAGTGGAAGCGATCTCGCCCGTCTCATGGCTTCCGCTTGAGCGTTGACACGATCACGACCTCCTAAATTCGCCGCATACTTCGTCGCAAATGCAGTTATTGGGTCTGTCCCATCTGGCGTTGCTCGCGACATCGGGTTGCGTGAACGAGTTGGAAAGTGGCGTGGATGACGCCGAAATGATCACCTGGTTGAATGCAGTTTTGGCTGGTGAGAGCCCAACCAGGAAGCCTCGGAAACCTCGTGCACCTCTATCCGACGAACAAAAAGCTGCGTTTCGTGATCGGATGGTGGCCGGTCAGGAAGCCGCAGCCAAAGCTAAAGCTAAAGCGAAGGCTAATAAGAAGCCGGCCTCCAAGAAAAAGAAGAAATAGGTTTGGATCCTAAAAGAAGATGGCTCTCGGATTATTACCGGGAGCCATTTTTGTATCGGCGAAACGGAGTGATTCTTACGGAGACATTTGTCGCTTATTTTGGATCCACGCCCATTTTAGCGTTAGGTTTCAAACCTGCTGCGTAATCTTCTTCGTTTGATCAAAGACTATTTCTAGATTAGGCTGATATTTTCCGATACTGCCTATCGGCGAAAACGCACCCTGCGATTCATCGAGCCGGGATTTTAGCTCAATCGATGGGGCGAGCCAAACTCAGGTCTTGCTTTGCGAAGCTTGAAAGGATACTCTAAGGCCATCGAGTCCCTCCGCCGTTGTAAGCTTCAATTGAGATGGCAACCAGGCAGTCAGAGCTAGAAAAAATACTCGGAAAGATGGCCGACGAGCTGCCCGATCCAGACTGGGTAGCACTGGTCGACGATAACGGGTTGATTGTTTCTTGTATCCCAGAGTCGCCCGTAGTCGGGCAGGATCTTATAGCTGGAATGACGGCCGCCTCCATCATCATGGCCGAGCGAGTGCTCGACGAAATTGATGGGGGGCAAATGAGATTCACCAGTATTGCCGGATCGAAGCGGCAGATGCTGAGCGTGGTTTTAAGCCGCGACCGGGTGCTGGCGATTGGAATTGGGCCGGAGGTGCCTGCTCAGGCGACTTTCGCTTCTCTGACCCGCTGGGTGCCGGAAATTCTGAAGGTCCTGAGTAAGAGTTACGTCACCAGCTAGCTTCCATTATGAAACAGAAAGCGGGCCCTTAGGGCCCGCTGGATGTGCGTGGTGTTGTGGGGCGCGTCTAGTCTTTCTCGGAATCGTCCTCGAAAAAGTCCTTGTAAACCTCGAGCCGGCGTTCCTCCTCCGGATCGGGTCGATAGGGTGCGTCTCCGCGACCTCCGCGCAACAGGCGTGGAAGCTCCTCTAGTATTCCCGAGCGATACAGAATGAAGAAGAGAACTGCTAGGCTTAGACCCACGAGGGCGATCATTCAGCTTCCTCCAACCCCTTACATTATATCGCAGAGAGGTCTGACATTGGCCAGAAGCCTCGACGTGAAGTACGAGGCTTCTGGGGGAGGAGAGGAAGCCCTAAAGCGTTAGACTTGCTGGCAGCGCCATTTCTTACCAAGTGTTGTGCCGCCATAAAATTGAGAGCGCGCGGTTTCTCGGGTATGATCGATTTTGCGGACTAGGGGGAAATTGGCCGGGGCAAGATGATTACCTTTGATCAAATGCTCGACTCCGTCGAGCGCATCCTCGAGCACTTGAAATCGGTCGTGGAACTCGAGAGCATGATCGGTCATGCGAAGGAAAACCTCGATGATTTCTCTGACATGCTTGAGTACGCGCATCAGCGCGAGTTCAAGAATACCGAGGAGGCGCTCGCATACATCGACAAAATCCTGCTGCCGCGCCTGCAGGGCATTATCGACGCGCTGGAATCGGGCACCACGGATCCAATCCGGAGGCTGATGGCCGCCACCGAACATACACAGCGTCTGTTGACTAATCTGGAGCTGGTAACCGGCGAATCGGCGGACGACATCGCGCCATAACCGGCGGACTAATGAAGGGGCATTATTGGATTACACGCTTATAGTCGCGGCAGCGGGCCAGGGGCTGAGACTGCGGGAGATCTCGCAAGGGATCTCTAAACCTCTTGCCCTCATCGCAGGACGACCGATCCTGGGTTGGGCACTGGCCACGTTGGAGAGTAATCCGCCTGATCGGGCGGTGGTGGTTGCGACATCCGAGTCTTTGCCCGCGGCTCAGGAGCTGGCTGCGCTGGAGCTCCCGGATACCGATATCGTGGGGGTGGTTCAACCCGCTCCGCTAGGAACGCTCGACGCGCTTCGAAGCGGATTGACGGCCGCGGTTGCCGAGGCTTCGGGCACAAACGTAGCGTTCCTGCACGGTGACAACATTCCGCCCTCGGGTCTAATCGATCGGGGCGCTGCGGCGCTGAAGGAGCGCGGCGCCACTTTCTTTTCACGTAGAACCCGCAATCCCGGCTCCAGTGCGAAGCTGGTTCGTGAGAGCGGCGGCCGGCCGATAGCGCTGACCGACGCCGAGCCGCGGGCGGCCGAAGCCGAAGTTGAAATTGTAGGCGGCCTGTTCCTCTATGGGCCGTGGATCTGGGAGCGATTCGGAGGAGACCAGCCCGCACGCGAAGGCGAGACCGAGATCAACTCCTTCAATGACGAACTGTTGCGGGCCGGGATCGCAAACGTTGTATCCGTAAAAGAGACCTGGCTGCATATCAATACCCCCTTCGACTTCCAGGAGGCCGAATCGGTACTTCTGGCCGCTCGATAGTTCCGTTCCGTTGTTGACCCCCTAAGCCGCATATCCGAGAATCGAATCGTGCTCGCGTAAGTTCGAAGGGCGACAAGCTCGCAGCATTCACCCTGATGATTGCAACCGCGATTCAAGTGATGTAACATGGAATAGACAAATCAAGAGCTGGCTGACTGTGAGGGTAGGCCCTAGCGTCGGGGTCGCTATGTACTCTCACCGAGCAAGCGAACCCGACCATTGCGAGGGTCGGGTTTTTTCGTTACGCACTGGCTCTGCTCACCAGACCCAAATCGAAAGAGGAAGGAGGAGCGATGTCTGAAGTTATTTCTATCATAAGGGTGATCCACATCCTGACGGCAATTCTGATGGCCTGGCCGGTGTATGCATTGGTGGCGGTCAACCAGCGCGTCCGGTTGGGTCCTCCGCTGGGAGACAGAGCCGATACCTATATCGAGAACATTATCAAGAATCGCACGATCCCATGTTTCGTCTTTCAGGGGACCGCTCTGTTATCAGGGCTGGCGCTGGTCGCCCTCCAGGATCAGGGATTGGGCGACCTGCTCATCAACCCGGTCCTGGGATTGAAGTTTGTGCTCCTTCTGCTCATCATCGGGCTGCTGCTATACGTCCACTTAACTCTACAACCCCAGATCGATAAACTCTTTGACCAGCCGGGCAACCCGATCGTAGGTGAGCCGGCCGCAAAAATTGGCACGCTGAGGGGCAGGCGAAAGCAAATTGCCTCTGTTTGCATGTTTGTAGTGCTGACCATCGCGATGCTCGGAATGCAGGTGTATTCAAGCTTCCCAATCTGGCTGACGGTGCTTCTTCTGGCGCTCATTGCGCTGTTCACTTGGCGGACTTACAAGACGCAAATGCCGTATGGATGGATCTGAGATTGCCCAGGCTTCCCCGGTCGTATAAACCCTCGTTGTTGACCCCCCAGGCCTCCTATCTTAGACTCGACCCATGCTCGCCAAAGTGCATACGGTCGCCCTGGTGGGATTGGAGGGCGAAGTGGTCGAAGTCGAAGTGGATACTTCGCGCGGATTGCCTTCCTTCTCCATCGTCGGACTCCCGGACAAAGCCCTTCAAGAGAGCCGTGAGCGGGTGCAGGCGGCGGTCAAAAATTCCGGGCTGATTTTTCCCCGGCAGCGGGTCACCGTTAACCTGGCGCCGGCCGACCTGCGTAAGGAAGGTCCGGCCTACGATCTACCTATCGCCCTCGGCGCGCTGGCCGCCTCGGAGCAGATCGAACTTGCATCTCTGGCCGACTCCCTGGCGGTGGGTGAGCTCTCCTTAGACGGCTCGCTCCGACATGTGCGCGGGATGCTGCCCATGGCGGCGCTGGCGCGCGAGAAGAAATTCTCCCGAATGTTCGTTCCTGCCATGAATGCCGCAGAGGCAAGCCTGATTCCGGAGATCGAAGTCATCCCCGTCGAATCACTGACGCAGCTCGTAAACCATCTGTCGGGCGTGGCACCCATCGAGCCCCACCCTAGAAGCAAGGTGGAAACCTCGGGCGTGCATATCGACAGCGAACTGCAGGAGATCAAGGGCCAGGAGCATGCCAAGCGGGCGCTTGAGGTGGCCGCCGCTGGAAATCACAATGTATTAATGGTCGGCCCGCCCGGGTCCGGAAAGACCTTGCTGGCGCGCGCGCTGCCTGGCATCCTGCCTGCCATGACGACTGACGAAGCGCTGGACGTTTCACGCATCTACTCGGTGGCAGATTTGCTTCCGTCCGGCATGCCCCTGGTCCGTACACGGCCCTTCCGCTCTCCACACCACACCATCTCCAACGCGGGTTTGGTCGGCGGCGGAAATTGGCCTCGCCCAGGTGAAATTTCCCTCGCACATCGCGGGGTCCTGTTTCTGGACGAGCTGCCCGAATTTGGCATGCGGGTCCTGGAGGTGCTGCGCCAACCGATGGAGGATCGAGAGGTCACCATCAGCCGCGCGCGCGGCTCATACTCCTTCCCGGCCAACTTCATGTTTGTCGGAGCGATGAACCCTTGCCCTTGCGGGTATTTTGGAGATCCGGTAAAGGAATGCACCTGCAGTCCCGGGACTGTGACGCGCTATCAGAAAAGGGTGTCCGGACCTCTGCTCGACCGGGTCGACATACATATCGAGGTCCCCAGGGTGGATTTTGAGAAGCTGACAGACGATCGCGCGGGAGAGCCGGCAGAAGCGGTCCGAGAGCGGGTGGAGGGCGCTCGGGCTCGCCAGAGGCAACGTTTCGGTAGCACCGACCTGAATTCAAACGCCGACATGGGGCCGGGCGAGGTGCGCAAATATTGTGCGCTCGATGATCCGAGCCGGGCCCTGGTCCGTCAGGCCATGATCCAGCTTCAGCTCACGGCGCGGGCCTTCCATCGCGTGCTGAAGCTGGCACGGACTATCGCCGACCTGGCCGGCGAGGGTGAAATTGCCTCCAATCACGTGGCGGAGGCGCTCCAGTACCGACCCCGATTATGGGGATGATCCCAAGCCCTATCCACCGCAAGATCTCTCTCATCATTCACGCCCCGTCTGTGCCCTCAAAAAGCGGCCGAACCTTGCCAAAGCTCTTCGGCTGGAACGATCCCGACCGGCTGGTCGAACGTTTTGTTACGGACATGCGGGAGGCAAGCTACGGGATCGCCCGCTTCGAGGTGGTGGAGCGAATGGAAGTCGATGAGTTCCCGATCAAGGCAGACGGATTCCGATATGATGCGGATCCGTTCGCCCAACTCTGGCGGAGGCAACGCGAATTTCACCAGCCGGACCTTGTGGACTACGGGTCACTGCTTCGGCAATTCGACATCATCGAAAAGGTCACAAGCGGCGAAATCGACGAAGCCTGGTTGATGGCTTTCCCCTACGCTGGATATTATGAGTCGACCATGGGCGGCCCCAACGCGTTCTGGTGCAATTCCCCGCCGCTGCCTGACGCGGAGCGGACTCGGCGCCGCTTTGTGGTGATGGGATTTAACTACGAACGGGGCGTCGGAGAAATGATGGAGGCCTTTGGACACCGTGCCGAATCCATCATGACCAGGGTGTATGCGGGCCGCGGGCCCGAAAACGACCTGTGGCAGCGATTCACGCGTTACGATGGCCAACATCCGGGTGGCTCAGAGGTCGGCAACATGCACTTTGCCCCCAACAGCGCGCGCGACTATGACTGGGGAAACCGCCGCTTCGTTGAGAGCGCTTGCGATGATTGGTACGACTTCCCGGAACTCACCGGAGCGCGAAGACAAGTGAGCTCTGAAGAATGGGGAGGCGGGGATATTCGCCTGCACCACGCGTGGTGGTTCCGGCACCTTCCCCATGTAGGTGGAAGTACCGGGGGCCTGCTCAACAACTGGTGGGCCTATATCTTAGACCCGGATCGGGTCGAGTAGGGCATTCAGTGCGGATTGCCTGAGGACGTCGAGGGTTACGGCCAATGGCCTCAAGACGGGCGCACGGGCGGGCACCCACGACATTCCGGAGCAGCGCGAAGGCCTGCGCGGCCCACCTAGCCAAACTGCTGCAGGATGCCGCGCACTTGCCCCAGGTACCCGGCGCCGAATAAATTCACGTGGTTGAGCAGATGATAGAGGTTGTAAATCGGTAGACGCCCGCGCCAACCGGCTTCCAGCTGACGGGCCTGCTCATACGATCGGTAGAAAGCTTCCGGAAAGCCCCCAAAGAGCATGGTCATTCCCAAATCGGCCTCGGCCCACCCGTAATGCGCGGCCGGATCGATAATGGCCGGTTCCCCATTTGGCCCCGCAATGGCATTGCCCGACCACAGGTCGCCGTGAAGGAGGGAAGCCGGTTGCTCCGGCACCAGCTTCGGGAGCTCCGCCGCCAGCGCAAGCACGGCCCGGTAGTCCATCCGATCGATGAGGCCCCGTTGAAGCGCCAGGTCGGCCTGGTACCCCAGTCGGTGTTTGGCAAAAAACTCATGCCCATTGGCCATCCAGGGATTCGACTGTGGCGTGCTCCCGATAAAATTGTCGCTTTCGAATCCAAAGTTCGGCCCGCTATGGTTGTGAAGCGCGGCCAGTTGCTGACCGAAGCTCTCCCAGTAGTTACCCCTCGGCGCGGCCGGGTTGAGGTCCTCGAGCAACAGGAAATCGGGGCCCGCCAGGTGGGGGATCGGAACCCGCGGCCCCTCACGCACCGTCAGCGCCCTCAGACCCTCGATCTCCCGCGAGAACATCGTCTCGGGCGCGGAGGCATTTTGTTTCAGGAAAAAGGATTGGCCGGAGTGGGTTGAGAGGCGGGCACCGTTATTGATGCAGCCGCCTGCAACTGGATGAAGTCCCGTAATCGGACCGTAGCCCTCCGATTTCAGCCATGCAACAACCGGGGGCGGTACGTTCAAATCTCCCCGGCCTCGAGTGCCTCCAGCAGGCCACGCACCGAGCGCTCGACGATGCGATAGGTGGTCTCGAAGCCCTCGGGGCCGCCGTAATAGGGATCAGGGACCTCCCGATCGCTTCGGTCCGGATCGAAATCCCTCAGCAACCGCACCTTGGCTTGCTTCTCGGGCGAGTCGGCAATGTTCAGAAGCTCGCGTTGGTTGTCAAGATCCATGGCGAAGATCCAATCGAATTCTTCAAAATCGCTTTCCCGAACCTGCCGGGCGGTGCCACCGTAGCTTACGCCGTGAGACTCGGCGGTCTTCCGCATTCGCACATCGGGAAGTTGCCCCGCATGCCAAGCCGCGGTCCCGGCCGAATCTACGGAGTATTTGCCGTCGACATCGGCCTCTCTGGCCTGGAATTCAAAAAGCTTTTCGGCCAGTGGGCTGCGAATGATGTTTCCGAGACAGACAAATAAGAGGCGGGTCATCATGGAGAATTCCGTCCGGAGTCGAGGGATCCTTGGTTAGGCGGGAGTTCGAGATTTGACGCCGGCGAAAGGAAGTTCGACTAACTCGGCTGTTTCACCGTTCTCGCCAACTTCGACTCGCCCATCGTCTGTGGCCAGCGCGGAGGGACGCCCGCTTGCCAGACCGATCCAACCCAATCTTGGGGAAAACACTACGCTGGTGAGGGTGCCAACGCTTCGGTCACCTTGTCTCAAGGTGCTGCCGGCTTCGGCCTCCGAGTTCAGATTGACCCCTACAAGCTGCTTGGCCAGCTTTCCGCGGCTCTCCATACGGGCCAAGATCTCCTGACCCACGTAGCAGCCCTTGGTGAAGCTCACCGCATCCCACAGTCCAACTTCGAGCGGAATCGAATCTTCCAGTATCTCCGCGCCGGACTTTGGGAGGCCGGCCTCGACGCGCAATATTTCAAAGGCCGCCGAAGCGCCTGATTCGGGTACCCAATCTTCGATAGGTTGACCCGGGCCTACCAACCGCTGATAGCCAGCCACCGGCCAATCGATAGGCCAGAATATGCTTCCGTCCCTGGCGACGAGCTCTCCCTCCGGTGGAACAGCCGACGGCAATGAGTCGGCAGCCTGGGGACCATACGCTCCATACAAGGACCCCTCTTGCTCGGAAATGTGGACAGTGACCTCGTCCTGAAAAAAGATGTGCTGCTGCAGCCAATCCTGCAGGATCTTGGATCTGCCACTGGAGGTCACAATTAGGAGCTCGTCAGGGAGTGTGAGCACGGTCACCACATCGATCGTGCGGCCCACGGGATCGGTGAACACGGTTCTGAGCACGCGGTTAGCCGGCATATTTTCGAGATCGTTGGTCGAGAGGCGATGCAGCAAATCGACCCGATCCGCCCCACGCAACTCAATCACGCCCGGCGTATCGTGCTGAACGATCAGCGCGGACTCATGGGCCGTTTCATAGGCCTTTTCAATCGTTTGTTGTTCGCTCACGGTGCCAAATTATACCTACTCAGACCACACTTCCGCCGCAGGAGGTCGGTACCTGCGCCGTCTGGCGCCCGTATCGGCGCCTCGGTATAATCGTGCGCTCGCTCGGCTGCTCAACGGCTTACTCGAGCGTCAGAGTCAAACATCATCCAGTGCCCGGCCTTGAGCCCCTAGTATTTGGGAAATTCATGCCTGGCATTGAACCTGCAGAACAAAGGGCAAACATGCCTAAAGACCCACGCAATCCGGACGACCTCTCGATCGAAGAGCTGGAAGCAATTCTGGCGCGCAAGAAACTCGAGGCCCGCGGTGCTCGCCTTCGTCGCTTCCGCAAGTCGGGCCGAGCTCTGCGGGTTCGACGGGATGTCGATCTGCAGGTCGGTATTGAAAGCTACCGCGCGACGCCCGAGACCACCGCCGAGTCCGGCGTCCAAAAGGCCAAACGGAACAGCACGGGAGCAAGCAAGCTGCTGCTCGGAGTGGAAATCGCGGCCGTCATGGGGCTCCTATTTGTGCTCTTCAGCGGCGTCGGGGCGGTGAAGTCACTCAATCAAGAGGTGGCCGAGGCGAGGCTCCTTCCGTCCCCCACACCCATAATTCGGGCGGTTGTGTTGCCTTCAGGGCACACCCCGCCGAGTTCGCCGGGAGGCGCACGGCCAAACGATGCGGAAATTCCGGCTAATCTGCGACCGCTCGTCCAATCCATGCCCGCGCCTGAAATTCCGAAATCAAGCCCGGCCCACGCTCAGCGCATTTTTATCCCCGCCCTGTGGGATTCGCCCGCGCCGGTGGTGCAAGGTGATGGCTGGGAGCAGCTCAAGAAGGGCGTAGGCCAGCATATCGGCACCGCAAACCCTGGTGAGGTGGGGAATGTCGTGCTCTCGGCGCACAACGATATTTTTGGCGAACTATTTCGATATCTAGACAAACTAAAACCCGGCGACGAGATTATCTTATCCACCGGAGCTCGGGACTTCGTCTATAAGGTGACCGGCACCCGCATTGTGGAACCCACCGAGGTCAGCGTGATGGATCCAACCCCACGGGCGACCATTACCTTAATATCCTGCTATCCTTACTTGATAGACACGGAACGAATCGTCGTCTCCGGGGAATTGGTGGACAGTTAGCTCAAGTAGCGGCATCGCATCACCGGTTCCGTCCGGCCGGTGGCTGATACAATTCTTTCCGCCCCTGATTTCAGCACAGCCCGCTCAACTCGTGAAGTAGAGATATGGCTGCCCAACCACCACGCGTCCGTTTTAGCCTGCTTTGGAAAATCACCTTGCCCTTCGTGCTGCTTGCCATGCTGTTGGGCTTGGGAGCGGCCCTGCTTGTTAATGACCTCTTGAGTCAGGAGGAGACCGATCGCTTTTTGAACCAGCTGATCGATGCCGGGCAGCAGGCAACCGATGCGGTCGTACGCTCAGAGATCGATCTGCTTGAGCTCGAGCGACTGATCGCAAACACAGAGGGTGTGGCGGAGGCGGTCACCGTGGGGAACGCCGAGGACCTGCGTGCGCGTGTCTTGCCCCTGGCAGTAAACGCGGGGATAGATGTTGTGGCGGTGGTAGACAATGAGGGCACGAGCATCGTCACCGTCCGGCGACGCCCCGACGCCCCGCCGGGCGACTACGATACCTTGCGCGGGGAATCCTATTATGGAGAATGGCCATTTGTCCAGCGAGTTCTCAATGGTGTTACGGACGAGGTTGTAGGGGACAAACATGCTGGCATGGAGGCTCTTGAATTCGAGGGTGGGAGCGTCCACGTGTTTTTCGTGGCGGGTCCGTTGCTTGCGGTGGATCAAACGCTGGTCGGCTCGGTGCTGGTTGGAAAATACACGGACCGCCTGAGTGTGGAGGTGGACAACGAAGCCGGCGCCAACGTGTCGATTTACGATAGATCTGGGACCGCCCTCAGCACAACGCATGAACCCGCAAGCGATGAATCGATCGACGTATCATTCGAAACGCTCCAGAGCATTCAGGATTCAGATGAGGGGCGGAGTCCAGTGCGGGCAATTACCGTGGCCGGTTCGGAATACTGGGAGGTACTCACTCCGCTGGTCGTGCGGCAGGGGACCGAAAATCTGGGCGTGTTGGGGGTTTCGCTACTCCGAGTCACCGTCCAAGGAGGCACCGAAAACAGCCTTTCGGTGGTTTTGCCTTTCGGCGTGTTGGCCCTTGCGTTAATCGTGCTGATAGGGCTGTTGCTTTCGAACTCTATTACGCGTCGCCTGGGAGACCTGGTCCGCGCCTCGGCCGAGGTCGCGAGCGGGGACCTGGACACTCATGTCAATGAGCGAGGCATGGATGAGATAGGCGTTCTTTCGGTGACCTTCAATCGGATGGTCGAGGGGCTTCGAGAAGGATCGATCTACCGGGATCTGCTGGGCAGAGCCGTGACGCCGGAGGTTCGCGAGCAGCTCCGGACATCCTTCTCAGACGGGGCGCTCATCTTGAAGGGTCAGAGTTCTGAAGCCACCATCTTATTTGCCGACTTCCGCGGGTACACCTCCATGGCAGAAATCTCAGAGCCGGCGGAGGTGATGAAGACCCTCAACGAGTACTTTTCCGGGGTAGTTCCCATCATTGCCCTGCACGGCGGCGTTGTAAACAAGTTTGATGGGGATGCGGTGATGGCGTTTTTCGGAATTTTGCCTAAGTATTTGCCTGCGAAAGTAAGCGCGCTCCAGGCCACCCATGCGGGCCTCGAGATACTCGAACACATCCGAGAGGTGAACAAGGAGCGGACCGAGCAAATGAAACCGGCCTTTGAGATGGGCATCGGGATTTCGACCGGCACCGTGATCGCGGGCGGGTTGGGAAGCGAGGATCGCATCCACTACACCGTAATAGGTGACACGGTCAACACGGCACAGCGGATTCAACAGATCACTCGCGATCTCGGAGGCACCGCACTTGTGATCAGCGATCCGACTTATCGGAAGCTCGGGCCCGTGCGCCACCAGTTCCGATTTGGACGGAAGGGCCTTGCCAAACTAAAGGGCAAACAGCAGGAAGTGCTTGTGCACGAGGTGCTCGGACGCATCTCCACGCTGGTAGGTCGGCAGGCGGTTGACGAAAGCATCCAGCATTACACCGGAAGCCTGCCCAGGCTGGCCGAAATTTTGAGCGGCGAGACGACCAAGGACGCGCGGAAGGCGCCCCAGGCGAGCGAGGACGAGCTCGAATTCCTGGAGGATCGCCTGGAAGGCGAGCAACCTGGCTCGGGGCCACTGCCGGTTTTCGATGAGGAGGCATGAGGCCCGTCCCGGTCGGCTCCGGGATTCCTGCGATCGATCTTCAGAGACGGCGGCTAACCCCGGGGTCCCGATTCTCCAGATAGGAAGCAAGTCCCCTTGTTGCAGCCAATCCCGGCGGGAATACTAGTAATCACAGCGGTCAATGGAGGGGGTCGGTGAATTACCAGACTCGTGCATCGGTGCAGAGTCATTATGGATTCACGCCTCGCTCGTTGGATCGCGCTTTTTGTTTTTGCCATACTCATCGTCGGGTGGGTACTGGCCGCTGTGTATTTGACGGGTGCCTCCGCAGGGCGCCCAGGGTCCCCCTACAACTTAAGCTCTAAACTGGCCGCAAACTACGCGGTGGACGGAGGCGAGAAAATTTCCTCCCTCCGTATTTCCATCGTGGCCGATTTACTTCGTGATCTGGGCATGCCTATCGAGCAGGCAAGTGTCCTCGATGAGCTGGACTCCCCGGTTCCTACGGCGACGGCGCGAAACTTTGCGGGAGATCCGCCGTTTGCGGTCTTCGTCGCCTCCAATCCACACGCGGGGTCCGACCGCGACCCCCGCTCCATTCGAGGTCGGGCTGTGGTCGATCGCGGAAGACATTGATGGCAACCGAAGTTTCATAATGCTGGGCACCTACACTCTGCCGGGCGCTTGTAGTTAGTAAAATGACACTCGAAAGATAGAGCATTGGCAACCAACAGCCAACGTCCCCGCAGGTTTGACCTGCGCACCACAATACCGCTTGCTGCAGAAACTCTGGTCAGCTTGGCCAGAAAGCCGCAGCGTAGCTGGGTGGTCCCTGGGCTCACGCTGATCACAGGGATCGCCTTCGGGATTCTGATGCTCGAGCTGCTGTTCTTTCCGGGCCCGATCACCGCGCTGGCATTCGAGGGCGAACTCCGCTCCAGGCTGTCGGCAAACTATGGGGTGGATCCGGTGGTTGCCAGATTTCATGAATTGAGGCTCACCATCGTGGAAGATGTCTTGGGCATGGACGGGGGGGACGGACCCGGGTCGTCCGTGCTTGCCATGCTTCTGCAAGAGCCGGTGCCAACTGTCACGCCAAAGGCGACCCGTACGACATCGCCCACCGAGGAACCGAGCGGTTCCCCGGTGCCCACAGATGTGGCAGCGGTGGCGACGGGTACCGCCGAGATCTCGCCCAGCAGCACGCCGCTGCCGGCGACCGAGGTAGCCACGGCCGACTATTGTAAAAAGTTGTCGATCACCAAGATGTGGATTTACAGCGACGACGAGGTACGAGCAAAGGTCAAGAATTCCGGGTCGAATCATGCCTATCTGACCGGAACAAATTTCGAATGGCCCGACGTGCCCGCGCCCACCTATGTAGACTGGTTTAAATTCGATAACAAGAAGTATTTCAGCTTGGATGATTGGACCTCACCCACTACTTCTTCAGGTAGCGACGTACGCATCAAGAAAGGGCATACCGAAACCTGGAGGGTCGACTTTGACGATGAGGCTGATGAGGGCATCTACGGCTCCTTTTCTCTCACGTTGAGGTTCGATGTATCCGGTTTAGCTACGTGTTACTTGAAGGCAGACACATTTAAGGATATTCCTGCGACTCCCGCGCCTTCACCAGGGCCCACAGATCCGCCGGCTCCCACCGCTACTCCGGAGCCGGTTCCAACAAACACCGTCGAGCCGACCGAGACCTCAGCCGCGACTCCCACGCCCGATGCTACGTTGACCGCGGTGGCAACGGCAGGTACTTCCACTCCCGAGCCTTCTCAGATGCCAGACAACTGACCGGGCGCCGCCCGAAGCCAATAAATTCCGGAACGCCCAACTCAGACGACTTCGACTCCCAGAGCCTAGGCCGGAGACCAGATTACGGACAACCGAGACGGCAACAAGGGCGCTCAGGGTATAATCGCATCGAACCTCCCACATACGCCGTGGGAGTTTCTCATGTGTGGACCATGTTGAAAAAACTAACCGGTATTGAGGATCGCTTCACCGCCATCGAAGAGGAGATGACGGCGGTGGCGGACGACTATCAACGGGTGGCACGACTGGCTCAGGAGCGTTCGGAACTGGAGCCGGTGGTCAGTGCGTTCCGAGAGTACAGTGCGCTCCAGGACCAACTTGGGCAGGCCGAATCACTGCGGGAGGGTTCGGACCCTGAGCTGCAGGAACTCGCGGAGGAAGAGATTCGGGAGATCCAACCAAAGCTGGGCGTACTGGAAGCTAAGCTGCGCGAGATGTTGATCCCGCGCGACCCGCGCGACCGCCGTAATGTGATCATGGAGATCCGCGCTGGGACGGGCGGAGACGAAGCCGGCATTTTCGCGGCCGATCTTTTCCGAATGTACAGTCGCTACGCAGAAGGATTGCGGTGGTCCGTCGATGTGTTATCCCAGAGTGAAACGGGCGTCGGAGGATTCAAGGAAGTGGTGTTCCAGGTCAAGGGCAAAGGTGCCTACTCTCGTTTGAAATATGAATCCGGAGTGCACCGCGTCCAGCGTGTGCCTGTTACAGAGTCTCAAGGTCGCATCCATACCTCGACCGCGACGGTGGCGGTATTGGCGGAGGCGGACGAGGTCGAAATTAAAATCCCGAGTAAGGATATCGAAATCGACACCTTCAAGTCCGCAGGCGCCGGCGGTCAGAGCGTCCAGAAGAACGAAACCGCGGTGAGAATCAGGCACTTGCCCACTGGCATCGTGGTTCAATGCCAGGACGAACGCTCACAGTTGCAGAATAAGCAACGTGCGATGAGCATCTTGCGCGCGCGGCTTTATGATATGGCAATCGAAGAGCAGCATGCGGAGCAGGACGCGGCTCGCAAGGCCCAGGTCGGCTCGGGCGAGCGGTCCGAAAAAATTCGCACCTACAATTTCCCACAATCCCGCATCACCGACCACCGTATCGGATATACGACCCACAACCTCCCTGCGGTCCTGGACGGCGACCTCGACGAGTTGATCGAAGAACTGGTCACCCAGGAAGCGGCCGAAAAACTGGCCTCCTAAATTGGGAGGTTGTCTGCCGCGGCTTCTTCAAATAACCGAGGATCCAGAGCAAACGACATGACAGCTACGGTCGAGAGTGCGCTCAAGAGAGCCGGGCCCCAACTCCGCGAACATACGGACACACCGGGATCGGATGCACAGCTCCTTATGGTGGAGGCGCTCAGCCGGCCCCGGGCCTGGATCCTGGCGCACCCGGAGCACAACATGAGCAGCGCTCAGCTGGCCAGGTTTGAAGCCTTGTTGTCGGCGGCGCTTGGCGGGGCCGCCCTGCCGCACGTGCTAGGGTGGTGGGAGTTTTATGGCCGCCGATTCCACCTTGACCCCGAGGTGCTGATCCCCCGGCCAGAGACTGAATTGATGATCGACGAGGTGCTCGGCCGCGCGGGCCGGAGGTCAAGAATCCTGGATCTCGGAACGGGCTCCGGTTGCATCGCGGTGACCCTCGCGCTCGAGCTTCCGGAATCGCGTATCTATGCTTCCGATTTATCCTGGGCCGCACTCAAGGTCGCTCGACGCAATGTCGAAGCACACGGTGTAGGTGGCAGGGTCACCTTGGTCATTTCAGACTTGATCGACGCGTTCGCCGCTCCCTTCGACATTGTCTGTGCAAACCTGCCTTACGTGGCGACCGAACAACTTCCGCTTCTCGCTGTGTCTCGCCGAGAGCCAACGTTGGCGCTCGACGGTGGATCCTTCGGAACTGAGCTGATATACCAGGTTATCGAAAAGCTCCCCGGGGTCCTCGCTTCGGGTGGTTGCGCCCTGTTCGAGATAGATCCCGATCAAGCGGAGGCGATTCTTGAACGGGCAAGATCCGGCTTCCCGTGGTCGGGATTGCGGATTGAGAAGGATCTGGCCGGGCGCGAGCGCCTTTTGATCGTCGAGCGTGACTGAAACCGAAATTTTGGGCACGGATCATCCCGAAGCTCTGGATAAAGCTATTTCTATCTTGCGGAGCGGGGGTTTGATCGCCCTGCCTACCGACACCGTTTATGGCCTGGCGGCCGATGCGTGGAACGGCCATGCCGTTAGGCGGATCTACGAAGCGAAGAACCGCAGTGAGCTGAAATCCATTCCGGTGTTGCTGTCGGGTGCTGCGGCCATCGTGGAAGTGGCCGCGGAAGCGGCCGCGAACATTCTCTCGCTGGCAGCTCAATTCTGGCCGGGTCCTCTGACAATGGTGGTCGAGCGAAAAAGCCAACTTCCCTCCGAAGTGAGCGCCACCGATACGGTTGGCGTGCGAGCGCCGGATGATGATTTCGCTCTAACGTTGTTGAGGTCTTACGGGCCGCTGGCGGCAACTTCGGCCAACCCGTCCGGGCAACCGGGCGCCACGACCGCGGTTCAGGTTATGGAGACCCTTCGCGGGAAGGTCGATTTAGTGCTGGACGGTGGCAAAATCGAGGGAGGCGTTCCCTCCACGGTTGTAGACTTCACGACAATCCCGCCGACGCTGCTGCGCCACGGACCGATCACTATGGAATCGGTTCTTAAGGCCTGGGAGAGTTATTGAGCACGGTCGCCAGGATCGCGATCTAACCAGCCCGCAACATACCATTGCAAGTAATCTTCGACGTGTTGCGCCCAGTAGGCCTCGATATGTTCGCCCGAGTAGGATCGCAGCATATACTGCACCCCCGCTTCATCGAAAAGGGCGGTTAGATCTGGGAGCGAGAAGCGCAGCGGATCCCGATCGCCAATATCGATCCATATTTCCGGCATGTTGTCCCTTGGAATAGCTTCGATCCAGCCCGGGAGCCTGACCAGGTCCGATGCGAGAACCGCGGGACTATGTAGGCCGATGGCCTGAAAGAGCTCCGAGTGCTCTAGGCCGATCCGCAGCGCCCAACCCGCTCCGCGAGAAATCCCCCCAATTGAGCGTAAGGATGGATCCGGGCTCGCGCCGTACTCACTTTCGATGTGTGGAACGAGGTATTTCACGATCGCCTGGTCGTATTCTAGCCCCAGGCGTTCCCAAGGCATCACGATCAGAAAGGGGAACGCCTTATCGAAGACCACCATACGTTGGGCAACTTCGTCTGCATTTAACTCGTCCCATTGAGCGTCGGTTCGAGCCAATCCATGAAGCAGGTACAGGGTCGGAAGTTGCCCCTGCACCTGAGATGCACACGGCGGTAGATACACGCGATAGGGGAGACTGCGCGGCAGCTCTTTATCGACCAATTCGGCCTGGATCATCTGGCCCGCGGTTTCACCGCAGCTTTCTTCTTCGCCCGATCCTGCGGCACCCGTGGCTGCCGGTGTCGCATGCGGTAGGATCCCGGTTGGGAGGGGTGTAGGAACGATAGTGGTCGGCTCGCGAGTTGGCGGAGGGGTAGCTTGGGCACAGGCCGCGGCCAAATAGAAAAAACCCAGGAGAAGCCACGATCTGTGGAGGAGCATCTCGGCGCCGATTATAGTGCGCCCTCATTGTTGTTATGCCTCACTTGCACGATTCGCCCAATCATCAAAGGATTGAATGCGCAGTGTAGAATTCTATGAATATGGCGCATCGTGGCCCTCGGGCGACCCTAGACCAAGAAACGAGAGCCATCAACGACGACCTGCTTCGTATGCAAAAACTGGTGGATCGGTCCATCGTGCGCTCGCTGGACAGCCTGGTGCGCCGCGATCAGATCGTGGCTCAGCAGGTGGTGGACGAAGATGTTGAGGTCAATGATTTGCGCTTCAAGATCGAGGAGGCCTGCCTGTCCTTGATTGCCACCCAACAGCCGGCGGCTAGCGATCTGCGCTCGGTGATCGCGGCCATGCACATGGTTGTTGAAATGGAGCGCATGGCAGATCATGCCACCGGCATCGCGAAGACGGTGATCATGATGGGGGATGAACCGTTGTTGAAACCGCTGATCGATATTCCTAAAATGGCTGAGCTGGCTAGAGAAATGTTGCGCGAGAGCCTGGTAGCTTATAAGGAGCGCAACGCGGAAAAAGCCCGAAAGGTGGCGGCCAGGGACGACGAGATGGATGGGTTGTACCGGGCCATCTTCGAAGAGCTGGTTGAGATCATGTCGAGAACGCCGGGCAGCGCCACCCGAGCTACTTATCTATTGTGGTGCGCGCACAACCTCGAGCGGATCGGGGACCGGGTGACCAATATTGCAGAACGAGTCGTCTTTGTAAATACCGGTGACATGCGCGAGTTGAATCTCTAGCCGGCGCTCCGAAGCCTTCCGTTTGTCGCCCCATCATCCTTGGCGAAGCTCCGCATGATACAATCCAACCAATCAAATAGTGTGAAGCTTTCGGGGCAGGGTGAGGGCGTTAGCCCAATTCCCGATCGGCGGTAGAGCCCGCAAGCGCATTTGCGCAAGATCCGGTGAAACTCCGGGGCCGACGGTATAGTCCGGATAGGAGAAAGCTAAACGTGCGGTGCCCGATGGCGCCAGCATCGTGACAGTTGCCCCGAAGACGGATGTCTTCGGGGATTTTGTTTCGGTCTGGCGACGGTCGATGGCCGAGCATTAGTTGCCCCGAAGACGTGAAGTCTTCGGGGTTTGTTTATGCCCGCACGCACGCCCCGAATCTATCTCGTCGGGGCGTATTTTTTTCAGGCAGCCCGAATGATCTGAAACCTGATCGGCAAGTGAAGCGAGCGTAAATTGACCAAACTTGCGAAACGAATGACAGCACTCCTACCTTTGGTCGCCATCGGCGTGGCACTGCTATTTTGGGAGGGCGTGGCCAGGTGGAGCGAAATACCGCTCTTTATCCTGCCTCCACCCAGTGCCATCGGCGAGAGGCTCGCGCGCTCGATTGCGGATGGTAGTTTGCAGCGCCACACATTGGTTACCTTATCCGAAGTCCTGGCCGGCCTTGCCCTGGGGGCAGTATCCGCCTCCCTGCTTGGTTACGGACTTGCGAAGTCTTCGACTCTCGAGCATGCGTTATCTCCCTACATTGTTGCCTCGCAATCGATTCCGATCGTTGCTATCGCTCCCCTGCTGGTGATCTGGTTTGGCCCGGGTCGACTCTCGAAAGTACTGATCAGCGCTTTGATTGTCTTCTTCCCGGTCTTGATCAACACCATCGTGGGGGTTCGCACCGTTCCGACCGAGCTGTATGACGTAATGCGTTCGCTGCGCGCCACGAAAGCACAGATCTTCCGCAAGCTCGAAGTGCCGGCCGCGACCCCCGTTCTGCTGGGCGGTCTCAAGATTGGGGCGACCCTGTCGGTGATTGGCGCCGTAGTGGGAGAGTTTGTCGGCTCTGATCAGGGGTTGGGTTTCCTGATTAATGTCGGAAACGGACTCTACGATACGCCGTTGGTTTTTGTCGCTGTAATCACGCTGGTTGCAATGGCATTGGTGCTTTATGGATTGGTCGCTATGCTGGAACGCAAGGTTCTGGCCTGGAGAATTGTGGAGGTCGGATGAAAAGTAGGTGGCTCGCGCTGCTTCTGTTCGGATTGGTTGCATGCCAGGCGTCGGAATCGAGTTCCGGAATTCGACTACCGATGGGGTTCATTCCAAACATTCAATTCGCACCCTTCTATGTCGCATTGGAGCGGGGATATTTCTCCGAGGAAGGGATCGAGCTCGAGTTTGACTACTCGTTCGAGACCGACGGTGTGAAGTTGGTGGGTGCGGGTGAATTGCCGTTCTCACTGGTCTCAGGAGAGCAAGTCCTGCTGGCAAGGGCTCAGGAACTGCCGGTGGTGTACGTGATGGCATGGTGGCAGGATTATCCGATCGCGGTCGCGGCCCCGGTCGGCAGCGGAATCGAGACCCCGCAAGATTTAGCGGGCATCCAGATCGGCATTCCAGGAACCTTCGGAGCATCTTACGTCGGACTTCGGGCCCTGCTGTATTCGGCGGGCTTGACAGAAGAGGACATCACGCTCGACTCGATCGGCTTCAATCAGGTCGAGTCGCTGATCTCCGGTCGGCAGCAAGCGGTGGTTGTTTATGTCAACAACGAGCCGCTGCAGCTAAATGCCAGCGGGAGCCCGGTGAACGTGATTCGGGTGGCCGATTATGTTGATTTGGCGTCGAACGGCCTTCTGGCAAGCGAGTCGATTCTTGCCGAAGATCCCGACATGGTACGTGGAATGATCCGCGCGACCCTGCGCGGCATCCGCGACACCATTGAGGATCCGGAGGCGGCATTCGAAATCTCGAAACAGTACATCGAAGGTCTCGATCAGTTGAGCCCAGCGGATCAGGACCTTCAGCGCGCGGTGCTGGCTGAGAGCATTAAATTCTGGAAGACCGATCGTCCAGGGTATTCCGATCCGCAGGCCTGGGAAAACATGCAGACGGTCCTGCTGGAGATGGGGCTACTTGCAAAGCCGATGGATTTAGCGGCCGCCTTCACAAACGAGTTCCTGCCATGACTCCCATCCTTACGGCCACCGATCTTTCGCTGGTGTATCCCAACGGGAATGGCGGCCTGCAGGCTCTAGATCGCGTGACGTTTTCCGCTCAGCGGAATGAGTTCTTGTGTGTGATAGGTGCTTCGGGCAGCGGAAAGACCACCCTGTTGAGATTGCTGGGCGGATTGCTGAACCCAACCGAGGGTGAAGTGCAGTTCGAGGGAGAACGTATGATAGGGCCGCGACGGCGGATCGGCTTCGTGTTCCAAGCAGCCAACTTGATGCCGTGGCGATCCGCCCTCGAGAACGTTAAGCTTCCCCTTGAGCTCCAGGGAACGAATTCGGGAGCGAATTCACGTCGGGCGGCAGAATTGCTCAAACTGGTGGGGCTGGTCGACTTCGAGAATACTCTGCCGAGAGATCTTTCGGGCGGCATGGCGCAACGGGTGGCGATCGCACGCGCGCTGGTCCACGAGCCGGATCTGCTCCTGCTTGATGAGCCCTTTGGATCGTTGGACGCCCTGACCCGCGAGCGTATGATTTTCGAGCTGTTGAGGATTTGGCAAATGCGCAAGGTCACGATCCTCATGGTGACCCACTCCATTTGGGAGGCGGTGCTGATGGCGGATCGGGTGCTCGTGTTGAGTCAGCGACCGGGCTCGATCCGGCTCGATCTCGAGATGCCGCTAAGCAGGCCTCGTAGCCTGGATATGATGCACACGCCCGAATTCGGCAAGCTGGTCGATCAAGTGCGATCGGCGATTGAGTAAGGCGATCGTTTAGATTGAAAAGAGGGCTGCCTTTATTGGCAGCCCTCTGCTTTTCAACTTCGAAAAGGGAACGTAATTCTGGCGCGGATCTAGTCTTCGCCGGCCTTGGCGGCCGCACGCCGACGACGAAGGGTGCGAGCGGCAAAGAACAGCGGCACTCCCAGGATCAGCGAAACCGGTACGATGCAGATGACGGACCAGATCGCGGCCTCGCCCAGGAAGCGAAGCGCCCGGATCAGTGCTGTGAAAGCCTCCTTCACCGTGCCCTCCGGTCGCCAGCCCCCGATCTCCAGCGGCTGGGCCGCCACATCCGGTATCAATTCGACTGTAATCGCCGACAACCGTGCCGATTCCGAGATGTACTGGATCCTACCCTTGATGACTTCGATCTCCTCGCTTACCTGCCGCAGGTTCTCGAATACTCGGAGCACGTCTTCTGTCTCTTGCGCAGAAGACATGATCTCAAGCAGCTGTTCCTCTGCCGCCACCAGGTTTCGCAGCCTGGACTCTAGATCCGTGAATTCCTGGGTCACATCCTGTCCGGAAATGTTCTCGCTTTGAATCTCGGTGGCTCCGGCTCGGATAGCCTCTAACGCCTCGTCCAGGCGTTCCGCAGGGACGCGGATGGTAATGGAAGCTCGATCGGCTGAGACGTTGGCTTCAGAGAAAAAGGTTTGGAAGACGTTTGAACTAACAACGAAGCCGCCCATTCTGCTGGCCAGATTGGCAATTTCCTGCACCGAGGCGGAGGGCTCGGGCACCACGATGGATAGGTTGGCGCTGCGAATTACGACCCGATCCGCGGGAGCCACATCGCCTGCGAAGCCGCCGACTCTGTCGCGCGCCAGGCTTGACTGGGTCAGGGCCTGGTCCTCCGCGAATGCGACTGGCGCACCCCCTTCGAGTGCAGGCTCGAGGAAGACTTCTTGCGGTGCGGAGGCGGCCGAGGCGCAGGCCGATAATCCGAGCGAGATCAGAAACAACGGGAGGTACATAATTGGATTTTTCATGGTTTGCTCCTTGCTCCTTCAGTTGTCCGATTCAAAGACGATTTCCGCGCCGCGACGGTTCCCTTCCAATAAAGATGAATCGCGAGCCGCCACGCATAGATCCTCTCAGTCAGGACACTCGTACGAAATTTCTACCATGTCCGTCGGATCGCTTTCGGCAGAGTAGTAGCTGGCATCATCAAGCGGAGCTAGATCTGACCCAAATACGGAGTTGAATATCAGCCGAAAGGAATTTACCGGTGTAATGGTGGGATAGATCTCTTCCACCGCGTCCGGATAGAAATATGCGTTCAGGATCCGAAAGCTATCTTCAACTGATCCCAGTCTTGGGCCGTGATCTGCTTGGACGACGATTACCGGCGGAGTGCCGGTGTTAGAGAGCAAGACACCAAGAATTTCCTCCAGCCGAGTGTCGACGTACCTGGCCTGATCTGCGTAGGCCTGCCGGTATCCGTCAGTGAATTCCCCATCGATTAGGGGCGGGGAGCTGACTGCCTCTCCATTGGGGCCAAAGACAAATGGCCCATGCGGGGCGACGATATGTGCGAAGACGAATTTTGGTCCGCGATAAGACGCCAAGTTTTCGAGTGTGTCCAGCGTGAAGAGGATGTGATTGCGATGGTATTCGGCCGCCCCGTCCAGTGCGGGCGCATCGACGGTTGAGACGGATTGCAGCGCATCCAGGACAAAGGCCGCAAAGGTCGTGCGTAGGAAGATCTCTTCAAATCCAGTGAGCCTGCGCAACTCATCTCTACGGTTCGACGTGGGAGCCAGGTAGATGTCAGCGTTGTCCATGGTGGTGGCCGGAAAACCGGTTTCGAACGCAATCGTTTCGTAGCCCATGCCCTCAAGATATTCGCGCACCCGACCATTGCGTATGAGTGAAGATAGCCAAAATGAGTCTTCAGCCGAATCTGGCTGGAGATCGTTCAGGTAGTCGAAGTTCAGCGATGAGGCTAGAGACAGGATCGTGCTGTTGTAGTTGCTGCGACTGCACTTCGCAACAACGAAACCCATTTGTTCTAAGCCTGATATGAATTCGCTGTTGTCGTACTCATAGCTCTGGAACAGCAAATCTTGGCGGCCGTATCCGTCCAGAATGATGTAGTAAATGTCGGGAAGTGCTCCGCTTGTTCGCCCGATTGGCTGTTCAAGCTGAGGCGAGCTGGCGACTGCAGCCTGACGCTGTTGACCTGCCTGCGCAGACTGCACTTCAAAGTAGGCGATCTGTACAAGTGGGATCGCAAGGCCAAGTCCGAACAACAACGACAGTGGAGTTGCCCACAAGGTCGGCCGCTTCAGGCGAAGAATGCCAAGGCCACCGGCGAGCAATAGTAGGAGCCAAATTGGGAACACCACCCTGTGCCGGCCAAAAGCTAGGCCCAGGAAAGCTTCGCCCTTGATCAGATCGTAGGCATGGCCGTAGGCGAAGATCAACATTAGGGACCATGTAGTTAGGAGCGCGGTCCGCTCGCGGTCTCTGAGAGCAACGGCCAGTAGCAGGTAAAATCCGGCCGCCAGGGCAAGCGAGACGACCAGCGGGCGCAAAACCGAGTCCAGCCGGACCTGCCCCGAATTGGCGGATAACAGCGAGACCGCTGGATATGCGGCCGCAAGAAATGGGTAAATCCTGACCCTGGGCCTGTGGCTCAATAATTCGGGGATCGAAATTGACAATCCTACCAACCGGCAACGAGCCGAAGCGCCTGGCGCTCAGGGAGCCCGGCTTTCAGCATTCGCAGCTGAACTTCGCTGATTTCGTAGGCGGCCCTTCGGCCCTCCCAGGTTTTTGTTTTCAAATCCAGGATCGCATACGCGGCACGTGGATCCATGTCGCGAGGTTGGCCCACTGAGCCGGGGTTGAGGATCATACGTGGTGAAAGCGGGCTGGGTTGATTCCAGGCCACCGATTTTGAAATTGCCAGCGCGTCGTCAGAACTTCGTTGAAATATCAATGGCAGGTGTGAGTGGCCCACGAGGCAGTAATCGGTTTCGAACTCCCCAAAATTAGCGTCTGCGGTCCGCGGATCGAGGATGTATTCCCATACCGGCTGGCGCGGGCTCCCATGCGCCAGGGTGAAGTTGTCGACGCTCGTCTCGCTTGGCAGGTTTTTCAGGAACGAGGTGCTGCTCTCGCTCAGCACGTCCTGGGTCCAAGCCGCGGCCGCGCGTGCGTCGTGGTTGAAACGGGTGAGTTGCGTCATACCGAGGGCTGCCTGATCGTGATTGCCGATGAGGCACACAAGTCCTGGAAGCGTCTGAATGAGTTCGACACACTCGTTTGGATCCGGACCGTAACCGACTGTGTCGCCGAGGCACCAGACCGCCTCATAGGCCGGCGTCCGGCTCCCGGCGTCCTCAAGTACCGACTTGAGGGCGGTGAGATTGGCGTGGATGTCGGACAGAATGAGAACGCGCACACCGTGAATTTTAGTATGGAGACCACCCAATGGGAAGTGGGATGTAGGGGGTGTATAATGCGGCCCGCCCCATGCCCATCCTTGACGCACGGAGCCTAGAGTTCCTCAGTCACAGTCCAGAACAGACGGAGCGGCTGGGAGTTCGCTTAGGGGAATTAGCACAGCCGGGGGACCTGTTTTGTTTGGCTGGCGACCTGGGGGCGGGCAAAACCACCTTCGCTAAAGGAATTGCACGCGGTTGGGGAGCCCTGGACCGCGTGACCAGTCCCAGTTTCGTCCTAGTTAATGAATATCGCCGGGCAGACTCTAACCGTCTGTACCATTTCGACGCGTTCCGCCTGGCAACCACTCAAGAAGCTGCGGCGTTGGGATTGGGTGAGATGTTCAACGGTCATGGCCCGACCATGATCGAGTGGCCAGAGCGAGTACTCGAGCTGATCCCCGAAGACCGTTTATGGATCAGCCTGGAATGGGTGGATGAAATGCGCAGAAATCTTCGTTTCGAAGCCAGGGGATTGCACTACGAGCGCTTGCTTCGCAAATTTAGCAAGATCGCATTCGGCGCATAGGCATGTTACTAGCGATCGACACCGCCACCAATATGTTGGGCCTGGCCTTGTTCGACGGCGCAGAAATTCTCACTGAGAGCGTGTGGTACAGCGACCGGCACCACACTACAGAGCTTGCTCCAGAAGTAGCGCTTTCGTTTCGGAGAGCAGGAGCGAGTCAGGCCGAACTCACCGCCATCGCAGTTGCTCAAGGGCCGGGTTCCTACACCGGGCTCCGAATTGGGATGGCGCTCGCCAAAGGACTCAGCCTCGCGCACAACCTCCCCATAGTCGGTGTGCCCACCCTCGATATTCTGGCCGCCTCCCAGCCCCAGAGGGAAGAACCCATGCTGGCCATATTGAAGGCAGGACGTCGGCGTGTAGCGGCCGTGTGGTACAAATGGACGCGGACCGGATGGACTGCTCGGAAGGGCTCAAAGACGCTCCCGTGGGAGGAGTTAGCCGGTGAGCTCAAGCAGACCACCTACATCTGCGGAGAGCTCGACGCAGAGGCCAGGGAAGCGCTGAAGAGCGAGGCCTTGGCGGTTCTGGCTCCAGCCTATATGTGCGTCCGCAGGCCCAGTGTTCTGGCAGAATTGGCTTGGAAGATCGCACGCAAGGGAAAGGCTGGGGATCCCTCTAAATTGGCACCCATATATCTCGAACCCATCACATGATCGCGATTCAGCCTCACTACCTCATTCAGGAAATGGCTTCAGAGGATATCTCGGCCGTGCTCGAGATCGATCAGGTTTCGTTTTCGAATCCTTGGCCGGAACGAAGCTACCGGTACGAGCTGGCGGAAAATCCGGCCGCGCAACTGTTCGTCGCAAAATTGGATGATGGCGCTCTGATCGCCTATTTAGGCTACTGGCTGATCGGCGACGAGGTGCATATCAGCACTTTTGCGGTGCACCCTGAGTTTCGAAGGCAGGGCATCGGAGAGAACCTGCTTAAGAATGCGCTCGCGGACGCAGCCAAGCGAGGTGCCCAAGTGGCCACTCTTGAAGTCCGCGCCTCGAACGAGGCCGCCATCAAACTCTACGGTAAGCTGGGATTTAAAGTAGGTGGGAGCCTGGAAGGGTATTATCACGACAACGACGAAGAAGCGATCCTGATGTCCTTGAACGGCGGTTTGGCTCAGTTTAGCGAGACTTCGCAGTGAGTGTGCCCTTAGAGCTTGAGGCAATTGCCACCGAGGTTGCCGACTGCACCCAATGCAAATTACATCAATCGCGCAAAATGGCCGTCCCCGGAGAGGGACCGGCAGATGCAGAGCTCATGTTTATTGGGGAGGGGCCCGGATTCCACGAGAACGAACAAGGGCGACCGTTTGTAGGGGCGGCTGGAAAATTCCTCGAAGAGCTTCTGGAATCTATCGGGCTGACCCGGGAGCAAGTGTTCATTACGAATATCGTAAAATGCCGACCTCCGGGGAACCGTGATCCGCAACCGGCGGAAATCGAGGCTTGCTCAGAGTATCTCGAGCGACAGACCGGATCGCTCAATCCGAAAGCTATCGTAACCCTGGGCCGCTTTTCGATGGCCCGGTTCTTTCCGAACGCGCGCATCTCGGCCATTCATGGTAAGCCGCAAAGAATTGGGAATCGAGTAGTTGTCCCCATGTATCATCCGGCCGCGGCCCTTCACCGACCCTCCCTGCGCGCGACGATCCAGGCCGATTTTGCCAGGCTCCCCGAACTTATCGGGCGAGAGGCGCGACCGATACGGGCCGAGGATCCACCCACCGTAGAGCAGCTCAGCCTGTTCTAGTGCCGGGCTAGGGGAACGCTGACCCCACTCGCAATCATGTTCGAAATCCCTCATCTGAAAAGGCTCCGCAATGTCACCCGCCAATAAATTGCCGCCCGCGGGTCGAGAACTGATTGATAAATTCACGTCCAGACAAGCAAAAGTGGGTGTGATCGGCCTTGGATACGTGGGCCTTCCTCTGGCGGTCCTTCTGGCCGAGGCCGGCTATCGGGTCGTTGGAATCGATACGGATGAGAACAAGGTGGCGGCCGTCAATCGGGGCGAAAGCCACATCCTGGATGTATCGCGCGAGACCCTGGCGCCCCTGGTCGAGGCCGGTAGTCTGTCCGCTTCGACCTCCTACGATGACCTGGCGGATGTGGACGGCATCAGCATCAGTGTGCCGACTCCTCTGCGTAAGACGGGCGATCCTGATTTATCACACATCATGAATGCGGCCCGCAAACTTGCGCCCGCACTTCACTCTCCAATGGTGGTGATACTCGAGTCGACGACGTACCCAGGAACGACCCGCGAGGTGGTGCTGCCCGAGCTGGAGAACTCCGGCCTGACCATCGGGGAAGACCTTTTCCTTGCTTTCTCTCCTGAACGCGTGGACCCCGGCCGAACGGATTGGACGACCAAAAATACGCCCAAGGTGATCGGCGGCATAACGGAGGCCTGTACAGAAGTGGCTGCCGCCATGTATCAGCAGGCAATAGAGACGGTGGTTCAGGTGTCTTCAACTGAAGTGGCAGAGATGACCAAGCTGCTCGAGAACACGTTTCGGGCGGTCAATATCGCCATGGTGAATGAAATGGCGGTGATGTGCGAAAGGCTGAATCTGGATGTCTGGGAGGTGATCGAGGCGGCGGCCTCGAAACCTTTCGGCTTCATGAAGTTCACTCCCGGCCCCGGCCTGGGGGGTCACTGCATACCGATAGATCCGCTTTATCTCTCCTGGAAACTCAAAAGTGTCAAATACAACGCGCGCTTTATCGAGCTGGCGAGCGAGATCAATACCGCAATGCCGCGTTACGTGGTGCAGCGGATCCAGGACGCGATGAACGAACACGGCAAGGCGGTCAGGGGTTCGAAATTCTTGGTGCTCGGAGCGGCCTTCAAGCCAAACGTTTCCGACACCCGGGAATCGCCGGCCATCGATGTGATCGGCCTTCTTCGGGATAAGGGAGCGGAGGTCAGCTACTACGATCCATACGTCCCCGCCTTCGAGGAAGACGGTTGGGGCCTGACATCCATAGAGGATCCAATCCCCGCCGCGCAGGAAGCGGACTGTGTGGTGATCGTCACCGACCATGACGGGGTCGATTACGCGGCCATCCATAAGGTCGCGCAGCTGATTTTCGACACTCGCAACGCATTGAAGGACGGGGGTGGGGAGAAGGTCGTCAAGCTCTGATGGCCCGTTATCTGGTCACCGGCGCGGCAGGGTTCATCGGCGCGCGGGTAGCCGAGTTACTGCTGAAGCAAGGGAATGAGGTCGTCGGGTTAGACAATCTGAACGACGCCTATGACGTCCGACTAAAGGACTGGCGTTTAGGCCGGCTGCGAAAGCAGCCGGCTTTCCAGTTTCAGACAATGGACATTCTGGATCGAGCGGAGCTGCAATCGGTGTGGGAATCCGGGCCGTTTGAGGCGGTCTTTAACCTGGCTGCGCGGGCGGGAGTGCGGGCAAGTGTGAAAGATCCGTGGATTTATGCGGAAACCAACGTCAACGGAATGCTGAACCTGCTCGAACTGTGTCGGCTGCAGGGTCCGCGGAAATTTGTGCAGGCCTCCACATCAAGCCTGTATGGAAAAGTGAACGAGATGCCATTTGAAGAGCGGGCAGATATCAGTCGCCCTTTGTCTCCCTACACGGCCACCAAAGGCGCCTCCGAGTTGCTGTGCCACACCTATCACTCGCTGTACGATCTTGATGTCACGGTTTTGCGCTACTTCACCGTCTACGGACCCGCCGGTCGCCCGGACATGAGCATCTTCCGGTTCATCCAATGGATTGCGGAAGATCGCCCGGTACGGGTCTATGGGGATGGGAAGCAGGAGCGGGATTTCACTTTCGTCGACGATATTGCGAAGGGCACGGTCGCGGCCGTCTCTCTGAAGGGCTACCAGATCATCAACCTGGGCGGTGACCAGCCTTACTCGTTGCTGGACGTGATCCACCGCATTGAGGCCCTGCTCGAAAAGGATGCCACGCTCGAGTTTTCGGACCCGGCCCCCGCCGATGTACCCGCCACATGGGCCAACATCACCAAAGCAGGCGAGTTGCTGGGCTGGGAACCCCAAACCGGCCTGGACGATGGCTTGTCCGCCTGTGTTCGCTGGTACCTGAACGAACGCGACTGGACCAAGGACGTCAACACCTCGGATTCGTTTTGAAGATCCCAACCTTGTTACAAAAGGGTCCGGTAGGCCGGCTGCTGACGAATCCGCTGATGCAGCGCGTCATCCGCAACTCCGGCTACCTCTTCACAGGCAGCGCTCTCTCGGCCGCACTGAGCATGGTTCAAGGGATACTGGCGGCACGGCTCCTGGGGGTCGAGTCCTTTGGAGTGCTGGGCATCATCACGGTGTTTGTCAGCGTGATCAATCGCCTGACCTCCTTCCGTATGGCGGAGTTAGTGGTCAACTACGTCGGGGATTTCTCTGAGAAGGGCGAGAAACAGCGGGCGGCCGCGGCGTTCAAGACGGCGGCCTCCTTTGAGATGGGAAGTTCTATACTGGCTTTCCTTTTGATCCTCGGTTTGGCCCCTTATGCCGCGACCTATTTGGCTCAAGATTCGAGCCTCGTCGGTCTTTTTCTCCTTTATGGTTTGATCGTGCCCGCACACCTCGTGGCCGAGAGTTCCACCGGCTTGCTGCAGTACCTGAATCAATTTAGGCTGCTGGCGAGTATTCAGGTGGCCCAGAGTGTGGTCACCCTGCTCCTGATTGTGAGCGCATTCCTGGCCGGAGGTGGTCTGGTTGCGGTGTTGGTCGCCTATCTTGCGGGTAAGGTGGTGTGGTCGCTCGGCATAACAGGAGCTGCTTTAGTTCACGCTCACCGCGCCTGGGGATCCGGATGGTGGCGGGCACCGTTCTCGCTAATCAAGATTCGTAGGAAAGAGATGATGCGTTTCGGGATCAGCACGAACCTCACCGGAACGTTGACCCTGCTGAGCCGCGACAGCGAGATCCTGTGGCTGGGAGCCCTGGCCGGGCCGACCGCGGCCGGCTTCTACAAACTTTCGCTGGCCATACTCAACATTCTGCTCATCCCGGTGCAGCCCCTGATCAGCACCACCTATCGTGAGCTCGCACGCGAGGTTGGCGCACGGGCCTGGGACAACGTGCGATATCTCCTCAGAAGCGGGAGCCTGATTGCGGCGGCTTATTCCATACCCGCGGCCCTTTTCTTAATGGTCCTCGGTCCCTGGGTGGTTTCGCTATGGGGCGCCGAGTTCTTGCCTCAGAGTTATGTGGCTCTGATCATCCTGTTGGTAGGTTTCACTTTCATAAACGTGTTCTACTGGAACCGAACCACGTTGCTGCCGTTCGGACTGCCGGAGTACCCTGCGAAGGTCACACTGGTGGCTGCGATCGCCAAAGTCGTGGCCATTCTGATTCTGGTGCCTCGTTACGGCGCGCCCGGGATGGCGGCGACATTAAGCGGATTTTTCCTGTTTACGGGCGGGGTGCTGGTCTGGAAGACGGCCCGAGTGTTACGCCAACGTGCGGAGGCGGCGCCGCTTCCAGCCGCGGGATAGGCGTTTTGCGAATCGCCTGCATTTCCACTTCTGAGATCCCTTCGAAGACTGCCAATTCGATTCAGCTCATGAAGGTTTGCTCGTCGCTGGCCGACCTCGGCCATAACGTGCGTCTCTGGACGCTCGGAAGCGACCCCGGCATGGAGTGGGACGTTATCGCCAAACATTACGGGGTGGGGAAGCAGTTCACGATGAAGTGGATTGCGGACCTCCCCTGGCCCCGAGGCTGGTGGTATTCGCTCCGTGCGGTGCGAGCCGCGCGGCGCTGGAGAGCCGACCTTTATTATGTTTGGCCGTATCAGGCGGCGGCCCTGGCTTCCAGAATGGGGCTACCGACTCTATTGGAATTACACGACCGGCCGCAGGGCCGCATGGGCCCCATACTCTTCCGCAGATTTCTACTGGGTGGCGGTGCGCGACGGGTGGTGATAACAACAGAGGCGCTCCTGGATTGGGTGCGCGAGTTCTATGATGGACTGCTGGATCCGCCCTCAACTGTTGTGGCGCCCAATGGAGTGGACCTCGAACGCTACCGCAATCTTCCGGACCCGGAGCAGGCCAGGCAACTGCTGGATCTGCCGGATCAGCTGACCGCGGGCTATACCGGTCACCTGTACAGAGGCCGCGGTTTGGACCTGATGCTCGAGCTGGCGTCGAGTTATCCAGAAGTCAACTTCCTGTGGGTCGGAGGGGAGCAGGAGGCGGTGGACCGCTGGCGAGCTCGAATAGAGGAGCTGGGGCTTGAAAACGTGCAACTGCTGGGATTTCTGCCGAACGAGGAATTGCCCATGGTGCAGGCGAGTTGTGATGTGTTGTTGATGCCTTATGAGCGGCAAATCCAGGTGAGCAGCGGAGGCGACACGGCCGCCTACGCCAGCCCCATGAAGGTTTTCGAATACCTGGCGGCGGGCCGCGCCATCATCGCCAGCGATTTGCCGGTCATACGCGAGATCCTGAACGATAGCAATTCTATGCTCCTGCCGGCAGACGACGCGGCAGCTTGGATCGGTGCTTTAAGGACGCTGATGTTTGACCCGGGCCAGCGCGGCTGGCTGGCCGCGCATGCCAGAGAGGATGCCTCCCAGTACAGTTGGAAGGCAAGAGCCGAGCGAGCGCTGGAGGGACTGAAGTTGGATAGATGAGCCCGATCGGGGCTGGACACATTACGGCCGGTTTGGTTCCCCTGCCGGACATTTGCAGGCGAGTGTGAGCGCGTCAATTGTCGAACATCCTTCAATCGCGGCCATTTCTCAAACGAAAATCGCGGAATTATGTCAAGCGGCCTTATTTCACATGATCGCAGGCCGCAAATTCTTTCAGACGAACTTATGCATGATCCACAATTGCCGCAAGCACCCCTAGGTCTGTTGGCTCGCCCCGAATTTAGATGGGGGTTCACGGTTGGCGCCGTAGGGCTCGTGCTGCGCATCGGATTCTGGCTGTCCTACGCGCCTGTTTCATATGGAGATACCCCTTCCTACATGCGGCTCGCCACGGCCCTCCGAGGAGGGGGCCTTTCTGGATATGACGCGACCCGGGTACCCGGTTACCCTGTCTTTCTTGCGTTGCTGGGGGGCGATCCCGAACTGATCTGGATCGCGCAGATGGCGCTCGGCTGGGGCATCTCGATGTTGCTCTTCGTGTTTGCCTGGCGGGCCGCTGGAAGCCCGGCGTTCGGAGCCTTAGTGGGCCTGCTCTACAACTTCATCCCCGGCCCGGTCTTTTTCGAAGCGAATTTGCTCAGCGAGACGCTAACGGCGTTTTTTCTCGTAATGAGTCTGGCCCTGCTGGTGGGTGTGGATCGGGCTGGCTCCAGGCGGCGGGCTTACGGGTTGGCGCTCGCGATGGGGATCAGCGCCTCACTGGCCGCGCTCGTGCGCCCGCTGTTCTTTCTTCTTCCGGTATGGCTGCTCATCTTCGTCTGGTTCCGGCCCGGGGGATGGAACCTTCGATTGGCCTTGATCTACGCGTCTGCACCGGTCCTGCTGCTCGGCGCCTGGCTGACCTGGGTGTACACCACCTATGACATGTTTGCGCCGACCACGCTGGGGGGATATCAGCTGGTGCAGCACACGGGCGAGTACTTCGAGTTCCTGCCGGATGAAGTGGCGCCCCTTCGAGACGTGTATCTTGAGTACCGAGATGCGCAGATCGCGGAACGCGGGACACAGACGAACGCCATCTGGGATGCCATTCCGGAGATGACTGAAGTTTCCGGGCTGAGCTTCTTTGGTTTATCCGCTGAACTTCAGCGACTTTCGCTTCAGCTCATTGTGCAGCATCCGAAGCTCTACCTGGCCAACGTGGCTCAAGGGTGGGTCGACTTCTGGAAAGCGCCCGTATTTTGGGACCGGGACGCGGTTCGCTCGGAGCTGATCGGTGGGCTG
>JADFRG010000061.1 GCA_022561385.1 Chloroflexota bacterium
GCGATCTGAGCCACGGCGTCGTTATCCGGTCGCAGCACATGGTAGGCGCAGCGGAAGATCCCCGCGTCTTTGGCGCCCTGCCAGTTTTCGGCAAATTTGTCGTCGGTGAAGAAGTCGCCAATTGTGGCGCGCATGACGGCGAAGGTGATCCCGGCCTGCTTCACGGCCTGCCAGTCGATGGTCCCCTGCCAGCGTGATACGTCGATGCCCGGTGGTGGCGCCACGCAGGTCTACGGCTCCGGCCGCATGCTCTCCTGGCCGGTGGTCTCCCGGTCGATCTCACGCATGCGGATCTCGTAATTGGACTGGATGCCCTTGGCAATGGCATACGTCCCGGCGCTGATGCCGAGCAGCACGAAGATCTCGCTGGGGATCGTCTCCGGGAACCGCGGCGGATCTCCGCCCACCACGATGAGGGTGAAGCTGGCTCCGATCACGAAGGTGAAGATCAGGAATTGAAACCGGGACAAACTGGCGTCGCCGTTGGGCTCGCTGATCAGTCTGTCTAGCTTGATCCTACCTATGAGGATCAAAACAACGATGATGACCATCAGCGCTGCCAGGAATCCGGCCAGCAGCCAGGCGATTACAAGTGAAACGGTTTCCATGCCCCCTCCTTGGGTTTATCGGCTCCAGGAGTTTCTGCTCCTTCGGAGCATTCGTCGAATGCTGCGGAGGATGCCCGGAAAGGGCATCAGCTTATTGGCCTTACGGGTCAGATAGAGGAATTCGCTGCCCGCCATGAGCAGCAGGAGTCCGGTCGGGATCTCGGTGAACTCGCCAGGATCCCGCACGACTTTGGCCAGCAGGTAGATCGAGACCCCGATTGTGACAACGAGCAGCTGGATCCGACTGGGGCTCAGCTCGCCTGTCCACCGCCTGGTTGAAGGGCCCACCGCGGCTCGCCCTTTGGCGAGTAGCATCCGGCGCGCGTTGATCTTGCCGGTGAGCAGTTGATAGAAGATGATGAGCGCCAGCGCGCCGAGGAAGAGCAGGACTTCGTAGCGCAAGACGGTGGTGGGTGACCCCATGCAGCATCTCCCGGCGGACGGCAGCGCATGTACGTGCTGCGCGATTCCGCACGCTTTACCCGGGCGCGGCATTATATCAGCCGGCTCTCAACCCTCTATTCATAAGATCCCGAGTGCGAGGGTTCGCCTGAACTCCATCAGCCAAGTTTGCAGCAGCGCGTCAGTCTTTGCTTGCCATAATTGCAATAGCTGCTAGGGATGTTATAATGTCAGAGTAGGTCTGACATATGCTAGGAGAGTTCTGACATATGTCAGAAGATATCTGACACAAGTAATGGACTGAGAGAAACCTCATGCTGCAACCCATCGTGGGATCCGTGAGCGCTGAAAGGGTGCTTATCTACATCCTCGCAAGGGGAGAGGGGTATGCGCGTGAAATAGCAAGATTCTAC
Source organism: Chloroflexota bacterium (assembly GCA_022561385.1). Lineage (GTDB taxonomy): Bacteria > Chloroflexota > Anaerolineae > Anaerolineales > E44-bin32 > JADFRG01. The sequence continues at coordinate 1,424 of JADFRG010000061.1, forward strand.
GATGCAGATCCAGATTCAATTCAAAAGCAGCTAGTTAAGTTGGAGACTGGGGGCGTGCTCGTAAGCAAGGAAGTTGGACGGACCGTCGTTTACGAATTCAATCGGCGCTATGCCTTCCTGCCAGAGTTGGAAAAGCTGCTGGAGAAGGCGCTGTCCTACTACCCTGAGAACGAGCATGAGCGACTTACGATGAACAGACGACGTCCCAGGCGCAGAGGGAAACCATCTTGAAGGCAATCGGCGAGATGACGCAGGCAGAACTGGGCGCATATGTGCATTCCCATCTTTACGATCGGGGTATCGATGTCGTTCTCTCAGGCGGCGCGGTCGTGGCGATCTACACCTCTGGAAAATATGTCTCTCGTGACCTCGACTTTGTCAATCGATACGCTGCCAAGCCAGATGCGATAAGTCTCGCCATGGAGGAGATGGGCTTTCAAGAGACAGGCAGGCACTTCGAGCATCATCAGACGGAGTACTTCGTAGAATTCCCACCTGGGCCGCTTTCATTCGGCGAAGAATATGCCATCGATGTCGCTGAGATCGAAATGGATACCGGCCTTCTTAGAATCATTTCGCCAACTGATTGTGTCAAAGACAGGCTGGCCTGGTTCTATCACTCTGGAGATAGACAGTGCTTATCTCAAGCGATCATGGTTTCGAAAGACCGCGAAATCGACCTCGAAGAAATCAGGATCTGGTCGGAGGCGGAGGGGAAGCTCGAGGAATTTGAGAAGATAGCGGAGAAGTTGTCTACGTTGCCTGACAGTGAGATTGATGAGGACGCAGGCCGCGGCTAAGAGTCCCGCATCCCGGCTTCACCGCCTTCTATGTGGACCATCAGCAGGCAGAGATCGTCGCCGTTATGCGTCACGTTGTAGACGGAGATCTGTCCTTTCTTTCTTGCTTTGGCAAATCCCTCCCGCGCCACCTCCAGCGTATCGGCAGAGGGCTCAGTGTGCCCTCCGATGCTGCCCTCAATTGCCACAATGGTCAGCATGTATTCCTCTCTATCAGGACTGCGTAAGCAATCTCCGTTCCAAAGTCGTTGATTTTGCTATACTCAAATCATTGCTTCCTCAGTCGCGGCCTCGCAGCTCGGTGGCTGAGGAAGATTATTATCAGTTGTCCAATGAGCCCATTCGCTGTCTAAACATCTTCTGCCAATAGCTGAAAAGGACCGATGAATACATCAGTAGGCTCTCAAGCGGATCAAGAGCGGACGCTCGGATTCTTTGGTAGTGAGCGCGCTACACAGATCATGCTCCGAATCGGATTTATTGGCTGCAGCGCATACCTCTTTTGGGTTGGCTTTACAGGGTTTGCAAGCGGTGAGCTAACAGCTAATCCACGCCTGTTAGTACCCATATTTGGACTCTATGGCCTTGCTTTTTGCCTAATGTATTTTGGAGCAGCAAATGCCACGTTAGCGCGATTAGAGCGTTGGCAACTTTTGATTTTTGTAAGCTTTTCAATTGCCTTCATATTTCAATATTTCCTGCGAACCTACCAATTCCAGCTCACTCCATCCACGACGGACGCATTCTTATTCTCGAATTATGCGTCTCAACTGCTATTGTTCGGCGAGAACCCCTACTCCTGGGATATGGGGGGCGCGTTTAGCGATTTCAGGGTCTCGACATTCTTTACTTCACCGCTGTTAAATGGCGAAGTAGTCTCAACTCTAAACTACCCAGCCTTGCACTTCCTGACCCTTGTCCCCTCAACTCTCTTGGGCATACCTGATTCGCGGATTGTTCTAGGGATAGCGTTTATTGGAACGATGGTTTTGCTATATCGAAACGCGCCGGCACCCCTCAAGGGCATTGTTTTGCTGCCTCTTTTTGTCAATTGGGATTTCGTAAATTGGCCCTTGGGCTTCGTGACGGATGTGGTTTGGGTATTCCTCCTTGTAGCAATGGTAGCGAGTTGGCGCCGACCCAATTTGAGGGGTGTACTGTTTGGGCTAGCTGCAGCTTATAAGCAAATCCCATGGCTTCTCGGACCCTTCATAGTAATGCGTATTTGGCTTGATCAAGATGACTCGGATCCTAGGCCACCCCTGCACAGAATTGCCCGTTTTATTGGAATATCAGCGGGCACATTCCTAATCATCAACGCACCTTTTCTCTTAGACGATCCCGGTTCCTGGCTGGCAGGCGTCCTCACACCATTGGCCGATCCGCTAATATTTTACGGCCAGGGCCTATCGGCAGTAACCCAGTTCGATCTTCTCCAACTGCCTCGAAGCTTCTACTTCTTGGCCACCGCGATTGTCTTCGTGGTATTGGGAGTTCTCTATTGGCTCAATTTTCGCTTGCTAAAAGAGGTCATGTGGATATTTCCCGGCGTGTTCTTGTGGTTCTCTTATCGCGGCCTTCAAAGTTACTATATCTACTGGCTTCTTCTCCTTCTTATGGCGCTTCTGGTCAAGTATCGCCAGCCATCCTCAACGGCAAGCGAGCCAGAGCAAATTCCGAAAATCCGTCCGTATTCCTGGATCGTAATAGGTGCCGCGGCGGCAAGTTTGGTCGGCAGCTTGGCTTATTATCAAATCTCGACGATACCGCTGAGATTGGAACTCGCTGATGCAGCCACCGGTATCAGCGAAAATCAGATCAATTTCCTAACCATTCGAGTTGCCAATACTAATAACGAAGATCTCACGCCTCGATTTGCAGTACACAGCAGAATCCATCAGCCTTATCCGTGGTTGATCGAATCAGGTCCTCTTTCCTTGAAATCCGGTGAGGAGGGGGTTTATGAAATTAGTACCGATCTTCCATACCGAATGATTGATCTAGCGCGTGGGGCCTTACTTGTAGTGACCGATGCCTCAGGTGACTATCGACTGCGCGGCACGCTTCAAATTCAACGCGACTCCTCACTGCTAGGCCCCGACACAATTTTCAATTCCGCCTACCTACATGGACCCGGAGAAGCCGAAATTCCCTGGGGGTGGGGTTTCGATAACCAAGCTCAGCGGGCTCTTCCCATTCGCGATCATGAGACTCTTGAAGGTTTTACGGGCATCGAAGTGGGATTTATTCCCACGTTGCGCTCTGAGACCTGGGAATCTGTGGGCCTCAGCCAATGGATAACCTTCCCATTGGAAAAGCTCTCGATCTGGGTTTACCCAGCTCCGCTGGAGTCCACATCGAGAGAAGAGCCGTCCGTCGCATATGGCCTAGAATTTGATGACGGCTTGCACAAACTGTGGATCTTGTTCGGTTCCGACTCGGGATCCGGTTATCTCGCCGAAAACCATTACTACATTTACCAACCCTCTCCCATTGGCCGCTGGAGCGAGCAGTTTGTCGATCTTCGCGCCATTTATGACCAATTGGAATGGGAACTACCCCCACTCCAGAGAATTGTCCGTAGGGATTTAGAACTTCTCACGCGCATGGTAACCGTGGAATTGATCGTCGCTGCCCGCGATCAGCAAGAGGCAAGTGCAGTTTCCGCTATGTTCGGCCCATTAAGCGTTGATCAAGGTCGACATCCAATCCGCAAGAGGGTTGCGGAGACAGTCAAGAACCAAGCAGAATACTACACGGCCATCGGCGACTTGAAATTCAAGCAGCGGAATTTTTCCGACGCTTCAACCGATTACTATGTGGCTCTTTCCACCGATCCTGAACATCTACCTGCATACTTTGGCTTGGGTGAAAGCCTTTTCTGGCTAGAGGATTACCATGGTGCCGCGAATGCCTATCAACAAGCTCTTGGGGATCCGGCTGTGCAAGCCCAAGCCTACAAAGGTCTGGCTTGGGCGAAGTTCAATCTGGGCGAGTATGACCTGGCAAAAACATACTTCCAGGATTCCATCCGACTTGGGATCGATCCACCGTTCAATTTGGGTGATTCCTACAATGGCCTCGGTTGGGTGTATCTACGCCTAGGCGAATGTGAAGAAGCGATTCCCTATTTTGAGCAGTCTCTCGAAATCAATCCAGAATTTCTTGAATCTCTGCGGGGAGTTGAAACCTGCCGCGGTTTGATGCAGCCAGATTAGGATGTGGCATGGGAGGCAACTCGCTACTGGTTGTTTGGGGCGGATTACAAGCTTTCCCGGTGAGAAGGAGGAGAGGGAAACATTTACCCCGGCGCATTCCGGATCAAGCCACCCTTTCGCTCCAATTATTTGCGCGCGAGCCTCCAGCGCAAAGATCGCGCTCAGCGCGCCTCCCCGGCTCTAATTGCTGCTATGTGTGGTCGGATACGTGGAGGGGTCGATCGCTACTTCGATCAGGGCGGGTTTTCGAGATTCCACGAAGCGTTTCACCGCTTCCGTTAGAGTTTCCTCACTCGAAACACGCGCCGCTGGTATGCCATGCGCCTCGGCGATCCGAACGAAGTCGGGCGCGGTGAACTCTGTGGCGAATGCAGGCTTCCCGGCGCGCTTCTGCTGGGAGCGAATCAAGTCGAGCGCGTGGTCTTTGAAGACGACAACGGTCACGGGTACCTGGAGCCGCGCCAGCGTGCTGAGCTCGCTCATGCTCATGAGCAATCCCGCATCGCCGGTCGTGCACACCACCGGAGTGTCCCGCAGGATGAGACCGGCGGCAATGGCGGCCGATAGGGAGTAGCCCATGCTGGAAAGGCCGTTGGATACCAGGAAGCGATTAGGAACGAACGCCGGCCACTCCAGACAAGCCAGGATCTTGTGCGATCCTACGTCGGTTGTGATCAACGCCTCGCGTCCCACGTGCTCTCGCAAAACGCGCAGCACGGCCTGAGGAGCCAGCAGCTCGGGTGGAGAGCTCATGGATTGCAGCCTCGGATGCTTTCGTCGATGAGCGGCCACGATCGTCTCCCCCCAACCTTCTTCGGCGTGTGAATCTGCTTCGGCGAGACGGCGCAGCGCCGGTCCCATCGTGCCGATCAACTCCGCTGCGGCAGGCATCTCGGGATCCTGGTTGGCCCATGAGGCGAGCCAAATGAGAGGCGCCGGATGGTCCCACGGCTTGACCAACTCCACGACGTCGAATCCAACCGCGACGACGCAATCGGCTTGATCGAGCACTTCATAAACCGGGTCGGTCCAGGTCAGTCCAATGGTGCCCGGGGAAAGCGGATGATCGTCTGGAACGGCTCCTTTGGCTTTGGGTGTGACAATCACCGGCGCATGTGTGGCCTCGGCCAAGTGGAGCACTTCCTCGTATGGGCCCTCGGGCTCGAGACCGAGTCCCGCGATCAGGATCGGCCGTTTGGACTCTGAGAGGATTTGAAGCGCAACCTGGAGGGAATCGGTTGCCACCGCGGTGGATCCCGGCGGGGCGGATCTCGCCTCGAGTTTGGTTGCCTGCTGTGCGGCCACATCGTTGCTGATTTGTAGATGAACCGGCCCGGGGCGACCGGTCGTGGCAAGCGTGATCGCCTCACAGATGGTTTCATCCGCCCCGTCGGGTTGCACGTGAAATGAGGCCTTGGTCAACGGCCCAAAGAGCGCACCTAGATCCAGCACCTGATGGGTGTGGCCGGGGAGCATGCGCTCGGGGGTCTGGGCGGTGATCACGATGACCGGCGTCCGATCGAGGGCTGCATGGGCCACGCCGGTCACCACGTTGGTGGCTCCCGGACCGAGCGTCGTAAGACATGCCGAGGGTCGGCCGGTCAGGCGCGCGGTCGCCGACGCCATAAAAGCCGCTGAACACTCTCGATGAACGAGCGTGAATCCGACCCCGGATCGGCGAATGCTGTCCAGGATTTCTACCGTCTCGCCGCCTGGTAGGCCGAATACGTTGTCGATATTCGCTTCCGCGAGTCTTTCTACTAAGAGGTCAGCGACCGATGGCATTCCACGGGAACCTTATGGATGAGGGATCGTTCACGCAGCGAGACCTTAGACGGTCTCCGATGCTTCCTGAGCTTCCTCCGGCTCCACTTTCCACACATTTTCCGTGCGGTCAATGAACAGCACGCCGTTGAGGTGGTCGATCTCGTGCTGGAAGATGCGCGCCAGCCAGCCCCTGGTTTTGAGCTTGAAGGATTTTCCGTGTCGGTCGAGGCCCTTTACGGTAGCGGTGCTGTAGCGCTCGATCTCGCCCATGTAATCCGGTAGGGACAGGCAGCCCTCGTTGCCGAGTTCCGTTTCAACGGAATGGCGGGTGATCTCAGGGTTGACCAGCGCATACAGCTTGGGGGGTTTGGGCTTCGCCTCTACATCCGCATCGGCATTCCTGCTGCCCACTGCATACTCCACCACGATCACCTGCATACCCACGCCGACCTGTGGCGCGGCCAGTCCCACGCCGGGCGCCGCCCGCATGGTCTCGATCATGTCGTCGATGAGGGTCTGAATTTCTGGCGTGATCTGCCGCACCGCCTTGGCCTTCTGACGCAGCACAGGCCCCGGGACGGTCACGATGGTCCGGATCACTGCTTGGGGTCCTTCTTCTCGGTGGCTTCGTGGTAGACGCTGAACCACTCCGCCAGCTCCTCGCGCCGTTCGTCCCGATCGCTCTGGCGACGGGCCTCCACGAAGGCCTCCTGCGCACGCGCGATGTCCTGCTGGATCCGGTTGGGGCTGAGCACGCCCTCGAAGGTGAATTCGGAGGTGCCGACGTTGGCGATCACGTCGCCATAGTTCAGCACCAGGCCGAAGATGCCGCGGCGCTTGACCTCCGTTCCCAGGATGTTCTCGAGTGGAGCCAGCTTCCGCAGCTCTTTCGATAGCGGCTTCTTGTAGATGTCGATGATGTGAGTAGGGGTGATCTGATAAATGTCGTTGACCCAGTCCATATACTGATAGACCCACCACCCAAAAACCCCCAGCATCAGCAGTGTGTTGCAGATCAGCGCGGTCGAGAGGCTCACGAAATCGAAAATGCCGCCCAGCCGCGCGCCGACGAGCCCCACCAGCAGCATGAGCAGCACAGAGGGCACCCCGATTGCCCTAAGCAGGACGAACCAGTGCTTGCGGTAGGTGATCACACCGCCTTCGGTGAAACGCATGTCCGGCGCCCAGTGGCCCAGGCCGACAGATTCATCGATCGGCTGGTCTTCGACCCCGGCGAGTTCGGGTTCAGGGTCTGCCTCGGCGCGAGCCTCGGCATCGGCGCGAACCTCCGTATCAGCCTCCGCATCGCCCTCCAGACTCCGTCGAAGAGCTTCGGCAACGACCGCTCGATCTTCGCTCGAACCGTCCCGCTGCCGCCGCTGGACCTCGGATTCGATTAAAGCCGCCATGGAGTGCGGGTCGTTGACGCTGGTGAACTTGAGCTGACCGGTGTAGGTGCGGATCATGACGTCGCCGAATCCCAGCGTACGAGAGGCCAGGTCGGTTTCGACGCTGACCGAAAGCAACATGCGCAGTGGGGCCTCCTGGCGATTGTCGTAGATCCCGATCACCTTTTCGTGAACCACGACGCGCTTGTCGGTGACGATGTAGTAGTCGTTGCCCCAGTCGACGTAACGCCAGACCGCCAGCAAGCTGCCAACTCCGAGAATCAATCCCCCCAGCCAGGGCCAGGCGCTTCCGAGTGTCAGCACCAGCATCGCGCCTCCCGCTAGCGCCAGGATCATGGGGAGCGACAACATCTGGAGCAATACGTTTCGATCCTTGCGGGCCAGAGCCCGAATAACTTCGTCTTCCCCCAGCCAATCAAAGCTGAGACGCAGCGCGAGGCGTTGACTCTCAGCGGCGTATCGAAAGCTATCGATGGCGCTGTCTTCTTCCTTTAAGGTCTGTTCCAGAGGGCCCACGTCCCAAAACAGCACGATCGTGGGTTCGATGGCGATCAGGGTAGCGTGGTAATCCTTGCCGAAGTAGAGATCGAGCTCTCCAAATGTGTCGCCGGCCTCGAGACGCGGCCGCTCCTTCGCCTCGTCTTCGATCTGTACGGAGGCGAGTCCGTCCTGAATAAGGATCAAGGCCTCGGCGGGGGTGCCTTCCATAATGATGGTGTCTCCGGGCGAGAAGAACTGTCGAGATAAGATCTCGACCACCTTCGAAAGGCGCTCTTCATCAAAGTCGCGCAAATAGTGCAGCCCCGTCAGCAGCTGGAGCTCGCCCAGAGATGGAGGATTTGCGTCGGATCGCGCGTTCAGTGATTCTGCGGATGACATGAAGGCGGATTTTAGCATTCCGGGGCAGTGGAGCCAAGGAGCGTGGGAGCCAAGGAGCGTGGGAGCCGGGG
>JADFRG010000062.1 GCA_022561385.1 Chloroflexota bacterium
AAATTCTGCGGCGCCTTCTCACTTTCAGTAAGCGACCTGCTCAGAGGCCACTTCTATCGTGTTCTAGAAGCGGGCAGGTTGGCCCAGCTCAACAAAGCGCCAACTGCGGAGGTGAGGGAGACCCCAACTAGGCATCGTGTCAATCGCTTGCAGGAGGGATAGCCGCTAGGAAAGAAGGCCGAGGCGGGTCAAGCACTTGCGTGACCGGAGAACGGCGGCTCACGAAGGGTGAATATCAATGACCTTCGAGATGTGGGGACATACATTCGAAGGAGCGTTCCTGCTTCCTAATGACCTTCAGCCGCGTCGAGGCATTTGTGTGATTTGGTGTCGCAGCGGCAAAAACTGGCGTGTTATTGACGTTGGCCAGTTGGCTGATGTGAGGGACCGAGTGGCTTTGCACGATCGAGTCGGTTGATGGGAGCGAAACTGCAATGGTGCGGTCCTCTATTCTGCAACCTATACTCCCGGCATCCTACAAGCCGGAAGAATCAGAATAGAGCAGCAGATTAGGACCGCCGCAAATCCACCGTGCGGCGAAAACTAGCCGGATAGGACCTCACTGGAGCGGATGCAGGCGGGCAACCGGATCAGGGATGGTACTTGTCGGCCCTGCGTCTGAGGCCTTCAAGTTGCTTGCGAGGTGGGAATTTGGATAGATCGGCCTTTACGCAGTCGATCTCGTCCTTCAGATACGCTTGATCAACCTCAAGTTTGTCCAACCGGCCATCGACTTTTTCCAGCGGCCCATCGACCTTATCCAACCGGGCATCGATCGCATCCCTTGCCCTTAGGATCTTCTCTATCGGGTCCACGAGCCACCGCGCCTTTTCTGACGGAGAGCGTAGTTTTCGTTTCATCTTTGATCACCCCCTTTCTCCTTTTCCAAGTAATTCTGCAGAGCTTCGTGATTGGTTTTCGCTTCAGTTGCTTTAGTAACCAAAGGCAGCGCAGGTGCTCGGGAGAAATGCGGGGTCTGTAGGTTCCTGCCCGCTTTATCCCATACTCGGTACATCAAATTTGGCTGTCTGGAAGTAGTTCATTTTTGATGTGAAGCTCTGCTTCATCACTTGTGAGCGACCCCACCCACCGAACAGTGTCAAGGATTGGCGGAGCCAACCAGGGAGGACGAGAAGCGCCCGGACGTCCTTGACACGTGAGAGAGGCGTAGTGAGGTATTTAATCGCAGGCTGGGCGGTCAGCCTGCGGAAGGGGGCAAAGATAGGACGAAGTTCAGCGCTTGCGCCGCTTCATCCGCCAGAACAGGAACGGAGGCAGAAGGACGGCGAATGGGACGAGGACCGCAGCGTACTCAGGCACGACGACGGCGGGCGTGTTGAGGACCGTCTGGCCGCCGCCCCCGGGGTCATCCATCGACATGGTCAGGGTCAGGGCATTATTACTGACATACCTGATCCGCAGGCGAAGCGGCTGGGCTGGGTTTTCGTCGAGCGTCAAAGGCCCGAAATTTGCGGCGATGGTGAGGTTTTGTGGTGACCCCGTATTTCCCTTGAACTGTTTTTGCACGCTGCCTATGGTGGTCGCGCCGTAGGTCAACGTGAATTCCAGCCTTATATTCTTGTTGCCGCCGCCGCCGAGATCGGTAGTGGTGAAGTAAATACTGACGATGTAGTCGCCCTGTGCAATCGAGCCGGGATCCCCGCCCTCCGGGTAGCTGTCCACCGAGGCCCAGGTGAAGTCGTCGGCCGCATCATCGAAGAGCTGGCTTCCGGCGGAGCCGGTGCTGCCGTCCATGGTGGAGTTGGTATGCAGGTTGAAGACATCCGGGGCGGTCTCGGCCACCTGGACGAAAGGCGAAAGCGAGCTCAGCGCCAGAACCCCGACGATCATGAGCCCGATCAGCATGTTGATGAACTTCCCGGGCTGGCTTAGCAGAATTGCGATGCCCGTTGCCTGAGCCAGCTTGCTGGCCACGTGGCGCGAACGACGCTTTCGCTTCTTGGGCTGCAGCCAGTCCATCTTTCCGCCCAAGCTAAGCCTATCGATGACCTTGGTAACGATGCCGGTCTTGGGGGTGCGGAACCAGCCGCCCTCCTCCACTTCCAGTAGTCCTTTGAGCGCCGCGTACGCCTGGAAGGGAACCAGGAGGGTGCCGTAGGCCACGGCCGAAAGTACTCCAGTCCACTCTTTCTTCACGCCGCGCTCCATGAAGAGTCCGCTCAAGTTCATGAGGACTAGCGCGCCCATGTTGGAGAAGACGAGAGACCAGCCGAGCAGCGAGGTCCAATACGGGATCTCGTGGTGCAGGATCGTTTCCGAGAAGAACCAGGCGACGGTGCCGATGGTGAAGAATATGGATTGCAGGTAGTAGGGGGCGAAGTAAATGAATTCCAGCTTCTCCCGCCGGCTGATCTTGGAGGAGGTCATGACTTTCATGAAGTACTTGCGCACGTTGTAGGTGTGCCCCTCCGCCCAGCGCATGCGCTGCTTCACCAGGTGACCGAAGGTCGAGACACACTCGGAGGGGGCCTGAATGAAGGGTGTGTAGAGCACCTTGTACCCGTGAAGATACAGCTTCAAGGTCAGCTCCCAGTCTTCCGTGATGCTGGTGCCCCACCCAATTTCGCGCAGCACGTCGGCCCGGATCATGTACACGCTGCCGGAGATCATCTTCATGCCGCCCAACAGCTCCTGGCCCGAACGTTCGATCACATAGGAGCCGCTGTATTCCGCCCGAATACCTTTGGTGATCCAGTTTTCATCGGCGTTGAGCATGTGCCACTGATAGCCCTGCACAACTCCGACCCGCTCGTCCATGAGCTCCGGGGCTTCGCCGTTCCCGTTTCCGTTCCCGTTTCCGTTTTTTTCCTTGTAGCCATAGAAGTAGTCCAGGAACTGCCAGATGATCTGGGGCGGCGGCACGAAGTCGGCGTCGAAGACGGCCAGAAACTCCGTCTGCGGATTCATGATTTCCATGGCATGGTGCAAGGCGGCGCCCTTGAACCCACTACGGTTGATGCGATGTAAGACTCTCACCTTCGGATGCTTGGCCCACTTCTCAAGCCGATTGATGGTCTCGTCGCTCGAGTCGTCGGCGACGATGATCTCGTAGTTCTCGTAGTCGAGCGAGGTGCACGCGGTGAGCAGACGGTCAACCACCGTCTTCTCGTTGAACAGTGGGAGCTGGATCGACACGAAGGGCTGCTTCTTGAGCCGCTCCTTGGCGCCGTTTCCATTGCCATTGCCGTTGCCATTCCGCAGCCCGTGGCCGTTCCTTAGACCGTTGAGGCGCTTCCCGTTCTTGAGACCGTTGAGCCCGTTTCCATTTTTGAAGCCGTTGCCGTTGAAGCGACCGTTGGCACCGTTGCCGTTGCCTCCGCTGGCCGCCATGATCATCGCCATCGAGACGTAATACTTCATGGCGTAAACGAAAAAGAGGATGCCGGAGAGCAGCGCGATGTAGGTCAGGAGCTTCCCGCGCGAGAGCAGGATCCCGGCCAGGAGCGCAATGGCGCTGAAGCGCAGCGCGGCGCCCAGCCAGGGGACAATTTTCGGCGGAGCTTTCTTCTTGCGCGGATGCTTCAAGGATCGGATCGCCGTGGGTCGCGGTGAGTGGGCCTCACGCAGCGCCTCCAGCAGCTCGACCGTGTCCACTCCCTTCACAAAGAAGGCCTCCGCGCCGGCGGCCATGGCTTGCTCCCGCGCCTCGGAATCAGCGGCGACAAAGAACACCCGCGTCTTGGGCAGGACGCTCTTGATTCGTCGCGCGACTTCCACGCCGGGGAAGACAGGCATGTTCTGGTCCAGTAAGATGACGTCGGGCTTATGTCGCCGGGCAAGTGTCATGGCCTCCAATCCGTGCTTGGCCATGCCAACTAGCTGGATATGAGGCTCACTCGACAGCAAGCCGGCCAGCTCCTGCCGGCAGGCCTGGCTGTCATCAACAATAAGCACTCGTAGCGGTCTACTCATCTGCCTTTATATAATGAAAGGAGAGGCTCCGAAGAGGCCAGGCCCGACGAGTACCCAGACGGCAGGCTGTGGAACGCCTTGCCGGCTAAGTCCGTCTTCTCCGGTCCTCCTCGGATGCTTCTCACCGAGATTCCTACGTATGCATTATCGGGCAAGCAGGACTGGATCGACTCTTCAGTCAACTTACAGATCCGCAAGGGCCGGTAATCACCTGATCGATCACCTGCCGTAGGCCGCATCTCGTCTCTCGCTTCTCAGTCTCACGCGTCGTCGGTCTGGCAACCGCCGGCGATCTCGCCTTGTGCGGTCTCGCGCAGGACCGCATACAGATGACTCTCTGCTCCAGAAAACACGGCAAGCGTAAAGCGCCAGTCCCTGCCTTTTGAAGGCGTTCCGACAATCCTCAGGCCGAGATCGCTTAGGAGCTGCATCTCAGGGAGTGAGTCCTCATTAGGCCCGGTAGAGGGTCAGCAGGCAGGCGTCGCCGCCATTCGGTAAGTTTTTCCCGCCGGAAATCTGACGCCGCTGCGGCATTGGGGAGGGCGCACCCTGCCCGACCGGGGCCCCCATCTGCCGATGGGCAGTTGGGGCGGCGAGATTCGGCCTGGACGCTGCGCCGATCGCTGCGCGAGGCGATGCCTGAGATTTTCGAGGCCTGGGAGCGGGAGCTGCAAGACGGAAGGGAGCACGTCACAGATGGGTAAGAGCGCGCACCTCGGTGGCCGCCGGCCAAGATATCGCCCATGCGCGACCTGGCGCCCGCACAAGGTGGGGACGCGTTCTGGACTCGCCGCGCAGGGGCTCACGTTCGCCTCTCGAGAGGCGGCCTTGGTGACTGCCAAGTGGTGGTGGGGTTTGGACGCGCTACGGCATCGCTACAAGAAGTAGCTTACATTGCCTCCACCTGATCGGCCGGCTGGTCCTTGACCCGCGCTGGCAGGAAGCAAGAAGGAGCCCGGTCAGGCGTGATCCTCTTCGAGCCTGGCGGGCGCCTCTTCCAGGAGATGGACGGTGAGCTCGCCGGTCCCTTCGTCCACCACCCGGATCGGTAACTCGGTCGCTCCCAGGGCGGTGAACCAGCTCGCGATCCGCTTCGTGAAATCGGCGAGCCCCAATCCCTCCACTTTGATTTCAGATTTCACCCCCTCTGGGGCATAGGTGCCGTAGCGAAGGTGGAAGCCGTATTGCTTCTCTTCCAGTCCGACGGCCTCCAGCACCGCGGTCACCATCGGCAGCGAGGTGAGCTGCCTCAGATCGGTGACCGCCTCCGATTTCCACTGGGCGACCTCCCCTACCTCGACTTGGGCGTTGACCCGCACTCGCCAGGCGGTATGGATCGGGCCGTCCGGCTTTCGGCCGGGCTCTAAGAGCGCGACCCCTTCAGAAAGGGATCGCCGCCATTGATCCAGCCTCCACTGGAGATCGGGTATGGGAAGATCGAGGCTGTCGACCAGGTAGCCGAGGCGCTTGTAGATCGCACCGGATCGCATCCGATCCAGATAGGTGTCGACCTTTTCCCAGTCGAGCTCTTCGCTCGAGAGGAGCGCGTCGACGAGCCCTTGTGCCCCTCCGCAGAGGTCTGGCCGATCACAAGCGTCCACCAGGGTCTTCTCCCGATCGGTGATCCGGAACGTCAAGCCATCGATGGTTTGGGTGGTCACACCAAAGAGCTTGCGGTCGACCAGCAGGATGAACTGGTATTGCACCCCCAGAATCGTGACCCGCGGGCGGAACCGGCGCCGGAGGGTCTGAACCAGCATCTCTGCGGGCGCCTGCTTCGTCATCCCCCAGTGATACATGGCGGGCAGGTAGCCGACGGCCCCCACCGGCGTCAGATGGTGGGCGATCGCCAGCGGATTTTCAGCCCACATCCCTTCCGGCCCGGCTTCCAGTGGCACGATGAGGTACAAGCCGCGCTCAAGCCGCATGAGCCAGCCTTTGGACTCCAGACGGCTCAGGGCTTTCCGCGCGCGAGCCTTGGAGGCAAAGTGAGGATAGGCCTGCTCGGTCCTGAAAATCCGCATGCCGCTGCCGGCTACCTCGCGGAGGAAGCGTTGCTCCTGCGGACCGAGCCTGCCGTTCCTCTCACTCATGGTCCTCTATGCCATGAACATACCATTTATACGGTATGTACATGATACAGACTATCATCCGACAGTCGATTGTCAAGTATCTGGAATCTGAACCCGGTTGCTTGACAATCGGCCGACAGTTTCCAGGCCGACCATCGCTCGACTTGGGATGTGCGGCGCTGCCGAACCTCAGTCCATGGCTGCAGGCCGCACTCGCTGGGATCTACTTGCTGTATTGCGCCATTGTGACAGCAGCCTTCATCGTTCCAGATCTGTGAGAGTCTGATTGAGGTCTCGGGAGGCGTCGACCGGATCCTGGTTCCGAGGCCAGCGCTGTACACACGATCGCTCGGTGGTCATCGTATTTCAAATGGATCTACGAGAGGTTCTCGATCGCTCGGGGATCTCTAACTCTTGTTAATCTGAAACCCTCTAGGTGAGATTGGGAATCGCCGGGACTGGTGTCAGCCAGTCCCGGTCTCGGCTACCAGTAAGCTCAAATGATCGGAGCGGAAGCAGGCCCCTCGAGTGCGATTTGTTTTCGGGGGGCACCGGCTGAGAGGCGACGATGCGGCGCCTGGGCCGGGTGATGTCGGAGGCGCTCACAAGCGGGGACTGTACTGCAGCCTAGCCGCCAGACGAGCGCTGGCAGTCGCTATTGAGGGTTAGCTCCAGGTCGTAGCCGGTTCCCTGCGCCTCGGATGTGAATTCGAACTTCAAGTCTTTGGACGATCCACCCCCAAGCGTGCGGTTTCCGGTCCATCCCGAATCCACGTCGCTGGGTGGCGTCTCATCATTTCCATTCCATATGGATGAGCTGCCGAAACGGATTCGATCCAGCGCGCCGTTGCCGGCCGGCCAGTCGAGCACGATGCGAGTGATGATCACAGTCCCTGACCCGGTGTTGGTCACCGACCACGAGGCAGCTTCATCGTCCACTCCGAAACCTCCCAACGAGATCATCGAGCATGCGTCCTCGGTGGCGAAGGGAGCGAATGTAAGGGTTGGTGAAATGGTCGGCGGGATCGGCGTCGGGGTCTCCGTTGGT
This sequence comes from Chloroflexota bacterium, assembly GCA_022561385.1. Taxonomy (GTDB): domain Bacteria; phylum Chloroflexota; class Anaerolineae; order Anaerolineales; family E44-bin32; genus JADFRG01. Next base: position 7,054 of record JADFRG010000062.1, read on the forward strand.
GCGGTCGACGGTGTAGGGGTGGAGCCTGCGGTAGGGGTCTGTCCTGGGGAGGGAGTGGTCGGAATGACACCCGGAGTTGCGGACGGTGAAACCGACGTGGAGGCAAGTGCTTCCGTGCTCGCAGGGGTCGGGCTCACAACCTGACCTTCGCTCGCGACCACACTCGTCGGTGTGGTGGCCGAAGAGAATGAGTTGAAGCTCGTACCCTCGACCCCTTCGATCTCGGCAACCGCGAACTCCCCCGAGGCCAAAGTTTGTACGACCGCTAGCTCGATTTCCTCATCTGATGCTGACATCGAACCGGCCAGTTCGGTCGACAAGGCTTCGATCGTAGCCACCTGAGCGGTTAGCTCGACCATGGGGCCAATCAGGCTGCCTTCGGCAGGGCTGGAAGCCCGTTCCAGGAGATCCACCAATCCGCTGGCGAACACCGGAATGGCAAAGATGAAGAACAGCACGGCAGCCACCGCGGCGGCGATCCTCCAGGTTCTTCGTGCACGGCGTGGCTGGCCTGCAACGGCAGTCTCATGGCCTGCACCCGGCAGCACGATGGTGGGCTCTTCATTAGAGATGGGATCTTGTATGTAAGCCAGCGAGGCCTGGAGCGTCCGGTTCATTTCTGAGATTGTCTCGAATCGTTCCTTTGGGTCCTTAGCGGTGGCCTTCAGGATTACGTGCTCGATGGTTTTTGGTACCTGCGGATTACGCTGGCGGGCGGCCGGGAACGGCTCGTTGACGTGCTTGAGCAAATAGCCCATCGGAGTATCCGCTGAATAAGGCAAGCTCCCAGTAGCCAGTTGGAAGAGAATGACGCCAAGGGCGTATTGATCGGATCGCGCGTCAACGGCCCCCCCTTGAACTTGCTCCGGCGCCATGTAGGCGGGAGTGCCGATCACGGCCGAACCCGTGAGGCTTTCGGTGGATTCGACAAGCCGAGCCATGCCGAAATCGGCCAGCAGCGCGTTGCCCTCCGGGTCAAGCATGATGTTTGAGGGCTTGACGTCTCGATGCACCACGCCGTGCTGGTGCGCGTAGGCCAGGGCGGTCGCGACCTGGTCAAGCAGTCTGCCCCCCACTTCGAGAGAAATGGGACCTTGATCAAGGCGGTCAGCTAAGCTGCCGACCTTCAATAAGGGCATGATCTGATAGGCGTAGCCGTCTTGCTCGCCGTAATCTAGCACGGGGACGATGTTGGGATGATCCAGCCGCGCCACCACTTTCACTTCTCGGCGAAAGCGCTGGATGAACTGCTCGGTCTCAGCCAGTGCGGGGCTTATGAATTTGATGGCCACTTCCTGGTCGGTGCGCCGATCGCGCGCGCGATAGACCGTAGCCATGCCACCACGGCCGACGCTTTCAAAGATCTGATAGTCGCCGAAAATTCTTCCGGTTAGACTGGACATTCGAGGGCAGACGCCATCGATCTCTCCTCTCAAAAGAGGAACTCATTGGCGTAAACGGATTGTAACGTGCGATTCGGTGAGAGTGTTTTTTCAATTGCGGTGGCTGCTCATTCCGGGTTGCACGAACGCTGCCACCGGCTAGGTCTGCCAGTTGGACTGGTAAGATGGCCATTCCCACGCACTCGAAACCGGAGGATCGAGGGGTGCATCAAATGCCTCAAGCACTCTGCTCTCCCAATTGCGAGCATAGGCCCGGGTCCGACGAGGCGGAAATGAGGGGAGGATCAAAATGATTGTGCTTACCTGGCAAACCGCGATCGATCCAGAAAGGCAGCTGCGTTGACCGAGAAACACCTCCTCAGCAAATCCACCTTCCTGCGCGGGCTGCAATGCCACAAGTCGCTGTACCTCAATCGCCACCGCCGCGATTTGCGTGACGAAATCTCGCCAGAACTGGAGGCGGTCTTTGCCATGGGTCGGGAAGTCGGAGAACTGGCGCGCGGCCTCTTTCCAGGCGGAGTGCCGTCCAAGCCGCCAAAAAGTTTCCAGTTTCAACGCGCGGTAGAAGTTACCCGCGAGCTGATTGAGGCCGGAAAAGACATCATTTACGAGGCCGCCTTCCAACACGAGCGCGTGCTGGCGCTGGTCGATATCCTGGTGCGTGATGGCGACAAGTGGCGCGCCTACGAGGTGAAGAGCTCGGCCTCGCTGAAAGAGGTGCACATTCCGGACGCCGGCATCCAGTATTACATCATGCAGGGGCAGGGCATTGAGCTGGCCGACCTCTCCATCGTTCATCTGAACACGAGCTACGTGCGCCAGGGGGAGCTGGATCTGGAGCAGCTGTTCTCGATCGTTTCGGTCCACTCCGAGGTCTTAGAACTCCAGCCGGAGCTGCCGGATCTGGTGGCCGATCTCAAGGGCATCCTGGCGGGAGGGATGGTTCCGGAGATTCCGATTGGCCCGCACTGCTCCGTTCCCTACGACTGCGACTTCATCGGATACTGCTGGAGTGAAGTACCCGAGTATTCGGTCTTCAACG
>JADFRG010000063.1 GCA_022561385.1 Chloroflexota bacterium
GATCAACTGCCGACGGTGCGCGAACTGGCGGACGAGCTGGAAGTGAACTTCAACACGGTCGCCAGGGCCTATCGGAAGCTGGATGCATCCGGCTCGATTTCCACGCAGCAAGGCCGCGGCACCTATGTGATCGAACCGGACGATTCGAACCGAACCACACTCGAGGAGATCGCGCGTCGGTTTGCGGGGCAGGCCCATCGCCTGGGCTTTGAGCCGGAAGAGGTCGCAAAAGCAGTGGGGTTTGTATTGGGTCAATGGGAGCTTGAGGGACGACCGCCGGACGAGTGATCCATGTTTCACGTGAAACGTTAACCCAGGAGAGAGATCGTGGATATTGCAGTTCGGATATTAAACGGTTTGTTCATGATCGCCATGCCGATCGGGCTGGGGATCTATCTAAATACGGCGCACCGGGCAGCGCCGGCGCCTCTTTCTGATCGGCGGCGTTCTCTTCATCGGTTCCCAGGTGCTGCACATTCCGTTCAACCTCGTGGTCCTAAACCCCATTTTGGAGCCGCTGGGAATCGCGGAGGGGGATCTGGGAGTTGGGCTGTTGACCTGGGCGCTGCTCTTGGGCCTCTCGGCCGGACTGTTTGAGGAGATCGCGCGCTGGTTGGGCTTGCGGTATTGACTGAAGGACGCCCGATCCTGGAATTCGGCGCTCTTGTACGGAGCAGGATGGGGAGGGGCTGAGGCGATTCTTCTTGGAGTGGCCGTGCTGTTTTTCCTCATACAAGCCCTCCTATACCGAGCAGGCCAGCTGCCGAGTATCATCCCGCCCGAGCAGCTGCAACTTGTAGAAGCGCAGTTCGAGGCCTATTGGGAAACGCCCTTGTTTCTGAATCTGCTTGGAGCGGCTGAAAGGGTGTTCGCATTAGCTCTGCATGTTTCGCTCAGCGTAATGGTCATGAGGGCCTTTACACATGACAATCGCCGATGGCTAATGGCGGCGATTGCATGGCACACGCTGGGGAACGCGGTAGCGGTTGTGGCGATAACGCAAGTAGGTGCGCTCGCTACAGAAGCCATCATTGCGATCTCGGCTGCCATCAGTCTTGCGATCATATTCCGGTTGAAGGAGGAAGAGTCGCTCCAAGAGGAAAAGCCGACTTCTCCACGCGCCGAATTCGCGCCGGCACCCGTGAAGGTGACTGCCGAAAAATTGGAAGATTCTCAATATTCCAGCTGAAGTGGGAGCTTTTTAACATCGCCAAATGATCCGCATCGAAGGCTTGACGAAGCGGTTTGATGACATCACGGCCGTGGAGAACCTCGATTTAGAGATTCGCCCCGGGGAGGTCTTCGGCTTCTTGGGCCCGAACGGAGCCGGAAAAACCACCACTCTGCGCATGTTGGGCGCACTGATCAAACCTACATCTGGAACGGCGCAGGTGGCCGGTTATCGGCTTGGGGAGGACGACCAGGCGCTCCGGCGAAACGTCGGCATACTGACCGAGGCGCCCGGACTGTACGATCGCCTCAGCGCGGCGCGCAATTTAAGCTTTTTTGCCCATATGTACGGCGTAGATGATGTCGATGGGCGAGTGGAACGTTACCTAAAGCTTCTCGGGCTGTGGGAGCGGCGTTCGGAATCGGTCGGTACCTTTTCGCGGGGTATGAGGCAGAAGCTGGCCATTGCCAGGGCGATGCTGCATGAGCCTACGGTCCTGCTCTTAGACGAACCGACCACCGGCCTGGACCCAGAGGCCGCGCGCCTGGTTCGAGAGTTTATCGAAGGACTACGGGATGAAGGCCGCACGATCGTCCTGAATACCCACAATCTGGACGAAGCGGATCGACTTTGTGACCGAATTGGAGTGCTCAACACCCGATTGTTGGCATTAGACACGCCGGCCGCGCTCCGACGGGAGGTCTTTGGCAGGAAGGTCGTATTCCATCTGGCCGACCTTCGTCCGGAGTTTGAAGCGACGGTGGCAAACTTTCCCTTTGTCGATGCGGTCGAATCTATTGACGCAAAGCTGGTCGTGACATTAGACGACCCGGAGAACCAAAACCCGGCCATCATCGCGGCCCTGGTAAGCGCGGGTGCGCAACTTCAATTTGTTGGGGAAATTCGACAATCGTTGGAAGAGGTCTACCTGCGGCTTATGAGCAAAGAGGGCGCGGAACCTGAACGAGGAGATGCGCCGTGAATCGGGTCTATCAGATTGTGCTCAAGGAATGGGCGGAGGTGTTCAAGAACCGCTTCGTGCTCTTCACGGTGGCCTTTTTGCCTATTCTCGCGGCCGCGCTGCCGCTGGGGATCCTGTACGCAATTAATTCCTCTCCAGATTTCGTGACCGATATCGGAGAGGACATCCCGGCCGGCTTCGCAGCGCTGTGCAATAACCTGACCGGCGAAGAGTGCGCGCAATATTTCCTTATCAGCCAATTCATTCTGCTGTTCATGCTCCTGCCGCTTGCAATTCCCATTACGATTGCTTCCTACAGCATTATTGGAGAAAAGACGACGCGCACCCTTGAGCCGCTGCTGGCCACCCCAATAACGACGGCTGAATTGCTGGGAGGCAAGGCTGCCGCAGCGGTTATCCCAGGCGTGACTGCGACCTGGATGGCTTATCTCGCCCTGGTCATCGGGGCAGCTTTGATGGACGTGGGACCGGGTGTGATGGACCGATTGCTGGATCCTTTCTGGTTGACCGCAGTTTTTGTTGTGGGCCCACTGCTGGCACTGACCGGCGTGAGTGTGGCGGTGATCGTCTCGTCGCGCGCGACGGATCCTCGCACCGCGGAGCAAACCTCCATGCTGGTCTTCCTGCCCATTATGGCCGTGTTCTTCGCTCAGCTCGCGGGCTTGATATTGATCGATGCGCGGCTGGTGCTACTGATTGCACTGGGGTTGATTGCGGTCGATGCAGTTTTGCTCGCAGTGGCCGTCCAGCTCTTCCAGCGCGAGAACATCCTGACCCGCTGGAAGTAGGATTTGGCTACAAGTTGAGCGAACCCCAAACCCCCGTCTGTGATTATGAAGGTTCCGACTATCAGAAGCGGTTCTGGGACCTGGGAGACCGCGCCTATGAGGATGCGGCGGAGGCGGCCGCCCTCAGGCGCTTGCTGCCGAGCGCCGGGGAGTACCTTCTCGAGCTCGGCGCCGGAGCGGGTCGACATTCACCACGTTACAAGGGATACGGGCGCGTGGCGCTCCTCGACTACTCCTTATCTCAATTGAATCAAGCCAGGTCGCGGCTTGGCGCGCAGGACCGGTATGACTACGTGGTGGGTGACGTGTACTCCCTGCCTTTCAAGCGCGGAGCGTTCGATTCGGCGACCATGATCCGTGTTATCCATCATATGGCCGACCCTCAAGCGGCATTGGTCAGCGTCCGCAGAGTGTTGGGGAGCGGCGCGAGTTTTATCCTGGAGTATGCCAATAAGCGCAATCTGAAAGCCATTCTCCGCTGGATATCTCGGCGGCAGAGCTGGAATCCCTTTGATCCGGATCCGGTTGAGTTCGTGGAGCTCAACTTCAACTTCCACCCCGGATCCGTGCGGACCTGGTTGCAAATCTCGGGTTTTACGGTGGAGCGTCAACTGGCGGTGTCGCACTTCCGGCTGCAGTTGGCCAAGCGCCTGATTCCCCTGCGGATTCTGGTAGCCGCGGATTCGGCCCTCCAGCCCATCGGTCGATGGATTCGACTTTCCCCGAGCGTGTTTGTCCTGGCACACGCCAAGGCTACCTAGGATCCCGCGACAACTGGCGCGACCGTAATCACTTAACCCGACCCTCAAGCGCATCGGTCTCCAATTTGTATACGCTATAATGGCCCTCGGCGCGGGGGCTCACGAGGCCAGTCCGCGCGTGTCGTGATAGCTGGTGGGAAATAGCCGAAGGCCTCCGCTCGAGCATCGCCGCCAACTCCGCAACGGTGACCCCCTTTTTGGAAAGCAGCCCGACGATCTTCAATCGATTGGCGTCCGCCGGCCCGTCGACTCACTCCAACCGCTCATCCGAAGTCGATTTCGCATTTATGCTTCCATTCGACGGTTATCGATTTAGTGTTGTGCAGATTGTCCTGCCCGTTGATGGGGAAGGTTAATGCCTGAGACGCGAGAGACTTATGCTGTCGAAATCGCGGGCGTTAAAAGACAGCTGCCACTATTTGAGGTAGCGCCCGGCCTGCGAATTGCGGTCCTGAACATCCTGGGGGACACCGAGCTCGCTGACGCTTGCGGCAAGGAACTGGGAAAGCGGCTTCAGGGTATCGAATACGATGTACTGGTGACCGCGGAGGCCAAGAGTATTCCGCTGATCTGTTCCGTGGCCAGGGAAACCGGCAAGGAATATGTTGTATTAAGAAAGACCTACAAGCTGTATATGGGGGAGACCATCGAGGCCGAGACGCTCTCGATAACAACCGGGAAGCCTCAGGGCCTCCACCTGGATGAAAAGGACCGGGTCATCGTCCGCGGCCGTAAGGTGGCGCTGGTCGACGATGTGATCAGCACCGGGTCCACCCTCAAAGGTATGCGAAAAGTGATGGAGTTGGCCGGTGCCGAAGTTGTGGCGGAGGCCGCGATTTTCACGGAAGGCGACCCGGAGGATTGGACCCACATCATCGCCCTCGGTCACCTGCCGTTGTTTCGAGACGCATGACCTTCAGCCACACATGACCGGCTCCGCCTCGCTCCAGGTCGCCTCGAACCGCCCCTCGATCCGGGCGATGCCATCCAGCTCAAGCCAAAACCAGCCGCTGGCGATCTCTCCCTCCACATAGTTATCCAGGCCGATCACGCCTTTCGCTGCCGGGATCCATTCGGTTCCGCCGATAAAGGCCGCACCGTAACCGTCGCGTTTGCCAAGTTCAATATCACCGCCTGCGATCAAGGACTCGAACCGCCACACATCGATGTTGACCTGCGGCGGCTCTGGGTCGCCCAGCCGGTGGAGATCGAAGAGAATCGCCTGGGCGTCGACGGGAGAGCAACTGGCTTCGAAGGTGCCCGCGTAATACGGCGCTTCGCTTGACACCGGCCCAGCTCCAGAGCAGCCGGCCATCAGGATCGGTACGAGCAGCAGCAACCACGCGGCACGCCACGATCTAAAGAAGTTATAGGCAGAGACCTCCGAATGGCGTCGCCGTTCGGAGGTCTCAAGTAGTGTGACTGGCACGGCTACGGCCAGAAGTAACGAACGTCGTAGTCCAGGGTGATCTCCCCGTTGGCCGGGATCCGGAGCCGGAACTCGATGGTGGAGGAGTCTAGTTTCTCAAAGTCTTCGCTGGACCGAAGGATGCGCCACTCGCTCCAGCGAAAGAGATGTTCTACCACGCGCACCTCGACCGCTTCGTCCTTGTGGTTGCGCAGGGTGATCTCGAACGATTCCTCAAGGGTCTTGTCGGAGGGCCGCCGAAAGTCGGTCTGTATTCGCTCGCCGACGATATCGAAGGCGTCTCCGACGTAAAGCCGAACCGACTCGCCTTCTGGAGTGTGGTCGATGCGATCCTCGCCGATCAACAGCGCTGCGCCGTCGATATCCTCCTGATAGACGCGCACTCGACCCTTGGGTAGATCGACCCTGGCCTGTTCGGTGTCGAACTCAAGCAGCACCATGACCTTGGGATTGGAGGCGATTCCATAGGAGGGGTCGATCTGGGGGTATCCATAGAAGTTGCAATACCAGTAGTTATTGCGGCATTGGAGTCCGTCGTAGACGAAGAACTTCTCGGCGGGAACTCCATTGACCGACACAAATTCGATCTGTTTGTTCTCGTTGTTCCTGACCGTGACCGGCCGCGGAATCTCATAGAGTTGATACTCGAAGAATTCTCGCTGCTCGACGGGTGCGGCCGCCAATTCTGCTTCGGCTGCGAAACGCAGGTCCTGGCCCGCGAATCCGGCCTGAGGCAGCCGCTGCAGATCGCCGGCGATCAGCTTCAGGCGGGCGTTCTCGTAGGTGGTCCCGCTCGTGTTCCGCAAAGTGATCCAGCCGTCCAGGTCGATCGACCGTTCGTCGCTTGCGAGCAGTACGATATAGTCGGCCTGCCAGGAGATCCCGCCGGTGAGGTACGTGATTTCCACATTCTGAGTCCCGGCCTCGTTTGCCATCAGCTGCCAGACCAGCGTGGGTCGGGTGATCAGCCCCTCCGGAAGTTCAGGGAAGGAGACTTCCTGCACGCTTCCGCTGATGACGGACACCTGCCCGTCTTCGTCCTGCAGAATGATGCCTCCTTGCGAGCTCAGCAGACGGCCCTCGTACAGGGTGCCGTCTTCGGTCACGACGCGGATGATCTTATCCAGATATTTCTTGAACAGCGCGTTGGAGTCGACCAAATCGTATTGGTAGTTCTGCTCAAGGACCGAGAGTCCCTCGGGATCCGTCAACGACTTGAAGAGCACACTGGTGGGGTCGATGGAGGAGGCTACGTCGGTGAAGGCGATCTCGTTGAACCCCCTAGAGAATTCGAACTCTCGCCGATCCTGTACAAGCGCCGTGCCTTCGTTATAGACCGTCAGGGCGAGCGTAGTTTCCGCCGCCTCCGCCCGGGAGGCCCGCGTCGGAGACAGGGTTTCATCCGCCGCGCGCTGGCCGCTGCAGGCGACCGCCAAAGCGGCCAGTCCGAGCAAAACAAGGACCGTGCGGCGCCGGACCCCAATGGCCGCACGCGATAGGCCGCGCAGCCCACCTACAGCGTATGTAACATTCCTTCGAAATAAGCTTGAGTACTTCATTTTTATCGTCCTTCCTTCCCTCTTGTGCTCATAGACGTCTTCAGGGGACGAAGAGTTCCCGCCCCGGCCCATCCAGACTACGGCTCGCGGTCTGCATACTCCATAGCCGAGCGGTACCGAAATAATGGAGACTCGCCTTGATATAATCCGCCCGTTGAGTCGGGAGATCGACGGGGTGTTCACTCGTAGGAAAGAAGAACGGCGGCTAAAACAAGAGGGGCGGCTGCCGCCCGGCCAGTCGCTCACCAATAAGTTCCCGGTGCTGCACTATGGCCCGGTGCCGCGCACCGATCTCGAGACCTGGGACTTCCGTGTGTTCGGGGAAGTGGAAGAGGAGAAGCGCTGGTCCTGGGAAGAGTTTCAGGATCTTCCCCGCACGAAGCTGATGATGGACATCCACTGCGTCACCCGATGGAGCAAGTTCGACACGGAGTGGGAGGGGGTTTCTCTCCGAAACTTAGTAGACCAGGGGCTGATCTCCCTCAAATCCAGCGCACATCATGTGCTCCAGCATTGTGAATACGGCTTCACGGTCAACATCCCAATCGAAGTAGCATTGGCCAATAACTTCCTCCTGGCCACCCACTTCGACGGGCAGCCCATCAGCCCCGAGCACGGGTATCCCCTGCGCGGGATCGTAGGTTCGATCTCCGATCGCGACGACCTTCTACAGCCTTATTTCTGGAAAGGTGGGAAGTGGTTGCGCGGGCTGGAATTCCTCGAAGAGGACCAGCTCGGCTTCTGGGAGCAAGCCGGTTATCACAACCGCGCCGACATCTGGAAGGAAGAACGGCTGGCCTAGTAGGCCGGCCAACGCCGGCCGCCCAGCTCAAACCCAAAGTACAGGGCCTCCATCGGCTCGCTCACGCGTCTAACCTGACCATCAGGAAGGGAACGAGCATTTCATCCGCAGTGATACTGCCATGCCGGCCGATAAGCGGATTGTCTTTGGCGGCCCACCACAGGTAGCCCTCGCCCTGGCTGAGAGCCAACCGATCGCCGATCCGGCTGCGGGCTGCCTTAGCTGGGCGACCGGGGCCAAACAACCCGGCCTCCAGCGCGTGGCCAGAGGCCATGGTTCGGAACATACGTGGCCAGGCGCGCGCGATGTACTCCTCAACCGCTTCCATCTGTCCGGGCCTTGGATACAGGTAAGCCAGTCGATTTTCCCCAGAGGGAGACATGTGCAGCCGACGGAGCAGGTCGGGGTGATTGCGCAGTTCGAAGTGGGGATCCTTGCGGGTCGTTACCTGACCATGGTCGGCCATAATAATTAGCACGGTATCGCGCCGTGCACTGGCCGACAGAGGATTGATAAAATCAGCCATCATCGAATCAGCGAATCGCGCGAACTCTGCTTCCACTCGCTTGTCGCCCGGTCCATGCCGATGGGCAAGATAGTCCACATTGCCGAAGTAGCCCCAAATAAGGCGGCGAGCATCAGAGGCGGTCTCCATCAACTGGCGCAGCTGGACCCAAAGGTCTGGCAGGTCGGCGAAAGAATGCTGATGGACTTTGGGGAAGTGCATTCTGGAGAGGCCCGAGCCGGCGATACGGACGTGTAGAAACGCGTGGGGTTCTATACCCGCCTCAGATAGGTGGGGACCGATGGTAGGCACCGGCAGAAAGGTGTTCGGGTCGAAACCGGCGTGGGCCAGAGATTCCGCTTCGTCCTCGAAGCTGGCCGGCGCGTGTGTGATCATGTTCGCCACGAGGCCGTATTCTCGCAAAAACAGCTCGTAGCCTAAGATTCCGTGCTCGGCCGGCGAGCGCCCGGTCCATAGAGTGGTCAACGCCGCGCTTGTGGTGGAGGGGACGACCGACGTAAGTGCGCCCAGCAGACCGCTGCTCACGAGCGGCTGAAGCGATTGCGCTCGGCCCTCCAACCAGCGTTCAAACAGGTTCAATCCCACCGCGTCCACCAGGATCACGACCACCTGCCTTGCGCCGGAGGCCAGATCATCAAACTCCGCATGGTTGATAGCCGGATGGGGAAGCTCCGGGGCCCCCAACCAACGGCATAGGCTGGAGGGCACATTCAAAATGGAGAGCCCGTCATATGCGGGATGGACCGCCTTCGGACCCAGGTCGAGGTCGGGAAGACGATGATCTCGGATTCTCTTGAGGGTTGATTCGAGGGTAGTTGCCATCAGGCCCTCATCCGAGAGCTGCGATGGGCTGCCGGCAGTTCACTTGACGGCGGACACTGCTCGCCACCTGCGGTCATGTGCGTTCAGGGAAACGGCTCACGGGGAGTTGGCAATAACAAAATCGACCACGATCGGGAGGTGGTCGTAATAGCCCGACTGGGCATCGAGCACCACATCGTCCACCCGCAGCCAGGGCCTCGTCCAATAACAGCATGGTATTAATAAAAGGACGAAGGCATTTTCCACGCTCAGTACACTGTCCAAGTAGATGATTCGGTCCAACGCGCCCGGATTAAACGGATCGGTGTCATTCCTCCAAGTGTAGTTCTCATTCAATTGCCTGCCATCCTGCAAATAGCCAAGTCGGCTTCCATCCCAAAAATTAGCCACGAGATTTCGGCTTCTT
>JADFRG010000092.1 GCA_022561385.1 Chloroflexota bacterium
TGGGGGACGGTCGACCGAGACGTCTTTGCGCACCACTTCGGGGTCGTGATGACGCCCGCGCTGTTTCTGTTCGACGCAACGGGCAAGTTGGCGGGGAAATGGCTTGGGGAGACGAAATTGGAGCTGTTGCTCGAGCCTGGTCACATGGGGGACGGAACGGGGTGCGCGACGCCCCAGGCGGCAACGTGTGGGGCCGAACAGCCGGTGCTGCCGACGCGGCGCACAATCACACAACATCAATAATGTGGAATAGGAGGTAGTGATGCATACGCTCAGCTCTGACAGGATGACGGATATCGAGGGGGGCGGTTTTTTTCGGTGTGGCCTGGCGATAGACGGGTGGTCTGGCTTCGGGAGCCTCTTCAGGCGCATGCTGGTGAAATATCTCACAGGTTTGCCATTGGGGTGTGCCTGATCGGGACCGCCCTGGCTTAAAGAGGAGTCGTTGGCTCCTCGTCACAATATGCAGATCATGGAGGAATAACTGGTGTAGGTCTGCATCAATAATGTCGAATAGGAGGTAGTGATGCATACGCTCAGCTTTGATCAGATGACGGATATCGAGGGAGGAGGTCTCTTTTTTTGTGGCCTGGCAATGGGAGCGACGCTTGGCGTCGGGATCTTCTTCAGTCGCCTGCTGGCAGCATATCTCTTCACCAAGGCCCTTGGGGTGTGTCTAATCGAGGCCGCCGTGACTTGAGGGAGTCGCTGGCTCCTCGGCACAGTCGACGCCGTGCCGCCGGCACGGCATCACAATATTTGAGATCATGGAGGAATAACTCATGCAGGTTTTGACACTCGAGCAGGCGCAGCAACTCGAAGGCGGAGGTTTCTGGCACGGATTCGTCTGTGGGCTCACCGGCATAGCCACTGTAGCGGCCATCGTGAGCCCCGATCCAGTCTCCAAGCTCGCCTTTTTCAGCTTGGCGACTGCCTGGGCCGCTTGCCTCGCCTGACCCAACGGAGGAGCTTGGGATAGCCGGTGCGCGGGTGCCTGAGTTCCACCGTTCAGTCGGTAAAGTGGGGCTCCTCAGGTTCGTCGATTCGGATTCGAGGGGTCCCGCTTGCGCCCGCAAGGGCTGTGGCACCTGCGACCGGTTGCTTTCCGTGCCGCCATCACACCCTGGTGAGGAGGTCCGTTCGACGCGATGGGAAACTGGCGTGACGATATGCTCATGTTGCTGACCCTTGCACGGTGGAAATGGAAGATGGGCCGCCGGGCGCTCTATCACGAAGTGGTGCACACGCTCTCGGGTAAATTGTGGGCCATCTTGATCATCGTGGCCCTTCCTACGCTGATACCACTAGTGACCCAGGGCGCTGGGGCTCGGCTACTACCCGACCCTGGCGTGTTGGACGGGATGCTAGTGGCTGCGCATCTTGCTCTGGTACTTGCGTTCGTCGCCTTTGTACCGCCCATCCTCTCGAAGGTGTTCGTGGTACGGCGTACGCCAGAGCCGCTGATGTCGCATCCGAGCGTCATGTCGCTGTTGGCGCTCGACCGGATGCTGGTTTCGGTATTACTCACGGGCGTGGCATTCCTCGTGCCGCTCTTCTATCTCTTTTACGGTCGCGCCCTCATCAATCGACTCGAGTCTCCATGGATCGGAATTCCCGTCCACTTGGCGACAACCTCGGTGTCTCTGCTGGTGCTGGGCATCGCGGTAGCCTCTGTGTGTCGAAGCTGGACTCGTCGGCCCAACATCGCCCGTCGCGGGAAGACTGTCTTCAGAGGCGGCGCCGCCATCTTTTTCGGCACCTACTTTCTCCTTACGGTGGGTGTCACTAGCATGGTGGAGCGCGCTCCTGAGCGGCTCGAAGCGCTTGGCGAAATGGCCCAGCGCGCTCTCTATTTTGGCCTGGCACCTCTCGGTGCGACTCTCGCGGTCGACGAGGGACGGTGGCTCACCCTACTCGGTTGGATTGTCGCTCTGGGCCTGGCGACGCGGTTGGCGCTGCGGGCTGTGACTGCCTGGGCAGCGGTGGCGAACCTCGAACTCCCGATCGATCTAGATGCGTCTGCCCGTCGACACTACTCGAGCCTGTTCGACGGATTGCGCGCCGGCAGGGGTCGGTGGCCGGCCGTGAGGCCGTTTTGGCGCAAGGACGTGGTAGCACCCTATGCCAGAGAGCCGCGCAGTTACTTCAGTGAGCAGTGGTTTGTGTTCTATGTGGAAGTCGGCGCGGTGGTACTGATTGCCGTGCTGCGTCACCGCGGCGCGCTGCAACCGGAGCACTCGGCCGCCCTGCTCGTCGTCGTGCTCCTCGGAGTGGTCGCCGGACTCGCCATGCTGCGCGGCCTCAATTGCCTCGGCGTCGAGGGTTCGCAGCTTG
>JADFRG010000008.1 GCA_022561385.1 Chloroflexota bacterium
GAAGAACAAACTGTGAAGGCGCTTTCGTGGCAGATGATCTACGGAAACTATCGTTCCAAGCTGGGCGCGGAGGGATGGGAACGTCTGGAACAGAAAGTCGGGGCGCCGGATTTCAAGAAGATGGACTCCGACGAAGATACACCTATGGGGCCTTTCAACGAGGCGGTTTCATTCATCGACCAAGAGCTTGGGGATGGGGATGGCTCGATGGTGCAGGAGATCACAGTGGCCTCCGTCGACCGCTGGGCCAGCATCTTTCGCAATTTAGTGAAGCAACTGCAGGGCCGGCCGCAGAAGATGATGGAGATTTTCTGCACCGAGGTGCATCCATACTTCCTGAGCGATGCGGGGGCCACTGAGATCGTAGAATCTGCGCCCGATCACTTTGTCCTGAAGATGGAGAATGGGCTCCTGGAAGGATTCAAGATCGGGCTGATCGAGGGATTCTGCGATATCGTGGGGGCCGATGTAGAGATCGAACGTCGAAACGGTGATTATCACGTCAGCTGGGTCATACAGGAAGAAACTCCAGCGCCCTCGCGGTGGGCGCTGTTCGTCAATGCCACAAGGCTGCCTTTCCTGACCGCAACTCTGGTTCCAGTATTGCTGGGAGCGGTAATCGCCTGGGACGACGGATTCGTCTTCAATTTAGGGCTATTTCTGCTGACGTTGCTCGGGGCCTCGCTTTTCCATCTCGGCACCAATGTCATGAATGATTATTTCGATCACACCAGCGGAGTGGACGAAGCCAATCTCACGCCTACCCCTTTCTCAGGCGGATCGAGGCTGGTCCAGCGTGGCCTGGTCGAACCCAGGAGTCTCCGTAATCTGGCCTGGGGTTTCTATGCTGGCGGGACGCTTGTCGGGTTACTCCTGCTGGCACTGACCGGTCCAGGGTTGCTGATATTTGGCCTGGCAGGATTCCTGCTCGGTTTCCTGTACACGGCGCCGCCCATACGCTTGATCCATCGGGGGCTGGGCGAGATCGCCGTGGGGTTAGGCTTTGGCCCGGTCATGTTGCTGGGCGCCTATTGGGTGCAGACGCAGGAGTTGAGCGCCGCGGCCTGGTATGTCTCGATTCCGGTTGGGATCTTGATCGCAGCCGTGCTCTACATCAATGAGATTCCGGACCGAATGTGGGACGAAAAGGCCGGCAAACGAACGCTGGTCACGCGCGTATCACCTGAAGTTTCGATCATTGGATATGCGACCTTGATCGGCGCGGCTTACCTGTCCATTCTGGTGGGGGTCGCGCTGGGCGTGATGCCGGTCGCAACCCTGCTGGGGCTGCTGACGATCCCTATGGTCTGGAGGGCGTACAAGGCTTTACGCCGGCATCACGCCTACGCCTACCGCCTGATCCCGGCCAATGCCACCACCGTCTTTGCGCACCTATACACCGGCCTGCTGCTGACTGCGGGTTACGTAGTCACCGGAGTGATTGCCAGGCTCTAAGCAGACCACCTCATCCATAAACCCAAAGTGGCGGCCATCGGGCCGCCACTTTGGGTTGTGCCGAGGCGATGTTCTAAAGGGAGTTAAGCGCTTGCTCAATATCCTGGATTAGATCCTCCGGGTCTTCGATTCCGATTGAGAACCTCAAGAGATTGGGCGCAACCTTGCTTTGCGGACCCTCAACCGAAGCACGATGTTCGACCAGACTCTCCACTCCCCCCAGTGAGGTGGCGCGAATGATCAGCTCGAGGCCGGTGGCTACGGTGAGGGCCTCCTGCGTGCCTCCCTGAACCAAAATCGAGAGCATTCCTCCGAACCCATTCGTCATCTGCCGCCGCGCGATTTCGTGTCCGGGGTGACTATCGAGGCCCGGATAAAGCACGGCCTCAATCGCGGGATGGTGTTCGAAGTGGCGCGCGATGCGGAGCGCCGATTCGGAACATCGCTCATAACGAATAGCCAACGTGCGTAAGCCGCGCAACAGGAGCCAGGACTCGAAAGCTCCCAGCACACCTCCCGCGTGTTCTCGAATGTAGCGAATATCCTTCCATCGATCGTCGATTCGGTTGGTGACCAGAACACCCCCGGTCAGATCCGAATGCCCATTCAAGTATTTGGTAGCCGAGTGGGCAACGATATCTGCTCCAAGGGCGAGTGGCCGGGTCGTAACCGGCGGAGCAACCGTCGAATCTACTGCAAGGATGGCTCCGGCCTCGTGAACAACATCGGCCGCGGCCTGGATGTCGATCACATCCCAGGTAGGATTCACGGGGGTCTCGATCCACACGATGTCCAGCTTTCCGGGAATAATGGCCCTGGGCAACGAATCGGGCTCCCCGGGATCGTACGAGCCGAGCTCGATGCCCCGCCTTTCGGAAATCCTTCGCAGCCAACTGAGAGTCCCGTAATAGATGACTTCCGGGACCAAGATCTGCTTGCCGGCCTCCACCGTTTCGAATAACGCGGCCGCGGCGGCCAGCCCGGAGGCAAACAGCAAGGCTTCTCCGCCGCCTTCGAGCTCAGTCAGCAGCTTCTCAACTTCGTTCCCCGTTGGATTTTGCGTGCGGCTATAGATGAAATCGCCGATCAGCTCGTAATTTTTGTCGCGCGCGAACGTGGCCGCTGAATGAAGCGGAGGGACGATAGCCCCTGTGGCCGGGTCGATATAGTGGCCGGCCTGCGCAAGCTTCGTACTGACGGCGTGCGGTTTTGGTGCACTCATCCGTGGCTCCTTCAGGTTTTCTCTAAGACCCAGAAATGCGATAGGCCAAATACGCGCAGGGGAGTACCCTCCAGGAACTGAAGAAAGGACCTTAACCCCCGGCCAAGGCGCGGCCAGCGCGCGATCACATTGTCATAACCGCCGAAGATCACCGTCTGGTGAACGACTCGGACGGGCAACCCCTCGAGGAGCTGCCCCAGTTGATGCCCGGAGTAAACCCGGACGTGGGGAACGATACGCTTGCGTATGGCCGTGGGCAGGTAGTTTACGAAAGGGAAATTGCCGTAGTGGTAGCTGCCGCGCAAATACACCCCATGGGTCTCGAAGGGATAGCCGCGATTGGGTGCAAACAACATAAGGCGCCCGCCCGGGGCGTCTCCGGAGGGCGGTCGCAGTGCCCGGACCATTTCGGCCAGAGCGGCTCGATCGTCGTCCACATGTTCGATGACTTCGTGCGAAAGGATCAGGTCGAGGCTGCCGTCCGGAAATGGTAGGTGTTCTGCGCGGCCGGACAAAATGGCCGGGAGACGAGCCTTCGCCACCCGCGCTCGTTCCCGATCGAACTCAAGGCCTACGGCAAATTTTGCCAGCGGCTTGAGGCGCTCCAGGTATACGCCCACCCCGCAGCCGTTGTCGAGCACACGGCCTCGCTCCCGGCCGCCGGCCATTGCCAGGATCATCCGCAGCCGGCGTTCCTGACCCGCCCTCCACACAAGCGAGGGCTGACCGAGAGCGGCCGCCTTTTCAAGGTCCATCAGGTTCGAATGTGGAGTGGCTAACTACGGGACCCAGGGTGGGCCGGTCCATCCATTGAACCAGTAAAAGAGCTGGGCGAGTCCTTCTCGAACGGCGGCGCGACTGGCCTGCAGGGCCGCCGGGTGTGGAATCAGGTTTCCTTGCTCCACGATGTGGCCCTCCGAGTGCTGGCTCGATGGAGACGGAACAGGATCAAGGCCCTGCGCGCGCATGACGGCCAGCGCGCGCCGCATGTGGATGGGAGAGGTGACCAGGATGAAGTCCTCGATCTTGTTCGCTTCGAGCAGCCTGCTGAGCAGCTCTGCCTGTTCGAGAGTGCTGCCGGAAACAGATTCCATCTTGATCCGATCCGATGCCACCCCCAGGCCGAGCAGCTCCTGCTGCATAGGAATGCTTTCAGGGGTGAGCGCGTTTATCAGCTCGTCTGACCCGCCCGACACGATCATCGTCGGCTGATCGAGCAATTTGTACAGGCGCGCTCCTTCCAGCACACGCAGCGCAGTAGCACCGCTGAGTTCGTTGATCTCATTGCCTCCGGCGCGGAAGGTGGCACTTCCCCCTCCCAACACGACAATGGCCTGCGCACCGCTGGCCGCCTCGACGGTACGTACAGGCTGCGATCCGTCGCGCAGTGCGCGCTCGAGAGTGCGGGCGGTCAGAGGCAGGCTGAGCAAGAAATAAAGCACCGCCAGGAAGCCCAGCAAGCTGCTGCCCCAGCCCCGCGTGTCGCGATGCGCGAACAGCAGCAGCACCCCCAGGAAGAAGCCAATCAGCAGAAATTCGAGAGAGCCCGGGATCAAGTAGGCTTTAGATAATTCGTAGATGGCGTCCATGGTGGCTAAGGGTACGCGTTATGTCCGCGCAGGGTCCTGACCCGATTCAACCGAGTGGAATGGTCAGCCGTGGAATATACGGCGCGGTAAGGTCTTCAGGCGACCCGACGTACATACGAATCGAGTCGACCGAAAACGTAAACGAAGGCGGGTCGGGGAGCGGGATCTGGGAGGGGTCCTTGGCCCTTCCGAGGGTGAGATGCGGGTGGTAATCGGCCCGCGCGTAGTCAGGGTAGGTCTCCGCCAGCGACTGGTAAAGCGCAATCAGCGGTTCGGGATCGGTGGGCTCGAGAAAAACCGCGTCTTCGAAATATCCGTATCGCTCGAGGACCACATCAAACGGCGAGTTTTGGGCACAAATGGGGCCAAGTACTTCGGCCGTCTCATCGGACAGATCGGCAGAAGCAAACGGGAAGAAGATCGTGAAATGTGCAGGTACCTTGGCGAACGAATCGGGGTCGTATTCCTCCCGTAAAGGATAGGCAAAGGCCTGTACCGGCTTTGGGGGGACGATGAGAAGCGCGGTCTCGAGTTGCACAGCGGGCTGAGTTTAACATGTTTCCCTTCTGGACTGCCCAGATGCTGGATGGTACCCGAGAGTTATAATGCGCAATTATGAAAAGTTGCCAGTGCATCGGAATCGAACGCGAGTTCAACGCGGAAGACGCGGAAAATGAGCTCGCAGCCTACCGTGAGCAGGGACCGAGCAAGACCACCCAGATCTTGATCGATGCGCTCACCGAGCAAGGAGTGGAGGGACGCACCTTGCTCGATATCGGCGGCGGAGTGGGAGCTATTCAACACGCCTTGTTAGGTGCTGGAGCGGCGACCGCGACCGCGGTTGAGGCCTCCACGGCATTTGCCAGGGCGGCCGAAGATCAGGCCCGGGAATTAGGCCGGAGCGAGCAGGTAGAGGTCAGACACGGCGACTTCGTTGAGTTGGCCGATACCGTTCCGCAGCACGATATCGTCACCCTCGATCGCGTGATCTGCTGTTACGACGATATGAAATCGCTGGTGGGTCTTTCGGCCACCCGCGCCCGCAAACTGTATGGTGTGGTGTATCCGCGAGACGATTGGTGGGCCAAACTCGTCGCCCGCTTGGGCAACTTCTTCTTTTGGATCACTCGCAACCCATTTCGGGTTTTCGTCCACCCTGAGGCTGCGGTACAGCGGATACTGGATCAGGCTGGGCTGGAGAGGGTTTTCTACAAGAGGACTTTCATCTGGCGAGTTGCGGTTTATGCGCGGAAAAGCTAACCGAATCGAATGTTCTCAGGCCGGCGGCCGTCTCTAATACGCGCCAGGTATGGAGATAGATTATGCGGTGGCGGATACTTCGTGGAGGCCGGTGGCGCCGTCGGGCCGCACAGGATTTGACTCGATGACTTGTGGTTTGCCTGACCGATCAAAGGCCCGTACCTTGAAGAGGTGCCTCCCGGACTCGCGCGGCCAATCGTAGCGCCACTGCAGCCAGGTGAGCGGACCCAACGCCGGCGCCCGCAGCTCGGCTTCGACCCACTGCCCCTCGTCCACCTGCACTTCAACCCTGCTGATTCCATTCGCGCCCGCATGGGCGATTCCGCCCACGGGGACCGTCTGCATTTCCTCGTCCGCCGCATCGGTGGCCACGGTATCGATTACGGATGTCATTCGAACATAGGCCTCCTCGCTCCAACCCCGCTCGACCCAGTATCCTCGCCCCTCACGGTCCAGCAATTCCATATTCACAATCCATTTGGGCTGCTTCATGCCGTAACGATTTGGAATGATGATGCGCAGTGGAAAGCCATGGTCCACCGGAAGGGGTGCGCCGTTCATCTCATAGGCGAATATCGTGCGATCGCCCATTAGGTCCGACATCGAAACGCTCTCATAAAAGCCGTCGGCGGCCTCGATGAAGAGTTCCTCCGCCGTGGTGCGCATGCCCGCGGTTTCAAGCACGTCCCGCACTAGTACACCCGTCCACCGGGTGGTGCTGATCAAATCTCCGCCGACACGATTCGAAATGCACGAAAGCGTATGGTGATAACTCAAGGACGGCATCGCCCGGATTTCTTCCAGTGTGAGACTCAGGGGTCGATCCACCACCCCGGTCAACTCCAGCCGCCAGGTCTCCGCCGCCAAGCGCGGCCTGCGGGTGCTGATATCGATACGGTAAAAGTCGGCGTTAGGCGTGATCTCAAGCCGTGTGCCGGGCGCGACGTTGATGCGGGCCGCCAGGGCCTCCGCGGTCGGAGAGTCGACCAGCGCACTGGTATCCAGGATCTCAACTTGAACCGGCGCAGGCGGGGAACCCTTTCCAAACAGCGAGGCGCCGACCCAGGAACCAATTGAAATCGTTGCCACGCTGCCGCCCAACAGCGTAACGAAATCCCGCCGCGACAAGCTGGAATTGGGATCCTCGGCCAGGGCCGGCCCTGCACGCTGGATCAACCATCCTAAGCTCCAACCCCAGGACACATAAAGCAGCGCAAACCACAATCCTACCCACCAGACCGAGGTTTGAGAGAATCCGACCGCGACCGAAACCAGCCAGAAGGAACCCGCTAGCAACGCGCCCGTCCTCACTCCGTGTCCCGACAACTGGCGTGGATCATCCCTTCCAAGCCACTGCAGCACGATCCCGAAGGCCGCGCCGATGGCAACAAACATAACCAGGGCCATGCTCCGCTCAGCTATTTTGGCAACTTCCGAGGTGGGGCCTACATTCAGCGCGGTGATCACCGACACAAGCGAGTCGATACCGAAGGTGAGAATATCGCCGGGAAGAACGCGGGCTAACCCGTCGAATAGATCGAATGGAGTGAACGTAAGCCCTGCGATGCCCTCCGCCAGCGAGCCCAGCGCCATGACCGGAATGCTTGTGAGCGCACCCAGACCACCCGCCCTAATGTAAGAGATGCGGGTGTATTTCATCTCGCCTGCGTTAGGATTCTGCGCGCTCATTCCGCTCGATTCCGCATCTGCTGGCTCAAGATTAGATTCGCTCATTTCCCTGGTTTCCCCTCAAATTGCTCCGGGCAATCTTAATACGCAAGCCTTAAGAGAGCATTATGACTTTGGCCCCACCTTGTTATAATCGCCACCCCGTGAAAAGCAGCCGGCCCATCTCAACAGTGTTGTGGTTCTCGGTCGGGGCGCTTGCGGCGTCGGTTATCTTGCTGATAGCCTACCAGATTCCCCCCGTGAAATTTCGACTCGAATGGCGCCTGGATGCTTTTTCAGGGATCGTTCGAGGCTGGATCCGGCCGCAGGAGACGCTGCCCGCCCCCGCAAACGTCTCCCCGGGTTCATTTCGACCCATCGTGCCGCCGACCCGGGCCGCGAGCTCGCTCGAACCGGGGGGTACCCAGCTTGCTCCTTCCCCGACACCCATCCCAACCGCATTGCCGGCCCGCGTCACCCTGCCCGCGCCGGCGTGGGAGGGACAGGACTGGAATAACTGCGGGCCAGCCACGCTGGCGCTGGGATTGCGCTTCTATGGCTGGGAAGGAGATCAATTCACGATCTCAAGACTTCTCAAGCCCGACCGAGGCGACAAAAACGTCAATATTGATGAGCTGGTTTTCTATCTCCGCACTCAAGCCGGCTGGCTGAATACCGATTTCCGCGTGGGCGGCACCATAACGCGGCTCAAGAGTTTGCTCGCGGCCGGATTCCCGGTGATCGTGGAGAAGGGGTTCATTTTGGGCGAGGGGGATGGCGGGGGCGGCTGGGCCGGACACTATTTACTGTTGACAGGCTACGATGATGCGACACAGAGCTTCATAGCTCAGGACACGAATCCGGGCACCGGTGGGCCGGACCGCACAGTCTCCTACGAGGATTTAGATGTTGGCTGGCGTCAATTCAACCGGGTATATATGTATATCTACTTGCCCCAGGATGAAGCCCGGATTCAGGCCATCCTCGGCGAAGACGCGGATTTCGATCGAAATCGCACCGTGGCACTCGAGATGGCTCAGGATGAGATCGAATCAGATCCGCAAGATCCGTACGGCTGGTTCAATTTGGGGACAAACCTGGTGTACTTCGAGCGGTACGGCGAGGCCTCCCGCGCATTCGACAATGCCCTATCGCTCGGTTTACCGTGGCGATTCACCCGCTACCAATTCGGGCCTTACATCGCTTATTTCAATCAGGGCCGATTTCAAGATGTAGTAGATCTGGCCGAGGCGACCCTGTTCAGGACCTACAAAGCCGAGGAATCCCTGCTCTGGCGAGGTTGGGCACAATTCCGGCTTGGCGATCTCAATAGTGCCGTATTGAATTGGCGCGAGGCCCTGAAATACAACCCGTTTTATCAGGACGCGCAGTACGCGCTCGAGTACGTCGGGTCCACGCCCTAATTCCTCGGCTGGAAACTCCGCGGGCTGAAGCCTGCGGTATGATTTACGACATCCATTAGAAAAGAGGCAGGCTCCAATGCTTATTAGCGACAAATTGACAAAAGGAATGAACGATCAGGTGGGAAGAGAGCTTGGCGCGTCGAGTCAGTACTTACAGCTGGCCTCCTACTTCGCACGAGACAACTTACGGGAGCTGGCGGCTTTCTTCTTCCGCCAGGCGGACGAAGAGCGCGAACATGCGGTGAAGTTTGTCCACTACCTGGTGGATACGGGCGGGAAGGTCGCCATTCCGCAGGTGATGGCTGCGCAGGATGTGGCCTCGGCCGAAGCCGGGGTTCAGGCGGCTCTCGACGGCGAGCTGAAAGTTACAGAACAAATCAACGATCTCTCGGCGATCGCCGCGGAAGATCAGGATTACGCCGCGCTCCGTTTTCTAGGATGGTTTTCAGAGGAGCAGGTTGAAGAAATCTCCACCATGACTGAACTGCTGAGTGTTGTCAGGCGCGCAGGAGACCAGCTGCTCCTGGTCGAGGAATACCTTTCTCGCCGCGGGGAACCTCACGCGTAACTCTGACGGATCGGCTGTTTGCATCCTGCCCGCCCACGTTCACCGTCGGGCGGGTTTTTTTTACGGCCGGTGGTAAGAAAGACTTAAGCTTTGCAAGTGAAACTAGTGCCGGTGATCCTTATGAATCGCAAGGCATGGTTAGCCGCTCCATTGTTATTTGCGCTCGCGGCCTGCACCGCGGGCTCCGCCACTCAGACGACCCTGACAGCCCAACTTGCAACGCGGACTACACAGACGAGCGATTCCTCTCAAATCCTGCCTGATGAGGCTGCAACGGCTTACATGTACGATCTATCCACCCGCGATCGTGGAGCAGCGGCCTTGGAGGCCGTGCTTGAGGCGCAGGACGAACGCTTCATTTCCGTGCTGATCGAGGTCATGCGGGGCTCCGAGATAGGCATTGTCCAGGGTACGGATTACCAATCCACCATCGCGGCTCTAGAGACGCTGAGCGGCGAATCCTATGGCGCGGACTGGCCGGCCTGGGTCGAATGGTACGGAACCACCGAACTGTCACCCCCTCCGGGCTTCACCGGATGGAAGGGAGAGATGCTGAGCTCAATCGACCCGCGCTTCGGAGATTTCCTCCGGGACGATGCGCCTTCTGCACTCCGGGTGGAGGAAATTCAATGGGGAGGCGTGACCGTGGATGGGATTCCGGCGCTGGACAATTCCCCGATGATTCCTGCAGCGGAGGCCGACTATTTGCTCCCCGAGGAACCCGTGTTTGGAGTGGCCATCAACGGCGATGCGCGCGCATACCCTTTGCGGATCATGGACTGGCATGAGATGGCCAACGACGTCGTGGGCGGGGTCCCGATGTCCCTGGCCTACTGCACATTATGCGGGGCGGGCATCGCGTTTGACGGCCGGGCTTCCAATGAAGAGATTTATGATTTTGGATCCTCCGGCTTTCTCTACCGAAGCAACAAACTCATGTACGACCGCCAAACCAGAACGCTGTGGAACCAGCTAACCGGGGAGCCGGTGCTCGGAGAATTGGTGGGGCAGAACGTTGAACTCTCGCTTCTGCCGGTGGTGCTTACTTCGTGGGGAGATTGGCTGGCCCAGCACCCCGATACTCAGGTACTGGATTTAGATACCGGATACCAGCGCTTCTATCGTCCGGGGGCCGCGTACGGAGGTTATTTTTCATCCTCCTCGACCATGTTTCCGGTCTGGCAGCGAAGCGGACTGCTCGATACCAAAGATCGCATTTACGCACTGCGGATAGACGGGACCCCCAAGGCGTATCCGCTTGACAGGCTTGTCCTTGAGGGAGTGGTCAACGATCAAATCGGCGGCACCAACATAGTGCTGGTGGCGAATCGCGGCCGCGTGACGGTGAGCGGCGAAAGCCTGCGCCAGGGCAAGGTGACTTATGATGCAGGCGGTGAGGTGCGCGCATTCGACCGGGGCGACGAGTTGTTCTCAGCTGGAGATGATCCCGGCGTAGTTATCGACGCTCGCGGCGCGGAGTGGAAGGTCACCGAAGGTGGCCTGCTGGGACCGAAGGGCGAAATCGCGCCGCGCGTCAATGGCCACCTTGCATACTGGTTTGGTTGGTTTGCGTTTTTTCCTAACACACTCGTTTACGGGAACGAACCAGGGGAGGGGTAGTTTATGGGTCGCAGGACAGCGATTGTCATCGGTGTACTGGCTCTGCTCGCGCTTCCGGTAGCCTGGTACCTGATCTCTCCGATCTTCATTGATCGAGAGGTCGACGAGGCTTTTCCCACGCTTTCTCCACAGGCCACCGCAACGATGTCCGCCGCGGCGGCCCAGCCCGACGTGGAGATGGAAGAAGCGATGCCCGAGGGTGCCATGGAGGACATGCAGGTCCTGGCACGTGGAGAGTTTTATGATTTAGGGGGACACTCAGGGATGGGCACTGCCACGGTTTACGAGTTGGCGGACGGCTCCCGCCTGCTGCGCCTCGAGAACTTTCAAGTAATCAACGGCCCACAGCTGCATGTCTGGATGGTTCCCCCGGATCCGGTGCCGGACACCGTTGGACGCGAGATTCCAGGCTACATTGACCTGGGGCCGCTGAAGGGCAATATCGGCGACCAGAACTACGAACTTCCGGTCGATCTCGATCTGGGTAGCTATGGATCGGTTGTAATATGGTGTGTCCCGTTTAGAGTGCCTTTCAATGCTGCGCCGCTCAGCGCTCCGTAACAACTAAAAAAGTAGAAGGATATGGCACTGCAGAAGGATATCCTGGTCGTCGAAGACGAAGACAACATTCGGGAAGTTGTCGGTCGATACCTCAAGCGCGAAGGCTTCAGCGTCCGCGAGGCGGCGGACGGTTATGCCGCGTTGGATGCCATTGAGGAGCGGCCGCCGGATCTCATTGTTATGGACCTCATGCTGCCCGGCATCGACGGGCTCACTCTCACGCGGCAGGTGCAGCAGAAGTCTGCCATTCCCATCATTATTCTCACCGCTCGGGGGGACACCAGCGACCGCATCCGGGGCCTCGATTGGGGAGCGGACGATTATCTTCCCAAACCCTTTAGCCCCCGCGAGCTCGTATCCAGAATCCATGCGGTGCTCAGGCGGGTGGGCGAAACATCCGCCACCGAGCTTGCGTTTGGAGCGGTGACGGTATCCTACGATTCGCGACAGGTCCGGGTGGGCGGCGAAACGGTACCGCTGACCGCCCGCGAATTCGACCTGCTCTGGTTCATGGCCAGCCACGCCGGACAGGTTTTCAGTCGGGAGAGCCTGCTCGACAATGTGTGGGGCCCAGATTTTTCCGGAGATCCTTCCACAGTGACGGTGCACATGCGCCATCTGCGGAAGAAGCTTGAGCCAGATCCCTCTTCGCCGCAGCACCTGATCACCGTTTGGGGGGTGGGTTATCGTTTCGAAAAGTGAATAGGCAAAGGCTGACCTTTCTCGCCACTCTCGGGCTCACGCTGGGCGCAACGCTGGGTCTGGCGGCGCTGATCATGCGGCCGACCCGGCCAGAATTTTTCGATCTGGCACTCCTCTTCGCGATCTCGGGGGTAGGAGCTTTATTTGTAGGATTCCTATCGGTCCAGGTGGGCTGGTGGCGCCGCGCAACGAGCCTGACTCAGACACTGACCGTGGGCCACGTCCTGGCGGCCCTGTTCGGCCTGGTGATCGTGCTGCTCCTGGCCAGGCTGATGTTCATCAGCGAACATGATCTTGCGCTGGCGGCAGTGTTGTTATTTTTTGCAAGCAGCGTGTCGGTGTCGTTCGGATACTTCTTTTCGACCTCCATCACACAAAGGCTCAAGGAGCTCGATCGTGGCGCCAGGCGCTTGAGCGAGGGTCAATTTTCGGTGCGGGTTGATGTGGCTGGCCGGGACGAGGTGGCGGCGCTGGGCCGGGCCTTTAACGCCATGGCGGAACACCTCGAGAATGCCGAACACGAAGCCGAAAGATTGGAGAAGGCGCGGCAGGAATTCATTGCGGGTGCCTCGCACGACCTCCGGACGCCGCTGGCCTCTCTGCGCGCCATGCTGGAGGCGATCGCGGACGGAGTGGTGGAGGATCCCACGGACTACATTCGCCGCAGCCAGCGCGTGATCACTCAAATGAGCAACCTGACGGATGACCTGGTCGAATTGGCGGCGCTGGACAGTGGGGCAGCACCCATGGAGCGAACGCCGGGGCCCATCGAGGAAGTTATCGAAACCGCATTGGAGGGTGCCGCGCTGAAGGCGGAATCAAAGGGGGTGGAGCTTACCGGCCCGACCCACAGCGACCTGCCCTTGATCCCGATGGCGGCCGACAAGATCGGGCGCGTCCTTCAAAATCTGCTCGACAACGCCATCGACCACACCGAGCCGGGTGGGAAGGTAAACATTTCGGCCGTAGAACGGAACGGCGCCGTGGAGGTGACAGTGGGGGACAGCGGGATCGGAATTCGCCCGGAGAGTTTGCCTTACATCTTCGAGCGATTCTATCGCGGTGAGGAGAGCCGGCCGAGGGCGGATAATGACGCCGGCGGCTTGGGACTCGGGCTGGCGATCGCCAGAGAGCTGATTGAAGCTCACGGGGGGACTATATGGGCCGAGAGCGACATGCAAAGCGGAACCAACATCACCTTTTCGCTGCCCCAGGAGCGGCCCGAGTGAAGTATTGGTTCCTGCTCTTGATAGGCCTGGCGGCATGTGTTCCTCAAAACGCGCCGGCTGGACCCTCTCCCGCCGTGACCGAACCCCCGACCAAGGTTGAGGCGCCGGCGCTGCCGGACTTGGGCCCCGCCCCCGAGCTTCAGAATGAAATCTGGCTCAATGTGGATCGCCCCCTGCGCCTGTCTGAGCTCCGTGGCAAGGTGGTGTTGCTCGAAATGTGGACCTTTGGCTGAATTAACTGTCAAAGGGTTATCCCGAGCCTCCGTGAGTGGCACCATCGATTGGCGGACCAGGGGCTGGTGGTTATCGGAAATCACTATCCAGAGTTCGGCTACGAGCGTGATCTGGCAAACCTCGAGCAGGCCCTCGTGCGGCTGGAGGTCAACTACCCGGTGGCTCAGGACAACGATCGAGAGACCTGGAGCGCGTATGGGACGCGCTTCTGGCCGACGCTCTACTTGATCGACAAACGAGGCCGGCTGCGTTATCAGCACATCGGGGAAGGGCGATACGAGGAAACTGAAGCAGCAATCCAATCGCTGCTGGCGGAACAATATCCTTAGTTCCAGGTAAGGCCGACTTCGCCGGGGTGGTCATCGACACCCCAAATTAGGCGATATTCGCGCAGAATCCCCCCATAAACAGGCCTCGTAGCGTCACAGGGTGGTTGTGCTATACTGCCGCGCTGTGGATGCTGGAGGAAAGACCACGCAACGTGCCGTGGTCTGGCTACGCCATCGCGGTTTGGATTCGTGGGTGGCGGACATCCTGGAGGCCGCTGGCCCCTTTACAACGATCTTAGCGCAGCTCAGCTATATGGCCGTACCGTTCCTTGGGGACGGCCTGGATGACATTGCACGCTCGCTGGAGCAGCCGGAGGGGCTTATTCAAGAGTTAAGGGAAGGCTCATGACGGCCGTCGATCTGCAAGGCTTGCTGCTGCTTTTTGCATTCCTGGGGCTGATGCTGGGATC
The DNA here is from genome assembly GCA_022561385.1 of Chloroflexota bacterium. Taxonomy (GTDB): domain Bacteria; phylum Chloroflexota; class Anaerolineae; order Anaerolineales; family E44-bin32; genus JADFRG01. Next base: position 14,272 of record JADFRG010000008.1, read on the forward strand.
AGCCGCAACCAGCCGACGCTGGCCGGCTACCTTTCGGCCGATCGCCGCCTTCGAAGCGCTTGGAAAGGCAATCGAACGTGCGGTCGAGGCGGGTGAACGGGTGCACGTATCCCTGGGCACCGGCTCTGTAATTGGTCCGGAGAGCGCGCCCGCATTTGCGGGCCTGGCTGCACTTTCCCGTATCGCACGCGCAACTTCCATGAGCGATCGTCCGGCCGTGGTTACCGCCGGCGACGGCGCCATGGCGATTCTTGCCCGCGACACGCTCCGCAGCTCCTACGGCGAGAGCGGATCGCCTGACCTTTACGATCCCACCTCCGGCCGCCTTCTCGGGCCTACTCCTTTCTCCTATGTCGCGGGTCTGCCCAGCGTACTCACCAACGAGGGTGTATCGGTGCATATGTTAAGCGGCTTCTACGGATTCGAAGCCGGTTTGGCAGCTGAATTCGGCGAGCGCGCGCGGGCCTTTGTTATCGGAGGGACCAGCGAGGTTCAGTCGCAAGCGTTGCTCTATGCGGTCGCGCGGAATCCCCTGCTGGGCGAAGAAGTTTTCGCCAGCGGTGCCTATTTAGGCGCGGGCGAGCTCCACAAAGCCAGCCTCCGCACGCAGGACATCATTCGAATCGGGCTTATCGTGCTGATATTGCTGGGCGTACTAATGGCCACTTTCGAAGACCTGATATGAGGCTTTTCAGGGTCTCATCGCTCTGGGCGGCGGTGGCAGCCGCCATTGGCGCCTTTGTGCTGCTGGGTTATTTCCTGGATTTCGAATTTATCCAAAATATCCGCTTGCTGTTCATGCGGTGGGCGGCACTCCTGGCCGCGGCCGCCCTGCTGGTGGGGCTGGCGAACCTGGTACAGGTGCATTGGCGCAAGTTGAGCCTGACGGACGAAGGCTGGATCTACAGCGCGGTGTTGATCCTGGCGTTGCTGGCCACGCTCATCCTGGCCCTGCTCCTTGGGCCGGACGACGAAGTGGCGCTGTTTATCGTTGAGAATTTCCAACTTCCGCTCGAAGCGGGACTCATGGCTCTGCTCTCGGTGACGCTGCTTGTCGCCGGGTTTCGCCTAGCGGCACGGCGCCGGGACGCGTTCAGTGTGTTGTTCCTGGCCACCGCCCTGCTGGTTTTGCTCGGTACAGGGCCCGTGCTGGGCGGCGCCGAAGGTCAAGTCATGCGCGATCTGCGAGCCTGGATTGCGCAGGTATGGTCTGCCGGGGGGGCGCGCGGTATCGCTCTGGGAGTCGCCCTCGGGGCAACAACCACTGGATTACGTGTACTGCTGGGGGCGGATAGGCCCTATGGATCTTAATTAGTGGAAAAAATTAATTGTCCCATGTGCGGCAAGCCCAATCCCGGGGAGGCCGAAGAATGCGAACATTGCGGGGCGCGCCTGAAGCCACTCGAAGTGGGGGGCAGCTCCGAGGATTCGGAAAAATGGTTAGACCGCATGCGGGAAGATGTGGGGGAAGCTCCCACTTCTTCGGAAATGGGTGGGGAGGCCGTGAACGAGCCCGACGACACATCCTCCGAGGGACCCGATGATTTAGATTTCGATAAATTGAGGGCCGAGCAGACGGAGGAGAAGTTGCCGCAGGAGGCTGAGCCGGCCAAGGAAGACGTGCCGGAGTGGCTGCAGCGTATTCGAGAGAAGAAAGCCGAAGAACCGAAGGACCTTGTGGAATCGAACGAACCTGCACCCGAGCAGGCCCTGCGAGCAGCCGCCCCTCCAGCGGATGAAGTTGGATCAGAGACGGCAGGACCGGCGCCCGAAGAGGAGCTCCGGCCCGGGAGTGAAGCGGAGCCCGAACCGGAGTCTCCGGACTGGCTCGAGGAGGCAGAGGACAAGGGCGCCCTGGCTGAGGAGGAGAAGGATGCCGAGCCCGAGGCGGCCCTGCCACACGTCCCGGCCCTGATCGCAGGGGCGGAAAAACCACCGGAAGCCGAGCTCGGCGACCTGGGTCTTCCCGATTGGCTGGGGGAGATCGAGCCACTCGAAGACGAGGAACCCGAGGGGTCCGCCCCGGACCTGGCTCGCGCTACCCTCCCCAACTGGCTGGAAGCCATGCGTCCGGTGGACACCTTTCGCTCCGTAGTCGAAATCGCATCGGAAGACGATCAGGCGGTCGAATCGGTGGGTCCGCTTGCCGGGCTGAGCGGCGTACTGCTCGCGGAGCCGATCGTGGCCATGCCGCGTACCTCGAGCGTCGGCTCCATGCAGCTCGACGTTTCGGAGCGCCAATACGATCAGGCAGAGCTGCTTCAGCGGCTGGTCGAGGAAGAAGAGCAAGAAGCGCCCGCCAAGCCCAAACGCAGGGCTCGTCTGGCAATCTACCGCTGGGCGATTGCGGCCGTGATCCTGTTGGCCGTATCGCTCCCGATTGTTACCGGTGAGCCCAGCTTCGCCCTTCCCAGTCTTGAGCCGCGAGAACTCGGGGCCTTGTTCAACCTGGTGGAGCAATTGCCGGCGGAGCGGCCGGTGCTGGTGGTCTTCGAATACGAGCCGGGGAATGCGGGCGAGCTCGAGGCGGTTTCGGGGGCGTTGCTGGATCAGATGATGGCCAGGGGGCTACTCCTGGCGAGCCTGTCGACCCGTCCGACAGGGCCCGCCTTAGCCAAACGCGCCATGGATCCTTACGCGGAACGCCACGGCTACCAAGACGGTTTAGGCATCGTGCATCTCGGGTATTTGTCCGGCGGTCCGACCGCGGTACAGCTATTTGCCGCCAGCCCCCGCGATGCGGTGCTCAAGGGTTTTGCGCTGCCTGAGCAGGTACGGGAGTCGGGTCTAACGGCCTGGGATACCGTGGTGCTGGAGCGGGTTCAAGCGCTCTCAGACTTTGGAATGGTGGCTGTCATCACCGCCGACAGCGAGTCTGCACGCGTCTGGACCGAGCAGGCCCGTCCCTACATGGGGGACACACCGTTAGTGGTCGTATTATCCGCCGGTGCGGAACCGCTCATTCGACCCTATTTCGAAAGTGACGATCCAAAAATAAGTGGAATACTCTCCGGACTGCCGGCGGCGGCGGCCTACGAGCTACGCAACGGCCGCCTCGGACTTGCGCAGGCACGCTGGGACGCATTTGGCACCGGGATGTTGGCGGCGGAAATTGTGCTGCTGGCGGGCATAGGTTATGGACTTCTCAATCTGTGGAGAGGCCGAAGCTTGGCCTAGGATGGCCTAGAGCCATGGATACTGCAGACCTGATCGCAGGTTTCGTGGCCTCGGTCCTGACCATCATGGTGCTCAGCTACCTTATCGGCGACAATCCGCTATTCAAACTCGCCATGCACTTACTGATCGGAGTGGCCGCAGGATACGCAGGTGCGGTCGCAGTGCAGGGAGTGCTGATCCCAGGACTGGTCGAACCGATCCTGGAAGCGGGCCTGACTGGCCTGGGGAACCCCCAATTGATCGTCACCGGGATCGTTCCACTCGCGCTGGTGTTATTGCTCTTCTTGAAAGTTGCGCCCTCGACGGCTCGATACGGCACGATCTCCATGGTGCTGCTGGTGGGGGTGGGGGCGGCGGTGGTCGTGGGGGGCGCCATAACCGGAAGCCTCCTGCCGCTGACGCTGGGTTCGATGGAATCCTTGAATCCCAACATCGTCAATCAACTCACCGGGGAATCGGGCTTGGAGCGTATGCTCAACGTCGGCATCGTGCTGATTGGCACGCTTACCACGCTCTTTTACTTTCAATTCACTATCCGGAAAGGCGAGGGCGAGGCACCGTTCGCGATTGTCGCCGGGGTGAACATTCCAGGTCCGCTGACCATCCTGCGGGGAATCGGGAAGGGATTCATTGCGGTGACCTTTGGCGTGATGTATGCGGGAGCCGTAGCGGCCACGCTGATTGTTCTGGCCGAACGCGTGCAATTCATCTGGGACACGGTCACGGGCGTGGTGGAGAGCATCGGATGAAGGGATGAGCACGATGCACGAGGCGGATACCCTGTTGGCCGTGGATGTGGGAACGGTGAATACGCGAGCCAGCCTGTTTGATGTGGTGGATGGGCGTTACCGCATGGTGGCCACGGGTCGCGCCTCTTCGACGGCTGGAGCCCCGTTGTTTGATGTTCGAGAGGGCATGCAGGTGGCTCTGGGCGAAGTGAGCGAGATCACCGGAAGGCCCTTTTTCGACGAATCAGAAGCGTTACTAATTCCCACTACCGGCGGCGGAGCCGGAGTGGATGCGTTTGTCTCGACTGCCTCCGCGGGCCCCCACGTTCGGACGGTGCTGGTCGGGCTTATGCCGGGCGTTTCGATAGAAAGTGCCCGCCGCCTAGCCGGCTCGACCTACCTGGATGTTATCGATGAGATTGGCCTGACGGATCGAAGAGGAGAAGAGGCGCAAATCGATGTGATTCTTGCCGCGCGGCCGGACCTCATTTTCATGGTGGGCGGCACGGATGGCGGCGCCACGGCCAGCGTAATTCGACAGATCGAGACGGTAAGTTTGGCCACGAGCCTTCTTCCCACCGATCAGCGCCCGGCGCTTGTATTCGCAGGGAACACCAACCTTGGCGCGGCGGTTATGGAGCGTTTTCAGAACGGTGCGGCGGTAGCGCTGGTGCCGAATATCCGTCCCAGCCTGGAGCAAGAGGAACTCGAACCGGCGCGCCTCAAACTGGCGGAGATCATTGGTCAATTTCGCTCACAACGTATCGCTGGATTCGAAGACCTCAACGCATGGTCTGGCGGATATACGATGCTTACCGCGGACGCCTTCAGTCGCGTCGTGCGCTACTTGAGCCGGGTATATGACCCCGATAAAGGCGTGCTTGGGATTGACGTCGGTGCGGCTCACGTGACTGTAGCGGCGGCTTTCGACGGAAAGTTGAGCCGCAAGGTGCACTCAGACCTGGGTCTAGGGACCTCTCTGCCCGGCCTGCTTCGGCACACATCCGTATCCAACGTTTCGCGCTGGCTCCCCATGGAGGTCACAGAGGCCGAAGTACGCGATTACATCTTCAACAAGGCGCTTTACCCGGGCACGATTCCGGCTGAGCTGTCCGATCTCCATATCGAATATGCGCTCCTGAGAGAGCTGATTCGAGCCGGCATCTCGCGCTCTAGAGGCGATTGGGCAGAGGGAGCCTCCTCCGAGCTGATGCCTCCCATGGAACCCATTATCGCCAGTGGCGGGGCGATCGCGCGTGCGCCTCGTCCCGGATACGCCGCGCTGGCGCTGCTGGACGCGGTGCAGCCGCGCGGTATCACCACCTTGGTGCTGGATCCCTACAACCTGGTGCCCGCGGTGGGCGCGGCGGCAAAATTGCTGCCGATGATCACGGTGCAAGTGCTGGAGTCTGGCAGCTTCGTCAGCTTGGGAACGGTTGTATCGCCGGTTGGTCGGGGCCATGAGGGCCGACCCGTATTGCGTATCCGCATCGATCCCGAAAGTGGCGGAGAGCCGATTGAAGGCATCATCCGCTACGGTCAACTTGTTTTGCTTCCGCTTCGCCAAGGTGAACATGCTCGAATGACTCTGAGGCCGGAAAGAGGGTTTGACGTGGGGTTCGGTGGACCGGGCAAGGCGGGGGCGCTGCGAGTTTCGGGAGGGGCGTTAGGAGTGATCATCGACGCTCGCGGCCGGCCGATCGAATTGTCCAAAAATCCCGAACGTCGAAGAGCGCTCAATCAAAAGTGGCTTTACGAGATTGGAGCCATGCTCGAGAGCTGAATCATGATCGCCAATCACATGCCGCGCGTCAGACACATCCTTCCCATGACCCGGGTGCTGCGCGAGCGGAAGCTCGAAGGAAACGCCATCTTGACCGTCAGAGTAAAGGAAAAGGTGCAGTCGACGGATGTGATCGCCGAAGTGCAGCCGCAGCCGCGACATCACTTTCTTGATTTAGCCTCCGCGCTCGGTGTGTCAGATGCGGAGGCGGCGCGCCTGCTGCGAGTGGATCTGGGAACCGAAGTGGAGGCCGGACAGGTGTTGGCCGGCCCGGCCGGGATAGCTCGGCGCACAGTTCGAGCCCCGGCCAACGGTAAGGTGCTTTCCCTCTCGAGGGGCCGCTTGCTCTTTGAGGCTCGCGAAGAGGCCCGCGTGGTTCACGCCGGTGTGCCGGGGGAAATCGTTGCCTCAGATGGATCGAACTCGATCACGATCTCGGTGGTCGGGGCGCTCGTTCAAGGAGCCTGGGGTAACGGCCGCCGGGGGTGGGGCGTGTTGCGCGATGTAGGCGGTAGCCGCAGCGCACGTTTGGAGCCGAGCGAACTGGACATGATTCTTCGCGGCGCGGTGGTACTCGTCGGAGTGGTAGATAATCCGAAAACTCTTCATCAAGGTACCGAAATTCCTATCCGTGGCCTGGTATGTGGAAGTATGGCCTCTGAACTCATTCCCGTGGCGCTGCGTATGTCGTATCCGATTCTGCTGACCGAGGGGTTCGGCGCGACCCCAATGAACTCCCCCACCTACGACCTGCTGAGCACAAACGCGGGAAGGGAGGCGAGCGTGGAAGCGTCACTGTTGGAACCTTATGGGACACAACAACCCGAGATTCTGGTACCGCTCCCTGCCACGCAAGACCTGACAAAAGTGGAACGAATCGTGCAACTGCAGCCGGGAGCGCGTGTACGGGCCTTGCGCGCGCCTCATGTCGGGGCAGTAGGTAATCTGCTGCATTTGATGCCAGGGGTCGAATCCTTTCCCAGCGGCATCCTGGCCCGCAGCGCGATGGTCGAATTGGAGGGGATTGGCTCGGCGCCCATCCCGCTTAGTAATTTGGAAGTAATCGCTTGATGAAAACTGGTTTGAATCTTGCAGCCGGTAAGGTACCCGATCGCGTTGCTACGCGTCCACGCACGTCTTATTGGGCGTAAGGGGAGGAAATTATGGCAGAAGACTTCGAAGTTACCGAGGGACTGCCCGAGGAGGGTGCGAATCGCACTTTTGTGATTGCGGCTGCGGGACTCGGAGGCTTGATCGTGTTGAGCCTCATATGTCTGGGGGTATACGCCTTGATCCTTCAGCCGCGGCAGCGACAAGCTGCACTGCAGGAACCAACCAATATCGTAATGACAAATACGGCCGTCGCCTTCAGTCTGACGCAGACTGCCGAGGCGGCAGATTTCACGCCTGTGCCTACGGAGCCGGCTCCAACCTCCACACCCTCACCCACCGACACCAACACCCCCGTGCCGACGCAGGTAGTCGTGTTGCCAACCGATACACCCACCACTACACCCACGCCTTTCACTACCTTGGCCACGGTGGCACCGCTGACGGCCACTGCCGCGGCTCAGATGACGCAAACCGCGCTGGCGATCGCAGGCGGCGGGGGATCCCCGACGCCCGCCCCAACGGCGCTGCCCGCGACCGGCCTGGGCGAGGATATCGGGCTACCTGGGTTGGCGGGATTGGCGGCATTATTCTTGGTGGCAATTTTCTTTAGCAGAAGGCTGCGCTCGAGAGCGACGCCGACAAACTAATCTCACAAGGAAGTACATAAAAAGGGGGCCGCGCATTCAAGCGCGGCCCCCTTTTTATATGGATTTCAACGCCGATCTAAACTTGCAGGCTTAGCTTGGCTAATGTCTCGAACAGCTGCGCGACGCCGGATCCGTCCAGTGCGCTGGTCTCCAGGTATTGGGCCCGAAGTTCGTCGGCAAATTCCTGTGCTTGCTGGGGCTGCTGTGTGCGCTCCAGATCGATCTTGTTTCCCACTACAACAAACGACTGCTGCTCGACGGCCTCGAGAATCTCGTCCCTCCAGCGTGCGAGGTTGGCGAAGGACTCAGGATCTGTCACGTCATATACCAGGGCCGACGCCCGGCTCCCGCGATAGAAGCCGGCGCGAATGAACTGAAAGCGATCCTGCCCCGCCATGTCCCAGATCGACAGCTTAACGGTCTTCTCCGGAAGGTCGACAGTCTGTGTTTGAAAATCGACCCCAATTGTGGCCACGCGAGTTTGTTCAAACTTTCCCTCGCAGAATTGCCGAATAAGCGACGTCTTACCGACGTTGCCATTGCCTGCAATGACTACCTTCAGGACGGGGACGCTGCTCAAGGGTTACTGGTGGCGACCGAGGAAGTATTTATGAGGAAATACGAGCTCATCCGGATCAATGGGTTGTTTGCTGAGCAAGGTTCGGTTGGCTCGCTCAAAAAGCAGATGTAGTTCCTCGAGCGATTCCAGCTGTTCGCTGGCGGGGTCGGTTGAAAACAAGGTCATAAGAGTCGTGAATTCGCCCGGCATGTACGCCAGCCAGCGCCCGCCCTCAATCTGAGTGGATTGTGTACCGGCGCCGAAAATTTCTTTGGTGGCAGCCCGATAGGAAGAAAGCATCGGAACGGCCAAATCCGCGTCGACCTCGAATTCCCCGATCGTATTGAGCGGCATACCGGACAGGTTGTCATACACGGCGTACCCTTGTACTTTCGCCACGTTTTTCTGGCGAATGACCAGACTCTTGCCTTCCGTTGTCGCCGCTTTCCATTCCTCTGAATCCGGCGACATTTCGACGTAGCGCCTGACGGTCTGTTGCTCACGGCGATAGTGTTCGTACAGTTCTTGAAACTGGGAACGGTTGATCACCCCCGAGGCGAATTCCTCCGCCAGCTTGTTGATCTTGCCCTGAACGCGCTCCAGGTACGCTTCGGGATTCTCAAGCGGGGACGGATCGCCGTCCGTGTTAGTTTGCGGGATAGTCGATACAGCGGCCCCTTGCCGAGGTTCCGCGGGGGCCGCCGATGACTGGGGCTGAGTACCGCCCAATATGAAGTCGCGCAGGCGTTTTAACATGACGTTTGCCCGATCGCGGGCATTATATCATGGGGGTTTTTAGGGGATAAATGGGAAGAGAGTCTAGTCTGCCCCGGCCACCTGACGGCCGTATTCAAGCAACGACTCAAGGTTTTCCGGGGTGGCAGCCTCTGCGTAGACACGGAGCAGGGGCTCTGTTCCGGAGGGTCGCACCAGGAGCCAGGAGTCGTCGCTCATATGGAACTTCACTCCATCCTGGTCGCTCACCCGCTCTACCTTCAGCTCCCCGATGGCCTTTGGGGCTCCGCTAATGAGCCGCGAGGAGAGCTGTTCTCTGGGAACCGGTCGCGTCAGTCGTAAGTCCAGTCGCCCATAATGTGAGGGCCCCACATCCTTCAGGAGCTCGTCGACTAATTCTTCCAACGTAGATCCGGTTGCGGCGACCATTTCCAATATCAGCAGGCCGATAAGAACCCCATCGCCCTCGGGGATATGGCCCTTAAAAGAAATACCGCCCGACTCCTCGCCCCCAATAATTACATCCTCGCGCAGCATCCAGTCGGCGATGTGGTCGAATCCGACTGGGGTCTCTATAACCTCCAGGCCATATTTTTTACCCAGCCGATTGATCATCTGCGTGGTGGACACAGTTTTGACGATTTTTCCGCTCCACCCCCGCTGCTCCACCAGGTATTTCAACGCCAAAGACATCAGCCGGTGGGGATTGACGAACTCTCCCCTGCCATCCATGGCACCGATCCGATCCGCATCTCCATCCGTAGCCAGGCCGAGCTGACCGTGGCCGGCCGCGATGGATCCGGCCAACGCTCCCAGATAGCGCGCGATCGGCTCGGGATGAATCCCTCCGAAGCCCGGATTCATCTCCCCGCGCACCTCCGTTACCTCGCATCCGGTCCCCTGGAGGATGCCCTTGATCTGACCGCGGCCCGATCCGTACATCGAGTCCACCGCTACATGCTGCGGATTCTCGGCAATAACATCGAAATCGATCAGAGTGCGCAGGTGATCGTGGTAGCTTGGGGTGGGATTGAAGCGTTCGATCAATCCCGCCTCTCTGGATTGGTCGTAGTCCATAAGGTTCGGGCCTCGACCGCGCGATTCGTTGTCGTTGAAGTAGAACTCGACCCTGCGACACTGCTCCCTCGAAGCGGCGCCTCCGTAGGAGGCCTTGAGCTTGAGCCCGTTGTAGCGTGGTGCATTGTGCGAGGCGGTGATCATGATGCCCGCGATCGCGCCCAGCTCCCGCACCGCAAACGAAACGCAGGGGGTCGGAACGTCGGCACTGGTCAGGAACACCTTGATGCCATTCCCGGCCAACACGCGGGCCGCCTCGACTGCGAACCGATCGGAGAGGAAACGGGTGTCGAATCCGACAACCACCCGCCGTGAATCCGGATTATCTGCCTGACTGGAACCGTTGAGCAATTCGTCCGCGGCCACGGCGTCCGCAATCGCCTGGCTCACCAGACGTACGTTGTAGAAGGTAAAGGTATCCGACATGACTCCCCGCCAGCCATCGGTTCCAAACGTTATAGGCATATAGGTCCTCTGGGTCGGGATTCTAACCGCGGTATTTCAGTCCGAGCACGATATCGTTCAAGTTCGTGCCCGTCGGTCCGGTCTTGATTAACGCTCCGACCGCCTCGAGCAGTGGATAGGCGTCGTTCCGCGCCAGGGCCGCGTCCGGGTGAAATCCTAGCTTCTTCGCGCGTCGCATGCTGTTGTTATCGATTCTGGCTCCCGCCGCATCCGTCGGACCGTCGATGCCGTCGGTGGCCAGCGACATCACCGCGAATTTGCCCGCGCCCTCCATAGCGGCGGCCGCTCCGAGAGCTAGTTCTTGATTTCGGCCCCCCAGGCCATCCCCACGGATCCTGACCGTGGTTTCCCCACCCATAATCAGGCAGTCGCCGGGATCGGCATCCCTCAGGTGAGCCGCCAGGCGCCAGCCGGCAACTCGTGCTTCCCCATGCAGGTTGCTTGTCAGGATTTTGGGCTGGAAACCGAGCTCCCCGGCCTTCTCCGCCACGGCGTCAAGGACCATTCGATTGTTGCCTATCAGGAGGTTGATCGGCCGCCGCGCGGGAGACGGCTTTGGACGGGGTTGTCCAAGCGACTTCCGGATCGAAGTCGGTACCGCTTCCCAAATTCCGTATTTGTGCAGGATTCTTGCCGCTCGCTCCGGGCGGACCGATCGAACCACGGTGGGTCCGGAAGCTATCGAACCCAGCCGATCACCAACCACGTCAGAGAGAATCAGGGAGATCACCCGCGCGGGAGCCGCGAGTCGGGCCAGCCCGCCCGACTTGAGCTGCGAAAGCGCGCCACGCACCCGATTGATTTCACCGATAGGCGCACCTGAGGCTAAGAGCAGTTGGTTCATCGCGCTCAGGTCTTCCATGCTAATACCTCGAAGGGGCAGCTCGATCATGGCCGAAGCGCCGCCCGAGACTAGAACCAGCACAAGGTCCTCAGGGCCGGCCTCTGCCAGCATGGCGGCCACGCTCACCCCCGCGTCCAGACTGCCCGGGCCAGGGAATGGGTGCTCCGTCTCAACCGAATGAAAAGACCGGGACAGCTTGACCGCAGGGTTGCTACGATTCGCCCCCGGGTAGCGGGGTAAGGTGACCAAACCTTCCTGCACTCTCCTTCCCAGCAGGGAGGAAGTCGCGGAAGCCATTGCCGGTGCGGCCTTCCCAATTGCAATGACGTAAAGCTTCCCGTGTGGCTGAAGGTCCACACGGTGATCTCCGGCCTGGAGGGTCTGACCTTCCAGGCGGAGATGCCGCCGTACGATCGCCGCAGCGTCGGCCGCCGATAAGGCGGCTTTCTTGAGCGCGGTCAGGTGGCTTTTGCGTCTAGCGTATTCGGTCAACGGAGCGACCCCCAAGTGGGTAATCGATCAGTGCTCAGAATTATCTGTATCGGCCACCGCCGAAGCGGCCGTTACGGTATCCGATCCGACCGGTCAGTGCTACCGGCGCCGCGGCATCCAATCGACCGGTCCGCACCGCCGACGCCGTCTGGTCAAAACCTTCCCATCCGACGACTTATCGTCGATGAACCTTCCTCCCGGTGATAGGTTCGCGCAATGAGAAATATGGCCTCGGGCGCGGCCCAAAGAGCGAGTTCCGCCGGCACATTGGCCGTCGAAGGGGGGCCTTTTTGTGTCGGGTTGGAAGCCGGTGGGAAGGTGGAAACCGGGAGAATCCTCGAAAATGAGCAGCCCGCAAACGGGAAAATTCCCAGCAGCAGGGCCGCGCCTGGGGGACGTAGCGATACATAGGCGCCATGCTACAATCGCGCCAAGATGCCCCAAGTAATGCTTGAGGGGATCCCCGCCAAGCCCGGCTGCTATCTCATGAAGGACAAAGCAGGCCGGGTGATCTATGTTGGCAAGGCGGTGAATCTCCGCAGCCGCGTTCGCTCCTACTATCACGCTTCAGCCGCCCATGATCGGAAGACAGTGGAGCTGGTCGCGCGCATCGCGGACATAGAATGGATCGTCGTCGATTCCGAGCTCGAGGCATTGATTCTCGAGATGAATCTGATCAAGCGGCACAAGCCGAAATACAACGTGCGGCTCAAAGACGACAAACGATATCCATATATCCGGGTTCACTGGGCGGACCCCTTTCCGAAGGTCACTATGACCCGTCGCATGGTCAACGACGGCAGCCGTTATTACGGACCCTATACAAGTGTATGGGCCGTGCACCAGACCCTGGATGTCTTGCGGAAGATCTTCCCCTATCTGACATGCGACCGAACGATTACCGGTGAGGATCTGCGAGCCTGTCTGTACCACGATATCAAGCTGTGCCTGGCCCCGTGTATCGGGGTCGTTAACCAGGCGACCTATCGCTCGATGATTGAAGATATATGCAGATTTCTCGAGGGGCATACGGAGCCGATCCTCGAGCGGCTTGAGAACGAGATGGAGCGCGCTTCCGCCGAAATGGAGTACGAACGGGCGGCGGCCTTCCGCGATCAACTGACTGCGATCGAAAAGGTGGTGGAAGGCCAGAAGGTGGTTTCAAAAGACAAGCTGGATTCAGACGTAATTGCCTTCGCCAGGGACGATCGAAATGCCTGCGTCCAGGTCTTCTTCATTCGCCGTGGAAAGATGATCGGACGAGAGTACTTCGTTTTGGAGGGAACGAGCCAGGCCGAGGACGAAGAGGTGGTGCGCGCCTTTGTTAAGCAATTCTACGCAAATTCGGCGACCCTCCCGCAGCGGGTGCTGCTCCCGTTGGAAATTGAGGAGGCATCCATCATCGAAAGCTGGTTGAATCGTCGAAGTGGGCATCGCAAGGTCAAGATCACTGTGCCGCAGCGAGGCATAAAGAAGGAGCTGGTCGCCATGGCGGCCGAAAATGCAGCCGAGACCCTAAACATGCTCAGGGCCCAATGGGAGGCCGATCGCAGCAAACACGTCCAGGCTTTGTCTGAACTACAAGAAGCGCTGGGCCTCGCAGATCCGCCCAACCGGATCGAAGGCTACGATATCTCAAACCTGCAGGGCACGGCCGCGGCCGGGTCTATGGTTATTTTTGAGCAGGGGTCACCGAACAAATCACTCTATCGCAAGTTCACCATCAAGTCCGTACAGGGTCAGGATGATTTTGCGAGTATGGAAGAGCTGCTCAAACGCAGGTTCAGTCGTTGGGAGCTCTCACAGGAGACCGCGAAAGGGCCAGGCGCCAAACTCGATCGCGCGTTTGGCGTGCTGCCAGAGTTGATACTCATCGATGGGGGGAAGGGTCAGCTCGGGAGGGCGGCCGATGTGTTGAAGTCCTTCGGCCTGGAAGGTAAAGTCCCCATCGTGGGTCTGGCGAAGCGTCACGAAGAAATATTTCGACTGAACCGCGCCGACCCACTCATCCTGCCCAGGAACTCTCAAGCGCTGTTCCTGGTGCAGAGAGTGCGGGATGAAGCCCATCGCTTTGCGCTCAGTCACCATCGAACGCAGAGAAGACGGAGCGGGCTCACCTCACGGCTCGATACGATTCAAGGCATCGGTCCTGCTCGCCGCAAGGCGCTCCTGCAGGCCTTCGGCGATCTGGAGGGTTTGCGTTCTGCGGGAGTAGGAGAGATCGAAGGCATACGTGGTATCAATCGTGAGTTGGCGGAACGCGTTAAGACCGAGATCGCTTAGTCGGTTTTTGTTCGGGGGAAACGAATACCACATCCGATGAGACAAGCCTGGATCATTGACGACGACGACGAGATGAACCACGCCGTGCGGTTGATGCTCGAGCTGCTCGACTTCGAAGTGTTGACCTATCGGGCGGCCCGCCCAGCGGCCAAGATGCTGCTTGATGGCCGGCGGCCCGATCTGATCGTACTGGACATCAACATGCCGGAGGTGACCGGCATGGATTTCCTGGAGTTTCTCGGCATGCGGGCCGAATTGAAGGGTCTGCCGGTGATCATGTTATCCACCGAAGCCTCAGATGTGCGCGTGAATGAGGCCATGAAATTAGGGGCCAGCGGCTTCGTATCAAAACCAGTTACCATTGAGGAATTGGAGACGGTGATCGCCAAAGCACTCCCAGAACAGCGAAAACGCAAACCAAGAGGAGGTTCAAATGTTAGTTAGACGAGCATCAGCCACATGGCACGGCAGCATTGGGGAGGGCCATGGGCATATGGAATTCGGAGATTTCGAAGGATCGTATTCGGTCGCCTCGCGCTTTGAAGATGGTGAAGGTACCAATCCGGAGGAGTTGCTCGGCGCGGCCCATGCCGGATGTTTTTCTATGGCGCTGTCTTCAAACTTGAGCGCCGCGGGCCATCCACCAAAATCCGTGGAAACGTCCGCGCAAGTGCACATCGACAAGCTGGAAGCGGGTTGGACTGTGACGCGTGTGCATCTCGTAACGAAGGCAGAAGTTGCCGGCCTCGAGGCCGAGGCTTTCCAAGAATTCGCGGAAGATGCCAAGGCGAACTGCCCTATTTCACGCGCCCTGGCGGGAGTCGAGATCACGCTGGAGGCCAGCCTGTCCTGACGGCCTCGTAAGGCCTGTCGGGATAGGCTCCCAGAGAGCCGATCCCGACACCATGCTCTGCACCTACCCAACGCAGTCTGCGCCTTGTAGCCGCCTTGCAGCCTGAGCTCAGCCTGTGCCCGGCGGGCATCAAATGGCCAGGGTAAACGTTACGGCTCAACTCGCGAGCCGCGCTGCCCATTCCGAGCTATTCCAGACCCTGCTCCTGGGATTCCGGGGGCGCGCCGATCAGCAAACCCAGCCGAAGGGCAGCCTCCTGCAGCCGGTGCCAGTGAAGAGGGTCCACAACGGCGTCATCGGATCCTAGCCGCCTCCCCAGGTAACGACGAGTGGTAGGGTCTTTCAATAACGTGTCGAGCACCTCGGGATCTTCCACATGAAGGATGGTCTGGCGTTCAACTTTGGCCTCCATCCCGGCCTGCTCCCATCGATGCAGGGCCTTGAGAACGCCTTCCGGAGCGGCCATCTCAACCAGAATCTTGCGGGCATGGGTGGCGGTGAGCCCGCGATCGCCTGCAGAACTTAACGATTGGGCCGTCAGCCGGAAATAATAAGCCCCGCGGTCTATCCGGTCCCATGAACAAAGCCGAGCAAGTTGATAACGCAGCGTCCGATCCGCGTCGCGCGCGATCCGAATACGTCCGTCTGGCCACATCACCACCTTACCGCCGTCTGACGGGCTTCGGCGAGTGGCTGGGTCCGCGGTCTTCACGAGGCGGAAAGCGGAGCGATCACGGCTGAGATCGACGAATCCCAGCCAGAACATCGGACCCGCGATCAAGTGTTTCAAGTACTGGCCCTCGAGCTTGTGCCAGGCGCCGAAGCCATGCAAACTGCTGCCGTCCTCGTCGTCTTGCAGGTACCAGCTCTCGAATCCTCCGGGCGGGCGCATGAATCCCGGATCGGTGTCATACACCGCGTCGACCAGGCTGGATAGCGACCACCAGGTGTGGGTCGGTACCGTCTGAATCAAGTCGAGCGCAGCGTGCCTGCCTGCCAGCGGATCGTTCGGCCACTCGCCGGTTGGGCTCATCACGCCGGGCGTTTGGGAGAGGTCGTTCCATGCCGTGGAAGATTGCCAGGCCTCGCGAAGAAGCTTGGATGCTTGATCACGGGGCATTTGCAGGAAATCGCGTGTCCGTTCCGGGAAACCCTCAACACCTGCTTCCTGTAACAGAACCTCGATCAGAGCCAGCGAATCCGGCTGCCGCAGGAACTGCAGCAACCAGGTGCGGCCCGCCTCCCCGGCGCGTCGGTGTGCGGCCAAAACTGTGGTCGCATCGTCCACCGCATCGGTATTCGATTGGATACTTTGCTTCACGGGTGAGGCGGGTTCCCCTAACGGGTGAGGTTCGAGGCGGCTGACCTCCGGCATTTTTTCCAATAGATCGTCTGGGACGAACCCGTATTCTTGAGGTCCGGCGTCAAAGTCCGCGAACGCCCTGGCCATCAGGCCTCGATACCAGAGAATTTCCAGCGCAGAAGCCGGCTCTTGCCACGGTTCCAGGCGGTCTCTTTTGCCCGGGCCCATTTCCCTGAGCGGACCAAATTTGCGAACGAGGGCCTCCATCGGCAGTCGTCCGCCGCCCTGCAGCAGGAATTCGAGGGCATGTCTTGCGCCTCCAGGCAGCGCCTCCACGATCTCCGGCGCCCGGTCCAGCATGGCGCGGGACAGACCCTGAACCGTTGCGGTATGTGGATCATTGAGGAGTTCCAATCCCCAGAGTTGGGCGATGATTTTCAGGTGGCCCCGGTCGTGATCCTGGAGGGTTTGGGCGAGCGACTGCACGGCCGGTGCGGTCAGACGAGGAGACGGATAGCTTTGGGGAGCACCTGTACGCTGAGCTTCTGGACGTTGCTCGTGGAGTTGGCGAAGATTTCCCCGTCGGTGTGGATGAGCAGCGGCCGATCTGCCTCGAGCTCAAGCTCCCGAAATCGACCCAGATGGACTTCTTTGAAACGTCCATGCGTGCCGCGCATGAACTCTGGGATCAGTCGAAACATCTTGAGGCGGGATACCCATTCCACCATTGCGTAATCGAGCACGCCGTCATCCGGCCGGGCCTCGGGTGCGAGGATAAAACCGCCACCCTCGCGCTGTCCGTTACAGAAAGTAATCATCAGAAATTCATTATCGATCTCTTCCGAGTCCGTGCGGATTTTGAAATGGGGAGCATGATGATCGCGAATGATGGTTTTCACTGCGGCCACAAAGTACATGGGAGTGCCCTGAAGACGAGTGATGGCCTGAGAGTGGATGACCGCGGCTGCGTCAAAACCGATACCCAGAGAGTTGTCCCAGTACTCGGTGCGACCGGAAGCGTCTGTCACCATTCCGATATCCAGGCCTTTGGGTTCTCCGGAAAAAGCGCGTTGGATCGCCGCCGAAGGATCAGGTTCGATCCCGACATTGGCACAAAAATCGTTTCCATTTCCAATCGGCACCGCGGCCAGCATGGGGCGGCGCTCAGAATCGACCTGCATCAATCCGTTGATGACCTCATGCACCGTCCCATCGCCACCGATGGCTACCACCACCTCAAAGCCATCGTTCGCGGCTTCTAAGGCTAAGTCCGTGGCATGCGTGGGGTGCTCGGTGCTGGTCCATTCAGCACCTCCCATTTGTTCGATCGTCGCCTGCAGCGCAGAGGCCACGCGCCATCCACGGCCGTTGTCCGCGTGAGGGTTAAAGATCAGCTTGATTCGGCGATCCACCTACCAATTTGTCCTTTGAGCTTGAAACGGGGATGACAAGGGCGATTATAGTCGAGATGTGTACCCCGCATCGAATTCCCGCATAACACCTTATCGATACTGCGTGAGCGACCGACTAGTACTTTTTTTAAGCGAAAAAAGGATTGACTCTTGAGCCGAGTCTGCGTAGAGTCGGGTCAGTAGGAGCCTCAGGCCACCAAGGACAGCTACTCCCCCGTCGGCCGTGGCGCTACTCTGACCAAGCAGCCCAAGCCATTCAGTGGGTGGCGAAGGGAAAGTAGTACGCCGGTCGGTCGGAGTTCCGCCCTTCCCTGCGGTGAACAGATGTGGGGCCTTCCGGCAAGAGCGGCAGTGCCGGCCGTCCAGCGGATTGGCAGGAGGCTCTGCTTCTTTTGCACGAACTCTCTTGTATGAACCGTAATGTATGGCCCCCTCATACTCACTCAACCCCCTAGCTTCAAGATAGATTCGAGCAAATCAGAGCTTTAAGGACGGCTGTCGAGCCGCGCGGGTGGGGGCCGCAGATCGGCGGTACGTCCCAGCACCCGGTAGGCGGTGGTACCTTCATCCAGTTCTTCGGGCTCGAAGGTAAATTGGTGGTGGGCAGGCGCCAGATATTCACGGGTGCGATCGCTGATCCATAGTTCTCCATTTTCAGCACGGGTTTGAAGCTTGCGTGCGGTGGTCACCGGATCTCCATCGGAAGGGTGGCCCTCGCGGTTATTTGTGCCCTCATCCGGTTCGCCATCGGGGATAAAAGGCGCCTCGACCACCGTACCGGTATCGATTCCAACCGCCAGCCCAGAATCGCCTCGCTCTTTATAGGCCGTTCGAACGTGCTCGAGCAGCGAAAGCGCGGCGTGGGTGGCCAGTAGCGCGCTCACTTGAGGCGGCGCGCGATTAGGCGAGATCCCAAAGGTGGCGGTCAGGGCCGAGTCTTCTCCGAGACCTGCGGTTCCGCCATGTTGTTCAATAATCCGTACACTCTCAGAGAAGAGGGCGGCGTCCTCCAATGACGACAATCTCGCGTGGAGTATCGAAACTTTTTCGGCATAACCGAGGGTCGGAGGTAGAACGGCCTCGCCGGCATACGGCTGTCGTTTGGATGGCCCAGGCAAACGCAGCTTAAACCAGGCTGGCAGGATTAAAAGCGAGCCAATGGCTACCGAGATCAAGAACGGATAACGAGGCCCAATAAGCTCCCAAATCTGGCTGCCAATCCAGGGGCCCGGGAGAGAGAATATGCCGATCGAAGTCGCGAACAGGCCGTAAGCCACACCCCGCAGGTGTCGGGGAACAACTTTCGAAATGAGCGAACTCCCTGAAGGGGCAAACAGTCCGAAGCCGATTCCCTGCAGGGCGAAGGACAGCGTGAACCCCAGGTCGCCGGCCGAGAGCGCAAGGACCAGTCTCGAACCGACGCCGGAGATTAGAGCCAGCGCGATGACGGCCCGTTCGCTGGTCCGGTCCACCAGCCACCCCGCCGGATAAAGCGTGAGCAGCAGAGCCAGCCCGTAAACGCCTTCCATGAATCCAATGCTCTCCAGGCTGATCCCCTGGATATCGGTCAGGTAAACAGGGATTAGATCGAACGACAGCCTCATGGCGATATCGCGAATTCCATCGATGATCAAAATCCAGGCGATAACGCCGCCCGCAATAAACAGGGACCACATTTGAGCGAAGGAGCTCCTTAGCGATTTCCACGACACCTGCTGATCGGAAGGAACCGACGAGGGAGTTGTACGCAGGAGGAAGAAGAAGATGACGGCTGCGAATGTGAAGGCAAATGCCGCGACGCCGAACATCAACTGGAAGCCTAGAGCGGCGGCCAGGAGACCACCGATTACTGGCGCGATCACGCCCGACGCGCGGTAGACCGTCTGCGAAATTCCGAACATCCTCCCCCGGGAGGGCTCCGGCGTGATGTCGGCGATAAAGGCGGCGTAAGCTGGAATGGTGAGCGAGGCGGTTATGGCCATCAGGGCCGGGGCAAGCAGCGCGGCCTCCCAGGTTGGGGCGAGCGCGTAGACGGTGAAGGTCAGCACACCGGTCACGCTCCCGATGAGGATTACTTGCAGGCGACCGACGACATCCGATAGCCAGCCGCCGAGCAGCTTGACCAGAATGGGGAAAATCATGGAAATGGTGAAGAACAGCCCTAACTGGGTGATGCTGGCGCCCAACTCGCGGATGTAGATCGGAATCAGCACCAGCGGCATGGTGATGGCGAAGTTCGTCAGCGCCATGCCGATGAGAAAAATGAGCGTGCGTCGGTCGATTGTCAGCCGGTCTGGGATATCCCCACCCCCTGATAGGAATTAAATGGGGTCGCCGATCTCAGCAAACTTGTGCACCCGCTATGGGGTGCAAGAATGTGGCCGTTCAGCCAGTGACGAGCTGATCCACCTCCGCGATCGCTTGAACGCGGCTGCGGAATAGAATTGCGTGCATTCCTAGTTCCCGGGCTGCGGCGATGTTGCTTTCAAAGTCATCAACAAAAACTGCACAGTCTGCCGGCACCTTCAACCTCTCGAGCGCGAGTTCGTATATGGCGGGATCCGGTTTCGCGAGACCGACCTCGGCCGAGATAACCAGGTCATCAAAGGCGTCATCGACGTGAAAATGATGTACCAGCAGCTCTCGAAGCTCGAGCCAGGCGTTCGATATGAGTCCGGTTTGAAATTGGGGTCTCAATTCTCGGATGTAGCTTACCAATTTTTGGTCGAGGTCATCGCCCTGCCAGAAGTCCCGGGTCAGCTGTTGCCCTTCCTCTCGACTCAGATCTAGCTCCTGGCGGACCCATTCCCAAACCTGTTCCGCGTTGACTTCCCCCAAGGCCGCCTTGTGACCCATTTCTCCAGCGAAGATAAACCGATCGAGCTGCCGGGGCTCCATACCCAAGCGTTGCTCCCAATGTTCGCGCCTGGTTCTATCTTCCGTCCGCACGATCACGCCGCCCAGGTCCCAGAAGATGGCTTGAATCTCAGGCATCAATCTCGCTCGGTTGAAGTGTATCCGAGGGGACTAAAACACAACTAATGTTTGTGAGCAGGGGGCTCATTTGGGGTCTGAGAGGGTCATCCATTCTTTGCCCGGCCTGAGCTCCTTTGCGTAAATATCATAGCGAAGGGTTATTTTCATACCAGCCTTCTCGTATAGTCGGATGGCGCCGGTGGGATTCCGTCCATCGACCCCCAAGCCAACTTTGAGCGTGCCGCGTCGCCGGAATTCCGCTAACGCATGCAGCAGAAGTGCCTGGGCGAGCCCCTGCCGGCGCCACGGCCGGCGAACGCTGAGGGTGCGGATCCAACCCATTTCGAGATCATGGTCGGCTTGCGGCCGGGCGCGCGCGAGGCCTGCGATCTGATCACCGTCCCAGGCGATAAACCACAACCCGGGATCGTATGCAGTACCGTGAAAACTGGAGTGCGACCAGCGCTTAAACCCCACTTCGAATGACTCTGGCACGTGCCCCCAGTGATCCTCGAACGCCTCATCCTCGGCACGGTAGACCGCCTCCGCGTCCCGCCGGCGATCAAACGGCCTGAGTTGGATTCCATCCGGCCATTTGGGGGAGTCGGTCGGCTCCTGAAAATCGATCGTCATACGCCAAAAAAAACGGTCCGCCCGATAACCTCGATCGGTGAGCAAATGCTCGGACGGTTTGTGGCCGTGAAATACCCCCACCCGCATGACAACCCGTGCCTCGGGAGGAACGCGGGGGATGACCTGCGCGGCGCGCCGCTCGGCCCACGCCACCAAATAACTGCCGATGCCGAGCCCTTCATGGTCAGGATCGACCTGGCCGACCACCCAGGGATCCACTGGAATCTCGGAGGTATCCCAAACCTCACTCGTTCCGACGAGATCGCCCCGCGCGTCCTCGACCAGTCGGACGCTCAAACGGGGATCGAAACCCGGCTCCTCCCACTTGGCGCGGGCTCGGTCGAGATTCGTCTCATCGCTGCCAATCACCGAGTTGGCAAAGGCATTCGCGAACTCGACCACCCGCTCCAGATCGGTGATGGTCGCCAATCGCGATGAAAATCCATCTGGCAAATTGTCTACGGGAGCCACGATCATGCTTCAAGTGCACACAATAGTTGGTCTATCGTTCGAAATTGTGGAAACGAGACCGTCATAGAGCGGAATATCCGTGTTGACGGATCCACGAGAGAATTTATGGGCTCCGTCGGTTATCCCGGTCTCACTGCGTTGAGCAAGTCGGCCAGCATGCCATAGGCCGTCGTGGACGGACCCGGATCCGCGCCCACAATCGTGAGGTCGCCGAGAACATCGCTCGTGAACGTGATCGAGGACGAGGTCCCTCGCAGCTGATAAAGCGGGTCCTCAGGTCCGACGCGTTCGGGACGCACTCTTCCTCGCACCTTGCCATTCTCGCGCCAGCCGCTGCAGACCAGCTTCCAGCGCTGCCCGTCTCGAGCGGCCTCTATAATCTGTTCCGCATCCAACTTGCCGATTCCCTCGCGTTCCACATCCTGGATATCCAGCGGATCGTCCATCAGCACGGTGGCTAATGCGGCCACTTTGATAGCCGCGTCCCACCCGTCGATGTCCCCTGAGGGATCGGTCTCAGCTATGCCGATGGCTTGCGCTTTCTTCAAGGCAACCTCGAACGAATTCCCGGCCTCCATTTCAGACAGTAGGAAGTTTGTAGTCGAATTAAGCACCCCCCGAAAGGAAGTCAGCTGGGCACCCGGCATACACTCGCGCCAGGTCGAAAATATCGGTGCGCCATCCATCACCGTAGCTTCAAAAAGAAAGCGGCTGCCGTTAACTCGAGCGAGCTCAGACAGCGCCCGGTATCCGTGCACGACGGGACCCTTATTGGATGTGATCGCGTGTATGCCGCGTCGCAGCACGGTCTCAAGGTATCCGATCGCGGGTTGGCCGTTCTGGTAGTCGACTGGAATGCTTTCAAGGACCGCCTCGGCCTCAATGCCCTCCAGCAGCCGCAGGATGTCGCTGGTGGCTGCGCCCTCGGTCAGCTCGGCCAGGTTTCCCCCCTCCTCCTGAATCTTGAGCGCAAGCGTGAGATCTAATCCCCTATCGTCCTTGGCCACTCCATGCCGGCCGGTGGCTATTGCGACGACGCTCAGATCCAGCCCGTAACGTTCTTCAACCTCTGCGTGTTTTGCGCCGATCAGGCGCGCAAGCGCGCGGCCCACGTTTCCAAATCCAAGCAGAACCAACCGCACTGTCATCACTGAAGTTTAGCCCCCGCCACGCGGGTATAACGAACGGCGAATGCTCTCTCCTCTCAGGCGTTCAATCCTGCGCTAGCGCGCACGCGTCCGCGATGGGTGGGTGACCCAGTGGACATCAAACCAGCGGCCACGGGTAATTTTGCCGCGGCCCCGGCTCGGGAAACTGCCTATCGCTGAGAAGGTTGAATATCCGATCCCTCAGGGCCTTGATTTCGGTGGATGAGAGCAACCGCGCAAGATCCGGTCGCAAGGACGACCCTCGATCTTCGAGCTTGGGCGCGAGACGCTCTAGGTCCTCGAGCAAGGCGGTCGGAATGGCTTCGCCGGCAAAATCCCAGATCACCGTCCGAAGTTTGTACTGCTCATGAAAACAGATGCCGTGATCGATCAATTGAATGCGACCATCGGGCATAAGAATCACATGCCCGGCCTTACGATCGGCATTATTAATCAGCAGGTCATAAAGTGCAGCCGGCCGCAACAGCTGTTTCTCATCTTCCGAGAGGGTGAAGTAACTGCTCGCCGGATCCAAATTTAAGTAAAGCTGGAGCGATCCGCCCCCGGCCGGGCCGTCCTCGCGGGAGACTGTGGGGGGAACCAGGTCCCAACCCAGGGCCTGGCTGGTCAAAAAGGCCGCCACCTCACGAAGCGCAAGCGTGTCGCTTGGAAAGTCCCACAGCGGCCGCACACCTTTAGAAGGTTTGTACACGGCCAACAGCGGCCCGTTGGCGGTCACTACGTCGACCAGGAATGTGTGGTTGGATCCCCAGTCAAACTGCCCTCGGAGACTGATCTCACCTGTGTTGAGGGAATGCAAAACGGAAGGGATGGAACCCATATCGGAAGGGAAATTAAATCTTGTGCCCGTTGCTCTTGGGGCAGAAGTGACCTTCGGGATCCTTTGGCTCGCCGCAATTGCCGCAGATCGGCCGACCTTGACTTGCGACTTCAATTCCCCATAAACACATGGCTCGCAGCTGTGATCGTGTACACCAAAAGCGCACAACTTCCGAACCCTGGCCTTCCGAATCGAGCTGACGCGCCACGAGCACCAGCCGGTCACTCTCCTCATCGTAACTCAAACCGATCTGACCGACCCGAAAAATCGGATCCAGAGGCTGCTCCAGCTCCATCTCGTCCTGGTTGTAGTCGGCAGAGGCTTCCGGTAGATCCGGCAATCGATCACTGAGTTCGTCAAGGAATTCCTCCAGCCCAACTGCGAGCGATTGCACCTGATGCTTTTCAATGATAAGGGTCACAAGCTCGCGATCTTTGCGGGCCTGAAGGTAAAAGACGCGCTTTCCGGGAGGGCCGACGGCCCCGGTTGTGATGCGACTGACTGGATTTAGCTCTAATTCCATGCTGAGGTTTGAACCGTGCTACGGGGGCGATAATTGAAGTATAACATTCAGCTGAATGAGCCTGGCAAACCCGTCTTCTATCGACAATTCAGAGATCGAGGCCGGTTCAACATGGAGCCGCTGAAACAAATCTAAGGGTAAGCCGATGTAATATCCGATGGCCAACTTGATCGGATCGGCGTGAGAGACGCAGGCGATGGCACCGGAGTGTTCCGAACGGAGGCCCTCCAGGGTCTCGACGATTCGTGACTGCGCCTCCAGAAACGATTCACCATCCGGAAAACGTGCCAGAGAGGGTGCGCGTTGGATAATTGGCCACAGCTTCCGCCGGCGCGCGGCTCGCAAACTCAAGCCCTCCCAGCGGCCGATCCTCAACTCGCCCAGACCACTCAGGATGCGGACATCTAATCCCTGGAGGGAGGCGATCTCTTCGGCGGTTTCAGTAGCTCGCTCTAAGGGGCTCGAGTAAACCGCTTGAAGCTTTACCCGCCGAAGCATTTCGGCCGTCCTAACTGCTTGCTCTCTTCCCGCCGCGTTCAGGTGTACGCCCGGCAGCCATCCTGCCAACTTTCCCTGCTCGACGTAATCATTCAGGCCATGTCTGACGAGGTATATGGCGGTCATGCAGTATCGCGAGCCAGCGTGTGGCGCCGTTTGAGGCTTTGAATCTCGGCTTCAGGGAGATCAGGGACCTCAATGAAGTCCTCCAGCTCAAGCGCCTGGCGTTGGGCGCGCCTCCACCGATCGAGCCGATCGGCCACCTCCCGCTCGTACCCTAGACCGGAGGGGTTATAAAAATAAGTCCCGAGCAGTTTATCGGGTAAGTAGCCCTGGCCGACAAAGTGTTCGGCATGGTCGTGGGGATAGTTGTACTCGCTCCCGTGGCCCAAAGCAGCCGCATCCCGGTTTGGGTCCTTCAGATGTTCGGGAACTTCAACCGCCCCCTGTTCTTCAATCGACTTATAGGCCTTGAAGTAGGCGCCCGCGGAGTTGGATTTTGGTGCGGTAGACAAATAAAGCGTGGCCTCCACAAGCGGGTAGATCCCTTCGGGCAGGCCGACGAATTGGAAGGCCTGCATGGCGGCAGAGGCCACCACCAGGCCCATGGGATCCGCAAGTCCAATGTCTTCCGAGGCCAGGATCAACAACCTTCTGAGGATGAAGCGCGGATCCTCCCCGGCGTAGATCATTTTGGCGAGCCAAAACAAGGCCGCGTCTGGATCCGAACCCCTTATCGACTTGATGTAGGCTGAGACGGTGTCGTAGTGTGCGTCACCATCTTTGTCATAAAGCACGGCCCGCCGCTGAATCGATTCCTGGGCGATTTCGAGCGTGATGTGGATCTTGTCCCCCTCGTTCGCCGGCGTGGAATCAACCGCCAACTCCAGCGCATTGAGCGCATTTCGGGCGTCCCCGCCAGCCACACGTACCAGGTGAGCCAGGGCCTCCGGCTCGATAAACACACTCCTTGTGCCGTAGCCGCGCTGTTCATCCGTCAGGGCCGACCGAATAATGCGAATGACCTCCTCGTCCTGTAACGGTCGCAGCTGAAACACGCGGGAACGCGAAACCAGCGCGCCGATGACCTCGAAATAGGGATTCTCCGTCGTGGCCCCGATGAGAGTGATCAGGCCTTGTTCGACGTGGGGAAGAAGGGCGTCCTGCTGGGCCTTGTTCCACCGGTGCACCTCGTCCACGAAAAGAATCGTCCTTTGGCCGTGGTACTTGCGGCGCTCCCGGGCCGCGTCGATGACCTTACGGAGCTCGGGCTTTCCCGCCAGTACGGCGGACATGCTCTCGAATGCCGAGGTTGTGGTGTTGGCAACAATCATTGCCAGGGTTGTCTTACCCGTACCTGGAGGTCCCCACAAAATGATGGAGGAGAACAACCGGTCGCTCTCGATCGCTCTGCGGAGCAACCGACCTTCGCCGACGATGTGCTCCTGGCCCTCGAACTCGTCCAGGGTATTAGGCCGCATGCGGGCCGCAAGAGGCGCCTCCGACGTAAAACGCTCGTTTAAGGCATGGTCAAACAGGTCCGGGGAGCGCATGTCGCGCATTGTACCAGTCACTATGATAAGATGGCCGCGTTTTGCAGGAAGACGGAATTTTATTGGCCTCTGCTTCGCCGCGCAGGCTGGAACTGATCGCGCTCATGGGCTGGAGGGTGAGAGTATCCGCTGCGGAGGTAGATGAGAGCCGGCGTCCGGGAGAGGGTCCGCGGGCCATGACCCGGCGGCTAGCCTTAGCCAAGGCGGTGGCGGCGGGCGGCATTTCGGGCCTGATTCTCGGAGCGGATACCGTCGTGGTTGACGGAGACCGGCTGCTCGGTAAGCCTGAAAACCTGGAGGATGCCAGGCGGATGCTTGAGGACCTGAGGGGTCGAAGCCATCGGGTGGTCACCAGCATCGCGCTGCTCGATCTGGATGCGGGCACGCAAGTCGTCGATACCTGCGAAAGCCGCGTCCCGATGAGGGAATTTGACGACGCCGATCTTGAGAACTACCTGGCCAGCGGCAATCCGCTTGACAAGGCGGGGTCCTATGCCATTCAGGATAGGGATTTTATGCCGGTTGATGTCGGTGGAATGCAAGAATGTTTCGCGAACGTAATGGGGTTGCCACTTTGCCACGTCGTGAGAAATCTGCCCGAGGCGCCCCCGGTCGACGTACCGGCCGCGTGCCAGGCGCATACTGGCTATCAATGTCCGATTTACCGGGAAGTTCTCGAGGGAAAATGGTGAAGCTGATCCAGCTCGCAACCTGGGCATTCATTCTGGCGGCCTGCGGGACGTCTACAACGGCCGCACCTGCCCCGCCCAGCGAACTGCCCGATCCCCTGGTGCTCACCGATTCAGCCCCAGATCCCGAGGCCGCCGCGCGCAATTTCATGAATGCCTGGAAGGCGCGCGACTATTCCACGATGTACGACATGCTCAGCCCGCTCACGCAAGACAGCATCACAAAGGAAGCATTCGCACAGCGATACGAAGACATATCGCGCAGCGCTGCCCTGACCGGCCTTGACTACGAGATCGTGTCCTCTTTCATCGTGAACCCACGACAGTCTCAAGTCCGCCTGCAGACCGCGCTACACAGCCTGGTGGCCGGCGATATCAATCGAGATTTGAAAATGGAATTGACCTTGGTGGACGAGGCTTGGAGAGTGGCCTGGAGCGATGGATTGATCCTTCCGGAATTGGAGAACGGCAGGAACTTGTTCCTGGATGTCGTCACTCCCACGCGGGCCAACATTTATGACCGGAACGGATTGGCTCTCGCCGCGAATTTGGGGGCGGTCGCGCTCTGGATCGTGCCCAATCAGATTGGTGACGAAGAGGCAGAGCTCGAGATGCTCAGCACCCTCCGTCGATTGATGGATTACCCCTCGAACGACTCCATCCAAATTCTCTACCATCAAATACGGGACACAGATTTCCGGGTAAACCTGGGGGAGGTCCCACTGGAGGCGTTCCAACAGGTACAAGGCATACTGTCGGGCGTAGGCGGCGTGCAGTGGGGCAACTATGATACGCGTCTCTACTTCGACGGAGGCCTGGCGCCGCACGCGGTTGGGTACATAAGCTGGATCCCGGAAGAGGATTTGCAGGACTACCTTTCGCAGGGATACCAGGGCGACGAGTTTGTTGGACAGATCGGCCTGGAGTACTGGTACGAGGAGGCCCTCCGGGGTCGGCCCGGCGGTACGCTTTATACAACCGACGCTGCGGGTCGACCGGACACGGTCATCGCTTCGCAAGAATCGGAACCCCCCTTCGCGGTGTATACGACGTTCGATCGCGAACTGCAGCGTCATGTACAGCAGGCATTGGAGGATAGCGGCCTGACCGGATCAGTCATCGTTCTGGAGCGAGATACCGGCGCGGTGCTGGCGATGGCTTCTACGCCTGATTTCGATCCCAATATTTTCGACACGAACAATCCCAACAGCGCCTCCGGACTCACCGAACTCCTTCAGGTAGCGAAAAATCCTCTTCTCAACCGCGCCACGGTGGGTGCATACCCCATGGGGTCGGTCTTCAAGACCATCACCATGGCGGCCGCCCTCGAATCGGGCTTTTACGACGCAGACACGATCTACAATTGCGGGCTCGAGTTCAGGGAGCTGCCTGGCATCACACTTTATGACTGGCGCTTCGAAAAAGAGTTGCCTGCTTCAGGAGAAATTACGTTGCAGCAGGCACTGGTGCGGTCGTGCAACCCTTATTTCTTCCACATCGGCCTGGATTTGTTCAATCGGGGGCTGGAAACGGCTATCCCGGATATGGCGAAGGCCTTTGGGCTGGGCATGCCAACCGGAATAGAAATTGGTGAGCAGGGGGGGCTGGTACCGGATCCTGAGACCAAGCTGAAATTGTTTGACGACGAGTGGGCGCCCAGGGATTCGGTGCAGTTAGCGATCGGACAAAGCTTCTTGCAAGCCACTCCGATCCAGGTCGCCCGCATGGTCGCCGCCATCGGAAACGGCGGCACGCTTTATCAACCACAGATCATAAACCGAGTTGAGAGCGCGGAAGGCGAAATCCTTTCCCAATTTAAACCTATCGTGCAGGGGACGCTGCCGGTCAGCTCTGAAAACTTGGAGGTCATTCAGCAGGCCATGGTCGGGGTGATCCGCGATCCGCGGGGCACCGCCCGAAAGGTGTTCCTGGGCCTCAATGTGGACATGGCCGGTAAGACGGGCACCGCGCAGACCGGCGATCTTACGGACCCACACGCCTGGTTCGTGGCCTACACTTTCGAGGGGCGTGAGGATATCCCCGATATTGCCGTGGTTGTGGCCCTGGAATTTCAAGGCGAGGGATCGGAATGGGCCGCGCCGGTCGCCCGACGAATCATCGAATCCTACTTTTTTGGACGACCGATTAAGCTGTATCCTTGGGAAGCACGCATTCGTATCCCAGCAACTCCCGAGCCGGAATCCGAAGAGGGCGAAGGCGGGCAAGAGGGCTGAATGGGCCGACGGATCGCCTGTCTCCAAATTTTCCACCGCAACCCATCCAACCGCATAGTTGCATGGACTTAGGCGAGTCTTCAATCGGGCTCGTTCTTCGCGCGCGCTCGGGTTTCTATGACGTGGAAACCGAGGCCGGTATGGTTCAAGCGCAGTTAAGAGGGCGCGTGCGAAAGGACAGCCACGCGATCGCGATCGGCGACCGGGTGCAGGTTCGCGGAACGGAAGGCGGCAAGGTAATGATTGAGTCCGTGCAGCCGCGAGAACGAGTGCTCTCCCGGCGCGACCCCGGTCGGGAGGCGGAGCAGGTGCTGATTGCCAATCCAGATCAGGCGGTGTTCGTTTTCGCCTGCGCCGACCCGGATCCAAACTTCCGAATGATGGATCGATTGCTTGTGATGGCAGAGAGCGAAGCGATTCCTTCGATAATTTGCGCCAATAAGATCGACCTGGTGAAACCAAATAGCGCCAGGGAGGAATTCGGCGAGTACAGCGACATCGGTTACCCGGTGTTTTACACCTCCGCTACAAATGGCAAAGGGGTCAAGGCGCTGCGCAAGCAGCTGAAAGATAAGATCTCTGTGTTTGCCGGCCCCTCTGGAGCGGGGAAATCCACGCTGCTAAATGCACTTCAGCCGGGGCTGGGTCTGCATACCCAGGAGGTCAGCGAGGTCGGGTTAGGCGCACACACCACGGTTGTTCGAGAACTGCTGCCTCTCATCGGAGGAGGTTACGTGGCCGACACCCCTGGTTTGAGAGCATTCGCACTCTGGGACATCGAGCCGGAGGAATTGGACGGGTACATGCCCGACCTGGCAGCGCTGGTTGACCGCTGTGAATTCAACGATTGCACACACATTCACGAGCCGGGTTGTGCCATTTTGGCGGCGGTGGAGGCCGGTCAGATTAGCCCGGAGCGATACTATTCATACTTGCGGATGCGCGAGGGCGACGTCAACTGAGCGTGGGTGCATGGGCGCTGGGGTGCTGGGGAGCGCTCTCGCATACTCGCTCGCCGACAAATGCATACATTCAACCGCCGCGTGCTCCCGTACTCCCCAGCTCCCGCGCACGTCGGCTCCCCTGCTCAGGAGCGCCCCTGCACCTTTGCTAAAATCGATCGCCGACCCTCGAGCTCTCGAGATAAGCGCGCGCTCGGGACCGGAATCAAAAAGGGCCACTGGGGCCCTTTTCATTTTCCGAGGATCGGAGGCCTAGAGCGGTCGCAGGACCCGGTTTTCCTTTAAGCGCTTAAACCAGAGGGACGATCCGCGCGGCATCGACTCCATAGCCGCCTCTTGCCAGGCTCGAACGCCGAGGCCCTGCACGGTTTGGGGCCGGTAACCGACGCTTCGCCAGGCGGAGGCGTGCTGCGCCAGGTAAGGCGGGAGAAACAGCAATGATGCCTCGCTCTGAAGTTCGTTGGAGGCCGTTTCCACCTGATTCATCAAGGCAGGAATGGCTTCATCCAGGGGAAGGTTCGGCGCAAAATACAGCTCGTCGATGCGAGTCACCAAATTCTCGACTTGCCAGCCTGCGATGCCGGCCGTGTGGTTGTCGCGCTCAATCAAAAGGAAGGCCTTCTCTCCGAAGGCCGCCATCACGTCTTCGCGGTTCATGGTCTTCTTTCCATGTGTGACTTGTGTAATAAATCGAGCGATTTCGTCGGCATCCTGCGGCAGACCACGCCGGACCACTAACTCCCCGGGTCGCGCCTGCGGTGGCTGCTCCAACAGGGGTTCCTTGGGTTTCGGCAGCTCGGCCCACGCAGCCTGAACCTGCTCCCAGGTGTTTTCAAAGGAGCCCTCGTTGCGGATCACCACCGAGGCCGCGCGCAGCTTACTCGTCTGCGGGGATTGGGCCGAAATGCGCTGCTTGGAAGCGGCTTCGGAAAGCTGCCGTTTGTGCATCAGGCGCGAAACTTGAAGCTCTTCCGCGGCGGATACGACCCATACCGCGTCACAACCTGCGGCCAGATCGGATTCCAATAATTTGATGGCTTCGATCACTACCACGCTGTGTTTGGCCCGGCGGATGAGTAGATCAATGGCGTGGGTCACCAGCGGATGAACGATTTTCTCGAGTTTATCGAGCGCCCCTTGATCCGAGAAGACGATCTTCGCCAGTCGGGCGCGGTCAATCTGGCCTTCGTCGTCGACGATCCACTCGCCAAAAGATTTCAATACCAGCGGAAATCCGGGCGCACCTTTGGCCATGGCGCGATGTGCGAGAGCATCGGCGTCGATGCCGTAGCCCCCAAGATGTTCCAGCATCTTGCGCACGACGCTCTTGCCTGTGGCAATATTTCCGGTAAGACCAATGACGTACTTGCCCGGCCAGCGACTCAAATCACGAATCCTTAAGGGAACCTTTGATTGTAACTTTCAGGATCGGGGTTGTCAAAGATCGGCTCAGCGGCCGAGTTGAGCGAAATAAATCTGATCCCCTGCGGCCACAAAGAGGTCGTTCGGAGGTGCCCCGGTGATGGCGCTCACCTGAGCTTCGAACGTGGTGGGGTACTGAGCCTGGTATACGAGGCGCATGCTGTAATGGAAGACCGTACCCTCGATCCCGTCCAGGAAAAATAGCGAAGGTTCCGGAGGCGGGGAGTATACAAAACGTAGCGGATCGGCACCCGGAATCGTGGCCCGAGGACCGAATCCGGCTCGTTCGTCCTGAAACTGCGGCTCCGATTCGCATTCGACTCGAATACGAAGGTTGCCTTCGAGCGTGTTTTCTATCGTCCTGCGACATCGATCAATTCTGCCATCTGCGTATAAGATAATAAGCTCGTCCTGGGCAAGTGCCAAGTCAATCGCCGTTCCTAATTCTCGCACCTCCTCCACGAAGTAAAGGGCAGGCGAACCGCTAAACAAGCCGTCGGCCGCGTCGTAGATCCAAACCGCGTTTTTTACAGGGTCCAAGACGTAAAGTTTATTTCCGAACACTTCGATGGATTGGATCGTTCCCCATCCCAGATCGGGGGCGGCCAGCTGGCCGGTAAGCGGCTCAGCCCCGGGTGCGCAATATAGAAGGGAGCCGTTTCCATCGATCGCCACCACTCCCTCCGTGCCCAGGGCTCCGGGCTCGCGCTGGATCACCATGCTGATCGGACGGCCGAAGGCCGGAATGTTGTCCGCGCCGGCCAGGCATTCAAACTGGCTATCAATTTCATATCCGCGCCCCGTGGCCCAGGCATGCCAGATTGTCCCTGTCCCTTCGTCGTAGGCATAGAGATCGGTTGCGGTGGCCGCAACAAAGGTCAGGTTGGCTTTCGGGCCGAAGCCCCCACTCACGGCGGGCACAAAATCCAATCGGATGACCTGATCGAGCTCGTCGAATGCCAGCTGGATCTGGCTGCCAAGGCGGAGGGACTCTTGAGACGTCCGATAACTTTCCGCCAGGTCGAGCCATTGGGAAGCCAGAAGCCAATCTGGGCGCGAATCCTCACCCGGTGCCTGGATTTGAGCGGAGATTACGGCCGATTGCGCCTGCGCGAGGTAACTTTCAAATTGCTCCACACGGCCGTGTTTGAAGTAGATCAAGCTGGATAGACCGACCACCAGGATCGGCACCGCCGCGGCAGTGAAAGCCAGCAAATTCGGCGAGAATTCGTCGAACTGCTGGGGGTCCAGCGTTCCCGGGATAAGTCGGACAATCACCTCAACTGCCATGCGCGAGACTCGCTTCGTGGCCGCTCTAAGCCGAAAGGCGATTCGGCGCATGCCAAACCCGGGAATGTTCCTCGAGAAGTCATCGGGGTCGTGCCCCGGATCCTCTAATTCCTCGGCAACGGTCCGCCGCCCGGGCCCTTCCACATCGGAGGTGGAGGCCCGCGCCGGCGCGTCGGATGGACGCCCGCTCGAGTGCTCGCTCCCGGCAGGGTGCTCCTGCCCGACGGGGTGCTCGTGCCCTACAGTGTGCTCGCCCTCGGCAATCGGGGGATCTGGCGAAGATTGACTGGAACCATCGCCCGTTTCCAAAGCTGTGAGGCCTACACCGGGTCCCGAGTTCGCGTCAGGCGCCGATCTGGGTGAGCCATCCGAACCCGACAGGATTTCTGTGGATCGATCACTCGCGTCGAGGGCGGATCGCGCGGGGGCATCCAAGCCCGTGAGTCCCGCCGGGGAAGGCGCGCTGAGGTCGGGGGCGGATCTTGGCGAGGCAACTGAGGCTGTGGCTGGAACCTGGATCACCAGGCCGGTGATGTCGCGATCGGTAGCCTCCACCAGGCGATCGGAGACCTGTTCCAGCGCAAGCCCGGTGAGTCCGGCGAGAGAAAGATCAGACCACGGGACGTCGTCGGCCGCGGTGAGAATGATGAGATCTGACGGCCGCACTTCGAGGTGCTGGAATTGGATCATGGGGGCCAGCGAGCTGCCGAGGGGCCGCTTAGACCCGTACATCCGACTCACGACTCCGAATCGGACCAGAATAATCTCCCCGGCTCCGCACTCGGAGAAATAGAGGTTTTGGCCGCGGAGTGCACCTACCACCAGGCCTGCTTCAAGGCCGCTGTCTACCAGCTCTTGATTAACAGCCATGGCTGCCTGGCGAAGGGCCGCCGTTACGGATCCGGGCGTGCCAAAGAAGGCTTGTGCGGCCGACTGCGCAAGCCTGGACGTACGACCTTCGCCGGCGGTGCCGAGCAGCTTGAGGCTGACAAAAAGGTAATCGTGAGCACGCCCTCGCGCCGCCTTGCGTGGAGGCGAAAGCGCAAGCGTGCCAGGTGGCGGGGAATTCTGTTCTTCCCCCCCTGCCACATGTAACAGGTCGATGTTCGCTTTTAGGAGTTCAGTCACGGCCGGTTATTTTACAGGTACGACCTGCGGTCAGCAATCGAGTTGCAAGAACCAGACCCGTGTAATTGTCTTGCCAGGTGGTGGTTATTGATAGTGGGTTACCAGGGCCAGAAGCCGAGCCATAAGCTGAAGCCCGTTCCGATGGCTACCAGGACCAAAAGTCCTAGGGCCGCGGTCACCAGAACCAGGCCCGAACGCAACCGTCCGCGAGGACGCGCCGCTTCTTTATCTGGAACTTCGACAATAATCAGAGTGATATTGTCGTGTCCGCCACGCGCTCTGGCCATATCTACCAGGATGCTCGCGGCTCGTTCCGGTGAATTCTCCGACAGCACTTCTAAAAGCTCCTGATCTTCCACCAGATCGGTCAGTCCGTCGGAACAAAGCAGCATTTGGTCGTGCGCGGCCAGCTTCAGACCCTGATTGGCTTCGGAGGCTTTATCGCTTTCATCGGCAGAAAGTCGCAGGCGAAGGTCCGGTATGGGGTCCCTTTCGCCGCCCAGGTGCCGATGAAGCACGTGGGCGTTGGGATGGTCTTGAGCCTCCTCCGGTGTCAGGATGCCGTGTTTGATGGCTTCTTGGATCCAGGTGTGATCAATTGAGATCTGCTGGATCGTGCCGGACCGCACGAGATAGGTCCGGCTATCGCCAACCGAGATGGTATACAAGCGGCGACCCACTACCATCGCGGTCGCAATAGTGGAGCCCATGCCTTCGAGCGCCTTGTCCTTGTTTGAGGATTCGGAAATTGATCGACCCGCGCCGATGATGGCTTCCGAGAGTTCCGCCACGGGATCGTCGCCGCTCGATTTGGCGATGGCGCTGGGGACCTGATCTGCGGCGATCTGTGAGGCTACTTCGCCCGCTTGATGGCCGCCGATCCCGTCGGCTACGAGGGCCAGCATAACCGGAGCCTTGTCCGACTCCCGCGAATAAGAGGTAACAGAATAGCGGTCCTCGTTGATCTCCCGGGTCTCACCCGGGTGCGACAACGCGGCGACTGTCAGATGGGAGCGATCGGTGGGGATCATGCGGCGGGTGGTCCCTCGTCTGGGGAAATCCGGATCTCCCGAGGGGGACGATCACCAGGTAGCTGAAAGCGGAATTCTACACGGCCCAGTTGAATATGATCGCCATGTTGCAGCCGGCGGCCAGATTTTGGCACAAGCTCGTAATTGATCCAACTCCCGGCGACACTGCCTTGGTCCCGCAGCAGATAATCGCCATCCGCCTGACGGATCAGCCGCGCATGCATCCGCTCGACAGATGGATCGTCCAAAACGATGGCGGCCAGAGATGCGTCTCTCCCGAGCACAACATCTACCCCGGTCAGCGGAATCGGGTCACCCGCCGGCCGCAGCGGGATTAACAGCGCCTCCGGTGGGGCAGCGCTTCGAAGCCGGGTGCGCTTGATCGGATTTAACCGGACTACGGCCGCCGGCTCCGGGAGCGCCGCCCGCCGAACAAGCGTCGTGAGACCAATCACAAGCACCATGCCGGCCACAATAACGGCCAGAACCGCCACCACCGAATCAAGTGCCGGGCGAAGGGCGGAGAACCCTTGCTCCGGCCTGGAAATCACTAGCTGGACCGGATGTTTGATCGTTTCCGCTTGCAGGCCGAGGGAATCCTCTACAAGGACGCGCAGGATATGGGGGCCGCTTTGACGGTACTCCGTAAGGTCCCATTCAAATCGATCGAACGGCGCTTCTCGCCGCACGTCAACAACTTCCTCGTCGACCAACAATGAACTCCGCCGGATGCTGCGAACATGCCCATCCGGGAATGTGGTCAAGATCTGGAGATCGAAAGAGGTTGGGGAAATCGCCTCCAGCTCTATCTCCGGGTCATCCGTCTGTCGAATGATCTCGTTCGGCGGCTGGATAAATGCCACTTCGGGAGCTTGTACGTTGATTTCATAACGTACCGAAGATGAACTCGATTCAAACTCGTCGTTGCTGACCTGGATCTGCAGCAAGTGGATCCCCGACGTATCTGCCCGGGAAGAGAACGTGACCTCGTATTGATACCGTTGATTCAAGATGCGATCCGCGATGGCCTCTATGCCGCCATCAGGATCGAAAGCCAAAAACTGGCCGCCGGTGGAAGCCGCCAATTCTTTTAGCGTCTCAACTTCGGGAAGATCCAGGCCCTCCGGGCTGGAGAATAAGACCGGATAAATGGCGGTAGCAGAATCGCTGGCACGGGAGATCGCGTTCGCAAGGGGTAGATCCCGTGGGGTCTCGATGAGGGGAGTCATGAATACCAGCGAGCTCGGAAGCGCTTCGGCCTCCAGAGGGTCATCGGAGAAATCGAGCGCTAACAACAGCAAATCGAAACCGGATATGCTCCCTTCAAAGGTGGGCTCCATTTGGTCCAGGACGGCCGCCAGCTCGGCGGCCGAACTGGAATGCTGGATGAGCAGACCGTCTGCGGTCAGCAGGCTGAGGTCGTCTACACCGATCAGGCTGTTATCCGGGTCGCGCCAATAATCGAGCAGTTCATCCTTGGCGTAGTCGAAGCGGGTTCGACCATGGGAGTCGCGCACTCCCAGGCCAGGCGCAGTGTTGATGACGTAAACTTGTCGGGTTCCGACCAACACCTCTTCGACCACCAGGTCGTCCACCGGCCGGTCATCTTCAAGAATTCGAAAATTCTCGGCGCGAAGGCCGGGGATGCGCCGGCCCGCCTCATCTGAAACCCCTATCCGCAGGCTTATGGTCGGAAAGGCCTGCGTATTCGGCTCGGATACGCTGAGAGAAGGTTGAAGCTGCACGGCGGGGCGGAGCGTTAGTACAAGGAGAAGGCCAAAATTCCCCCACCGGCGCCGGCTCAAAAATCGGCGCGCGGCTACTCCCATTCGATGGTCGCGGGCGGCTTGCTCGTGATGTCGTAAACCACGCGATTGACTCCGGTGACCTCATTAACGATCCGACTGCTGATCCCTGCAAGCAGATCGTGCGGTAGTCGTGCCCAGTCCGCGGTCATGAAGTCCTCCGTTGTAACCACTCGCAGCGCGATCGTCTCGCCATAGGCTCGCCGGTCTCCCATCACACCCACCGAACGCACAGGCAACAGGACGGCAAATGCCTGGGCGGAGGTTTGTTGATGCGATTTCAATTCGTCCGTGAGAATTCGGTCCGCGGCACGTAGGGCCGCGAGTCGAGCCGACGTGACCTCGCCCAAGCACCTTATTGCGAGGCCCGGGCCGGGGAACGGCTGGCGCTCAAGAACCTCCGCTGGCAAGTCAAGACCGCGGCCCAGCTCGCGGACTTCATCTTTGAAGAGCAACCGCAGGGGTTCAACGAGCGCGAAGTCCATGTCTGCGGGTAGACCGCCGACGTTGTGATGGGTCTTGATCCGAGCCGAAACTTCACGATCCTTGCCGCTGGATTCGACGATATCCGGGTAGATTGTGCCTTGCACGAGAAATCGCGGAGGTTTTAGAGGCGCAGCCGCCTCTTCAAACAATCGAATGAAAAGTTCGCCGATGATTCGACGTTTCTGCTCGGGATCGGTAACACCTTCGAGGCTGGCCAGAAATTTATCCGCGGCGTCAATTACCTGTAGCTGGTCATTTAGCAGCGGACCGAGGCTCGCCGAAACCATGGCCGATTCGCCGCTTCGGAGCAGTCCGGTGTCCACGAACACACACTTCAGTCGTTCTCCCAGGGCCCGATAGGCCAACACGGACGCTACCGCGGAATCGACCCCTCCGCTTACCGCCGCGATTGCGCTTCCCTCGCCCACCTGCTCCTGAATGTCCCGGATGGCTCTGGGAATATTAGATGAAGGAGACCAATCGGCCTTGGCCCCGCAAATGTCCACCGCGAATCGCCGCAATATTTCACCGCCACCCGGCGTGTGTTCTACCTCGGGGTGGAATTGCAGGCCATAAATCCGGGCAGTTGGATCCCCCATCGCCGCGTAGGGTGAATTATTCGAGCTAGCAATGACTTGAAATCCGCTGGGCAAAACCTCCACGCGGTCACCGTGCGACATCCAGACCGGCTGCGATCCAAGCTCAAGCAGGCCGTCTCCGTCCTCGACGTGGATTTCCGCCACCCCATACTCGCGCGATTGGGCGGGAGCCACCTGGCCTCCCAGGGCCTCCGCCAGAGCCTGCATTCCGTAGCAGATTCCCAAGATCGGTTGCCCCGATTCAAGAACGAATTCAGGAATCTTAGGCGCGTTTTCTTCATAGATTGAGGCCGGTCCGCCGGACAGGATGTAGCCTGAAGGGTTGATGGACAGGACGTCTTCGGCGGGCGTGTCGTACGCAAAGAGTTCGCAGTAAACCCGAGCCTCGCGCACCCGGCGTGTGATCAGCTGTGAGGTTTGGGAGCCAAAGTCGATGACCGCAATGGTGTCCATCAGGGGCGTTTATCTACCCTCGAAAACGATCTTGCCGTCGGTCATGTCGGTGATCACGGCCAGGGCTTCGATCGGTACCTCCAGCCGGCTCAGCAGGTCGCGCCCTCCCTCAAATCGCTTTTCTATCAAGGTGCCAATCCCCACCACCGTGGCTCCGGCTGCACTGGCCAACCGCACCAGTCCCATGATGGTCTGGCCCGAGGCAAGGAAGTCGTCGATGATCAACACCCTTTCCTCGCGGCCTAAATACTCGGGCGAGACGATGAGTTCGACCGTACGACCCTTCGTGTGCGAGGGTGCCAGCGTCATAAGGATCTGATCCGGCATCGTGATGGGTTTGGACTTCCGCGCGTAAACTACGGGCAATTCGAGTTCGGCTGCGGTGGTCAGGGCCGGTGCGATGCCTGAAATTTCGGCCGTCAGCACCTTCGTGGCGGCCGCCTCGCGAAAACGATCCGCGAGCTCCTTCCCACACGCGACCATAAGGTGAGGATCGACCTGATGATTGATGAAGCCGTCGACCTTGAGGATGCCTCCGCCGAGGTTGACACCGTCTTTCAGGATTCGTTGTTCAAGGAGTTTCACGTTATTTATCGCGGTGGGAACGCTCGATTTTACAACCGGCGGGGGGCTCCGCCAAGCCCGGTGCAGAATCCGACGGTGCGCGGACCGCTTGACATAGAACGGATGTTCCGCTAGAATAAGAACAAGCGTGCGCAATTCCGCGCGAATCGCGCAAGGAGGTTGGAATGGCTCGCGGCAAGCTTTCAGATCGCCAACGCAAGATTCTCGATTTCATTCGGATGTTCGGTCTTCAGAGTGGGTATCCACCATCGATTCGCGAGATCGGAAAGGCGGTGGGTATCTCCTCGACATCGGTTGTGAATTACAACTTGAACCGGCTGGTCGAACAGGGGCATTTGGATCGAGACCAAAATGTCTCGCGCGGCCTTCGGTTGACAGAGAAAATCTCTTCGCAGGTGAACGCTATCATACGCATACCCCTGGTGGGTCGGATCTTTGCGAGTGAGCCGGTGCCAGTTCCGGGGACCGATTCTCCGATGTTTGGGTCGGATGAAGCCATAGAGATCACGGAGGGTTTGCTCAGCTCCACGGAAGACCTCTTCGCCCTTGAGGTGAAAGGGGACTCGATGATCGATGCCATGATCAGCGAGGGCGATATAGTGGTTATGCAGCGGAGGTCGGAATGGTCCAATGGGGACTTGGTGGCGGTGTGGCTGAAAGACAAGGAAGAGACCACGCTAAAACATATCTATCGCGAAGGTGACACCGTGCGACTGCAACCTGCCAATCCCACCATGGAGCCGATCATCATCAAGGACCCGGAGAACCTCGAGGTTCAGGGCAAAGTAATGCTGGTCGTGCGGCAGCTGAGCTAAAATCAAGCGGCACCAGCCCAGTATGGTCACATTTTACCCGGCGACTACGAGTCGCCGGGTATCTTTTTCGGAAGGATCCCATCCAAGGAATGGGTGCCTGGAATTGAATACCAGGGTCCGTCTGCGGTCCGGTGCAGTAGTCAGGTATTGGAGGCCAGTTCGGCCTGTGTCCGGGCGATGTCTAGCTCGAGCTCCCTGGCAATCTGACCCAGCAGGTCCTGGCCAGATTGTCGAGCCATGCTCACCTCGAGCTGAAGTCGAGCCAGAGCTGAATTAACAAGTTCATCCAGCTGCCGAGTGAGTTTCTGAATAACTTGGTCGAGCCTCAGAACCTCACTCGATAATTGCGCCAAGGTCTCCGCTCGAGACTGGACCATCGCCCGGACCGGACGATCTGGCTTTTGCTGCAGCTCGAGAAGAGCCTCGAGGTCATGTTTCTGGTACGCCGCGTTGACTGCGGCCATCATCGACTCGCGCCACTCTTTTTCCTGTGAATCCGTGGTTAAATCCGGATGAAAGCGCTTGGCTAGCTCCCGGTACAGCGTCTTGAGCTCAGAGTCATCCGGCCGGGGGCTTGTACGGGGCGGTGCAATCGGCGACTCGCTGCGTGTCCAAGCTCGCTCAAATTGACGGACAACATCGGGCGCTTCCTCCAGATTTTTTCCCCACTGCGCGCGCCGCTCGGAAGCGTGTCGCGATTCGCTGAGCTGGGCACGAAGGCCGGTCAGCTGCCGTTCGAGCGGCCGGATACGCCTTCCGAGCTCCCTCTCAAATTGTTCTAACGATACGCGCAGGTCGAAGAGTTCGAGCTCCAGATCGGCTACCGCCTCCTGTCGCTCGGAGATATTGGCCCGCAGAGTTCTAAGCTCGGGATCTCTAGCATCTCGGATCGTACTAGAAAGCGAGGAGCGATTGCGGCGGCCGAACATCGGTTGGATTGTACACGAAGCGTTTGCCCACGATCGTTGGCGAGATTTGCGTCAGGCGATCTGCCTCAACGCCGCGGAAGGCCTCTCGAATTGGATGCGGGCCGTTGCCTGAAGGCTCTCCTGGACCCGCTCTGGTATACTCGTCGCCGCCGGGGTGTGGCGCAGTCGGAAGCGCGCCGCGTTTGGGACGCGGAGGTCGGCGGTTCAAGTCCGCCCACCCCGACCAGCTCAGCAACCCTCCGATACAACCTACTTATCTGCCATCTACCTATTACGATAGGGTGTAATGCGCGGCAAACGGACGAATATCTCGAAGGCCAAAGTCGATCTAGTGCTGGTCGATGCCCGTTATGAGCGGGATACTGGAAGACTGGTGTTTGCTCGCGGTTACGCACGGACCGGGCAGGTGTGGACGGACATCAAGCTGTTTGACCGCGCAAGCCTCGTCGCGGACCTGGAGAAAGGCCAGAAAGTTGTGACGGGTCGGAACTCGGAACTGTCCGGTGACTTCGAAGACCTGTCTCCGGTCTATTTCGGCCCAGAACAGCAGCTCCTCGCCGGAGGTGAGAGCGAGCACGACGGTGACGATCTGAAGCTTCCGATCCTTTGAAGAGTGATCGCAGCCGGGCTCACGGGTCCAGTTGCCGAGCAAAATCCGTGGATCGGGCCCCGTGGTAGAATGCCCGCGCAACTTCCCCCTCCAAGCGGGCATAGCTCAGGTGGTAGAGCGCGGGCCTTCCAAGCCCGATGCACGGGTTCGAACCCCGTTGCCCGCTCCATTCAATGGAAAGGGCCCGTAGCTCAGTGGTTAGAGCGGCCGGCTCATAACCGGTTGGTCGCAGGTTCGATCCCTGCCGGGCCCACCAAATACCCGCCTGCTGGCGGGCGTTTTATTCCCCATTCGCGCCGTTAAGAAATTTGCTCGCCCATAGGAGTCAAGGGGACTTGGAAATTCGGCACCAAGTATGCGAATATAATCGAACATTCGTAAAATCAGCGCATGGATGAAGAGAAAGAAGGCATGGGTTTGTTCGAGCGCCTGGCCAGGTGGATTAAAGGCTCGAAAGCGGAACCGGGGCCGAATGCCGATCTGGCCGATACTGCGCCGCTGACTTTGGGTAATCCGGATCAGATCCCGACTGGAAAGATCCGGGAGAGCCTTGAAGCCGGAAGCGCCCAGTCAGTGGGTCTCGAGCGTGAGAACAACGAGGATTCAGTTTTCACGATGTATGGGGCTTCATATGGTGAGGATGCGCTCCCGGAATTTGGTCTCTTTTGCGTGGCGGATGGAGCGGGGGGACTGGGATATGGGGAGCTGGCAAGCTCGATTGCGTTGCGGGCGGTGATCAGCAGCTTGATGGAGAACGCGGTGCTTAGCGCGCTGCAACTCGAAGATACCGATCCACAACCGAGTATTGAGGACATTGCACGACAGGCCATCGAACATGCCAATCGGGAGGTCATTAACTCTGCCAACGGTGGAGTAACAACCCTGACCGTGGCGATGATCCTCAACGGGCAGATGGTTATCGGCCACGTGGGCGACAGCCGAGCGTACCTGGTTGAAAATGGCAAGCCGCGGCTGCTGACCCGTGACCACTCCTACTCATGGCGTCTGGTCGAGATTGGGCAGATTACTGTTGAAGAAGCAATGGAGCATCCGAAGCGAAACCAACTGTGGAACGCGGTGGGGCAGGGCAATAACTTGGCGATCGAAGTGGATGTGTATCCGGAGCCGCACGGCGGTTTCCTGCTGCTGTGCTCGGATGGCCTCTGGGGAGAGGTGCCCGAAAGCGAGCTGAGTTCGGTGATAACCTCGTTCGACGAGCCGAACGAAGCCTGCGAGGAACTCGTGCGGGTGGCCAACGCCGCCGGTGGGCCGGACAACATCACCGCCTTGCTGGTGGCCTTCCCCGGAATTTGAGGTCAGCCCCCGAGGACACGGCATACGAGCCGGATCGGAATCTCACCGGTCTCGGGCTGAATGACGAAGTATTAGCGGAACCCCCCCCATTTTTTATTTGAGCCTTTAACAGCGAACCGCCGAATGTGGGGGGTGCATTCGGCGGTCCAAATCACTTCGGGGCCCTACCGCCCGTGCAGGGGGAACACGCGTTTGGTAGACATTATCCCCTGAGACAAGCCCCTTAACTTTCGATCGGAGCCGTCCTGCGAGGATCTTATCATACGCGCAGGACGAGTTGGATTAAGGGGATGTAAGCGCCCCCTCCGATACCGTTACGGGCTGGGCTATGCTATTATCCGCCGCCGTGGGAAGCGTGCGTCGACCGACGTGGCGGCAGTTCTTACCATTCTTGCTCCTGAATGTGGTAGTTTCGGCCGCGGTGGTGCTTTTGGTCCTCTTCGTCTTCGATCGCGGAGATGTGCTGCCATCTTCTGTTCCGACCCCGACCTTCGACGTAGCGCGTCGATTGGAGAGCGCGAAACCCACGCCTGCCCCAACGGTTCCACCCTCCCCCACTCCGGTGACCTACACCGTCCAGCCAGGCGATACGCTGGGAGCAATATCCGCCAAACTTGATATCCCAATTGAAAATCTCATGGCTGCCAACGGGCTAGCCAACCCGGATGCGCTGTCGGCCGGCCAGGTGTTGACTCTTCCCTCGTCGGACGATCCTCCCCCTCCAACCCCTCAACCGCCGGGAGTGATTATCACTGCCACACCGGAAGGACTTCCTCAAGTTATCATCCGTGGTGCCTATGAGCGCGAGGATCTTGAGCAAGAATTTGTCTATCTCGAAAACATCGGAGGGGTGGCGGTCATGGCCGGCTGGTCGCTCTACGATGGGGAGGGAAACACGTTCACGTTTCCCGGATTTACGTTGTATCGAGGTGGAGGAGTAAATGTTTATTCGCGGGCCGGAAACAATTCCGTAATCAATCTCTATTGGGGGATGGACGAGCCCCTTTGGGTCCCAGGAAAGGTGATCACGTTGCTAGATAACACAGGCAAAGTTCACTCTACTTTCGGAGTCCCAGAAGGTTAACGTTTCTCAGGTAGAAATAAAAAAACCCCGGCGAGCAGACGCCGGGGTTTTGCATTTACAAGCGACCGAACTCAGTCCTCCGCATCCTCGGAAGACTCTCCCTTTTCGGATGCGTTCGCATCATCGTCTCGAATGCCCCGGCGGAATTCTCGAATGCCTTTGCCTAGTTCGCCGCCCAGACGGCCCAGCCGTCCAACACCAAAAAGCAACACGGCGATGAGCAGGATGATGATGAGCTCAGTAGGGCCCAAGTTTGGCATTCTCGACTCCCGATCGTAAAGTCACGAAGATTATAGTCCGCTTCCACTCCCGGCGCGTAATCTAAGCAGGGGAGCGTGAGAGCAGGGGAGTCCCTGGGCAGGGGAGCGCTGGAGTTGCTGGGAATGGGTGCTTCCGGAAAAAAGAGCCACGGCAACTGGGCACTACAGCTGGCGTCTAGGCTCCCCCGCCCGCAGGCTCCCAGGCACCCCTGCTCTCAAGCTCCCTGCTCTCACGCTCCTCTGCTCAACAGTACAATAACTCACGAAATGAGAAGGAAAGGTTCGTGTAGATGAGACAGGCACTGTACCGGGAGTGGCGACCCCTGGCATGGGACGCGGTCGTGGGTCAGGAGCATGTCGTACGTACTCTCCACAATGCCGTCAAGGCCGAGCGGATCTCACATGCCTACCTGTTTTCAGGACCGCGCGGCACGGGGAAGACAAGCACCGCCCGAATTTTGGCCAAGGCGATCAATTGCCTCGAAGAATCTTTGGCGGACCGGCCCTGCAACAAGTGCCGGGCCTGCGTCGCGGTCAATGAGGGGCGTTATCTGGACCTCATAGAAATTGATGCGGCCTCCAACACCAGTGTGGAGGATGTCCGTGACCTGCGAGATCGTATCAATTTCGCGCCCAACGAAGGCCGTTACAAAGTTTATATCGTGGATGAAGTCCATATGTTGTCGACGGCCGCCTTCAATGCATTGTTGAAGACATTGGAGGAGCCGCCGCCCCACGCAATTTTTATCCTGGCTACCACCGAGATCCACAAGGTCCCGGCAACGGTGCTTTCCCG
Source organism: Chloroflexota bacterium (assembly GCA_022561385.1). Classification (GTDB taxonomy): domain Bacteria; phylum Chloroflexota; class Anaerolineae; order Anaerolineales; family E44-bin32; genus JADFRG01. The sequence continues at coordinate 58,878 of JADFRG010000008.1, forward strand.
GTGCCAACGACATGAATTCAGGCGAATTCCAGTGGATGAGATAGTCAGCTACCTCGATAACAAGATTGAGGAAGGCGGCTACCAGGTCGAAACCGAAGCCATGAAACTCATCGCCCGGCAGGCTACGGGCAGTTTGCGTGACGCGATCTCGTTGCTGGATCAGCTGGTGTCGATGGGGGAGGCTGTAACTCTGGGGCAGGCCCAGGAAATATTGGGAACTGCGGTGGACGAGGCGGTGGGGGAGCTTGTGCAGGCGATCGCGGACGGGGAAATTGGATCAGGGCTCGAAATCATCAACCGAGCCATAGATGGCGGTATCGACCCCCGGCAGTTCGCAAGACAAGTCGTGGAATGGCTGAGGTCGCTATTGTTGATCTCCGCCGGCGATAAGGTCGACCTGCAGGATGAAAACAGAGTTAATCAAGCGCGCTCCATGCGGACCCAAGGTATCTTGCCCGCTATGCACGCATTCAGCCAGGCGACCCGCGGCGAACGCACGGCGTGGCAGCCGGGTCTAGCGCTGGAATTGGCATTCATGGACGCGGTCCTGAGCTCGCCTAAGTCGCAACCAGCACTGCAGGAATCCGAGCAAGTGACAAAATCGGAACATGAACCTGAGGCCGAGCGGAAAGTCGACGCCCGGCCCAATCGCGGTTCGCGCTCTGGAGCTGAGTCGGAGGTCGCAGAGGAAGCGCCTCCTAACTTTCAGGACCCGGACGCCGCGCATCCCGGCTCCCAATTCTCGGGGAATGAGCTCGAGCGGGAGCAGGAGCATGGTCCTTCGTCAGGTCGTGGAGCCCGCCTCGAGGCGGAGCCGGAGATTGCGGACGAGCCGAAGGTCGAGAACTCGGCAGCGGGCCGACCGGAAACTGAACCCGGAACCGATTTTCAGCGGGTGCTCGACGCGTGGCCGGATCTGCTGGCCGCGGCGTACGGACGTGACCCTCAGACGCAAGCTTTGCTGAATTCGTGTAAGCCGCTTGGGGTGGACGACCACACCCTCGTCTTGGGATTTCAAAGCGACTTGCTTAGGGAAAAGATGGAAAAGGGCCACAACCGGAGAATCGTTAGCGAAGCGCTTGTAGCGGTGTTGGAGGCAGATCTGGATGTCCGCTGCGTGCTGTTGCAAGATTGGGGAAACGATCGATCCACAGCAACCTCGCCTCCATTGCCGGAAGGGGGCATGGTTGCGACTGCGTTGCGCGATCTCGGTGCCGAGGTCGTGGACTACGGGCCTGAGGTCGAGGCGGAGGGCGCCGGCGCAGATTTCAAGAAGAACAGCAAAAAAAATGGTGATGAGGAGGAGCGGTGAAAAGCGAGGAAGACGCAGGATCCGTGCGAAATCGAATGGACCAAGAGCTGCGCAAAGCACAATCTGAGCTCGCTAAATCCAGTGTGGAGGCTACGGCCGGACGAGGCGCAGTCAAGGTAACCATGTCGGGAACCCAAGAGTGCCTGAGCGTGGAGATTGTGGATGACATCCTCCAATCTGGTGACGTGCGTCATTTAGAGGGCCTGGTGCTGCTCGCGGTGAATCAGGCAATTCGAGACTCTCAATTGATGGCCGCCCGCCGGCTCAGTCCCTTCTCTGGGGATCTCGACCCCCAGCCATGAGCAGAGCCACTTGGGAGCAGGGGAGCTGGGGGGTGTGCGGAAGTTGCAGTGCTGCCGTCCTGGAGAGAACGTGAGCGCATCAGAGCAAATCGTGCGGGCGTGCCAAAAACATCAGCCGGATTTCGCGCGAAATGCTCCCTCTCCTCTCGTTCAGGCGTTCCTAAGCTCTCCGAACCCCTGCTCCCGCGCTCCCCTGCCCCCGCGCACCCCGACCTCCGCGCCCCCCTTCGCTCGAGTCTCAGCCTTCGGCCCTTGGCTTGCCTATGAGCAGCGCCCTGCCACGCTCAGTCGAGCGGCTGCCTGCAGCCCATCAGGTCGAACCCTGCCTCACGGAATCTTTGCCTATGAGCAGCGCCCTGCCACGCTCAGTCGAGCGGCTGCCTGCAGCCCATCGGTCGAACCCTGCCTCACGGAATCTTTGCTTATGAGCAGCGCCCTGCCACGCTCAGTCGAGCGGCTGCCTGCAGCCCATCGGTCGAACCCTGCCTCACGGAATCTTTGCCTATGAGCAGCGCCCTGCCACGCTCAGTCGAGCGGCTGATCGAGGCCTTCGCGCGGCTCCCGGGGATAGGTCCTAAGACCGCCTCCCGGCTCACCTATCACCTTCTTCGTACCGGGGAGGGTGAGAGTCGAGAGTTGGCTAAAGCGCTGGTGGCCGTAAGGGAGGGCACGGTTTTCTGTTCGCGCTGCTTCAACATAACCTCGAAGGAGTCCGACCCGTGCGAGATCTGCGAAGATCCCGGACGGGAGGCGGGTGTGCTTTGCGTTGTGGAGGAACCGCTGGATGTGCTGGCGATCGAACGCACGCGAAACTATGCGGGCCGGTACCATGTATTACATGGTGCAATTTCGCCGGTAGAGGGGATCGGTCCTGACGATCTTCGGATCCGCGAGTTATTAGCTCGCGTGGACGCGGAAGAAATCAAAGAGCTTATCGTGGCCACTAATCCAACTCTCGAGGGTGAGGCTACGGCTATGTATCTCAAGGAGGCCGTCCACAATCCAGAACTCCGGATGACGCGTCTTGCCCGCGGACTTCCTGCCGGCGGCGATCTGGAATACGCGGACGCTCGAACGCTTTCGGAGGCGCTGGAGGGGCGGCGAGAAGTCTAGAGGCTGGGGACCTTCTGAGCGGGGGAGCGTGGGCGAATAGGAGCTTGGGAGCCAGCTTGTGCGTGCTGGGCCTGTGCGTTTGCTCCCTTGCCCCCTGCTCCGTCGCTGCCCCGCTCAGAAGCTCCTCTGCACCGCCGCTCCCCTGCCCCCCGCGCCCAAAAAAGCCCCCCGCGCCTACGGACAAACCTTGACTTCAGCCCCAGCCCCCTTATAATTGCGTAGCAAGTTACCCGCGGTCTCGTCCCTTCGGGGAAAGACATTGACAAATTAATGCGGTCAGAGACCTGGGTCTCTAAGGAGATCTGTTCGGTCTGCCAGGGATGCCGGTGTGTGAGTAAATCACATCGGCGTTTTATGTCTCGCGCGGGGTACCTTAACAATTGAATAGTGATAGGAAGCCAGTAATAAAGTTCGGGCTTTGTCTTTGAGATCTGAACCACATCTCTGATGTGGAGAAGAATCTACGGAGAGTTTGATCCTGGCTCAGGATGAACGCTGGCGGCGTGCCTAATACATGCAAGTCGAACGAGGCCCTCTTCCTTCGGGAGGAGGTGTCCTAGTGGCGAACGGGTGAGTAACACGTTGGTGACCTACCCCGAAGAGGGGGACAACCCCGGGAAACTGGGGCTAATACCCTATGTGATCCTAAGGATTAGATGCCTAAGGATGAAATGGATGCTTGCATTCGCTTCGGGAGGGGCCTGCGGCCTATCAGCTAGTTGGTGAGGTAATGGCTCACCAAGGCGACGACGGGTAGGGGGCCTGAGAGGGTGGTCCCCCACACTGGAACTGAAACACGGACCAGACACCTACGGGTGGCAGCAGTAGGGAATATTGCACAATGGGCGCAAGCCTGATGCAGCAACGCCGCGTGCGCGATGAAGGCCTTAGGGTTGTAAAGCGCTTTTCTGGGGGAAGAGAAAGGACGGTACCCCAGGAATAAGTCTCGGCTAACTACGTGCCAGCAGCCGCGGTAAAACGTAGGAGGCGAGCGTTATCCGGATTTACTGGGCGTAAAGCGCGTGCAGGCGGTTTGGTAAGTCGGACGTGAAAGCTCCCGGCTCAACTGGGAGAGGTCGTTCGAAACTGCCAGACTAGAGGGCAGCAGAGGGAGGTGGAATTCCGGGTGTAGCGGTGAAATGCGTAGATATCCGGAGGAACACCAGTGGCGAAGGCGGCCTCCTGGACTGTCCCTGACGCTAAGACGCGAAAGCTAGGGTAGCAAACGGGATTAGAAACCCCGGTAGTCCTAGCCGTAAACGATGCACACTTGGTGTTGGTGGCGTAAGACCCATCAGTGCCGCAGCTAACGCGATAAGTGTGCCGCCTGGGGACTACGGTCGCAAGGCTAAAACTCAAAGGAATTGACGGGGGCCCGCACAAGCAGCGGAGCGTGTGGTTTAATTCGAGGCTACGCGAAGAACCTTACCTGGGCTTGACATGTTCGTAGTAGGGATCCGAAAGGTGACCGACCCTTCGGGGAGCGATCACAGGTGCTGCATGGCTGTCGTCAGCTCGTGCCGTGAGGTGTCCGGTTAAGTCCGGTAACGAGCGCAACCCTCGTCCTGTGTTATACGTGTCACAGGAGACTGCCCGTATAAAGCGGGAGGAAGGTGGGGATGACGTCAAGTCCGCATGGCCTTTATGTCCAGGGCTACACACACGCTACAATGGCCGGTACAATGGGTCGCGAAGCCGCGAGGCGGAGCCAATCCTCCAAAGCCGGTCTCAGTTCGGATCGCAGGCTGCAACCCGCCTGCGTGAAGTAGGAGTTGCTAGTAACCGCAGGACAGCTATACTGCGGTGAATACGTTCCCGGGCCTTGTACACACCGCCCGTCACGTCATGGAAGCTGGCAACACCTGAAGTCGGTGACCCAACCGTAAGGAGGGAGCCGCCTAAGGTGGGGCTGGTAACTGGGACGAAGTCGTAACAAGGTAGCTGTACCGGAAGGTGCGGCTGGATCACCTCCTTTCTAAGGGAGTCTTGAGCTAAAGCCTGTGGGCTGCGGCTCCAGCTCCAGCAACAAACCGGAAATCCGCCCTACCTCGGTGTATGGGCGTCTAACCCCGAATCAGGTTTCCTATCACTATTCAGTTGTTAAGGTGGAGGGGGCCATGCCCCCCAACCTCCCGCCGGCGGAGGTTAGCTGGAACGGAATGCGCGCGGTCCTCAGGGCCGAGCGTCCCGGCGGCGCCAGGGCACATTACTAACGCGGGCCTTTAGCTCAGTTGGTTAGAGCGTTCCTCTGATAAGGGAAAGGTCCCAGGTTCGAATCCTGGAAGGCCCACTCATAACGGGTCAGTGGTGGCCTGACGTTGCGTGGGTAGATAGGTCCGCAGGAGAGCAGGCACCGACGCTCGGGGATGTAGCTCAGCTGGGAGAGCGCCGCCTTTGCAAGGCGGAGGCCAGGGGTTCGAATCCCCTCATCTCCACCAGGCGACTGGTGGCAGCGGACAAGCCGGAAAAGGAGCAGGACGCAATCGGATACGGACGGGTTTCAAGTAACTAAATAGAATCGACCGACATATTCGCCATGGAGGCTAGCGCCTCCAAAATGGGGCCCGGCGGAATGCCGGGCCGCAGTGTGTCTAGCCAAATTGGCAACCGGGCTGTGGGCCTGATCCAGGTTTGATCAGAATTGAACCTGATCACAAGGGATCAGAAGCACAGCCGGGCGGCCAACCACCGGAAAGATCACGGTGCAGCGGCTGTTCGGGGAGGCGGGTTCCGAAGACCCGCCGCCCTCAATCGGACCTTAACAACTGAATAGCATCGAGAGTACTCAGCAATCGCGTAGTTCCGAGAGATCCAGGAATCGATCGGAACGCCTGCAAAGCGCGAGCGTTGATGCTCTCACCGCGAAGAACGTCAATTTCTCCGTATCACAACAAAGTTAAGCTACTAAGGGCGTACGGTGGATGCCTTGGCGTCAAATGCCGATGAAGGACGTGGAACACTGCGATAAGCCTCGGGGAGCCGTGTGCAGGCTTCGATCCGGGGATGTCCGAATGGGGAAACCCGGCGTCGGGACGCAAGTCTCCGACGTCATCCTCTGGCTGAACACATAGGCCAGGGGAGGGGAACCTGGGGAACTGAAACATCTTAGTACCCAGAGGAAAAGAGATCATTCCGCTAGTAGTGGCGAGCGAACGCGGAAAAGCCCAAACCGGTCTGGCTTGCTGGACCGGGGTTGTAGGACCGGCACATGGGAGTGATAAATCCAAGGGTTAGCAGAATGGTGTTGAAAAGCCTACCGCAGAGGGTGCTAGTCCCGTATGCGAAAACCTGAGGACTCCCGCCGAGTTCCTGAGTACTGCCGGGCACGCTAATCCGGTAGGAAGCTGGGGAGCCCACTCTCCAAGGCTAAATACGTTTGACGACCGATAGTGGACAAGTACCGTGAGGGAAAGGTGAAAAGGACCCCTGTTAGGGGAGTGAAATAGAACCTGAAACCGTATGCCTACAAGCAGTCGGAGGGCTAATGGCGCGTCTGTGTGCCCGGGAAACCGGGAAATGCGGCGCTATGCCTGACGGCGTGCCTTTTGGAGAATGAGCCGGCGAGTTAATCTCTGTGGCGAGGTTAAGGGAGTGACACCCGGAGCCGTAGCGAAAGCGAGTCTGAATAGGGCGAATTAGTCGCTGGGATTAGACACGAAACGGGGTGAGCTACCCATGGCCAGGGTGAAGTCCCGGTAAAACGGGATGGAGGCCCGAACCTTTAGCAGTTGCAAATGCTTGGGATGAGCTGTGGGTAGAGGTGATATGCCAACCGAACTCCGAGATAGCTTGTTCTCCCCGAAATAGCTTTAGGGCTAGCGTCGTGCGTTCAGTACCGGAGGTAGAGCACTGGATGGGTAAGGGGGCTTATCGCTTACCAAACCTAACCAAACTCCGAATGCCGGTACTCTAGAGCACGGCAGTCGGACTACGGGAGATGAGTTTCGTAGTCGAGAGGGAAAGAGCCCAGACCACCGGCTAAGGTCCTCAAGTCTGAGCTAAGTGGGAAACGATGTGGGACTGTTGAGACAGCCAGGAGGTTGGCTTAGAAGCAGCCATCCTTTAAAGAGTGCGTAACAGCTCACTGGTCAAACGGTCCTGCGCGGATAATGTAACGGGGCTTAAGCTCAGCACCGAAGCCATGGGTTTGCATCCCCTGCGGGGGATGTGAGCAGTAGGGGAGCGTTCTGTCTGCACTGAAGGGTGACCGTGAGGACGCCTGGAGCGGGCAGAAGTGAGAATGCCGGCATGAGTAGCGTAAAACACGTGAGAACCGTGTTCGCCGTAAGTCTAAGGTTTCCGACGGAAGGTCAATCCGCGTCGGGTTAGTCGGTCCTTAGCCGAGGCCGGAAGGCGTAGGCGATGGACATCCGGTTAATATTCCGGAACCACCTAGGAGGAGCGATGGGGTGACGCGGCGGGGTAGGCCAGCCTGCGATTGGTTGTGTAGGTGCTAAGCGTGTAGGCGTTGAGGGACATAGGAAAATCCGTGTCCTGAGCCGAGGCGCGATGGCGTGGCCCTGAGCCGGAAGTGGTTGAGCCCGGCCGCCAAGAAAAACCTCTAAGCGTTGAGACCTGGGTGCCCGTACCGCAAACCGACACTGGTAGACGGGTAGAGCATACCAAGGCGAACGGGAGAACCCTCGTTAAGGAACTAGGCAAATTGACCCCGTAACTTCGGGAGAAGGGGTGCCTTTCCGGGTGAAATTCGAACGAATGGAGCCTGGCAAGGCCGCAGTGAAAGGGCTCTGGTGACTGGTTAACAAAACCACAGGTCTCTGCTAAGCCGTAAGGCGATGTATAGGGGCTGACGCCTGCCCAGTGCCGGAAGGTTAAAGGGAGAGGTTATCCCGCGTAAGCGGGAAAAGCTTTGAACTGAAGCCCCGGTGAACGGCGGCCGTAACTATAACGGTCCTAAGGTAGCGAAATTCCTTGTCGGGTAAGTTCCGACCCGCACGAATGGCGTAACAACTGGAGCACTGTCTCAACGAGGGACCCGGCGAAATTGAAGTCGCGGTAAAGATGCCGTGTACCCGCAGCAGGACAAAAAGACCCCGTGGAGCTTTACTATAGCTTGGCATTGAGTTCGGGCTTAGTTTGTCTAGTATAGGTGGAAGGCTATGAAGCCGGGGCGTCAGCCTCGGTGGAGCCGCCAGTGGAATACCACCCTTGCTAAGTTTGAGCCCTAACCCCTGACCGTTAGCCGGCAGGGGGACCGTGCCTGGTGGGTAGTTTGACTGGGGCGGTCGCCTCCGAAAAGGTAACGGAGGCGCCCAAAGGTTCCCTCAGGCTGAATGGAAACCAGCCGCAGAGTGTAAAGGCACAAGGGAGCTTGACTGCAAGACCAACGCGTCGAGCAGAGTCGAAAGACGGGCTTAGTGATCCCACGGTACCGTGTGGAAGGGCCGTGGCTTACCGGATAAAAGCTACCCCGGGGATAACAGGCTGGTCTCCCCCAAGAGTTCACATCGACGGGGAGGCTCGGCACCTCGATGTCGGCTCATCGCATCCTGGGGCCGGATAAGGTCCCAAGGGTTGGGCTGTTCGCCCATTAAAGCGGTACGTGAGCTGGGTTCAGACCGTCGTGAGACAGGTCGGTCTCTATCCGCTGTGGGCGCAAGGGATTTGAGGGGAGCTGCCCCTAGTACGAGAGGACCGGGGTGGACAGACCTCTGGTGTGCCAGTTGTTCCGCCAGGAGCATCGCTGGGTAGCTATGTCTGGCAGAGATAACCGCTGAAAGCATCTAAGTGGGAAACTCGCCCCAAGATTAGATCCCTCATCCCGTTAAGGGAGTAAGGCCGCAGGAAGACCACCTGCTTGATAGGCGGCAAGTGTAAGTCCCGCAAGGGATTCAGCTAAGCCGTACTAATGGCCGAGGGCTTAACGTGATACGGAGAAATTGGCGTTCTTCACAGGAGTATGCCAGTTGGCGAAGGAGGAGATTGCGTCGCTTCGCTCGCAATGACACCGACCTACGTATGTCATTGCGAGGCGCACAGCGCCGAAGCAATCTCCAAGTGGAGTAAGAACTGTCGCCAACAGCGCGGACTGCTATTCAGTTGTTAACAACTTCATAAGTCGAATCGCTTCTTGGTGATTAGAGCGGCGGGGGTACACCCGGTCCCATCCCGAACCCGGCAGTTAAGCCCGCCAGCACCGATGGTACTTGGCTGGAGACGGCCTGGGAGAGTAGGTCATTGCCAAGAAGCTTTTCTTTTAAGCTCAACGAGCCCCGATTTCTGTGGGGCTCGTTTGATTTTCGGACCTTCTGGCTTCGAAGCGCGCAGGTCCCTCTGAACTGCGCGAGCGCGTACCTATCCGCTCCCTGCCGCGTAGCGAACGATATCTGCAGCCTCATACCAAATCAAGTGGGGAGAGCCATCCGCGTCGATGGCCAACTCGACCAGCTGTCCCAGCACCACGCTTCCCGGCTCCACGACCTCCTGACCGATCCAGCCTTCATCTGTCTTTTGCGCATAGATCAATTGGTCCCTATCGGTATAGGCGAGATGCAGGGTCCCCTCGCCATCGAAAGCCAGGGAGGTGATCTTTCTCGCTCCGGGGCTACCCATTCGGATGTTCTGAAGAGTCCCTACAGCTTCGATTTGCCAACCAGAGGCGTCTTGCCACGCATGACGCACCGTGCCGGATTCACGGCTCTCAGCGACGTAGTAAGCGATGTGAGGAGTCCCGTCCGTATCGAAAATCAGTGAGGCGTATCGGCCGACGTCGCCTTGATTATCCACCACTTCCACGGACCAGCCGCCCGCTCCAAGCGAAGCGAATTCCAACTGCTGATCACGATCGTTGTAGTAAGCGATGGCTGGCGATCCTGAGGGATCGAGCTGAATGCTGGTCGCGAATTCGTATTTGATCGACCCACTCCCTACTTCAACTACGACGACCGCTCCATCCACCAGCGTGGCATATTCGACTCCGCTCCCACTCCCAAACTGCGAGGGGTCTATGGCAGCCGTATGCCAGACGCCGGCCTCGTCCACGACGATCGAGTTGTCCCATCCGTCATGTCCATCATCTGCGACCGTCGTCAATTCCCAGCCGCTCTCGGTGAGCTGAGCGATGACTTCATCGCCAAGCGCCGGATCAAACTGAAGGCCCTGATGATCGTGGTAGGCGATGAGGGGCTCGCCGCTCGGGTTCAAGGCCAAATCGATCGGACCGTAGAAATACCCCCCGACTACGGTCTCAACTTCGAAATCGCCGTTGCGATTTTGGGCATAGAAAAGCGCCCCGCGGTCGGCCTCGGTCAGAAAAGTAACATGGGCGACTCCTTCCGCATCCATCGCAAACGCGGGCTTGATACCCTCACCGACCTCCTGCACTTCCCATGTCAAGGAGATCTCCCCGATCTGGATGGATGGGGCCGCGATGACCATCTCTTCCGGAGCTGCGGTGGGCCCAGGTTCGGTGGCGGCGGTGCTCGGCTCTTCCTCGGTCGCAATCGGCCCCGGTTGAGCGACGGCAGTACTCGGCCTTGCGGTGTCCTCCGCGACATTGGAACACGCCGCGAGCGCCGTGAAAAGAATCGGAATACCGATAACTAATGTTTTGGTTGGATGCATAACCACGACCTCCAGATGCCGAATAGTCGGCTGACTGCACATAGACTAATCGGGCCAACATCGAAAGACGGTAATCTCGAAGACAGTGTCGATTGGAGTATTTCCCCTCTCCTGGAAGGCCCATTCATAACGGATCGATTGTGGCCTGACATCCCGTAAGATGGACCCCCGAAAGGCCGCCGGCCAACAGGCCTACTCATAACAAATCAATTCTGGTCGGGCACCCCATGGGATCTGCCTCACGGAAGCCCGCGGGCCAGGGGGGCCACGCATAACGGGTTTATGGCGGCCCGACATCCCGTTGAAGGGAAGTTCTCCCAACTCATAAATTTAACCGTTTCCGGCCCATCTGGTCGAAATCTGGAGCCCGGGTTCGTTGTTCCGTCGGTAGTCCACTGATCTGGGTGAGGAATTTGAGGAGGCTCAGATGCCACGCAGATTGCCCAGCGGCGTGCTCGCCCGTTGAGGGCTGGAGTGCAACAGCCGTGATCCGATCAACAAGGACGTACAACGCCGTAAGCGTCGCAGCCTCCTTCACACCCGATCGATCCCTCATATATGAGAATCGAGTGAATTCAGAGTTTTCCCACCATGGGGGGAGATCCGACTTCCCTGCCTTCGGCGTAATGGATAGCGAGAAGGCACGTGTACGTATCCGAACCTCAAGGAGGAGAAATGAACACCATGAAAATGAGCTTGTTAGGAGGCGCGCTGGCCTTGATCGCGGCCGGCTGTGCCACACCGACCGCGGAGCCTAGCGCCGTTCCGGTTCCAACCGAGGAACCGACGGAGGAGATGGCCGAAGCCATGGCGCCGGCCGTGAAGGTAAGCGACCAGGACGCCAGCGGTGGGACGGTCACGATCGACGAAGTTGTATCTGATGGACCGGGCTGGTTGGTGATCCATATCACCAGGGACGGTGGTCCCGGGCCGGTCATCGGCCAATCCGCAGTGGAAGCGGGGAGCAACATGGGCGTGACGGTAGACATCGACCTGGATAAGGCCACCGGCCAACTCTTTGCCATGCTTCACCTGGATGCCGGCACCGTCGGAGAGTACGAGTTTCCCGGCGACGATGCCCCGGTTTTTGTGGACGATGTGATTGTGAACGTGCCTTTCGAGGCCACTTTCCCCGTCGATGACTCCGTAACAGCAGAGGATCAAGCCGCGGTCGATGGAACGGTCACGATTGCCTTCGTATCGGCGGCCGCACCGGGCTGGATCGTGATCCATGCGCAGGCCGATGGTGCACCGGGTCCCGTCATTGGGTCCGCACCGATCTTTTTGGGCTACAACGCGGACGTTGCGGTTGAAATCGACATGGGCGCGGCGACGGATACCCTGTACGCCATGATGCACCTCGACTTAGGCGCGGCCGGTGTTTATGAATTCCCCGGCGACGATGTGCCTGTGTTCGACGCAGATGGCAATGTCGTGCTTGCACCCTTCGCGCTGCTAGCAGAATAAGCCGGGCGCGAACACCGCGAGTGACGTCAGCGCGGGAGACGCCAATGTGAGTCCCGCTCGGTCCTGGATGTTCTGGGATGTCTGAAGTCATGTAAGTCAGCGGTACCCGTAAACGCAATGCGGGCTGAGGCCCCACTCAAGTGACCTCGGCTCTGCGCTTCTCAGACATGACAATACCGAAGGGGCCGGTCTACTAACCGGCCCCTTCGGTATTTTATGGATCAAACAACCTGTTCAAACCGGCACAAATTCAGCTTCTTGCGGGCTCCGTTTACTGGCTTTCCAGGGAGTCCCGAGCCACCGCAGCAGGAAGTAATCCGCTCCGTAGTGACCGGCCACCTTCCAGGCCAAGATCAGCCCGATGGCGACTACAAACAGCACAGGATTGGTGCTGGCGGAGCCTGCCATCATAAAGTTCCAGTTCATGAGCGCTCCGAAGAGAGCCGCGATCCCTGCAAAGGCACCGATCACGAGCGCCGCGCCGACGAGCAGCTCACCGTAAGCGACCACTTTTCCAAACCAAGTGTAGGCTTCCACCTCCAACAAGGCCTGAATAAACGAGCGGTACCAATCAAAGGCGATTGGCGGCCTTCCGGCCTCCGGGATGGCGATAGCGTTCGTCCAATATCCCTTTAGTGCCTGCCCCCCATCCACCCATGCCGGATTGCTCACCTTGTGCAGAGCTGCATCAACCCACCAATAGCCTAGCCATAGGCGCGGCACCAACCAGATCAGACCGGCTCGCGGGCTGTTGAAGAGCCACTCCACAAGGGGAGCATCGGCGATCGTTGATCCTCTCGGGATCCTAAATTTGGGGCTCATTTTTCCCTCCTTTAAGCAAGTTGTTCGACAGCTTCGATTTTAAAGATTCGGTGGACCGGGCATAAGTGATAAATTTCACATATCGATGTTACATAAAGCTGTAAGGGGGGATAGTTATAATCCCCGACGCGGTGAACAACATCGATCTGGCCGAAGATGCCGTACTGATGAGGAAAGTGGCTGGCGGAGATCGCCGCGCTTTCTTGAGTCTTTACGACAAGTATGCGGCCAGGGTTTATGGCCTGGCGCTGCGCGTACTTGGCGACCGGATGACTGCGGAAGAGATCGCTCAGGACGCGTTCGTCAGGATGTGGACTCGGGCCGAGACCTTCGACCCGAAACGCGGTAGGCTTTCCTCCTGGCTGCTCACCATCACCCGTCGCCTGGCACTGGATCGGATCCGTTTTGAATCCCGCCGCCCACCGACTTCGAACTATTCCAATCCCGGCGAAGCTCCCGAATACGTCCCCGATCCAGCGAGCGAAACCGAGGAAGCTCGCTGGGCGACTCTGAAGTTCGCCCTCAATACACTTCCTGAGGAACAGCGATTGGTGATCGAGCTGGCCTTCTACCATGGCATGTCGCACAGCCAAATCGCGGAATACCAGGCGACCCCGCTCGGGACGGTTAAGACCCGACTTCGGCTCGGAATGAAAAAATTACGGCTGGAATGGGACCAGGGGGAGAAATCCAATTGACGAAGCCCAGCGTTAATACTAGAGGGGAGGGTTGAGCGGATGGATCACCAAGCCGAAGAGCAGCTGGCAGCTTATGTGTTGGGCGCCTTGGATCCCGAGGAGCGCTTGCAAGTGGAGGCTCACCTGAGTGGATGCCCAAGGTGTCAAGCCGCGCTCGCAGCTTACGAAGGTGTCGCGCAGGGGTTATTACATGCCGCGGATCCTAAACGTCCCCCAAGGTCCATTCGCTCCAACCTGGCAAAGCAGCTAGGCAAGACCAGGGCCCGTCCCAGTTGGAGGAGATCCCTGCAGAGAGTTCCCGCGGCGGGGCTCGGGCTGGCGGTCGGCTTGATAATCCTCCTGACAGCAAATCTCGGATTATTGGTTCAATCTCAGCGGCTAATTGAGCAAGGCCAGAAGGCTCTGGCTCAGCAGCAAGCCGGGCAGACCGCGGTTGCGCTCGCTAGTTATCCTAGCTCCCAGGTTGCGCTGATCGAGGAAGACGGTGTACGAGGGACCTTCGTCTACGATCCGAGCCTTCCTGTTGCAGTCATGTATGTCTGGGGCCTCCCGCGCCTCTCCGACGACCAGGTGTACCAGGCCTGGCTGGTCGACGCTCAAGGTGAGCGTCTCAACGGCGGCCTGATAACCTTCGGCGCGGATCAAGGCTTCGGCTGGCTGATGATTGAGGCGCCGAAAATGATGGAGGACTATATCGCCTTGGGGGTCACCCTGGAACCGGCCGGAGGAAGTCCTGCGCCCACCGGGCCCCGGATTCTTGGGGTTGATCTTTAACTCGCCCTCGGAACAACCATTCCCATGCTTCGGAAATTGATGCTTTCAATGCCACCCGAGTATCTCGTTCGGAGTGTCGGGCACCTGTTATTGTTAGCTGCGCCCGCGGTTGAGCTCGAATGAACTGTGCCGCCGCGTCCGGGACCCCTTGGCATCCTTGAATCGGATCTCCTCTGGCGCCCCGAGTTCGCTAGCCTCAATGGAGCGCCGACCGGTTCTATGCCCATCGGCTGGCGAGCGCCCTCATCGTGTCCGAATAAGACAGTGAAAGCCGAGTTGAAAGGAGAGATCCAGTCCGACTTACTCTGACGTACTGCCAATAACGCCGAACTTGAATTTGACCAAGTACCCAAGGAGGCACAATGAGGCCGACAAAACTATCGTTATTAGCTGGAGGATTCGCGCTCGTGCTCGTTGGATGCTCGAGCGCTACAACTGAACCGGCGGCCGCGCCCACCGCTGCCGAGGTGCAGGCCGCGGAGCCGGTTGTACCTTCCGTCACGGTTGTCGATCAGGACGTAAGCGGCGGAACGGTGACGATCGGGGAAGTGGTAGCCGATCGGCCTGGCTGGATCGTAATTCACATCTCGCAGGACGGTGCACCGGGTCCGGTCATCGGTCAATCTGCTGTCCCAGAAGGAAGCAGCTCAAACGTGGAGGTGGAAATCGACCTCGAGATGGCGACCGAGCAATTGTTCGCCATGCTGCATTTTGATGCAGGAACCGAAGGGGTGTACGAGTTCCCTGGCGACGATGCGCCGGTATTTGTTGATGACGTGATCGTGAACGTGCCCTTCCAGGCTGAGTTTCAAATCGAAGACGCGGTAAGTGTGAGCGATCAAGCTGCGTCGAATGGCACGGTCAGGGTGGATCTGGTTTCCTCGCAGGAACCGGGCTGGATCGTGATCCATGCCGCCGCGGATGGGGCCCCGGGCGCAGTCATTGGATTTGCTCCGGTCGGGATCGGCAGCAATACCGATGTATCCGTCGATATCGATCTTGAGCAGGCGACCGAGACGCTGTACGCGATGCTGCACTTGGATCTGGGCGTCGCAGGAGAATACGAATTCCCAGGGGACGACGCGCCGGTGTTCGACGGTGCAGGAAATGTTGTGTTGGCTCCGTTTGCACTCCTGGAGTCCCAGGCCGCAGCCGGAGGGGAAGAAGTCCGGGTGGTGGACGTCGATTTCAGGTTGAAAGTCATCACGATACCGGTCGGCACAACGGTGACCTTCGTCTACGATGCCAACCTGCCACACACGGCCACCTCCGACACAGGTCTCTTCGATAGCGGAACGCTCAAAGAAGGAGATACTTTTTCCTTTACCTTCGACGAAGCAGGAGAATTTCCATACTTTTGTAAGTTTCATGGAGGCCCCGGCGGAAGTGGAATGTCGGGATCTGTGGTCGTAACCGAGGGCTAGTTCTCATCCTCCAAATTGGGAAAAGGGTCAGCAGGCAGCTGACCCTTTTCATTTCTGCAGCCTATTGGGATACACCTTCAAAGGCCGCCGCTCCTTTCTCTCAATCGAATTCAGGCCGATGAGCACTTCGTAGGCCTCTGAGTTATCATGGCCGAGCCATGGACGAGTTGGCGCTTATCCAAGGAGCGAAGTCGGGCGACCTGGATGCCTTCAACCGTCTGGTCTTGAATTACCAGGGGTTGGCATTTAACGTCGCCCTGCGCATTATGGGGGACGAACCCTCGGCAGCCGACGCGACCCAGGAGGCTTTCATTTCGGCCTATCGTGGATTGAAACGATATCGTGGAGGCTCGTTCCGCGCCTGGCTGCTGCGCATCGTTACCAACGCCTGCTACGACGAGCTTCGCCGCCTCAAACGGCGGCCGGCGGCCTCTCTGGATGAAATGATGGAGCAAGAGGCTGCTCTGCCGGTTGCCAGCCCGACAGAAGGCCCGGAGGCCGCGGTTCAACGGTCGGAATTGATCCGGGTGATAGAAGATTGCCTTCAGGGCCTGGCGCCCGAGTTCAGGGTGGTAGCAGTTCTGGTCGATATTCAAGGCTTCAACTACCAGGAAGTGGCCGAATCCATTGGAAAACCCCTGGGGACGGTCAAGAGCCGCCTGGCGCGGGCCCGGGCCAAGCTTAGAGAATGCCTGCAGGAACATGGGGAACTCCTGCCGACTTCGATTCGTCTACAGAACGAGGCGGCCCGATGACCGACATAGAAGGGACAACACACAGGGACTTGGAGCGGCTCTCGGCTTTTATGGATGGTGAACTCAGCCCTGCCGAAGCCGAGAAGCTCGCGGCGCGCCTGAAAACGGATAAGCAACTCAGCGGAACGCTTGAGGGCCTGCGGGCGACCGCGGCGGTTGTGGGCGGCCTCCCCGATGTCCGTCCGCCGCAGAGCTTCGCGCTGACCGAAGAGATGGTGCGGCCGCGGCGAGCCTATCCCATCCTGCAATTGAGCACGGCCATGGCCGCTTTAGGATTCGTTTTAGTGGTCGGGGCTGATTTATACCTAAACAACATCGGGAGCTCCGCGGTCGATATTCCCGAGCAGGCATTTTTCGCGGCCGACGAATTGGCCTCGCAGGCTGAAGAGCGGCCTGCCGACGCAGCGCCGGCGGCGGCCCCCGGCCTCGAGGAGGCGGCCGCGGAGCCGGCCCCAGGTGAACTGGCGGCCGCAGCCGAGCCTCAGGCCGATTCTATAGAAGATGCCGATGTCCTGCCCGCCCAGCCTATCCTGGGCGCGGACGAGGCCGCGGCTGGCGAAGCGCGCGCCGAGCAGGGGGCAGCCGAGCCAGAGGCGGTGTTCGAGGAGCAGCTAGCCGCGGAGGGAGCGCTCAAAGCCGACGGGCAGCGGGAATCCCTGACCGAGGAGTTGCCCGCGCAAGTGAGTGTCGCGGAGGAGGCCGCTCCTTTCTCACAGGGTCCGCTGCGGGTCGTAGAGATCGGTCTGGCTGCGATCGTAATCCTCCTGCTTGGGCTTACACTCTGGGTTCGTCAGAGAGGTTGATGGCCGAGAGGGAACCCATCCAATTCTGCACGACCTGCGGCTCAAAAGTAGAGCAGCGTCAGGCGTTCGGGCAGCTCCGTCCGGTTTGCAGCTCCTGTGGGCGGGTGCATTTTCTGGATCCCAAAGTGGGCGCAGGAGTTTTGCTTTCAAAGGACGATAAGATTCTGCTCGTTCGTCGCGCGGTGGAACCGGAGTTAGGCAAGTGGACTATCCCCGCCGGCTTTGTGGAGGGGGACGAAGATCCGAAAGATACTGCCGTTCGTGAGTGTAAGGAGGAAACTGGGCTCGAAGTACGGATTGTGAGCATCCTGGATGTGATTCATGGAAGAGAACATTCAAGCGGGGCCAGCATCGTGATTATTTATACGGGCGAGATCATCGGTGGGGATCTTATCGCCGGCGACGATGCAGACGCAGCCGATTTTTTTGTTCCCTCCAAACTGCCGCCGCTGGCATTCGAAGCCACCCGGGTGGCCATCGAGGGCTGGAAGTCCCAGGTTTAAGCGACCCCGGGCAATCGCGCAACGTGAAGATCGAAGTATTCACCCTGTTTCCAGAAGTGATGTCGCCTTACCTCTCGGCCAGCATCCTTGGTCGGGCGCAGGCGGCCGGTCTGGTGGAAATTGGCCTGCACAACATCCGGGATTATGCGTTGGATCGGCACTCCACTACGGACGACGAACCCTACGGGGGTGGGGGAGGTATGGTCATGAAGCCAGAGCCGCTATTCGAAGCCGTGGAAGCCGTTCTTGGGGAGCAGCTCGCCGATACTCGAGTGGTGCTGCTGACTCCCCAGGGCCGTGTGTTCAACCAGGCCGTCGCACAGGAGCTAGCCGGCTTGCGCCGACTAGCGCTCATATCGGGGCGATACGAGGGAGTGGATGAAAGGGTGCGTGAACATCTGGCGGACGACGAAATCTCCGTTGGAGATTATGTATTGACCGGTGGTGAGCTGCCCGCGTTGGTTGTAATTGACGCGGTGGTCAGACTGCTGCCCGGGGCCCTGGGGGATGAGGCCGCTAGCTCCCAGGATTCACACTCCGGGGGGTTGCTCGAGGGTGCACATTACACTCGGCCGGCGGAATACCGCGGCTGGCAAGTTCCCGAGATCCTGCGATCCGGGGATCACGCTAAGATCGCGGCCTGGCGGCGAGAGCAATCTTTGCGCCGCACCTTCTACAGGCGGCCAGATCTTCTGGGGGCCGCCAGTCTCGATGAGGCGGATCGAGAGTTCTTGGATCGACTGGCAACCGAGGATGAGGCCGCCCAATGATCGATGCTCGAGCAAGCGGATTTGCGCTCCAGCTCCCTGCACCTCGACCGTGGCGGATCGGCAAGGACCCGGCCTTACTATGAAACGCGGGGTTCTCATTGGTCTGGCGCTTCTGCTTCTGGCCGGCTGTGCTCGGTCTGTAGAACTCGAGCTGCCGCTCACCATCCCGCCCATTCCGGATCCAACCGACCCACCTCCGCTACCCACCAGTGAGCCCTCAACCAGCAGTCTGATCATCTGCCTGGGGAAGGAGCCCGCATCACTCTACCGTTATGGAGCCGACTACCTCTACGGAGACACCGCCCGGGAGGCCGAAGCGGTGCTGCAGGCTATTTATGACGGCCCGCTCGACGTCAGGCAGTACGAATATCGTCCGGTCATCCTTGAAAAGCTGCCGGATCTGGCGGATGGGGACGCGCGTTATGAGGCGGTATCAGTGGGCGAAGGTGAGCTTTATCTCAACCCACACACGCTGCGGCCAGAAATTCTCGATATTGGAGATCCCTATCTGCCGGCCGGTTGCCAGTCGGAGGACTGTGTATTGACTTACGCTGGTGGCACGGTCAGCATGGATCGGCTTGTCGTCGATTTCCGGCTTCGATCCGATGTGCGTTGGTCAGATGGGGAACCGCTGACGGTTGAGGATTCGCTTTTCTCCTTCGAATTAGATCGACACGTCGACACGCCCACGCTAAAGACTCAGGTGAATCGGACCGCCACTTATGAGGTGGTGGACGCGCAGACTATCCGCTGGACCGGCATCCCGGGCTACAAGGATTCCGAATACTTCTCTAATTTTTGGAGTCCGCTGCCGAAACATTTGCTCGACAAACTTAGCGCTGAAGAATTGCTAAACGCCGAGGGTACCAACCTGGCGCCAATCGGCTGGGGGCCCTTTGTTCTCCAGGAGTGGAGACCCGGACAGTATATTACGCTGGAACGAAATCCGGATTATTTCCGCGCGGACGAAGGTTTACCGGGCTTCGACGTACTCCAGTTTCGGTTTCTGCAGGGAGGAACTCAGGGCAGTATCGAGCAGCTGTTAACAAGCGAATGCGACATCTTAGACGAAACTGCGATTGCCGATGCCCTTGGAGGTGCGGTCCTGGATCCTGGGGCGTTGGCCGAACTGGCCAGTCTGGATGCCGCGGGAAAAATTGAGGTCGCCTGGACCCCAGGCGCCGAAATGGAACGGCTCGATTTCGGACTGGCTCCCATCTTACCGGCCGGGATTCCGGACCTGTTTGCCGACTCGAGAACCAGGGCCGCGGTGGCGGCATGTATAAACCGGGAACGAATTATCTCCCGAACACTTTTTGGCCTGTCCGAGGTTCCGAACAGTTATCTTCCTCCCGCCCATCCAGCCGCCTTCGGCGCGCTCGAAGCGATTAGTTTCAGCCCGGCCGATGGAATGGCACTTTTAGAAGAAGCCGGATGGTCGCAAGAGGATGCCAACCCGGGTGCCCCACGCATTGCCCTCGGAGTCGAGGGGGTCTCAAATGGGACCAAGCTCTCCTTTTCGTATCTCACCACCCCGGATGAGTTCCATCGCGCGGTAGCGGCGAGGCTCGAGGAAGACCTGGCAGTCTGCGGAATTGAGCTTACGACCGAATTCCTCTCTCAAGCCGACCTCTTTCAACCCTGGCCCGACGGGCCCGCGTTTGGCCGCTCCTTCCAGACGGTCGGATGGGCGTGGCCGGGCTGGGTCAGCCCGCTTTGCGAAATGTTTGCCAGCCGCGAAATCCCGTCCGATGAGAAACCGTTTGGCGTGAACGCGGCGGGGTTCAGCCTGGCCGAGTACGACCGAGCCTGCAGCACGCTCTTGCTTGGCCGCAGCGATTCTCAAGAGTACTCGGATGCGGTCCGCGTGACGCAGGAGCTGTTCCGAGAATCGCTCCCCTCCATCCCTTTGTATATGCGACCAAGAGTGCTCGCGCACCGACTATCGGTCTGCGGGATCGAGCTGGATCCGATCTCCTTCAGCGCTTTCTGGAATATCGAGAGCTTAGAAACCTGTCCGTAGGATCCCCATCCAGTTCGCGGCCATCCGTACTTAGAAAACGCTACACTTGCTAATCGTTCGGCACCGGTATGTTAAGCTTTCTAGCCAGTGTCTGATCCCTCCCCTTTCGCCGAAAAACTGATCTCCAACATTGAACGCGTCATCATTGGCAAGAGGCAAGTTATCGAGCTTGCCGTCATAGGACTGCTGAGCGAGGGGCACCTGCTGATCGAGGACGTTCCCGGCGTTGGAAAAACGATGCTGGCGCGCAGCGTGGCGTGCTCCTTAGGAGTCGTATTCAGCCGCATCCAGTTCACTCCCGACATGCTTCCCAGCGACATCACGGGAATTTCATTTTTTAACCAGAGCAAACAAGAGTTCGAATATCGGCCGGGTCCGATCATGGCCAACATCGTGCTTACCGACGAGATCAATCGCGCCACTCCGAAGACACAATCGGCGCTGCTGGAGGCGATGCAGGAACGGCAGGTCACCGTGGATGGGGTGAGCCATCCACTGCCCAGGCCGTTCATGGTCCTGGCCACGCAGAACCCGATCGAATATGAGGGAACTTTTCCCCTTCCCGAGGCGCAGAAGGATCGGTTTCTAATGCGAGTCAAGCTCGGATATCCGGATAAGCGTGACGAAATGCTTCTGCTCGACCGCCAGAAGCACCATCACCCGCTGCAGGATCTGGAGCCGGTGGCCGGCGCTGAAGAGTTGATGAGCGCTCAGCAATCGGTTAGAGAAGTTCATGTTTCGGAGGCCATCGCGCGGTACATCGTGGACCTGGTGGACAGCACCCGCAATCATCCCGAGATCACGCTCGGCGCCAGTCCAAGAGGAAGCCTGGGACTCTATCGAGCATCGCAGGCACGCGCCTGGATTCGTGCGCGCGATTATGTTCTTCCGGATGATGTAAAAGCGCTGGTGCGCTCTGTGCTGGCACACCGCATGATCGTTAGCCCCAAGGCTCGGCTTCGGGAGGTACGCGCGGAGGAATTGCTGGATGAGCTGCTGCTCAAGGTCGCGGTTCCCGGGGGCGAGGGGGTAGAGCAACCGGCCGCCAGCCGGTCCTAAGATCGAGCAGAATAGCTCGCGTTTCACTCGACTATCCAATGAATACCGTGCAACGTCGGCCCGCAGCAACCCTACTTCTGATCATCGTGCTGATCTTATTGGGTCTGCAGATGGTTGGCGTCTATCGGGGATGGAGGATCGTGCTCATAGGGTTCGCCGGGACTCTGCTGGTGGGGCGGCTGTGGGCCGCAAGGCTGCGCCGTGGGCTCAAACTCGAGCACGATGTTCAGTTCGGATGGTTTGAGGTGGGAGACCGCGTACTTTCACATATCGCGCTGACCAACAAGAGCCGGTTCCCAGCATTATGGGTGGAAGTAAACGATCGCTCGACTCTACCTTCGGCCTCCCCCGACCGAGGTGTGGCAGTGTCGGGCAAGGGCCAGCTGCGTTGGCTCAAAGAAGCGATTTGCACACGAAGGGGACTTTTTGCTCTGGGACCCATGAGCCTGAAAACGGGCGACCCGTTTGGTTTGTACGCCGTTAGATTGGACTATCCAGAAACCGTTCCGTTTCTGGTGATGCCTCAGGTCGTTCCGCTGCCCTTCATCCACGTCGCAGCCGGCGGGATGGCCAGCGAGGGACGGATCCGCAACGACGCTCCGGAACAATCAGTCATTTCCTCCTCTGCGCGAGTGTATGAGCCGGGAGACGCCTTGCGCTGGGTCCACTGGCCCACCACTGCTCGGCGTGGTGAGCTCCATGTCCGCCGCTTCGAGGGAGCGCCTTCGGGGGATTGGTGGATTGTGCTGGATGCCGAGCTGGATATCCAGGCCGGCTCGGGCGACGACTCGACTCTGGAGCACGCCGTGATCCTGGCTGCCTCACTGGCGGATCGTGGCCTGCGGGCTGGCCGGTCGGTGGGGTTGGCGGCCGCCGATCAAGAATTAATCTGGCTGCCTCCCCGGGGCTCCGAGGCACACCGCTGGCAGATCATGCGATCGCTCGCGTTGCTCTCCTATGGCGATCATGGAGTAGGCGAGCTGCTCTCGATGCTGCAACCCAACGCCACTCGGGCCAGCCTGATTATCATCACCCCCGCGGTTGATGCGAGCTGGATCGAGGCCTTGATTCCGCTCCTACATCGCGGGGATGTGCCGACCGTATTGTTGTTGGATCCGAAGTCGTTCGGTGGAACGGGAGACTCGGCCGAGGTGATCTCTGCGCTTTCCGAATTAGGCGTGGCCTACTATCAAATTGACCGAGAACTGCTCGGGAATCCACGACCCAGGGCAGCTTGACCCGGATCTACCTCCGGCCATGAGGACCTCAACCGCAGGACAAAACAAGTAAACAAACATGGACAGCTTCCTGGAATTCAAGCCACGGATCGAAGGTAACCCGCCCAGGTTACCGCCTATTGCGCTCGTGAGTTTTGCGCTGCTGCTTGTGGCGCTGTTGATCGTGGCCCGCGGGATTTCCGACGTGAGCCTCGGCCTGGAGGCGTTTCTGCTCGCAGCGATGGCGATCGGCGGAGCCGTCGTTGGGTGGTCGCTCGCGCTCACCCATATGGGAATGGGACTGGCGTTCCTTGTATCTCTCCTGGCGGGTGTGGTCGGCATGCTTTTCATGGTGGGGCAGATCGGCGACAAGTTTGCGGCGATGGTGGGCTCGCTGGTCGAAATGGCGGGCCCCTTGTGGCGGTCGGTCGTCGCTGCGGGAGTTCCCGACTGGTCTCCGGTGGCGGAAACGGCTGCCCTACTCGCCCGTGCGGTCTCGGTGGTGACCGGACGCGGCGTCCATTGGCTGACGACCTGGATCCGCGGGGAGCCCTCCTTTGACCCGGTCGCCGCGGCATTGATTTGGAGTTTGCTCATCTGGTCGGTGGCCGCATGGGCTGGCTGGATTTATGGCAGGCACCATCGGGCGCTGATCGCATTGCTCCCCGCAAGCGTGCTCATGATTTCAACCTTCGCCTACCTCGGCGCCGAATCCGGGCCGGTCATCTGGCTGCTCGCCGTTCTCCTGATCTTATTGGCGCTTGCGAGACATACGCTGCTCCGAAAAGAGTGGTTGCGGCGAAAGGTCAAGTTCTCCGAGCGCATCTGGCAGGGCATCGGCGGCTGGGCGCTTATCGTCTCCGTGGCGTTGGTCGCCTTGGCAGCCGCATTACAGAACGTGTCGCTCGAAGACTTCCTGCGGGCTCCTCGCACCCTCAGCGACGAACAAGAGGCGCTTAGAGAGACCGTGACGGACGCGCTCGGGTTAAGAGATCAACGTTTTGAGCGCCAGCGCGCCGTGATGGACAAGCTCCGTGCCCCCGGGCTGCCTCGCCAGCAACTCATCGGGTCCGGGCCTGAGCTCTCCGAAAAGATCGTCATGGAGGTCCGTGATCTTCCGGGCGATACTTCCGGTCCGATTTCGGGCCGTTTCTACCTGAGGAGCACCACCTACGATGTCTATACCAGCCGCGGGTGGATGACTTCGGAGACCGACGTCAAAGGTTATGCGGCGGGGGAGCGGATTCGGCCAGAGAGCCGGCCCGGCTACCGTTCGGTGCTGCAGGAGATTTCCGTGGTCGGTGAGCTGGGGCCGCTGGTTTATGCAGCCGGGCCGCTGGTGTCCGCCGACCGGGAGTTTTTAGTGCAATGGCGCGGTGAAAGTGATGATTTCGGAGCGATCTTAATGGAGGGCGACGAGTCCTACCGGTCGCAGTCCTTAATCCTGGATCTGACCGCAGACGAGTTGAAAGCTGCGGACCAGTCCTATCCGGATTGGGTCAGTCCACACTACCTGGAACTGCCGAGAACGCTGCCCGATCGCGTATTCGTCTTGGCCCGCAATCTGACTGCGAATGAGGCCACGCCCTATGACCGTGCGCGAGCGATCGAGGGCTACCTGCGGGCTTTTCCATATACGCTGGATTTGGACCTGCCGCCCGCCGGGCAGGACGTGGTGGACTACTTCCTGTTTGACCTGCAGAAAGGTTATTGTGACTATTATGCCAGCTCGATGGTTGTGTTAGCCAGAGCCTCGGGTTTGCCGGCCAGGCTGGTGGTCGGCTACATCGCCGAACGGTACGATGAGGATTTGCAAGCGTACGTAATTTCGGAGGCCGAGGCGCACTCCTGGGCGGAAATTTACTTTCCAGGCTACGGCTGGATCGAGTTCGAGCCGACCGGCGGCCGGGAACCCGTCTATAGATTGGAGGAGACCGATGGGCTGGCTTCATCTTCATCTTCCGCGACCGCGGATGAAAGGGACCTGGACGGGTCGGCTAGCGGCCTCGAAGTAGGTGGAGAGCTCGGCATAAGTTGGATTCTGCTGGCGCTGCCGGTGGCGATCGTCGGTGCCGCAGCCCTTTACTGGGAGCGCCTGAGATATCGTGGTTTTTCCGCTGAGCAAGTATCGGTCGATCTCTATGTGGCGATGAGGCGGCTGGCCGGCCGGCTCGCGATCCCGCTCCACGATGGGTATACCCCGGCTCAGTTTGCGGAGGTTCTTGGGCTTGCGCTCAAGGCTAAGGGAGAAAGGTACACGTACGTCGCGTCGGCTGTCGAGGACGTGGCCTTCCTGGCCAAGGCCTATGAAGACGTGAGCTACAGGATGCATACAGATCAGCTTCCCGCTAAAGCGCTCTTGATTCGTACTTGGGGCCGGATCAGAAGACGACTGTGGTTGTTGTGGATGGTGGAGAAAATCGGCGGTCTGAGGATTCCTCTTATAATTCCGGCTACCGGCCATAAGGATGGAGAAGCGTTCTGAGCGAACCACAAGTCACAGGACTGGAAACCGAGCGAGCCGCGGGCCCTGCGACCGATATGGGGCAGGCGCCGGATTCTCTGCTCGAGGTCAGAGATCTGGTCACACAGTTCAATACCGAGGATGGAACCGTACATGCGGTGAACGGAATCTCCTATTCGCTCCACGATGGAGAAACGATGGGAATAGTTGGCGAGAGCGGGTGCGGCAAATCTGTGCACGCCTTGTCGATCATGCGATTGATTCCTACCCCCCCCGGCAAAATCGTCGCGGGCCAGGTTTTTTATCAGCGGCGTGATCTCCTGCAAGCCTCTGAGGAAGACATGCGCCACGTCCGAGGCGGAGAGATTGCAATGATATTTCAAGACCCGATGACCTCTCTCAATCCGGTGATGACCATCGGAAGGCAGATCACCGAGGCGGTGGAACTTCATCGCGGGCTGAAGGGAAAAGCCGCGACGAATCGAGCGATAGAGATGCTTGAGATGGTCGGCATCCCAGAGCCTGCGCAGCGCGTCAAGTCCTATCCTCATGAGTTCTCCGGTGGGATGCGCCAAAGAGCGATGATTGCGATGGCGCTTTCTACCGAGCCCACGATCTTGATCGCCGATGAGCCAACTACCGCATTGGACGTGACGATTCAGGCTCAAATTGTGGATCTCGTGACCCGCCTGCGGGACACGCTCGAGATGTCGATGATTTGGATCACTCACGACCTGGGCGTCGTGGCGGGCCTGGCGGATCGAGTTCAAGTGATGTATGCCGGTTTTCTCGTCGAGAGAGCCTCGGTGAAGGAAATCTATGCCAACCCACGCCATCCCTATACGCTTGGACTGCTGAACTCATTGCCGAGGGTGGACAGGCGCAAAACGCATAAGCGGCTGAATCCAATTCCCGGACGACCTCCAGATCTGCTCGACCTGCCCCCGGGATGCCCCTTTGTTTCGCGCTGCCCGTTCGCGATCGAGCGCTGCCTGGAAGAAAATCCTCAACTCGAAAGGATCGCTGACGGCCATGAGATCGCGTGTTGGGTAGATGTCAGATCCGCTCCTACGCATGAGGCGGGAGTGGTGTTCCTGTCATGAAAAACGGCAAGATCGCTCTCGTGCGCGTCGAGGGCGTCAAGAAGTACTTCCCGATTCACTCCGGCATTTTAAGGAGGGAGATTGGGGCCGTAAAGGCCGTCGACGGTGTCAGCTTCGAGATTTATGAAGGTGAGACGCTCGGCTTGGTGGGAGAGAGCGGAGGTGGAAAATCGACGCTGGGACGTACGATTCTGCAACTACACAAGCCAACCGAAGGCACTATCTACTTTGAGGGACAGGATCTGGGGTCGCTAAGCAAAGATGAGCTGCGCCGCACTCGGGCCCGCATGCAGATCATCTTTCAGGACCCCTACTCGTCGCTGAATCCTCGCATGACGGTTGAAGCCATAGTCAGCGAACCGCTTGCCGTCCACAAAATAGGCAACCAGAACGAGCGCAGGGCCCGGGTCGACGAGCTGCTTGATCGGGTGGGTCTCAATCCGGCCTTTGCCAATCGATTTCCGCATGAATTTTCGGGTGGCCAGCGACAGAGGATAGGCGTGGCGAGGGCACTCGCGCTGAATCCCTCGTTTATCGTGGCCGACGAGCCGATTTCGGCATTGGACGTTTCTATTCAGGCCCAGGTGGTCAATCTGTTGGAGGATCTGCAGGACAGCCTCAATCTAACTTATCTCTTTATTGCCCACGATTTAAGCATGGTCCGGCATATCTGCGATCGGGTTGCAGTGATGTATCTGGGCAAGATCGTGGAGCTGGGCCCCACGGAAGAGATCTACAACAACCCTCAACATCCCTATACTCAGGCGTTGCTTTCTGCGGTGCCCGTGCCGGACCCGTCGGTCGAAGAGCGGCGGCAGCGTATTATCCTGAAAGGGGAGGTCCCTAACCCTGCAAATCCGCCCGTGGGATGCAACTTCAACACTCGCTGCCCGGTTGCATTCGATCCCTGTTTTGTTGAGGACCCCGAGCTCAAGGAGCTCCTTCCCTTGCACCATATCAGTTGCTACTATGCGGAAAACGAATTAGTGGGCAATACCTGACCGGTTAGAATAATGTAAGCTGTTTTTGCCCTAAACTAATAGACGTTTCAGCGCAAATTTTCACAAGAAGGGAGGTGCTTGATTATTGGGATACCCTGACGGCGCTTATCAACACCGGCCTGGCGATGAACGCATAGGCCATGCTCCAAGATGATGAGACTTAGAGGAGGAATTAGGTAATGAGGAAGAAGAGATGGATGGCGTTTAGCCTGACCCTTGCTTTTGGGGTGGTGCTAGGCGCCTGCGCACAGCCGGCCGCCCCCGCGGCCGTGCCCGATGTCGACACGAGCGGCTTCGAGGCCGAGATCGCGGACCTCCAGGCGGAGCTTGCCGCGGCCCAGGCGGCTGGATCGGATGAAGTTGCCGCCCTTCAGGCCGAGCTGGAAG
>JADFRG010000032.1 GCA_022561385.1 Chloroflexota bacterium
AGCTCGATGTCCGCATGGGCCATTCTCCGACTCTGATTGTTGTCCCCCCTCCTCGATCCGAAGCGCCATCTTGGCCTGAGGTGCAAGCCGCGCTTTCCTATGCTCTAGGCGCGGCCGGCAGCCAGCTCGAAGCACCTCTTCCCGCCACGATCCGCGTACGGGTGACGGGTTATCCCTACTGTGATACCTCACGCGAATACGAGGTCGAAACGATCGATTTCAAGGAGTATGCCAAACACGTACTGCCCAACGAATGGGGGGCGAGGTGGCCCTATGAATCCCTGCGCGCGGGGGCGATGGCGGTGAAGATGTACGCCTGGTCGTATATCGCGGCCGGAGGAAAGTGGCCAGATGCCGATGTCTACGACAGCACCTGCGACCAGGTCTACATCCCTGCGATCAGTTACGCCAGCACGGACAAAGCCGTCGATTTCACCTGGAATTGGCGCCTCACTCGCGCGGAGCAGCTGCTGCGTACGTATTACCGAGCCTACTTGAGCCAGTGCGAAGATGTCGGGCTGGGTGGAAACTGCATGGGCCAGGTCGAGTCGCGCGACATGGCCTACGATCGATACACCTGGGACGAAATCCTTTTTGCCTTCTACGATGGAGCAGCCCTGAGCCCGGCCTGGAATCCGCCGGGAGGATATTCGCTGAGATTCTACGGCAATGGTTATGGCGATCTGGATCGGGTCAAGATTCCGATCGATCCTCCGGTCCCGGCCGACGTCGGCGCAACGGATTTCACGCTGGAGTGGTGGATGAAAGTCCTGCCGGGGGAAAACGGATCCGCGGCTTGTTCGCCGAACGGCAGCGACTGGTATTTCGGGAACACCATCTTCGATCGAGATGTTTACGGCGACGGCGATAATGGCGACTTCGGCGTGTCGCTGGCCGGTGGGCGCATCGCCTTTGGGGTAGGGAGGGGCGCGGAGAGTACAACCATATGCGGCACCACCGACCTTGCGGACGCGCAGTGGCATCATGTGGCGGTCGTCCGCAGCCTCAGCGGTCAACTGAAGATATTCGTGGATGGCAGCCTTGAAGCTTCGGGCACGGGGCCGGCGGGAGACATCACTTATCGCGACGGCCGCTCGACTAGCTGGCCGAACGACCCGTTCCTCGTAGTTGGGGCGGAGAAAAACGACCTGGACAAGGCTCTTTATCCGTCCTACAGCGGCTGGCTGGATGAAATACGCCTTTCGAAGGTCGATCGTTATGCCTCAGATTTCACTCCCCCCTCCGCGCCTTTCATTCCGGATGAAAACACGGTCGGCCTTTGGCATTTCAATGAAGGTTTCGGCAACTACATCGGGGATTCTTCCGGTGCCTCAGGAGGCCCAAGTGACGGCGTGCGAATCTACGGAGGGGTATCGAACGGCCCGGCGTGGACCGATGACACGGTCTGGTACGTCCCGCCCCCGACGCCCACTCCAACTAACACGCCGACGCCTGAGCCAACCAACACTTCAACCCCGGGCCCCTCGCCGACGCCTTCGGATACCCCGATTCCAAGCGAAACCGCCCAGACACCAACGCCGAGCCCGACTCTCACACCCTCGGCAACCGTGACGGCTTCGGCAACCTCGTCGCCGACGAGCACCTCTACCCCGACGGCGACGTTATCTCCTACACTGACGAACACCTCAACACTTGAGCCGTCCGCGACATTCACACCGACCCCGGAGCCGTCGGCGACATCTACGCCGGAGCCGCCTCCCACCTTGACGCCTGAGCCGTCCGCGACATCTACTCCGATCCCAGAGCCATCTGCGACGCCTACGCCGGAGCCGTCTCCCACATTTACGCCCAGTCCAGTGCCTACCGAGACTTTCACGCCCGTGCCTTCTGCGACACCGACCCCCGCTCCCTCCGAAGAACCCGCGGAGGGGGACCTGAACGGCGACGGCGGCGTGAATGTGCTGGACGTCCAGCTGTGTGTCAACGTGTTCCTGGGTACTGAGGTGGATTCGGCCATCGTTTCCCGCTCGGATGTCAATGGGGATGGGAAGGTGGACGTTTTGGACGTGCAGATCATCGCCAATATCGTGCTTGGAGGATGAATATGGGCGAGCCGCTGAATTCCGATTGTTGGGCTGAATGCAAGGTTCGGGCCGTGAGACGTAGATTGCGCCATAAACTGGCATCGGCCACACTTAAGTTATGAAGAGACGGCTAGCGGCGATACTGGTTACTACCATCCTGCTTCTCGCTCTCACGGCTGGTGCCGCTGCGCAACCTGCGCTGGCCGTGATTTCTATTGGGAGCGACTCCGGGAATCCAGGTGACATAGTTATTGTTCCAATCAATCTCGTGTCGCAGGGTGGGGCCCAAGTGGCAGGGGTCAATTTCACTCTCAGCTTCGACGGCTCACGCCTAGAAGTTTCGCAGATTGACACTGGCGCCGCTGCCTCAGCGGCCGAAAAATCTGCGAGCTGGTCTCCAATGCCGACATGTACCGGCAGCTGCAGCATCATCGTTGCTGGACTCAATCAGGACACCATCTCCGACGGGATCATCGCTCAGGTGCACTTTTATGTGTTGCCAGGAGCGGCTGGCGGAACCTCATCGCTCACATTAGGCGGCGCGGTCGCGTCGAATCCGTCTGCAACACCAGTACCGGCCAGCGTGATAAACGGTTCATTCCAGGTGATCCCGCCAACAAATACGCCTACACCAACGTCAACAAACACAAATACTCCGACGCCGAGCAACACCCCGACGCCGACTATTACCCTCACGCCGTCCATCACTCCGACCCCCTCCATCACGCCCACACCGAGCCGCACCCCCACGCCGAGCAAAACCTCTCCCCCGACCGCGACCCACACGCCCGGGCCTTCACCCACCGCCAGCTCTACCTCCAGCGGAACGGTGACGCCGGGCGGTAGCGCCACCCTGCGCGCGACGTCAACAGGCACGCCATCAAGGTCGGAAGCCGGGGAAGGTCTCGAATTAAAAGGCGCGGTGGCCGCAACAGGCACCGCGCTGGCCGAGTTTGAAGCGGCGGTCGCAGCCACCTCCACCGCGCTCGCAGAAGAATTCGCGGCAAGGCCAACCGACCAGATCGTGGGGACTGGGCCACCTTCCGGCGTTCTTCAGCGGCCGGTAGTATTCATCGCGGGGGGGTTGTTACTGCTTGCAATTGTGCTGGGGGGTGGGGCAGGCTACCTGATCTGGCGCCGACAACGAGGCTCGACCGCTAAATCCAAGAGTTAAGGTTCAACCTCCCAGGAACACGTTCACCACAATCTGGACGTCGAGCACGTCCACCGATCCATCCGAATTGACATCCGCACGGGCCACGATCTCCGGATCGGTTTCGGTTCCAAGAAACACGTTCACTGCCAGCTGAACGTCCAGGACGTCGATCCGACCGTCCATGTTGAGATCTGTCGGCTGGGGGGTGGGTGCACTGGTCGGCGCGGGTGTCGCGGACGGAACGGGAGTGTTGGTCGGTACTGGCGCTTCGGTCGGCGCGGGGGTCGCAGATGGGGCGGGGGTGTGGGTCGGCACGGGCGTAGGGGTCGGCGTCTCGGTCGGGAGCGGAGACGGTGACGGCGGTGGCGTAAAGGTCAGTGTGGGCTCTGGGCTCGGTGACGGGGTCTGCGAAGGTGTAGGCGTCGGGGTGTGGGTCGTGGTAGGTGATGGTGTCGGGCTCGGAGACGGAGTCGAGGTTGATGGTTGCGTTGGGCTCGGTGTCTCCGTCACGGTCGGCGTAATGTTTGGATCCAGCGTAGGTGTCGGGGTCGGTGAGGGCCCGAAGGGTATTTCCGCAGACCATGCCGGCCCTTCGGGAGCGCCGCCAATTCGGCGCGCAGCATTACTCGGACCGCCCGCAGTTCCCGAGGTGTCATAAGCAGTGTTCGCCGGCGAGTCGTCGAAGTGATAAAGCGCTACGGTGGCCGGATCGGTCGAAAAGGGTTCTGTTGGCCGAGCAAACTCAGCCGAATACCGCAGCAGGTTGGAAATCCGCAGCTCGTCGAGCCACCCGCTGAAGGAACGCAGGGACGGATCGATGCCGTGCTTCTCGGCTCCGACCACCAGAAATCCATCATTGGTGCAGGGGCCACTACACAGTTCGAGCGGAACTGCATCCTTGGGATAAGAGATGTCTCCGTCTGGGCCGTCCCCCTGCGCCTGCAGCTCCCCATCTACGTACATCCACATCCATCCGTCGGAAGCCCGTCTTTGCAGTGCGATGTGGTGCCATTCTCCGTCATCCAGCGTCGTGTTCCCGCAGAGGTTCAGCTCGCCGGTGCCGTCTCCTTGAACGCCAAAAACCAGGGAGCCGCCTGCAAGTGACACGCCGTAGTCGCGACCCTGACCTGCGCGATCTCGGTCGAGAATAATATTCCCCGACCGCCAGGCGTCCGAGACAGCACATATCGCAAACGGAGTGTTGTTCTCGCCCGGCAGGGCTCTCATCCACCATTCAATCGTGAAATCGGTTTGTCCCACGTCCGCCGGAGCCCCTAAAGTTAGATCGGTGAGTCGGATCTTGAGCCGGTCGACATCATCCGCCCCGTATCCGTAAAAACGCAGCGAGGTCAGTCCACCGGAATAGTAGGTTTGGTAGTCGTTTAGGATCCGGCTGTAAGCAGGCAGGACCGTGCCATCCCTTTCGTAGGAACCGCTGTTGTACGGCACGCTTCCAACGTGTACGGTCCAACCCGAGAGCTTCACCCCTTCCAGGCTCATGTAGGCGCCGTTGTACTTCAAGCTGAAATGCACGTGCGGGCCGGTTGAAAAGCCGCCAGCGCAGATCTCGCATGCAATGGTGCCCACCTTAGTGTCTCGGCCCACCGGTGCCCCACTGTATAAGTTTTGCAGGTGATAGTAACTCGTAACCCATCCGCCCCCGTGGTCGATCTCCAGCCAGCAGGAATATCCGGACGGCCGGCTGACACTTCCGTAGGCGGCCGCCACGACGTATTGATTGGGCGGAGCGCCGCAGGATCCGCCTCCGGTGAAGAAATCGATCGAGCTGAAGGGAGGCTGCGAGCTTCCCCCGTTCCAGCTGTGCGGGCCGCTCGCCACCCACTCTGCGCCTAGCGGATATGGCAACTGGAACATGGCGTCGGGTGGAGTATCCGATGGAACGATCTGGTTTGAAGTGTCCAACAGATCACTTTCTGGAAACATCGCTCCGAATATGGTGCGGAAATCTCGGGTCGCCACCGCGAACTTCGACGCGTAGCCCAGAGAGGAAATGTTCTCCGCCAAAGCGGCCAATAGCGCGACCGTTCCCGATGATTGTGCTGGGTCGAGTGAAGCTATAACGCCGTCCTGCAGCAGCACGCTCGGCCCGTAGGAGGGCACCGGTGCAAAAGCCGGCCGGCGAGCGCCCCACTTTTCTAGGTGTTCGTAGAAGGTCGAAGCCAGGCCCATAGCGGTGTCTTCGATGGTGGCGCGTATTTCATCTTCTGAGATGGAATACGAAGGGCCAGAGACCCAGCCATACTGGAGTTCGAGAATCGCCAGCAGAACCTTGGGGTTGAGGCTGGAATAAGTGGCCCAAAGTTCGATGTCGGGCGCAAACGCGGCCAGGGGCGAAGCCCGGGCTTCTAGAAATTTACCAATATCGAAGTCGCCGACGTTGGGACCCCATACGAATTGGCCGTCTGAGACCAGCGGCGTGTCGATCTCCAAATGATAGACAGGCGTTCGCCACAAGTTTCCCGGCGCGGGAGCGACGGGGAGCCAGAGCTGAGAATCTAGATTAGCCCATGGAAGCCACCGCAGATCGCTGAAGCCGGCGATAGCTCTCGAGAGCGAAAGTAAGGATGGAGCCCCGCTCGGGGATGCGCTCCCCCCCGCGCCCCTGAATTCGGGGGCGGCACTCTCCACTCGAGCTCCTTCATAGGACAGCGCCACGAGCACAAGCGCCATTAGTAATACGCGGGCGGTCCTCCTCACCCACTCTCCTCTCTGCCGCCAGCCAGGTCCCGTTTAAGCGGACCACGGCCTGACTGCTCGATCGTACGGCGTGCGAACTGCTCCCGACAGGGCACTTAAGTCCTCAGGTGGCCTGAATCAGAGGAACCAGTGCAGGAAACAGGCCGCCGCTTGGCTCATAATCGGGGCCCTGTGGTATCATCCGGCCAACATACCAGAGAGAGCTACTACTTATCCAGAGAGGCGGAGGGACCGGCCCTGTGAAGCCTCGGCAACCTACCGAAAGGTGTGGTGCCAATTCCGGCAGACGGAGTGTCTGGAAGATGAGAGGGAGGCCAGCCAAGACGCCCCTTCTCGCGCAGAAGGGGTTTTCTCTTGAAACGGAGACTCGATATGAGCACAAGTTTCATGAATTCGGCGCGGCTGATGTTCACCTCGGAATCAGTTACCGAGGGTCACCCCGACAAACTGTGTGATCAGCTTTCGGATGCGGTCTTGGACGCGTGCCTGGCGGAAGATCCCACCTCCCGCGTGGCTTGTGAAGCGGCCACCAAAACGGGCTTCGTAATGTTATTTGGCGAGATCACAACCGCGGCGCAGATCGACTTTGAGGCGATCGTCCGAGAGGTGGCCCTCAAAATTGGATACGACGACGCGGCGGTGGGACTGGATGGCAACACCTGCGACGTCAAGGTGGCGCTGGCCGCCCAGAGTTCAGATATCGCTCAAGGCGTGGACCGCGCAATTGAAGTCCGCTCCAGTGAAGTTACCGACGATGAAGTAGAAACCATCGGTGCCGGCGATCAAGGCATGATGTTTGGGTTTGCCTGTAAGGAAACCGAGACGCTTATGCCAATGCCTATTTATCTGGCGCATATGCTGACCCGCCGGATGGCCAAGGTGAGAAAGGAGGGCGTGCTGGATTGGATGAGGCCCGACGGGAAGTCCCAGGTCACGGTGGAATACCACAATGGGCGGCCCGAACGCGTGGATACGGTCCTGATCAGCACTCAGCATGCGCCCGACGTGGATGCGGCGCAGATTCGATCGGATGTGACCCAACATGTCATCATGCCGGTTTTGCCACCACATATGGTAGATGAAGGCATGAAGATTTATGTCAATCCAACCGGCCGCTTCGTTACGGGTGGGCCGGAAGGAGATTCGGGTCTGACCGGAAGGAAAATCATCGTCGACACCTACGGTGGCATGTCACGCCACGGAGGAGGTTGCTTCAGCGGCAAGGACCCCACCAAAGTGGATCGATCGGGAGCCTACGCCGCCCGCTGGGTGGCCAAACATATCGTGGCCGCAGGACTGGCGGATCGGTGCGAGATCCAGGTGGCCTACGCCATCGGCGTGGCGGAGCCGCTCTCGGTCAACGTGGAGACTTTCGGGACGAGCCAGCTCGAGGACGAGGAGATCGAGCGACTGATCGACGAACATTTCGATCTCCGCCCCGGTGCAATCATTCGCGATCTAGGATTACGCAGGCCGATCTACCTACCAACCGCTAGTTATGGTCACTTCGGGCGTGACGATCTGGATCTGCCGTGGGAGCGTCTGGATCGACTCGATGCCTTACAAGCGGCCGTGGGAGCGGTCGCCGAACAGGCTTAATCTCGCCCGAGTTTTATAAGTAACACACAGGTATAATCCCCCGCGTGTCGCCCATTAGGATACCGAGCCCGATAACACCGAGCCCTGAGCCAGGGCTTGTTCAACCCTTCTGGTCTGGCTAGAAGCGTTGGGATCCAAGGTGCGCCCCACGGCTTCCCGGATCGAGGGGGAGCCGTCTTTTTTTTAGTGAAACCGAGCGATTTGATGGACGAGGCACCTTTACTGTTGAGAAAGCCCACCTGGAGGAGCTCACAGAAGCCAGAATTATTCAATTGTCATTGCGAGGAGCGCAGCGACGAAGCAATCCCCAACAGCCAGGAGGAGATTGCTTCGCTACGCTCGCAATAATATTGAGGGAGAGAGGAGCGTGACTATTGATCAAGCCGAATCTCGAATCGTCGATTGGCCCTGGCCCTTCAGCCAGGCCGATCTCGCGGCCGGCCTACGCCGGTTCTACAAGGATCCAACTATCTGGATCCAGGAGGTCAAGCCCCTTTCTCTCGCGCATGTGCGACCCTCGATCGGAAGAATCCGAGGGGCGGTCGTCGCCTATGAAGGGCAGCAAACGGCCGGCACCTGCCGCTTGATTGTCAAGGAACCTCGCGGGACCACTCGAACCGGACTGGCAGGCGCGGGGAGAAGGGAAGTCGGAGTCTATAGATACCTGGCTTCCGAGATTCCTGTCGATTTTCCCAGCATGATCTCCGCCTCGGAGGCAGGGGATTGGATGATCATGGAGGAGATCACTCCTGTTAGGGCGGCAGAGGCGTGGGAAGCAGAAGATTACAAACGGGCGATACGGTCACTGGTCGTGCTCCACGATCGATTCTGGGGCCTGTCTGAAGATCTTGCGGCCTTTCCCTGGCTCAGCAGACCGCTTGACGCCGACTTCGAAGTCCACGTGGCCGCGGCCGCCAACTCGTTGGAGCGGGTGGTGGACCAGGGCCGCCTGTCGAATTGGCCGGATCGCGTGCACACGCTTGCGCATCTGATCCTGAACGCGGAAAAAGTCATCGAACCGCTGAAACATGAGCCATCGACCTTGCTCCACGGGGACTACTGGCCCGGAAATATCTCAGTGCTCGGCGACGGCCGTCAAGTCGTATACGACTGGCAGATGGCGGCGGTTGGGCCGCCGATCCTGGATATCGTGGCTTTTGTATTAAAAAGCGAATGGTGGTTCGGAGAACTGCCACTCAGCCGCGATGAGATCACTCAAGAATATCGGAAACATCTGGCTGCGCTCTCGGGCAAGGAGTGGGATGAGGCGACGTGGACCGAGCTCTGGGATCACGCGCTGATGTGGCGTTTTCTGCAGGAGTGGATGGACTTGCTTGCTGCCTCGCCCACGACCCTGCTGCAGACGAGAGCGGAGCTGCTGGAACGGGTTTGGTTCGATCCGCTGGGGGAGGCGGTCACCAAAAGGTTGCTCAGCTAGCCGCGGAGAAGATGGAAGGGTAAGTTTATGCCTCAAGAACGCTTACCGTCGAGGGCGGATAACTTTTCGGATTGGTACAACCAGCTCGTGCTCAAGGCCGAGATGGCCGATTATGGGCCGGTGCGCGGCACGATGGTGGTTCGCCCCTACGGCTGGACGTTGTGGGAGAACATCACCGCCGCTCTGGACCGTCGCTTCAAGGCCACCGGCCACGTGAACGCGGCTTTCCCGCTTTTGATCCCGATGAGTTTCCTCCAGAAGGAGAAGGACCACGTCGAGGGCTTCTCGCCTCAGCTGGCGATCGTGACGATCGGGGGAGGCGAGGAACTGGAGGAGCCGCTTGTGGTCCGGCCGACCTCGGAGACCATCATCGGTCACATGTACGCTAAATGGATCGAGTCCTACCGTGATCTTCCGGTGTTGATCAATGTTTGGAACAGCGTCGTGCGGTGGGAGCTGCGTACGAAGCTTTTCCTACGCACAACCGAGTTCTACTGGCAAGAAGGGCACACGGCCCATGCTACAGCGGAGGAGGCAAAGGCAGAAACCCAACAGATGCTTGAAGTTTATGCTGATTTTGCCGAAAACGAGGCCGCGGTACCGGTGATCAAGGGTCGCAAGAGCGGGAGAGAGAAGTTTGCAGGCGGCGTCGACTCCTACAGCGTCGAAGCGATGATGGGCGACACTCGGGCACTCCAGGCTGGAACCTCGCACTTCCTAGGCGAAAACTTTGCGAAAGCGTTTTCGATCCAGTATTTGAATCGCGAAAATAAGCAGCAGTATGTCAGTACAACCTCCTGGGGACTTTCGACACGCTTCGTAGGTGCCATCATCATGGTGCATGGAGATGACCAGGGTTTGGTCCTGCCCCCAAGATTGGCTCCCTTCCAGGTAGTGATCGTCCCGATCTATAAGACCGAGCAGGAACGCAGCGCAGTGATGGAGCAAACGGAACGGGTCCAACAATCGCTTGCGGAATTCCGGTTGAAGCTGGATGATCGCGAGGAGGTCACTCCCGGATTCAAGTTCAACGATTGGGAGATGCGCGGGGTGCCGCTGCGAATTGAGATCGGGCCTAAAGATGTGGAGCAGGGACAGGTGACTCTGGCCCGACGCGACGAGAAGGGTCGCATCCGCGCGCCTGTGGAAGGGGTAGCACAATTAGTCTCAGCCACCCTGGACGAGATCCAGGCCAACATGCTCAACAAGGCGCGCGAGTTCATGCGGGAAAACACTCACGATCCGGCCGACTATGCTGAATTTAAGGAAGTAGTCAAGTCTGGATGGGCCGACGTCTGGTGGTGTGGCGAAGAAGATTGTGAAGCCAAGATAAAGCAGGAGACAAAGGCCACGAACCGCGTCATTCCTCTCGAACAACCTGGCGGGCAGGGTGTATGCATCCGCTGCGGCAACGCGGCGACCGAGCGCGCTATTTTTGCGCGCGCTTATTGAGAGCGGAAGCAGGGGAGCTTGGGAAATTGGAAAATTCAAGCTTGTTCGGCCAAATGAAAGGTTCTAAAGAGCCTTCGATGAGAAGTTAACATGCCTGCGATCGACCCCCACCGGCTCGCCCTGCAGCTCGATAACCTGAGATCACAATCCGCA
The DNA here is from genome assembly GCA_022561385.1 of Chloroflexota bacterium. Classification (GTDB taxonomy): domain Bacteria; phylum Chloroflexota; class Anaerolineae; order Anaerolineales; family E44-bin32; genus JADFRG01. The sequence goes on from JADFRG010000032.1 coordinate 10,562, forward strand.
GAACCGGATCAAATTGCTCGATTCGTGCAAGATCTTGTCGAAGAGTATGCCGGTCTGGACAAGTCCTCCGTGCCAGCGGTACCGGCTCCGATCATTCGATCGATAAGGGCGGCATTACACCCACTGGGACAACCGAAGGTTATATCAGAGGCGTTATGGAAGGGGGGCCTCCCCGATTTGCGGCTGCTGGCCGCGGGGCTCCTGGCGCGATTGGAAGATTCGGAGGTCGCGGCAACCGCCGAGCGTTGGGCGGGGCAACATGTGTCCATCGAAATCGTTCGTGAGCTGGGGGGCCGAGGGTTATCCGGCTGGCGGCATGCAGATCCGGCCGGTTTCCTGGTCCAAATCGGGCGCTGGTTGGAGGATCGGAGGCGGCGCAGCCACGTGCTGGCCGTATACGCGCTGCGCGCACGGTTAAAGGATACCGATTTCGAGGACCTACCATCGGTGCTTGGGCTTATTAAGGGCCGATTGGTCGGAGTTCGAGGCGAGACCCGAGAGGCCCTGGTTGCGTTGGTAACGGCGCTTGTCGAAGAGGCGCCCGAAGAGACGGCCGGCTTTCTTAATGACGAAGAGTCCAGCCCGCTGACGAAGGCGCTACGCAAGAAATTTAATACCCAAGCGGTCAGGGTGGTATAATCTCGGGCTTGGCGCATGGAAAGCCCTTAAGGCACCCTGTAAATGACGCTTTCGAAGGATGAGAAGACCCAGCTGATTGGCGAATATCACCGGCACGACAGTGACACCGGGTCACCCGAGGTCCAGGTCGCGATCCTCACGCGCCGAATCCAGCAACTTACAGAACATCTCAAGGAGCACAAACACGACGAATCGTGCCGCCATGGTCTCATCAATATGGTAGGGCAGCGGCGAAGGCACCTGGCCTATCTCAAAGGCAGGAATTCGGAGGCCTATGTGTCCCTTACGGATCGCCTGGGCATCCGGCGCAAGTAACTAGACGATCCGAAGGGCGGAGAGATCATCCGCCCGCTTTTTTTGTATGGGGCACCTGCCTCAAACGGGAGAGAAAATCGGAACTTAGCCACGGGTAATTCGATGGGTCGGGAATTGGAGCCTGTTCTTCACGCAGCATGCCTGAAGGCCACGCTCCAGTGCCTGACCCTCGCTGGCCCAGGCCAGGAGGGAAATCCATGTTAGGTGACAAACAATATGAAGTGGTCGTGGATGGCAAGACCATCACGATCGCAACCGGCGGTTTTGCCGAGCAAGCCGGCGGAGCGGTAACGGTGCGTCAAGGCGACACGCTGTTGCTTGCTACGGCCACTATGGGCCGTAAACCACGCGAAAGCATCAGCTTCTTCCCGCTTACAGTCGATTACGAAGAGCGGATGTATGCCGGGGGCAAGATCCCCGGCTCATTCTTTCGCCGCGAGGGCCGACCGCCCGAAACCGCGATCCTCATCGACAGACTGACCGATCGACCACTTCGTCCGCTGTTCCCAAAGGACATGCGAAACGATGTACAGGTGATCATCTACTCGCTTTCCTCGGACGGTGAGACGCCGATCGACGTACTGGCGATCCTGGGCGCTTCGGCGGCTTTGACAATATCGGACGTTCCCTTCGACGGTCCACTGGGCGCGATCCGCGTGGGTCGAGACTCCGAGGGTGGATTGATTTTCAATCCTTCGTATCAGGACGCCGCCGCAAACGGTTTGGACCTGCGCATGGCGGGTAGGCGCGAAGCCATCATGATGGTTGAGTGTAATGCCGACGAGCTCGATGAGCAGACGATAGTCACGGCGCTCGAAGCCGGTCATGCCGAGATGATGGCGCTGATCGAGGTGCAGGAAAAGATGCGCGAAGAGCATGGAAAACCCAAGCGCGATTATCCGTCCTTCGCCCCGGAAGCAGGTGCGGAGAAAGCAATCCTTGAGTGGGGCGAAGGAAGAATTAAAGAGGTGGCGGACGCCACCCACGATAAGGGCGGCTTTTACCGTGCGATGGACGACCTGGTGGAAGAAGCTACGGAGGCTCTCGATGAGCTCGAGGGCTCGGATGTGCGAGAGGTGCTCTGGAGCAAAGTGAAGAGTGCCGTGCGGGAGCGTGTACTGAGTGGCGGCACGCGCCTCGACGGTCGGGGTCCGCGCGATATGCGGCCGCTCGACGTACAGGTTGATCTCAGTCCACGAGCCCACGGTTCAGGTCTGTTCAAGCGAGGCGAGACGCAAGTTCTTACCCTGGCGACGCTAGGCACCCCTCGCGAGCGGCAGGAGCTCGACATCCTGGCGCCGGTCAGTGAGAAGCGCTACATGCACCACTACAACTTTCCGCCTTTCTCGACCGGCGAGGCCAAGTTCCTTCGAGGCGCTTCCCGTCGAGAAATCGGGCACGGTGTACTGGCCGAGCGCGCGCTTATTCCGGTCCTGCCGTCGCAAGAAGAATTTCCATACACATTGCGGCTGGTCTCGGAAGTGCTTTCATCCAACGGGTCCACTTCAATGGCCTCCGTGTGCGGATCGACGATCGCGTTGCTGGACACTGGCGTACCCATCAAGGCATCGGTGGCCGGAATTGCAATGGGACTGATCTCGGACGGCGAGCGGAACGCGATCCTGACGGATATTCAGGGCGTGGAGGACCAGCTCGGAGATATGGACTTCAAGGTGGCTGGAACGCGCGAGGGAATTACCGCCCTGCAAATGGACATCAAAATCAAGGGTGTGACCTCCGAGCTCATGTCGGAAGCCCTTGCGCAGGCGCGTGAGGCGCGGCTCATCATCCTGGACAAGATCGCGGAAGTTATTCCCGAGCCGCGGGAGGAATTGAAGCCGCACGCCCCGCGCATGACGGTGATCAAGATCGACCCACAGAAGATCGGCGCCGTGATTGGCCCGGGCGGAAAGGTCATCCGCGGTATCCAGGAAGAGACTGGCGCCCGCATCGACATCGAGGACGACGGCACGATTTACATCGCTTCGACGGACGGCGATGGCGCGAAAGCGGCACTGGAAATGGTGGAGCGACTGATCGAGGAAGCGGTTGTAGGGCGCATTTACACGGGCAAGGTAGTGCGTACCACGGATTTCGGAGCGTTTGTTGAAATCCTGCCCAACAGCGATGGCCTGGTGCACATCTCGCAGCTGGCGTCCGAGCGCATCGAAAAGGTTGAAGATGTTGCTAGAATGGGAGAGGAGATCACCGTAATGGTGACCGCAGTCGATTCTCAGGGAAAAATTCGGCTCTCCCGAAAGGCAGTGTTGGAAGGTTGGACGCTGGAAGAGGCCATCGAGAATGATCGCCCCCCGAAGCGCAGTTCGCAACGCAGAGACCGCCCTCGGCGCGATAATCGTCCCAGGCGATAACACGATTCACGCGGCGCCGCCGTGACTGACGATCAATCGATAGATGTAGATAGCACTAAATCTCCAGTCTGGAAGCAGAGCACGCGGCTGGTAGTGGGCGTGTTGCTCATTCTGCTTGCCATCCAGCTTCTCTATCAGCTGCGCCAGTTCCTGATTCCGTTCATCCTGGCGCTTCTCCTCGCTTACATCCTCCATCCGGTCGTCCTACGATTGCAGAAATCGACCGGCATGAGCCGTGGCCTGGCCGTGGCCTTGATCTACGTGGTGATTGTGATTGTGTTGGCGGCTGCTACGACAGGCCTTGGGCTCGCACTCGCCAATCGGATTGCCGATTTCGGAGAGTTCCTGTCTGGTGTGTCGAGGGATCTTCCCGATTTTGTGAAAGATCTCCTGGCAATCGAGTATGTGATCGGGCCGTGGACCGTTAATCTGGGCGAGGCCAATCTCGACACCTTCATAGATGGAATCTCCTCCGCCATAACGCCCCTGATCTCTCAGACCGGTATCATCCTGCGCGGAGTGGCAGGGGCGACGGCCAGCCTGGTCGGGACCAGCGTGCTGGTCCTGGTAATCGGTTTCTACTTGCTGCTCTACCTGGAGCGATTCGCGCGGGCGATCATCGGCTGGGTTCCCGCGCCCTACAAGTCTGATGCAAGTCGCATCATGACCGATGCGGGCGCGATCTGGCAGTCGTTTTTCCGAGGCCAGCTGATCATGGGATTGGCGGTCGGAACCATGACCGCGTTCATCATGTCCATCCTGGGCCTTCGCAACTCGATTGGGCTTGGCGTGTTGGCCGGCATACTCGAGTTTGTGCCGATTTTCGGCCCCTGGATCACAGCCGTGGTTTCGGTACTGGTGGCCTTGTTCCAGGTTACGAATCCCTGGGGGCTTACGCCAATTAGTTATGCGCTGATCGTGCTGGCGGCGGGAATAGTGATCCAACAAATCGAGAACAATATCCTTTACCCGCGGGTGATCGGGCAGAGTTTGGCACTAAATCCGCTTGTGGTGTTGCTGGCGGTACTGGCTGCGGGCAGCCTGTTCGGGATCGTTGGCCTGCTGCTCGCGGCTCCGGTTGTGGCGACCGCGCGCCTGTGTCTGGGCTATCTGTACTGGAAAACGGTAGGCGCCGACCCACCGAAAAGCACCTACGTCGATCGCAGGAAAAGTAAACCTTCCTTTTACCGTCAACTGGCCAGCCGCATTCAAAATCTTAGGAAGCCCAAAGAGAAGGCAGACGCCTGAGAGGATGACCTCCCTCCGTGAGGTCGTTCGCAGGCTGCTCAGACGCACCCGAGAGGCCGCACCACCCGATCCGGCGTATTCATACACAATCTACTGGACTAAAATGGCCCTCGGATGGGACGATGCGCAGCGCACAGGCGCACTTTTGGGTGCTGAGCATCTGATCGGACAATCGTTATTTACGCCGACCGCGTACGAACGTCGATATCTGGACGCCCGAATCGATGATTCGATGCATTCCGGGGAGAGCATTCTAGCCCTTGCAAAGGTGCTGAAAGCCTTCGGTAAAGACACGATAGCAGGTCCGGATGGGCCGCCGTCCGATGGGGTATGATAATCATTTGTACTTGACATAAACGTCTCACGGTTTGGATGGAGATCAGAGGGAAATTCCATTCACTGGCGGGGGATTTGATGTTTGAATTGCGAACACTCGGTGTTGCCATCACGCGGGGGTCGAATAATGCCCCAGAGAAGTGAACTCGTCAGCTGGGACGAGGTGGATCGGCTAGTCCACCACCTCATTCCACAGTTCAGCATTGAATTTGACGCCATGGTGATCATCACACGTGGCGGAATTGTGCCCGGAGGCCTGCTCTGCGAAGCCCTGAACATCCAGGACGTGCTGACGGCCGCAGTAGATTTCCCCTTTGAAGTTGAGCGCCAGGCGGCCAAATTGTACGCTTGGCCGGCGTTCATACAATTCCCGGATGACGATCAGCTGCGGCGCCGGCAGGTTTTGGTTGTCGACGATGTCTGGGGTTCTGGGAGGCACATTACGGCGGTGAAAAACCGAGTTTCGGCCGCAAAAGGCTCGCCCCACACCTGTGTACTGCACTTCAATCCCTATCGCAGCCTCTTCAGCGAGGCGAAGCCTGACTATTACGCCGCTACCACCGATGCGTATATCGTGTATCCGTGGGAGGTCGATCGGGGATCGGATAAAGTACTGCTGGAGCGGCCTGAATAAACTGTAGCTCAAACGTGTACTGAGGTCGAATAAAGGGCGTTTGATTGACAACCCAAAGGGGCCCTTGTATAATTTCCGGGCCCTGCGAACAAGCTCGCATTCGGAACGTCGGTAGAGGAAGAATAGGAGTATTCAGCGGATCGATTACAAACTCCTTGAAATCCACTTGTGGCTTGGTCTCGCGGATCAGGCCAATTTTCTTTAATGGGACCTAAGGAAGACCTTCAGCAATTATTGACTGAGGCGGGGGATGTAAAAGATCCTCGTCGCGGCGATCTGCTCACGGGGCACGTCATTTCTAACGACTCCCACGGCATGATTGTCGATTTAGGCTTGAAACGAGACGGGGTGATCCCTAGCTCGGACCTTGAGCTGCTGCCCCCGGAAGAGGCCGATCTCAATGTCGGAGACGAAATCTCGGTCATGGTGGTCGATCTGATCGATCACGATGGCAATCTAGTAGTTTCCGTGGCTCAAGCTCGCGAGAGCGACGATTGGTTGCGCGCTAAGAGCTTGATGGAAAGCGATACTCTGTTGGAAGCAAGCGTCGGTGGCTACAACCGAGGCGGGCTGATCGTCCCGTTTGGACGTCTGCGGGCCTTTGTGCCCGCTTCTCATATCACCGAACTACCGCGCGGAATGGACGAAAAGAGGCAGGTCGAACATCTGGCGACCTTTGTTGATAAGACCCTTCCGCTAAAGGTGATAGAGGTGGATCCTCAACGCAGACGGCTTGTGCTTTCGGAACGGAAGGCCATCCGACAATGGCGACAGGAACAGAAATCGCGCGTGATCGAAACGCTTGAGATGGGCGAAATTCGGACCGGCAAGGTGACCAGCCTTCGAGAGTTTGGCGCCTTCGTTGATATCGGTGGGGCAGACGGTCTGATCCATATTTCCGAAATGTCCTGGAATCGGGTGGACGACCCATCCGACCTGCTGCAGATCGGACAGGAAACGGAAACCATGGTCATCCGGCTCGACAAGGAGGCCAATCGAATTGGGCTGAGCCTGAAGCGACTTCAGCCAAATCCCTGGGAAGCCGCGGCAGAAAAAATAGTGGTGGGGCAAAAAATGGAGGGCTCGATTGCACGATTCGTGTCGGCTGGAGCCTACCTGCGATTTGATCTGGGAATTGAAGGACTGCTGAAGTCTACCGAGGGGCTGGCACACCTCTCACAGGGAGAAGTCATTGAGGTTCGGGTGACGTCTTTTGAACCCGAACGCGAACGTCTGGACCTTGGTTGGCCAGACGAGCAGGAATTATCGGACGAGGCTTAGAATAGAAGCGAGGTGAACTATATATGGCGACCGTGATCTTGCGGCCGAATGAATCTCAGGAGCAGTTGTTAAAGCGCTTCCGGAAAAAGGTCGCGAAGAGCGGGATATTAAGCACCGTGCGGCGCAAACGCTGGTTTATCTCAAAAAGCGAGCTGCGAAGGATCCAGCGTAAGAAGGCCATTCGGCGCCTGAAACGCCGACAGAGCGGTCCCACGCCGGGGGCCAGGCGACCGGCCTAAGATTTCCAGTGCAAAAACAAAAGGAAGAGAAAATTGAAGCGGAGGGGCTGGTAGTTGAAGCCCTGCCCGCGACCCAGTTTCGCGTTGAGCTGGAAAATGGACATGTGGTCCTGGCCTACCTTTCGGGGAAAATGCGCCGACACTGGATCCGGATCTTGCTGGGGGATCGGGTACGTATAGAACTTTCCCCGTATGATCTTACGCGGGGGAGAATCACCTATCGTTTTAAGAAAAACCAGGCTCGCCCCGAACAATCGAAATCCTGACGCACAACAACCTACCGAAACCAATCGACCCGCCAAACTGGCGGGTCGATTTCTTCTACGCGCGAATTACTACCGACATCGGTATTAGCGCCCATCAGCATAGCGCCAAAAGGTCCTACCTGCATAAGCGCCTACCTGCATGAGCGCCTACCGGCATGAGCGCCTACCGGCATGAGCGCCTACCGGCATGAGCGCCTACCGGCAAAAGCGCCTACCGGCAAAAGCGCCTACCGGCGCTCAAAAACTATGCTGTGCCAGTCACCGGTGATCAGCGTGCGCTCTACCAAAAGTCCCCCCCGATTCCCCCTGTCCACGAGCGAATCGAGCTGATCTTTTAGAATTCCCGACATCACGACCCGGCCTCCGGACGCCAAATACCCGGAGACACCGGTCTGGATCAAGTCCTCCAAGACTGAAGCTTGGATGTTCGCAACGATCAGATCAAAACCGCGCGAACCGCCTGCAGTTTCGAGCTCAGCCTTGGACCCCAGCATTACCTGAACCCGATCTGCGACCCGGTTGCGCAGCACATTTTCACGCGCCAGCTTCACGGCTTGCGGATCAATATCCAAAGCCACAACTCGGCCCGCCCCAAGTCGAGCGGCTGCAATAGCCAGAATACCCGATCCGCATCCAAGGTCGGCGACGAAATCGTCTGCCGTGACGTGAAGCTCCAATGCTTCCAGACAGTGCCGAGTGGTGGTGTGTGCCCCTGACCCAAACGCCATACCTGGCTCGAGATAGATCGGAATCCGAGTGCCGCTTTCTTGCTTCATCCAGGAGGGCAATATCTGCAGCCGCTCACCGACCTCGAGTGGCTGGTAATGTTCTTTCCAAGCCACTTCCCAGGGCTCTTCCTTGACTAGCTTGTACTCCGGCTCTGGGAAAGATTGGATCTGCCCGAGATGCCAGAAGCCTTCGTCGAGCCTACGCCTGCGATCTGGCAGTTCACCATCGTCCGGCAGCCAGGCGCGCACGCGCACAGTATCCGGGAGCATTTCAATTGCAACCCCGTTGGGCGCGACGCGACGAAGGAGCTCGGCCGCCGGCTCTGCCAGATCGGGCTCGAGATCCATTGAGACTTCTAGCCAGTTCAATCTACGATGCCGCCGATTAGGTCCTTGAGGTCATCAAAGAAGCTCCGCTCCTGGGGAATGACCTCGGTGCCGAGGGTTTCTGAGAGCCGTTCCAGCAGCTCGCGCTGCTCACCAGTAAGGGTCTTAGGGATGTCGACGGAGACAACAACCAGCTGATCCCCCCGCCCGCCGCGTTGCAGATGAGGCACTCCCTTGCCGCGCATTCGGAAGATACGCGCGGGTTGGGTGCCGGGCGGAATTCGTAGTTTTTCACTCCCATCCAGCGTCGGCACATCGATCTCAGAGCCAAGTGCCGCCTGCGCCAGGTTGATGGTCAGATCGAGCAAGATGTCGTCATTTCTGCGCCGGAAATAGCGGTGGTTTTTGACTCGCACCACTACGTATAGATCGCCGTGCGGCCCCCGGTTTGGACCCGGCTCTCCTTCGCCGCTAACGCGGATTTGGGTTCCGTCATTCACCCCCGGGGGAATCGATATCGTCTGCTCAACGCTCCTTTGTTCGATACCACGGCCGCGGCAGTGCTGACACGGCGACGATACCGTTTCTCCGCGGCCCCCGCAATTTGGACAGGCAGAAACGTTGACCATCGATCCGAGAATAGTCTGATGGACTTGACGCACCTCTCCGGAACCGTCGCAGGTTGTGCAGCGAACCGGAGTTGTGCCCGGCTCGGCGCCCGAACCCCTGCAGCGAGAGCAGGTATCCTTACGCGTAAACTGGATCTGCTTCTCAACTCCAAACACCGCTTCTTTAAATTCCAGCTTGATGTCGTAGCGAAGATCTGCGCCTCGCATCGGAGTGTTGCGCCGCCGCCTTCCGCCCAAGCCAAATCCAAAGAACTCCTCAAAGATATCGCTGACCCCGAAATCGAAATCGGTAGGCATGCCTTTCAAGCCGGCATGTCCAAAACGATCGTAAGCCGCCCGGCGCTCCCGATCGGAGAGCACTGCGTAGGCCTCATTGACTTCCTTGAATCGGTCCTCAGCTCCGGGCTCGCTGTTCACATCGGGGTGGTATTCCTTAGCAAGCCTTCGATAGGCGCTCTTCAAATCGTCCGAAGAGACGTTTTGCCCCACACCCAGCGAATCGTAATAATCGCGTTTATCTGACATAGCTGACTAAGGTGCGGCGAAGGCCCTCGCCTTCGCCATGATCAAGCAATGGAGCAGGGTCCTCTCTAAGCTAGATTTCAGCTCTCGGCGATCCCCTCGTCGACCGCATCCGCCCCGCCCGCGGGCTCTGCGGTTGTACTACGCGCACGCACGACAGCCTCTTGAACGGCGGTCGACAGGTCAAGCGTCATAGATTCGAGACGTTCGGTGTCCGCTTCGTCCAGAGCAAGCTCGAGTTCTTGGATCTTATCCTGTATGAGAATTCGCATACTCTCGGAAATGTTTTGTTCGTGGCGCTGCAAAGCTTTGCGCGCGTTATAGATGGTGTTGTCCGCCACGTTTCGAGCTTCGGCTCGTTCCTTACGTTCCACGTCATGCGTGGCATGCAACTCCGCATCATCAGTCATCCGCTCAACCTCATCATCCGACAATCCGGACGAGGCGGTAATTGTGATGTGCTGACTTCGACCTGTGGCCTGGTCCGTCGCACCCACCTTCAGGATGCCGTCCGCATCAATGTCGAATGTAACTTCGATCTGCGGAGTTCCACGCGGGGCCGCGGGTATGCCGTCCAATCTGAATTTTCCGAGCGATTTGTTGTCGGCGGCCATGGATCGTTCACCTTGAAGCACGTTGATCTCAACTTCGTCCTGATTGTCGGCAGCAGTGGAGAACACCTGTGTCTTGCGGGCAGGGATGGTTGTATTACGCTCGATCAAGGCCGTGGCTACCCCGCCAAGCGTTTCGATGGAGAGCGAGAGGGGTGTCACGTCCAGCAGCAGGATGTCTTTGACCTCCCCGCCAAGCACGCCGGCCTGAATGGCGGCGCCGACCCCGACGACTTCGTCTGGGTTGACCCCTTTGTGAGGTTCTTTTCCGAAGATCCGCCTCACAGCATCCTGCACCGCAGGCATACGCGTCATTCCACCCACCAGGATCACTTCGTCGATGTCCTCGGGTCTGAGATCCGCGTCCCGCATGGCCTGCTCGCAGGGTCCGACCGATCGCTCGATGAGATCGTCGGTAAGTTGATCAAGTTTCGCCCGCGTGACCGTCATGTTCAGGTGTTTGGGCCCGGAGGCATCTGCGGTGATGAAAGGAAGATTGATCTCGGTTTGGGCGACGCTGGACAACTCGATCTTGGCCTTTTCAGCCGCTTCTCTCAGTCGCTGGAGTGCCTGCCGATCCTGCCTCAGGTCCACTCCCTGTTCCTTCTGAAAATCGTCCACTATCCAGTCGATCACGCGCTGATCGAAATCGTCTCCGCCGAGGAAGGTGTCTCCATTGGTTGCCTTAACTTCGAAGACGCCATCGCCAACGTCCAGAATCGAAATATCGAATGTGCCCCCGCCAAGGTCGTACACCGCAATGGTTTCTTCGGTCTTTTTGTCAAGACCGTAGGCAAGGGAGGAGGCGGTCGGTTCGTTGATGATACGCAACACTTCCAGCCCCGCGATCTTGCCTGCGTCCTTGGTAGCATTTCGCTGCATATCGTTGAAGTACGCGGGAACGGTGATAACCGCCTGCGTCACGCTTTCTCCCAGGTAGGCTTCCGCATCGGCCTTGAGTTTCGAAAGGATCATGGCCGATATCTCGGGCGGAGCATACTCCTTGGCACCCATGTGTACTCGAACATCCCCGTTGGGTGCCGAAGTTACCTTGTAGGGCACCAGATCCAAGGAGCGCTCCACCTCCGCGTCGGAGGTCTTGCGACCCATGAATCGTTTTATCGAGAAGATCGTGTTTTCAGGATTGACGATCGCTTGTCGCCTCGCGACCTGACCGACCAGCCGCTCGCCGGTCTTGGTGTTCACCGCCACCACGGATGGAATCAAGCGGTCGCCCTCAGATGAGGTGATGACCGTAGGCTCACCACCTTCCATGACCGCAACCACGGAATTCGTCGTACCGAGGTCGATCCCGATGATTTTGCTCATGGCTGCTGCACCTTACTTTGCGACACGCACCATCGCGGGTCGAAGGACCCGATCTCCCATTCGATATCCAGGCTGAACGACCTCAATGATCTCCCCCTCCTCATGATCCTCGCTCTCATCATGAGAAATGGCCTCATGCAACTTCGGATCGAAAAATTCACCATCGGCCTCTATAATTTCGACCCCTTCCGTATCCAGCACGCCGTACATCTTGCGATAAATGAGTTCGATTCCCTCGGCCCACGCGGCGGCCTCACCGTCTTCAGGCCGGTCCTTCAGCGCCCGCTCCAAATCATCGATAACGCCCAGGTATTTCGTCAGCGTTTCGGCCGCGATTCGCATGCGCGATTCTTCCTTATCGCGGGTCACCCTTTTCTTGTAGTTGGCAAACTCCGCGCGCGCTCTCTGCCAGCCCTCCAGATACTCGTGAGCCTGTTCCTTTGCCTGGTCCAACTCATGCTGCAGCACGATCTCTGACGGCACGGATTCCGGCTCTTCAGGCGTCTCACTGGAGCGGGCTTCAGCCTGCTCGGGCTCCGCCGAGGTCTGCGGCTCTTCTTCGCCGTCCTCGACTTGTGGTTTCTCGTTCCCAGATTCTTGATCGCTCACGGGTTACCTTTCCTGTGGGTCGACTTATGCATCAGGCGCTTCTTGGTCAGTTTATGCATCAACCGTTTCCTGGCCGAACCATACATCAGCCGCCTTCGGGCGGTCTACGCATCAAAGGCTTCCACAACCAAGTTGCTCATCAAACCAGCCACATATCGCACGGCGGAGATACTCCGGCCATAGGACATTCGCTTGGGGCCAAAGACCCCCAGGGTGCCGATAGCATAACCTGCCGCGCCATAACGGGCCAACACCATCGAAAAGTCCTTAAGTTCTTCCCACGCGCCCTCTCCGCCGATCACGACCTGAACGCCGCCGATCGTCGGACTCAGCGCCTTGGCCAGGACCTCTTCAAGCAGGCTGCGCTCCTCGAGCAGTCTCAATGCGTCTCGGCCGCTCTCGGTATCCGAAAATTCCGGCTGCGATAAAACGTTCGCCAGTCCGTCTCGATGGATCTCGCCCGATGAAAATTCGTCCGCGCGCTCCAAGCTCTCTGAAACCACTGCCGCGATCTCTTTCCCCAGCGTGCCAAAACGAGAGGATTGAGCTCTGACGCCATTTGCATCTTGCCCGGCGCAGGCACCCGTTAGCCGTTCCGCCGTCTGCCGCAGCTGGGCCTGGCCTATCGGTTCCGATAAGGTGAGCATCTGCTGGCGCACATCGCCCCCTTCTAAGACCAGCACCATTAAAACCTGGCGGCCCTGCGTACCGATCAGCTCCAGGTGCTTGAATACCGTTCGGTCGGGCAGGGGAGTCGTGACGAGCGAAGCAACCCTGCTCTGGCTAGCCAGAACGGATGCTGCCAGCCGCACCCATTCGTCAACATCCCCCCTCATCTGATGAAATTGATGGCTGATGAGGCGCTTCTCGCTTTGTGGAAGCTCGGTATCGCCCAGCAATCTAGCCACAAAATAGCGATAACCCTGCTCCGTGGGGACACGGCCCGCAGAGGTATGTGGCTGTCTTAAATATCCGGCTTCCGTCATAAACGCCATGTCGTTGCGTACGGTGGCCGAGCTGATCCCCAGGCTGTAACGGTTGACCAGCCGCTTGGATCCCACCGGGCGGGCGCCCTCAATGTACTCGTGTACGACGAGGGCTAATACGGTTTCTTGACGTTCAGTAAGTGATTCGGTGCTCATACTGCCCTCGGACCAAATATTTAGCACTCTCATCCTGAGAGTGCTAAGAAGGCCAAATCCAGTTTACCATGCGCTGACAAAGAGCGTCAATAGGGGGTAAGTTGCAGTGTAAGATCGCGGTTTCAGCTCCTATCTAGAGTGTACGCGGCAGGCACGGAACTCCGCTTGACAAGTCACCCGAGTGTCCGGTAAACTGCGGCGCCGAGCGTCCGATCCTTCATTTTCGAGGTATGTATGGCTGATATTCTAGAGCTAGAGGCAGAATCGTTTGAATCTGAGGTGTTAAAGGCCGATTTGCCGGTGGTCGTAGATTTTGGGGCCGATTGGTGCCATCCGTGCAAGCAGCTCGACCCCGTAATCGCTGAGCTGGCGAACGAATGGGATGGCAAAGTCAAATTTGTCAAGATGGACGCCGACCGGAATACCGAGACCACGATGCAGTATCAGGTATTTGGGTTGCCTACGCTAATACTCTTTAAGAACGGCGAGCCTCTCGAGCGATTGCAAGGTTACCAGCCGAAACATCGCATCATCCACAAATTCGAGCCGCACCTAGACTGATCGGCATAGTCCCCTCCACCGCGCGTCCTTCGACCGGGCAGGAATGCCCGGTTTTGATTCCGCTAGACGGACCTCGCCTGTGCGCGAGGAGAATGCTTCGCTCGCAATAACACCGTTTCGTTAATGTCATTGCGAGGAGCGTAGCGACGAAGCAATCTCCAAGTTCCACAAGACGACCACAGGGTGCTTTATTGCATGTGTACCTTTGGACCGACGCATTGACAGCCCGCGTGGTGCCGCTTATTCTTTCACCCTCATGATTGAGAAGCAACAGCGGATCCTCACCGGCGATCGGCCCACCGGCAAACTGCACCTCGGACACTACGTGGGGTCGCTCGCAAACCGGCTGCGGCTTCAGGAAACGTACGAGTGTTTCTTCATCGTCGCGGATCTCCACACTTTGACGACGCGCCCCGAACGTGAACGCATTATTGAGTCAAGCGAATTTGTGCGGGAGCTGGTCCTCGACTACCTGTCCGTCGGCATCGATCCTGAGAAGTGCACTATTTTCCTGCAGTCCGCCGTGCCGGAGACCTATGAGCTGAACCTTATTTTTGAGATGCTGGTAACGGTGCCTCGCCTGGAGCGTCTGCCAAGCTTGAAGGAAATGGCGAAGGCCGAGAACCTGGACGCGATGCCGTTCGGGCTGCTTGGATATCCTGTGCTGCAGGCGGCCGATATTTTGCTTCCACGAGCCAATCTAGTACCGGTCGGAAAAGACAACGAAGCGCACGTTGAAGTCAGCCGCGAGATCGCCCGCAGCTTCAATCGTCAGTACCGCGAGGTCTTTCCTATCCCGGAGGTGCTCGTGGGAGAGGTCCCGACGCTGGTCGGAACGGACGGCCAGAGCAAGATGAGCAAGTCCCTCGGCAATGCGATCTACCTCTCCGACGATCCGAAGACGGTTGAGAAGAAGGTCATGAAAATGTACACCGACCCCAAGCGGGTGTCCGCGGACATCCCCGGCACCGTGGAGGGCAACCCGGTATTCATCTACCATGACGCTTTCAATCCGGACACGGCAGAGGTAGAGGACCTCAAACATCGCTACCGCAAGGGGAAAGTGGGCGACGTGGAGGTCAAGCGTAAACTTGGTGAGGCATTAAACGGCTTTCTCGAGCCGTTCCGCGAACGCCGAGCAAGCTACAGTCAGCATCCCACGAAGGTTGATGAAATTCTGGCTGAAGGCACGCGGCGCGCCCGCGGGGTGGCTAAGGAAACCATGGAGAACGTCCGAGACGCCATGGGTTTGTTCCGGCTGAACCCATAGCCGAAACGCGTTTTACGGAGTTCAGGAAGGCCCCTAAGGTATACTTGGCTGTTCCATGCCAGATACCAAGATTCGGGTCCTGGTTGCAAAGCCTGGGCTCGACGGCCACGACCGCGGCGCAAAGGTTATCGCACGCGCCCTGCGCGATGCGGGGTTCGAAGTGATCTACACAGGGCTCCGGCAGACCCCGGAAATGATTGCTGAGGCGGCCCTGCAGGAAGACGTACAAATCGTGGGTTTGTCCGTTCTCTCCGGGGCACACATGACACTGGTTCCGCGTATCATGGAATTGCTGAAGAAGCAGGGCCAGGAGTCGGTCAAGGTCATGGTCGGAGGGATCATCCCGGATGTGGATCGGCCAAAGCTTGTAGAACTTGGTGTGGCCGGTATTTTTGGACCTGGGACAAGCACCACAGAAGTGATCGGGCATTTCGAACGGGCGGTCACCGCCGCTCCAGCAGAGGGCTGAGCACTTGAAGCTCGCCGAGCAAGTTCGATCCGGTGAGATACTTGCTCTCTCCCGTCTGCTCACATTAATCGAGAACGACTCCCCAGAAGGCCAGGAAGCGCTAGCAGAGCTGCATGCTTCGACCGGCCGCGCCCACCTCGTGGGGGTAACCGGCGCCCCGGGTACGGGGAAATCCGTGCTGGTCAACCGCCTTACTCAGCACCTGCGCTCCCTGGAAAATCCCCCACGGGTAGCAATTGTGGCGGTCGATCCGACCAGCCCCTTCACGGGAGGCGCGATATTGGGCGATCGCATCCGCATGCGCGATCTATCCGGCGATCCCGGGATATTCATCCGGAGCATGGCCAACCGGGGCGCACTGGGCGGCCTGGCCAGAACGACTTCCCGCATGGTGGACGCGCTGGATGCAGCCGGGTACTCAATAATTTTGATCGAGACCGT
The DNA here is from genome assembly GCA_022561385.1 of Chloroflexota bacterium. GTDB lineage: Bacteria > Chloroflexota > Anaerolineae > Anaerolineales > E44-bin32 > JADFRG01. The sequence continues at coordinate 26,530 of JADFRG010000032.1, forward strand.
CGGAACTGGACAGGCGGAGGTAGACATCGCACGCGCGGCGCACACCGTCCTGGTTCTCGAAGCGCCTGGCCTGGGCGATGCGATTCAGGCTCTCAAGGCCGGTCTGCTTGAGATCGCCGATATTCTGGTTGTGAATAAATCGGATCTTCCCGGTGCGAAAAGAACTGCCAGAACCCTGCGGGCGGCGCTGAAGGCAGGATCGTCCGAGGCGGATTGGAACACTCCCCTGGTGATGACAAATGCTCTGGATGGGGAGGGAATTCCGGAACTTGCGGCGGCGATCTCAGAGCACCAGATCCACTTACGGCAGACTGGAGGTCGCGGGGAGAAAGATCGTGCGCGTGTGATTGGTGAAATGGAGCGGCTGCTTCTCTATCGGCTGACCGATCGTTTCAAGGCCGCCCAGATTGACGGCGCCTACGAACGAGCCATCGAGCGGGTCGTGGATCGAGAACTCTCTCCGTTACAAGCCATTAACGAGCTCCTGAAAAATTCAAGCTGATGGGTGGGGAGTCGTTGCCTGGGACAGCCGGCACCGAACCGGAAACGAAGGTGGGGACCATGTACGGATACGGCGAGATCAAGTTGTTCGCAGGATCGGCCAGCAATGATTTGGCCGGCGAAATCGCGGAGTACCTTTCGCTTCCACTCATCGACTACGATCTGATCGAATTCGCTAACGAGAACTTGCTGCCGCGACTTCACGGGAGCGTGCGTGGGCAGGACGTGTACTTGGTGCAGTCGCTCAACGCACCCGTGCACCGCAACATCATGGAACTCTTGTTAATGATCGATACGCTCAAGCGAGATTCGGCAGGGCGGATCACGGCCGTGATTCCATACATGGCCTATGCGCGTTCGGATAAGAAAGATCAGCCGCGTGTTCCCATAGGAGCGCGGCTGCTCGCCGACATGATTGAAGTGGCGGGTGCCGATCGATATATCACGATCGATCTCCACGCGGGCCAGATCCAGGGTTTCTTTTCCATTCCGGGCGATGTGATAACCGCATTTCACATTCTCAGCGATTATTTTGTGGGCAAAGATCTGGAGAATGCGGTGGTTGCCACGGTCGACCTCGGCTTCGCAAAGAAGGGGCGGAACTTTGCGGCCAAGCTTGGTACACCTCTGGCCTTCGTCGAAAAACGCCGTGGGCAGGACGATCCGCGCGCTAAAGCAATCTCAGTCATCGGCGATGTCGAGGGCTGCAACGTCATATTGGTGGATGATGAAGTGCTGACCGGCGAGTCGGTGGTCGAAGCGGTCCAAATCCTGAAAGAACGCGGCGCGCTGGAGATTTACCTATCGTTCGCGCACCCGCTCCTGGTCCCTCCGGCCGTCGACAGTTTCAAGAAACTCCCGCTCAAAGAAATCGTGATGACAAACACGGTGGATATCCCAGCCGAGAAACGGCTCGATAACATGACCATCCTCTCCGTTGCGCCGCTGCTGGGCGAGGTGATCCGGCGGGCACACGAGGGGCGATCGGTCGGAGAGCTCTTCAACGAATGACTGAGAATCCGCCGGCCCAAGGCCGAGCTCGTCGTGAGCCGCCTGGAGCCCAGTAATGAGCGAGACAGAAGCGGAGTTCAAGACCGCGGAGGCGGGTGGAGAGGGCACCCCGGCCGCGGGGACTCGAGTCCGGCGAACGGTTCCTTGGCGCAGCGCGTGGGAGGTGGTGAAGGAAACAGCGGACCGCGTGGATCGGCTCGAAGTCCCATTACGGGCGGCTGCCGCGGCCTATTACGGGCTGTTGGCCCTGTTCCCACTGCTCTTATTCTTGATTTCACTGGGCGGTGTTTTACTCTCAAGGGTCGAGGTTCGGTCGGCGCTGGACGAGTTCTTGATCCGGGCCATCCCGGCGCCGGAGGCGCTTGAGTTCGTGCAGCAGACCGTCACCCAGACCCTGGCCAACCGCGGCTCGGTCGGAGTGATCAGCCTGCTTGTGCTTCTGTGGTCCGCTTCGACTCTGTTTGCTAATTTAGAAGCAAGTCTCAACGTGATCTGGGATGTGCCGCGCCGGATGGTCTGGCACCGGCGCCTCCTGGGCATTCTGGCCGTGATGGTCCTGGCCGGATTATTTATTCTCACCATCGCTCTCAGCACCCTTCAAGCCATCCCGCTCCCGGAAGGGACCTCTCTGTTGGAGGATCTCGATCTCTGGATCACCATTGTTGTAGCCACCCTATTCTTCTGGCTCATCTATCGCTGGCTCCCGAACGCCAAGGTTCCCGCCCTTCCGACACTGGCAGGCGCTGCTTTGGCGGGAGTGGCATGGGTGGCGGCCCAAGCCGCGTTTCGCTGGTACCTCACATCGGGGCTTTCCAACCTGGGCGCGGTCTACGGAACGCTGACCTCGCTCATCGGCCTCATCCTGTGGGCCTTTGTGACCGGTCTGATCCTGTACGTTGGGGCAGTTTTTAGCGTCGTTCTGCAGCAGCGTTATTGGAAGTGAGATGACGACACTACTGTTGCGAGATGCCGAAATTCTGCTGACGATGGGCGAGCCCCCAGGCCAGATCGCGGGTGGAGGGCTGTTCATTCGAGACAACGTGATCGAGGCCGCCGGCCCCTCGGATGAGTTGCCCCAGGAGGCGGATGAGGAGATCGACGCCCGCGGCATGGTCGTGCTGCCCGGCCTCATCAATACCCACCATCATTTGTATCAGACCCTGACGCGCGCCCTCCCCGGCGCCCAGGACGTGGAGTTGTTTGATTGGCTTACGCGCCTATACCCCGTGTGGGGAGAGATGAACGACGAAGCAGTGTACACGTCTTCGATAATTGGCATGGCCGAACTTGTGCTCAGCGGGTGCACAACTTCCACCGACCACCTTTATATTTATCCCAATGACAGCACGCTGGATTCGACGATCCGCGCCGCGCAAGAAATAGGCCTGCGCTTCCATCCCACTCGAGGTTCCATGAGCCTGGGCAAGTCTAAAGGTGGACTGCCCCCGGATCATCTGGTGGAGGGCGAAGACCAGATTCTGGCCGACAGCCGCCGCGTGATCGAGCAGTATCACGACCCCAAGCGCTACTCGATGCTGCGCGTGGGCCTGGCGCCCTGTTCTCCGTTTTCCGTCTCCGGCGATCTCATGCGAAAGACGGCGGAATTAGCGCGCGCCTCGGAAAAGGTCATGCTTCACACGCATGTGGCGGAGACCGCCGATGAGGAGACCTTCTGCCTGGAAAAGTTTGGAGCGCGACCGGCCGAGTACATGCGTCAGTTGGGTTGGGTAGGCCCGGATGTATGGTGGGCGCATGCTATCCACCTCAACGATGACGAGATCCAAATGCTGGCAGATACCGGGACTGGAGTTGCGCATTGTCCTACGTCCAACATGCGCCTGGGAGCCGGCATTGCCAAGGTGCGGCAGATGCGAGAGGCGGGGGTCAATGTAGGAATCGCGGTGGATGGCTCCGCCTCCAACGATGGAAACGATCTGCTTCTCGAAACTCGCATGGCGCTCCTTTTGCAGAGAGTGCAGGGAGGAGCATCGGCCTTCGGAGTGATGGAGGCGCTCGAGCTGGCAACCCTGGGTTCGGCGGCCGTCATCGGTCGCGACGATTTGGGAAAACTAGCCCCAGGGATGGCGGCGGATTTTATAGGGATCAAAACCGATCGCCTGGCGATGGCTGGGGGCGCAGTTCACGATCCTGTGGCCTCCCTGCTGCTGTGTGCAGGAAAGCAAGTCGACCTTTCTGTCATCAACGGACGGGTGGTGGTGACGGGGGGCCAACTAAGAGACATCGATTTAGAAGGCGTGATCGCGGTACACAACAAGCTGGCCGGAGCCATGTCGGCTAAACACCCTCTTCCGGAGGATCGGAGGAACGAATGAGCAACCAAAGTGAACGTGCGGCAGAGCTCTTGAAGTCCGCGCGCGCGCCCCGCTGGCTCGGCCTGGCAGGCTTCGGAATCATCCTGATAGCTTTCGCCGCCAGCGTTATCAACGCGCTGTTGTCAGAACCGAATACGTTTATAGGCAGAATCCTGATGCCCTTCATCTTCGTAGGCCTGGCGAGTCTGCTTTACCACATCGGTCAGCACGTGCACGCAATGCACGCAAACGCACTTCGAATGATCGCCATGGATCAGGACCCGTCGAAGAAGCAGTCCGAGCATTCCATGGGTCAATCAGACCAAAGATAATCGCCATTGGCCGACCGTCCTGCCCCTCGCAGCGGCCCAACTTATGTCATGTTCGACGCCAGAGCGAGCGTAGAGCTTATTTCGCCACAGGGAAAACTATGCGCCATTTTTGTGGCCAGTTCTTGGCTTCAAAGCTAAGTTCGCGGCCGCGGAGGGTCGGCGCTTCAGCCTCGCGGTCCGCGGGCCGCAAAAGGACAAAATGAAGGATCGCCGCAGCCTGGCCGGACAGGACACGAGCCTCAAGTACCTATTCAGCGCGGGGGCTTTTGTGCTCGCAGCTGGGGTAGGGATCTATGTTGGCTGGCGGCTTTTCGTGGCACCGGACGCGAGCGAGACGGAAGTGCCCGTTCAATTGGAGATTTCGGCCGTCGCCGATCGAGCCGTCTCACGGTCGGTGCCAGTTCAGAGCACGGGCACGCCCTCCTCCACGCTTGGTGGAGCCGTTCGTGTGGGCAGCCCAGCCCCCGAGTTCACGCTGCCAGACATGGAAGGCGAGCCAAGATCGCTCAGCGATTATTTGGGACAGGCGGTTGTGATCAATTTTTGGGCCACCTGGTGCGCGCCATGCCGAGAAGAGATGCCCGCGCTTCAATCAGCGTATGACAAGTTTGGCGAAGAAGGCTTCGTGGTCCTGGCCGTCAACATGACGCAGGACGACCATCCTGAATTGATCCCGCTTTACCTGGACGAGCTGGGTCTTACCTTTCCGGTCCTGCTGGACAGCAGTGGGGAGGCCTCCAACTCGTTGTATCGAATCATCGGCCTGCCCACCTCGTTATTCATAGGGCGGGACGGGATCATCCGCGAGATTTTCATAGGTGCGATCCCGCTCGATCTCTTGGATTCCAAGGTTAAGGATCTGTTGGCGGAAGCTCCCTGACCGGGCAGCAGCTATTTAACCGGCCAGATTTTCCCGCCTTTTTCCTTGATGGACTCCGAGGAGTTCGCATTGTCCTCATGCGCGTGAGGACGGAGCATGATTAGTTGCCCACCAAGCAATTGAATCCGGTCCGCATTTCCAACGATCCCGGAGTTCTGAGCGGCCACCAACGGTACCGTGTAGTAGGTGCCCTCGTGATTAAAGGTCACTCCTTCTTGAGCATGCGAACCCTCGTGTGTATGTTCGTGGTCATGGTGCGTGTGTTCATAGTCATGGTGATGGTGACCGTTACCCATACCAATTCTCCTCGACGAGGGCGTTCCGGACTTCGGCCCTAAGTGTAAGTTCCTCGCGCGCGTACGGGACGCCTGAGCAAGAATTCGACTCAGGGTCCAGTATCCGTTCTCGCCGTTGTAAGCTGGCCTACGCTCTGTGACGCTCCATGATGGACCTTTGGTTCATTGATTTGCCCCTGCGGGAGGAAGTATGCTTGCAATCAGAATTTTCATTTAATAGGGACCTGCTACCCATCCACCCTTGGTGCGCTTCAGCCTAAGCGGAATTGGGTAGTTTGCGGAGATGCGTCGGTGGACCCCTTATCTTCGATGGAAAGTGGTGTAAATATGGACGACCTGGCTCTCGTGGAATCAGAAAACATCGAAGACTCCA
>JADFRG010000093.1 GCA_022561385.1 Chloroflexota bacterium
CCCGCGGCCGTGCCCGATGTCGACACGAGCGGCTTCGAGGCCGAGATCGCGGACCTCCAGGCGGAGCTTGCCGCGGCCCAGGCGGCTGGATCGGATGAAGTTGCCGCCCTTCAGGCCGAGCTGGAAGACCTGCAAGGTGAGACCAAGGTCCTTCAACAAGGGCAGTGCTCCTACAACGCCTACCGAATGGGTTGGGTCATGGACTGGGCCGACGCCGGCAACATCGTTGACACGGTTTTTGGTCCCACTTCAGACTTCCAATACACCTTCTGGCAGCTCAGCAATCCGGACGTGGCGGATGAATTCGCCGCGCTGACGCTGGAGGCCTATAACAACACCGACTTCGACAGCCGCGCGGCCCAATGGCGGGCGGCCGAGAAGTTGGTGGTGGAAGATCTGGCCGCGGTCGTTCCGATTTACCACTACGACCGCTCCACCGTTATATCCACAAACGTCAACTTCACCTATCCGCCGTTCGGCGCCCCACGGATCGCGCAGTGGAGCATGGCGGACGGATCCACAACCATCCGGCTGCCGGTCGGCGCTTCCATACCGACGCTGGATCCGCAGGAGTCGACCGACACCACTTCGTCGTTCATCCAGTACCAGCTGACCGACGCCCCGTACAAGTTTACCGAAGCGGGTGGCATCGAGCCGCTGGCGGCCGAGAGCTTTGAAGTCTCCGACGACGGAACGGTTTTCACGGTCCACCTGCGCGAAGGCATGACCTGGTCGGATGGTGAGCCGGTGACCGCCCAGCACTATGTGGACGGCGTAAGCCGCCTGCTGAGCCCCGATCTGGCGAACGACTACGCCTACGTGATGTTCGACATCGTGGGCGCCGCCGACTACAACTCGGGCGACATGGCCGACCTGACGTCGATCAGCGCGATGGACGCGCTCACCTTCACCTTCGAGCTGAATGAGCCCCGATCCTACTTCGACAGCATCCTGGCCTTCAGCACCTTCCATCCGGTCCGTTTGGACGTGCTTGCGGAATTCGGTGATGCCTGGACCCAAGCGGGAAACTTCGTTAGCAATGGCGCCTACATCCTGGCGGAACGCAATCCAGGAGCGAACCTGGTGCTCACCAAGAATCCGGACTACTGGGATGCCGCCAACGTGGCGATCGAGCGCATCGAAGTCCCCGTGATCACTGAGCCGGCGACCTCGCTGGCCGCCTTCGAGAACGGGGAAGTGGATGCCACCAGTGCAACGTCGGGTGGTTTCCCGCCGGAAGACACCTCTCGGTTGGTTGAGACGGACGCGTTCGTGCGCCTGCCGCGCCCTGGTACTTACTACCTGGGCCTGAACACGGCTGCGCAGCATACGAACAACGTGACCTTCCGCAAGGCTCTGGCCTCCTCGGTCGATCGCCGCACGATCCTGGACAACGTGGCGGAACTCCCCTGGCGGACCACCGCCACGGGCGTGATCCCACCAGAGATCGCAGGTTATCAGGGCGATGAGGTGGGCTACCCGTTTGACCTGACTGTCGCACAGGGCTTCCTGGCCAGCTACATGGCCGAGGCCGGCATCGACGACGCGGGGGATATCGTGGTTGAGCTCTGGTACAACAAGGGTGGCGCCAACCAGGAGATCCTCGAGGCGGTCGAAGCCATGTGGGAAGAGAATCTGGGTATCGACGTCCGCACCGTGAACGTTGAGTGGGCAACCTATCTGGATATTCTTGAAGGGTGCAACGCTATCGGTGGTGGTGGCTTCTAGCCCCTGATCACAGATAGTAAAAGTGGCTGTGCGGTCACCGTGATCGCGCAGCCACTTTCTATACGCCCATGCAAGATAAAACAGCCGACTTCCACAGAGAGATGGGTGCAAGGTGATTTCATTCGTCGCCAACAGATTAGCCCGCTCTTTCATCGTCATCATCCTGATTTCGATCGTTACATTTATCTTCATGCAGCTCGCGCCGGGTGGGCCCTTCAGTTCCGACCCTGGCGGTCGGCCGCGCGCCCCGGCCGTTCAGGCCAAACTCGAGGCCCGCTACGGGCTGGACCGGCCGCCCGTCGAGCAGTATTTGCGCTATATGAGCAATCTGATCCTTCGTTTTGACTTCGGACCGTCGATGCGGCAAAAGGACTACAGCGTAAACCAATTGTTGTTCGGGGTGGATTTTTGGTCTGATCCACTAAATACTCCGGTTCTAATCTCTGCCCAACTGGGCCTCATGGCTTTTGCATTAGCGGTGGGGATCGGGATTCCGCTGGGCGTGGTGTCGGCCCTGTACTACGGCCGCGGCC
>JADFRG010000033.1 GCA_022561385.1 Chloroflexota bacterium
CTAACTACTGATTAGCCGGAAGATCTTCCTGATATCACCCGCGCAGGGGATTCCCGCGGAAGTTCTTCTCAGGTATTCTCATATTACAGCATTACGCGGAAGAACTTCCTGATAATGTCGTGATTACGCGTCTTACGTAACCCCGGACCCAACGTTGCCACGGACAGCCCCTGAGGACCCTCTTAAAGAGCCCACTATGAAACGGGCAGCATCCTCACAATCAGCTAACTCCCGAAAATATGAAAAAAGGCGTCCTATGGACGCCCTTTCATTACCTAACCTATTAGATTTCTAGGGGCGATCGCCGTAGGCCCAGTCCCAACCCAGGACCACGACCACGTCGACATCAGGCAACGGATTCACGGGTCGCAGGATCTGGCCTTCCGTCATGCCGAGGATCTCTATCAGATATCGCAGGGTGTAGGGGAAATTCTGACTGTGGACGATGAGGCGCGATTTGTTGTAGTCCTGACGGTCCGCGTTGGAGATTTCAACAATATTCAGCCCCTGGCCCGTCAGGTACTCCGCCGTCTCCGTGGCGAGCCCCTCGACACCCGCACCGTTGAGAATGACGAGGCGTGCGCTCTCTACTCGCGCGGCCTCGGTCGCTTGAGACTCCTGAACCGTGGGCGCGATGGCGCCGGTGCCGGTGAATATCTCATCCCGAAGCTCCCGGATTTTGTCAGGAATGGGTTTTAACACCTGGGCTCCATCAAAAAGAGTTTCCAACAGCACCATGTCGGGGGGCGCAATGACGCCTTTCGCAACGTCATCCGAGTTTACCTTCATCGCCAGCAGGCCCAGGCTGACCATCTGATCGAAGCTGAGATTCGTATAAATACCTGAAGCCAGCTCTTGATACAGGCGCGGTGCCTTGGCAAGAAGGGCTGGGATGGAATCGAGTTCGAAAATCTTGTCCCGAACGGCCTGGATCACCTGCTGCTGTCGCTGGGCGCGATCGAAATCGCCTCCCGCAGTTTTTCGGGCCCGAGCATAGGCCAGTGTCTCTGGTCCATCCAGATGATGAGCTTTGGCGTCCAGCCAGAGACTGAGTCGCCCGATGGGCGAAATCTTCATTCGCTCCTTGACAAGCACGTCCACTCCGCCGATCTCGTCAATCATGCGCTCGAAGGTGGAGAATTCGAGCAGCGCATAATAATTGACCGGAATCCCCAGCAAATTCTCCACGGTTGCCATCGCCAAACCCGGGCCCCCACCCGGCAGCCGATTGGCCTCACCCAGGAAGTAAGCGGTGTTGATGCGATTGTGCTCAAATCCGGGAATCTCGACCCACAGGTCGCGCGGGATGGAGAGCATCCCCGCGGTCTTAGCGATAGGGTCGATGGAGACCAGCATCATCGTGTCCGTGCGCGGCGGCCCATCCCCCGATTGCCAATCGCGGAAGTCCAGGCCCAGGAGCAGGATGTTGATGCGATCCACCCCGTTCCACGCAGGAGCGTCGTCGGCCGCCAGGTCAGCCGACAAGGGTGCGGAGAAGCCATCGCCAGAATCTACCGATTCATCGTCTTGCGAATTGAATATCGCCGGGAGCCCCACCCCCGACCAGGTAGACGCGAAACCACGAACGGTGCTGAAAACCAATGAAGCGGAAAGCACCGCCATCACAACAAACGCACCGCCCAGGACCCAAACGGCCCACTTTGGAGGACGTTTCATAAGCTGTTTAACCTCGTCTTAAACACCTTGTAGACTGCCAGAAGCCTCGATTCCCGGGGCGCGGCGCGGAGTATATCACGCTCGATTCCATGCGCTGCGCTATAATCCGTGGCCATGTCTGGTTCTCAGTCGCGTGGCCTGTTTGCGACCGCTTTTCTGTTGCTTGCGATCGGCTGGACCGGACTGTACTTCCTCGTAGCTACGACTCTTCCCACCGTCGGACCCCGCTGGTTGTTCTTTTTCTTACTCATAATTGCCGTCACTGGAACCGCACTTCCCTTCGTATGGCTGCTGCATAAACGTTTTGGCCCTGCTCCTTCCGCGGTGCTGCTGCGGCAGGCACTGTGGGTGGCCCTATTTGCTTCGCTTGGGGTATGGCTGCAGATCAATCGAGCACTGACCCTTTCGCTGGCGCTGCTGCTGGGTATTGGATTCATCCTGGTGGAGTGGTTTCTCAGGCTCCTCGAACGGAGTGTATGGAGGCCCAACCGTTGAGTTTACGCGACCTGCCATCCGTCGACCGCCTGCTTTCCGCAAGCGAGACCGAAGAACTCATCGCATCGTACGGGCGACCGCTCACGCTGCAGGCCCTCCGTGAGAGCCTTGAATCCGCCCGGCTCGGCATCCAGCAGGGCCAGGACCCTCCGGACGAAGCCGATTTGATCTCGGGAACGCGCGCCACGTTGCAGGGCTGGTTGATCCCTTCGCTGCTACCAGTGATCAATGGCACGGGCGTCATTATTCACACTAACCTGGGTCGCGCGCCGCTCAGCGGCCCCGCTCGGCGTGCGGTCTCCGAAGTGGCGGCCGGCTACAGCACATTAGAGTATGACCTTCCGCGTGGAGTGCGCGGTAGTCGAGATGTTCATGTCGAGCACCTCCTGGTGCGATTGGCGGGGGCCGAATCGGCGCTTGTCGTGAACAACAACGCGGCCGCCATCCTGCTCGCACTCACCGTCTTGGCGCACGAGAAGGAAGTGCTCGTTTCCCGCACACAGCTTATAGAGATCGGGGGCGGGTTCCGTATTCCGCAGATTATGGAGCAGTCCGGAGCGACACTGCGGGAGGTCGGCACAACCAATCGCACTCATCTGAGGGACTTCGAGGAGGCTGTCACCGATAACACCGCGCTCATACTTCGTGTCCACCATTCCAACTTCAAAATTGTCGGTTTCGCCACCGAGCCCAGTCTGGAAGAATTGATCGGCGTGGGTCGCAAACATGGCCTGCCCGTGCTGGACGATCTGGGCTCCGGCTCATTTCTGGATACGGCTCAATTCGGCCTCGGGCACGAGCCTATGGTGCAAGAATCGGTCCGCGCGGGGGGCCGGCTGATCACATTTTCGGGCGACAAGCTGGTCGGCGGCCCGCAGGCCGGGATCCTGGTGGGAGAGAAGGCTCTAATCGACCAGATTCGCCAACATCCCATGGCCCGCGCCGTTCGCGCCGACAAAATGTGCCTGGCGGGATTAGCTGCCACCCTGAGTCACTACTTGATGGACGAGGCCACGGATGCCATCCCGGTTTGGAGGATGATCGCCGCCTCCGAGGATCAACTCCGGAGACGCGCAGAAGAGTGGAGGCAGCAGCTCGGAGCCGGGGAAGTAATGCCTGGCCGCTCCACAGTGGGCGGAGGCAGCCTGCCGGAGGAAACCCTGCCGACCTCGCTGCTTGCACTCGATGTTCCGCACCCGAACGCGTTCGCAGGCCGGCTGCGTAAGGCGGATCCCCCCATTATCTCCAGAGTGGAAAATGACCGCGTGATGATCGATCCGAGGACGGTTTTGCCAGACCAGGAGGGTAGGCTGCTGAGCGGCCTGAGAGCCGCGCTGGATGAGTGATCGACGGAAGTGAGCAATTAAATCCACCGTCATGAAAACTGACATCGATCGATTGATGCGTGAAGCCGACCTCGAGGCGCTACTCATCACAGGGCCTGTGGCACACAATCCCAACAAGGCCTACTTCACGGGCATGGTCCACGTGACTTCCGGATACCTCTTGAAACAAGTAGGGAAATCTCCCGTGTTTTTCCACCCCTCAATGGAGCGCGAGGAAGCCGCCCGCGCGGGCCTGGACACCAAAGACCTCAGCACATACCGGCCCCTAGAGCTTATTGAGGCGTCGAAAGGGGATCACATCCAGGCCGCGGTGCTGCTATTAAAAGAGATCTTCAACGAGTATGAGATCTCCGGGCGTGTGGCGCTCTATGGCAAGACGGAATTGGGCGCCGGATTCGGCATATTCGATCGGTTGCAGGACAGCCTGGATGAAATCGAGCTGGTGGGTGAGCCCGAAAACGGCTCCGTTCTGACCCGAGCCCGCGCCACCAAAGACGATTGGGAGGTTCAGCGCATCCGGGAGATGGGAAAGGTCACGACGGAAGTGGCGGGTGAGGTGGCGGATTTTCTGACCTCACATCAGGCCAAGGATGGAGTGCTCGTCGACCGCGAAGGTGAGATCGTGACTATCGGTGAAGTCAAGCGCCGTATCAATTTGTGGCTGGCGATGCGCGGCGCAGAAAACCCCGAAGGCACCATATTTTCGATTGGCCGCGATGCGGGAGTGCCGCACAGCGCAGGCCAGGACGATCAACCGGTGGAGCTTGGCAAAACGATCATATTTGATCTCTTCCCGAGTGAGGCCGGCGGCGGATACTTCTACGACTTCACCCGTACCTGGTGCCTGGGCTGGGCGGAGGAGGAGGCGGAAGCGCTCCATCAGGACGTGCTTGAGGTATATCATTCGGTGTTCGATCGGCTCCAGTTCGATGCGCCGTGTAGGGACATTCAGATCATGGCCTGCGAACAGTTTGAGGCCCAAGGGCATCCAACCGTGAGCAGCAGCCCTGGCACCACGGATGGATATGTACATACCCTGGGCCACGGGATAGGACTGGCGGTACACGAAGGACCCGCTTTCAGCCACCTTGAGAGCAATCGAGACATCCTGCTTCCGGGAACGGTTTTTTCTCTCGAGCCGGGGCTTTATTATCCAGACCGCGGTGCGGGAGTACGAGTGGAAGATACGGTTTGGGCCAATCCTCAGGGTGAATTCGAGGTCCTGGCGGACTATCCTATGGACCTGGTATTAAAGATGCCCGGGTCATGATTTGTTCCATCCAGATCAAAGGTAACTGAAGGACTACCAATGGGACGTGGCGAAACACGCATTCTAGGGATCGAGACCTCTTGCGATGAGACGGCCGCATCTGTCGTCGAAAACGGGCGGTTCATACGCTCTAACGTGGTGGCTTCGCAAGCTGCGGAACACGCCGTCTACGGCGGAATCTATCCAGAGGTCGCCTCGCGCATTCACGTGGAGGCCATCTACTCGGTTGTTTCCGAGGCCCTTGAAACGGCCCATGCCGGCCTGGAAGCGATCGATGCCATTGCAGTAACTCGCGGTCCGGGCCTGGCAGGTTCACTCGTGGTGGGTATGAACATGGCCAAAGGTCTGGCGCTGGCTGCCAACTTACCGATCCTCGGCATCAACCACCTGGAAGCCCATCTTTACTCCATCTGGCTGGTCGAAGACGAGCCGGAGCCGGAGTTTCCGCTGCTCGCACTCATCGTGTCCGGCGGACACACGGAGCTGGTCTTAATGGAGGATCACCTCAAATACAAACGGCTGGGAGGCACTTTGGACGATGCCGCGGGCGAGGCCTTCGATAAGGTGGCCCGCCTGCTGGGTCTGGCGTATCCCGGCGGACCTGCGGTTCAGGAGGCGGCTGAAAAAGGCGACCCTAAAGCCTTCAAGTTTCCTCGCGCCTGGCTGGAAGGGACCTGGGATTTCTCGTTCAGCGGTCTCAAGACAGCCGTGCTGCGCGAAGTGCGAGAGCGCCAACCGGAATTGAAGGCCGGGGTGGAAGCACCCCGACCCGGGCTGCCGATCGCGGATATCTCCGCCGCTTTTCAAGCTGCCGTGGTGGAGGTTCTGGTGGTGAAAACGCTCGAAGCCGCCAAGGACCACAATGCGAAGGAGATCCTGGTGGCGGGCGGAGTGTCTGCCAACATGCCGCTTCGCGACGCGTTCGAAGCCCAGTCCAAACTCCCCGTGCGAATGCCTCCGCTCGAACTTTGCACCGACAATGCCGCCATGACGGCCGCCGTCGGGCACCGGCGCTTCGGCGCCGGCCAACGCGACGCGCTGGACATGGACGTCCTTCCCAGCTGGCCGCTGGATGAAAAACCCAGCTAAACGGTAGTCTGCAAATTTAGAGGCCCGCGCCCTGTCGCATGGAGCTACCTGCCGAGCCGCGACCCCACATCCGGTATTATTGACAAACCGTTCCCCAATTAAATCGATAAGGAGATAAACAGATGGCCAAGAGATCTCCAGAAGCCGGTGATGTCTTGTTGATGGTGGGCACCCGCAAGGGCAGCTTCCTCTACTGGAGCGACCCGGATCGCAAGGACTGGCATCGCAGCATGGCCCACGACGGCTGGATGATTCATCACATGATGCACGACCCGCGTGACAACTCGATTTACGCCGCCACCAACAGCGACGTTTTTGGCGCCGTGGTGCAGCGCAGCTCCGATTTTGGCGCGAGCTAGGAGCAACGCAGCGAGAAGCTGGACTATCCGGGCGACACTGAGCGCCGGGTGCGAAAGGCATGGCATCTAGCGCTCAAGGCGGGCAGCTCGCCGGGGCACCTGTACGCCGGCGTTGAGCGGGCAGGTTTGTTCACCACGGAGGATTACGGTGCGAATTGGGCTCCCGTCACCGGGCTGAACGACCATGCCCACAGCGAAGACTGGACTCCCGGAGGCGGAGGACTCATTCTGCACACCATCGCGGTGGATCCCGAAAATTCTGACCGCATTTACGTCGGCATCTCGGCCGCCGGCGTATATCGAAGCGATGACGGCGGCAAGACGTGGGCCGCCAAGAATGTGGGCGTACGAGCCGATTTTCTGGAGGAGAAATTCCCGGAATTCGGGCAATGTGTCCATAAGTTCGCTATACATCCCGCGCGCCCGGAAGTGCTTTATCAGCAAAACCATTGCGGCGTCTACCGAAGCGAAGATCGAGGCGACACCTGGGTGGAGATTACGGAGGGACTACCGTCTGAATATGGCTTCCCCTTCGCCATCCATGCTCACGACCCCGACACCATCTATGTCGTGCCGCTCGTGGGATCGGAAAATCGGGTGGTGCCCGAGGGAAAGATGACCGTCTGGCGCAGCCGCGACAAAGGCAACCGTTGGGAGCCCCTCACCAGTGGCCTGCCTGAAGGGGCTTACCTCACCGTGCTGAGAGAAGGCATGGCGGTCGACGATTGCGAGAGCAGCGGAGTTTATGTCGGCACACAGACCGGCCAGATCTTCTTCAGCCCGGATGAGGGCGAGAATTGGGAGGTGCTGGCCGACTTCCTGCCGCCGATTTATTCGGTTTCGATTGGCCGGGTCACCTGAGCGTTCGAGTTCACATTCCCAGCGCGCTTCAGGCACTCTATCGAATGCAGCGCATCGAAGAAGTCGAGACCGGCACCGTCGCCGCGGCGGTTACCGAGCTCAATGAGCGTTATCCGGGAATCCATGACCGATTGATGGAACCCGACGGGTCTTTACGCCGCTATGTAAACGTCTTTGTAGAGGGCGAAGATGGTCGCTGGCCCGGCGAAGCCAATACTCAGATAGAGGATGGAAAGCAGGTGTGGATCGTGCCCAACATTGCAGGGGGCGTTGTGGGTCCGTCGCCAGAAACTTCCAAACTCGGTCAGCCTGATCCGTCAGCTCAGATAGATGACCAGCGACCCGAGGGTTGGGGCAGCCAAACACGGGTGCGGCTGCTTCCACTCCTGCTAGCTGCCTATTTCCCGCAAACGCAAGAATTCTTGTAGGTACTGCCCGGCCAGCTGCGGGCTATAGATGATGAGCACGTTCTCGTCGTTCTTCTCTTCGGCATTGCGGCTGAAGTTGTACGACCCGGTGATGACGATGCGCTCATCCACGATGATCACCTTGTGGTGCATCTTGCGCGGATTGCCATCAAGCATGATATCGACGCCGGCTTCCGCTAGCCGCGCCACATCGCTGCCCTGGTTTTGCGACTGACCGGCATCAAACAGCCCCTGCACATCGATCCCCTCGCCGGCGCGCCGCAGAATCGCATCCGCGATGGGATCCAGGGTCAGATTAAAGGCCATCACATAGATGCTCTTTTCAGCGCCCAGAAGCAGAGCCGTAATCCGCTCGCCGACACGAGTGTCCGGAGAGAAAAGCACCTCGATCTGGGTCCCTCCCACCTCCACGGTGCTCGGTGAGATTTCAGGCCACGAAAGCGCTCCGAAACGATCTTCAACAAACATCTCTTCGAACTCATTAGTGTATAGCCCGGCGAGCTGGGTCGATCGGATGCGTAATAGATTGTTATTGTTGCGGTAGGCGCCGTTGACGGTCAGGTTCATCGACCCGGTCCATACCTCTTCCTCGTCTATCACCACGAATTTGTTGTGCATCAGCGGTGATCTCTCGTCCTCGCGCAAACTAATGCCGGCCAGAACCAGCGCCTGAATTTCGGGACCGTTGGCATAGTCGGTCTCGGTTACCACCCGCACACGAAGGCCGCGCTGGTGCGCCTCGATCAGCGCGTCCCGTATGCTCCACAGGTTGATTTGCTGGGCCGCAACATCGACCGATTCGCTGGCCGCGTCGATCGCGGCCGCAAGCATCGCATCCGGACCTCCCCTCAGCGAAGAGGCTGCCGCGCCTCCCGGATTGGTAAAGTACAGGCTGTACCAGGTCGAGGCGGCCGTTCGAGGCGCGATGGCCGGGTCGGACGGTGCCAGAAACTGGAGCGCCAGATTACCAATGTAGAAAAGCGTTAGAAGGAGGATGACTTTGCTGGCGCGTTGTCTGCTCATTCCGAAATCCTAGCTGAGCCCCGAGAGAATTTGGCGCACGAGTCCCGGCCCTCGGTAGATGAGTCCGGTGTACACCTGGACAAGCGCCGCCCCCGCGTCCAGCTGCTCTCTGGCCGCGCGTGGCCCCGAGACACCTCCGACCCCAATAATCGAAAGCTCTCCTCCGGTCATATGCCGCACCTGTTGGATCATTTCGGTTGACCGGCGGAGCAGGGGCAAGCCGCTCAGGCCGCCCGCCTCCCCGCTTAGAGGCGAACGGAGGCCCGCTCTCGATAGGGTCGTGTTGGCGAGGATAACCCCATCCATGCCGGTTCCCTGGATGACCTCAATGGCCTCTTCGAGTTCGGAGTCGCCCAGATCAGGGGCCAGCTTCACCAGCACCGGCCGGCTCAGCCCAGACACGGCGATCAGCCGGGCGCGCGTGCTGGCCAGATCCCCCAGGAGCGTTTCCAAATAACGGCCCTCTTGCAAATCCCGGAGGCCGACTGTGTTGGGTGAGGAGATATTTATGGCCAGGTAGTCGGCGCTCTTATAAACGAGTTTCATCAAGCGCGAGTACTCTCGACCCGCCTCTTGAATTGGTGTGTCCGCCGACTTCCCAATATTGATCCCCAGCACGATGCCGGCCGGACGTGACTGAAGCCGTTCAAGCAATCGGTCTACCCCTTGATTGGGAAAACCCATTCGATTGATGAGTGCCCGATCTTCCGCCAGCCGGTAGAGGCGCGGGGTCGGATTTCCTCCCTGCGGCCTCAAGGTCACCGTTCCCAGCTCGAGATGGCCGAACCCGAGACAAGCCAGGCCATGCATTGCGAGCCCGTCCTTATCGTAGCCGGCAGCCAATCCGATGGGATTCGCGAAATCCAATCCGAATGCTCTCACACTGAGCGCGGGTTCCTCATATGAGAAGATCCGGCGCAGGCCGGATCTCAGCGCGGGGATAGCGCCCGCCAGGGCGAGCATCCGGAGGGTCAGTCGATGGGCACGTTCGGGATCCAATCGAAACAGGAGGCTGCGGTACGGGTCATAGGTTGCCATTGGGTTCGAATTTCATCATGGGCGAGTCGCTTAATCAAGCGCCAGGAGGCAGGTCTTGCCTCCACACCTGGTTTCCCGCTTGCCAGGCCTCTTAAACACCTACTCGTGTCGAGAGCGCGATGAACCATTGTCCGAACCAGTACGTGGAAAGCACAAGCGCCTGCGCGGCTTTGAAGGGTACCCGAAACCGATTCACCGCCAGCGCGGCGTCTGAGACCAGAAATAGCAGCGCGCCCGCTGCGGCGAGCGCCATACCGGCACTTTCGGAGCGTACCGCGGCGCCGATGCCTTGCTCAGCCATCGTCGTGATGATCACGATATACACGAGAACCGGAAGTCGAAGTGATTTCTGAACCCCGGGCAATAACAAACGGGTCATGAAAATAGCAAAGATGATCAGCGGAACGGTTGAGATATTTATCAAAGCCATGCCGCCTACGAATATGAAGGCCGCGATATAAATCAGATGCGTGACTGCAAAACTTGCGATACCCAGCACGAAACGGTCCTCCGGCAGCATCAGCAGGACGTCTCCTAGCAGCGCGAACGCCAATCCTCCCGCGATCAGGGCAACGTAGGCGCTTTCCGAGCTGGGTAAGCGGGCCAGGACTGGAATGAGAATTAGCGCGGTTGTGAGTGGCTTACTGATGTAGGTGACGATCGATCGGCGGCCGAAATAGCGGTTGAGAATGGCCACCGCGGCGGAGGCAAGGGTCAGAACTGCTACCGCTCGGTAGACGGCCTCCGTCATGGATAGCAGAGGCTGGGTTACCGCCTGAGAACGATGGAGTAAGGAACCAGAATACCCTAGCGGACGATTTCGCGCTCGCCCGATCCCGCGCCGGATGGCGCCGGAGTGGAGCTGGCGATCAGCGCTCCTCCGATCTTCTCCAGGGACCAGCGCAACTCCGGGTTGCGAGTATCGCGAGCCAGCGAAGTGACCGCGTTGATCAGACCGTATCGAGATTCATCGGCACCTTTTGCGAAGCGCCGATGTACCTCCTCGACGATATCGTGCGCTTGATCGGCCGGCAACCCGGACAGATGCGGCATGAGCATGAGGCGAGGATCAGGGAATAGGCCTCGGGCTCGCTTCATCTTCTCCGCGAAGCCTTCGAAATCCTGCTCTTGAATACACATGCGCAGCGACTGCCGAAGGTCGATTTCCATCTCGATTGGGCTCACATGTTCGGTATTTACAACGTGTTTCGTCGCCACCGCCTGGGCCACGATCGCGCCGTTGATGCAAACGCGCCGGAACACATAGGGATGAACCCAAATGTCTTCCCAGGCCGCCTTCAGCGCCACGCCCTTATCCACCCGGTCCCTGCGCGCCACCTTCTTGACTTCAGGCAGCACCGCGCGCGTAAACAATAGTGTGCCGTCATCGAAGGAGTCAGTGACCTTGCCGCCGGCCGATTTCACCTCTTCCTCAAATATCGAATGGATCTGTGCCGTGGTTAACGATGCGCTCCAGCTCATTGGATTCGTCTCCTTCCCCAGCTTTACTTGCGAAGCTCGAAGTGATCATACCAGCTAGCCACGTGCTGCGAGCCGGAAGCGGGGCCGTTCGCGAATACACTCAATCGGCCAACCAAGCTATTTCGAGCATTTTAATGAGGAGCGAGCCTTCACTCCGAAACGTAACGGGGGTAGGTGCTCTTGGCCGCTTCGGCCTGCTCAAGGTTCAGGTCAAGGGTGATGAACGGGTCTTCGCGGGAAGTCAATCCGAGTACTTGCCCGTCCGGATCAATGATCCAAGCGTTGCCTCCCCAGTCAAGGCCGCTGCCCTCCCCGCTTCTATTGGAGGATAAACAGAAGGCGCCGGCCATGACGGCCGCCGCGCGCCCGCCCGCAATCCACTTGTCCACGGTCGACCTTTCCGTCGCGCGGGGACATGCGAGCAGGTGAATGCCTTGCCGCGCGTAGGCTCGCGCGTGCTCCGTGAACCAGATCTCGGTGCAAATGGCGAAGCCCATCCTGGCCGCTCCCGCTTGGGCGACGCTGAAATCCAAATCTCCGCGCGCGTACCAGGTGGCTTCCCAGAAGCCCGCTTCGTCGGGAAGGTAGTATTTATCGTGTACCGGCCGGTAGCCAGACTCCTCATCCCAGATGAAGCCCTCGTTGCGCCTCTGGGCCACCGGGCGCGAGCTGAGCACGAGCGCCGGCGCAAGATCGGACATTCGCTTGAGCCAGCTGCTATGGGCTTCGACCGCGGCCTCCCACTTCTCAGTTGCGAACGGCTTCGTGGCCGCGATCCATGGGTAGAACGGCATCTCAGGCAGCAGAACTAATTCGCTCTGCGCATTGGCCACGTGTTCGACCAGCCGCGACCACTCCGCCTCCTGCAGGGGGTCGCTTGATTCGCAGACCGTTACCTTGATCTTGGATCTCCGATCCTAATTTAACTTAACTACGCGGGCTAATTCGCCAGAACTCCGTCGATGCGCGCCATGAGGTCGTCATTCAACAGCGTAACCACCTCTATCGCGGCCATGTTTTCTTCGAGCTGCTCCACGGTTGTGGCGCCCGTGATCACGCTGCTCACGTTCGGATTCTTGAGGCACCAGGCGAGCGCAAGTTGAGCCATGCTGGCGCCTAACTCTTCGGCAACACTTTCCAACTCTCTAACCTTGGCGATGCGCGTCTGACCCTCTTCGCTTTTCATAAACCGAAGCAGCCATTCGTACCCGGGAAGATTGCTGCGCGAATCCTTGGGTATCCCGGCCCCATACTTGCCGGTCAGCACGCCAGAGGCGAGCGGCGAGTAGGTGGTCGTGCCCA
Source organism: Chloroflexota bacterium (assembly GCA_022561385.1). Lineage (GTDB taxonomy): Bacteria > Chloroflexota > Anaerolineae > Anaerolineales > E44-bin32 > JADFRG01. Next base: position 12,371 of record JADFRG010000033.1, read on the forward strand.
GGCCCAGACTCTCATAGAGGTCCAGATACTCCTCTTCAATCCGCTGGCGGCTGAACATGTTGTACTCGGTCTGTTCCGTCGTCGGCGCGATGAGCCGCCACTCCTTGGCTACGGAGTGGGCTTCCCTGAGATCCGCAGCCGACCATTCCGAGGTTCCCCAGTAGTGGACCTTGCCCATTTGAATAAGATCGCTCATCGCCCACACGGTTTCCTGGATGGGCACTTCTTCATCGGGCCGATGGCACAAGTAGAGATCGAGGTAATCGAGCCTCAGCCGCTCCAGCGCTTGATCGCAAGCTTCCATGACATGTTTGCGGCTCAACCCGAGCTGCGTAGGCTTGGGGTCCTGCACACTTCCAAAGCGCACTTTGCTCGAGACCAGGTAACTGTCGCGGGGCCAGGCCAGCTCCTCCAATGCCCGGCCCATCATCCTCTCGGCATCGCCGAAGGCATACACCTCCGCGTTGTCGAAGAAGTTGACGCCGCTGCCGTAAGCCAAACTCATGATTTCTACCGCCTGGCTTATGTCCAATTGATTCGAGAAAGTGACCCAGGTGCCGAACGACAGGGCGCTGATTTTCAGGCCTGAGTTCCCAAGACGACGATACTCCATCAAGTGTCTCTCCCCGGTGGCCGAAATCTTATCTCAAAGATCCACCTTCAGTGAAATGGGTACGATCGAGATCGACATCTGTGGGGGGCCGCGGCCCCGATGTTGATCCGCAGGATGTCGTCTTCAGTCAGGCTGGGCTTACTGCAGGGGATCTGGGGACTCGCTCGCCGTGCCAGCTTTCAACACCGAACGCGCGACCAACACCCAGACCAATAACAACAATCCCAGCTGCAATCCGCAGAAGCTGACGCCGATCAAACCGAGCAAAAAGCTGACATATACGGCCGGCACCAGTGCGTAAATGCCAAGCGTCAGAACTGGCCCATACTCGGATCGGACCTTGAAGGCGGAGAGCATTCCCCAGACCAGGACCGCCAGGAAGGTAAGCCACATAGATCGAGCCACCAGGTACCACAGGCCGATCCCTATGAACGCCACACCGGCGAAGATCGATGTGAGAGAACGCCAGGCATCAAGCGCGCTCTCCCGATTGACCACGATAGGATTGCCTAGCGCACTATTGAGATCGCGGAGCTGTATGACCTGGTAATTCCCATCGGAGTAGGCGTGGAGACTGTCGCGGGTAAGCAGTAGCCCTTGGGTGTAACGACCGGTGTCGATGGATTGGTAGACCCCGGTAGTGTCGAGGACAACGATGGTTCCCTGCTCATCGAGCAGGATCAGCGGCTGACGCCCTCGAACGGTTGCCAGGCCGTTTTCGATGACGAGATCTGGAAACGCCCCGCTGGCAAAGGCCTGCTCGATATCGTCTGAAACCGCACCCAGCTCTCGGGTGAGATTCAAGGTGGTGATGATCGTCAGCAACGTGGCAAATGCCACGAAGAAAATAATTGCTTCGACGAGCGATTTCCCAACGGCGGCGCGGTAAAACTGCAGATTGTAAAGCGGCTGGAAGAATCCACGACCCAGCCAGGTCAAATCATCCGCGATCCCACCTTCGGCGGGGTTTATTTTTCCCTGGTCGCCGCTACCTTGATCCACGCCTTCGAGCTCCGTCATAACGGCCTCCCCGTTTGAGTTTTAGTCTGCCAATCTTAACAACCGCTCCCCTGCAGCAGAAAGAGTACTTTCGCTTTTGGCAAAGTGAAACCGGACGAGATGCTTAACTGGCTCGCGGAAGAAGCTGGAGCCTGGAACCGCCGCGACCTTGATCTCCTTCGCAAGCCATGTGCAGAACGCGGTGTCGCTTTCAAAGTCGAAGTCTGCGATGTCCACCAGCACGTAATAAGCGCCCTCCGGTCGGGTGAACTTTAGATTGGCCTTCTCCAGATAACCAAGGAACAGATCGCGGCGACGAGTGTAGGCCGCCCGAAGTTCCTCATAATAATCATCGGAGAATTCGAGGGCGGTGACCGCCGCTTCCTGGAGCGGCGCGGGCGCGCCGACCGTAAGAAAGTCATGCACTTTACGCACACCCGCGGTGACCTCCGGCGAGGCGATCACATAACCAATCCGCCAGCCCGTAATGGCGTAGGTCTTAGATAGCGAGTTACACGAAACCGTGCGCCCGAACATTCCCGGCAGGGAGGCCATGTAAGTATGTTGATTGGGGGCGTACACGATGTGTTCGTAAACCTCGTCGGTGATAACAAAGGCGTCGTACTCTTGTGCGAGGTCCGCAATCGTCTGCAGTTCTTCTCGGCTGAAGACCCTTCCGGTCGGATTCGATGGGTTGCAGAGCACCAGCGCTTTCACGCCCTGTTTGAAGGCGGCTCGGAGTTCATCGGCATCGAAGCGGAATTCCGGGGGCCGCAGGGGCACGAATATCGGCTCGGCTCCGGAGAGGATCGTATCTGGCCCGTAGTTTTCATAGAAGGGTGAGAAGACGATCACCTTGTCGCCAGGGTCACATACGGTCATCAGCGCGGTCATCATGGCCTCGGTACTGCCGCAGGTGACCGTGATGTGGGCATCGGGGTCGATCTCCATGCCCGTGAAATGGGAATGCTTGCGGGCCAGCGCCTGCCGAAAGCGCGGCGCGCCCCAGGTCACGGCGTATTGGTGATGGTCGCCTCGTATTGCACGCTCGGCCGCCTCAACGAGTGCTGCGGGAGGAGCGAAGTCTGGAAATCCCTGGGAGAGGTTGATCGCCCCGTGTTCATTCGCGACGCGTGTCATCTGACGAATGACCGATTCCGTAAATAGATTCAGGTGTTCTGCAGTCTGGGGCATAGATCCTCACCTTCCTTAATTTCGCCTATCACACGATTTGGTAGACGTACCTGGGGTCACGCTAGTGAGATTATATAGAAGTGCTGGGCGCGCTGGCTGCTGTCGCCCTTCGAGCGGGTGGTCTCGCTCAGGATGGGCAACGGGATAACCCCTCCCCCCACTTCAATCACTCAAGCTGCCGATCACGGCTCCCTTGACGAAGTCGGCCACCACGATAACAGTGGCAACCGGGGGGCCTCTCCCTCGCTGCGGCAACCACCCGCCCTGGTTCTACCCAGATCCCCTTGACAGGCCGCGGCCCCGGTTTTATTCTTAACCGTATGGTTGAACATGCTATTTCCAAGCTCGATGCCACATTTGGAGCGCTCTCCGACCCAACCCGCCGCGCCTTACTTGCGGCGTTAACCTTGGGAGAGGTCACCGTGAGTGAACTTGCCGAGCCGCATGCGATCTCTCTGGCAGCGATATCAAAACATATTCAGATCCTTGAGCGGGCGGGCCTGGTGCAGCGACGGAGGGACGGCCGAAGCCATTACATATCGCTTGAGGCCTCACCGTTGCTCGGTGCGTATGGTTGGCTGGCCGCCTACCAGGACTTCTGGGATTCAAGTTTAGATTCGTTGGCGGGGCTCCTGGAGCAGCGCTCATGAGCGCAGAAGTTCCTACGACGATCCCCGCGCTTGAGGTAAGGCGCCGCGTGCTCGCACCGCCCAGAGTGGTATTTAACTGCTGGACGGACCCCGAGCAGGTCCGGCGCTGGTTGGGTGGGTCGGCAACGAGTGTTCCGGATGCCTCAATCGATCTTCGCGAAGGCGGAAATTACGAATATAAGATTTTGAGCCCGGAAGGCGTTAGCTCCAAGATCTTCGGCACTTTCCTCACGGTACGAGAGCCAGAGCAACTGATCTACACCTGGATCGTCGAAAACGACGCCGGACGATCTCCCGAAACCACCGTCACGGTTAATTTTCGGGATTTAGGCGGCGAGACGGAAATTGTCATTGTGCATGAAGGTTTCCTGGATTTAGGCATCCGTGCGGCCCACGCAGAAGGCTGGGATGCCTGCCTGGATGTGGTCATCTCCTTGATCACTTAGCCACCGACTAAATCAATCCTCCCTTGACAAGTACTGTATTCTCAAATAATATTCAACCATTCGGTTGAATATTATTGGGAGGTTATCAGATGGTTGACATGGTGCATGAGGTAATTATTGGCGTCGATCCGAAGGAAGTATATGCCGCCATAACGGAGCAGCAGGGACTGGCAAGCTGGTGGACGGACACAAACACGGCCACACCCGTGGTGGGATCCGAAGCCGATTTCGTCTTCGAAGGTGGCCAGATGATCTTCAAGATGAAGATCGATGAGCTGACCCCCAGCAAGCGCGTGGTGTGGTCGGCGGTTGCATCTCCAGTCCCAGGCTGGCAGGGAACGACGATTACATGGGACCTGTCTGCAGAAGATTCTGGGACGAAGGTGTTATTTGGCCATCGGGGCTGGCCCTCGACCGATGGCGCATTTCCCAGCATTAACTTCTCTTGGGCCGCTTACCTGGTGAGTCTCAAGGATTATCTGGAGACGGGAACCGGAGCTCCCCACAGGGAGCCTGCCTAGGCGGCGATCCCCGATCGGGCGTTGGAGGGAGCCCGGAGATTTGGCGGAAGATTCTAAAACTAAAATAAATTTCGGACGATCGCCACGCCCACCAGGCTGCACAAAACCAGTCCGGCCAGCACGGTCAGCCCGATAAGAATCAGGTCCGTCCGGCCGAACGACCGTCGCGGCTTGGTCCCTTCAGTCCGTTTGTCCTGAGTATCTAGCGCAGCTTCGGGTTGGGCGGCCCGCTCATCGGTTTCTAGCGCTGCCCGATCCATCACCGGCTCGGCATCATCGGGGGTTGGAGGTGGACTCGGGGCGAGGATTCCATCTTCATGCGCCGGAGCGTCAGGCGCTCCCAGAATGTCAGCGGGCTCAACTTTTACGGGCGCGCCCTGATAATCGGCTCCCGCGCGAGTGTCAGACTGCATTTCACGTGCCGCCGCAGGATCAGTTGATTCCTCTTCTGGCTTGTCTCGGGCGGAGCTCAATCCGCTCACGGTACCGACTGACAGGCTCCCCCCTTTCGTCTCCGAGAGCATGTCCAGCGCGATCGAGTTGCCCGGTTCGAGCTTCAATACTTTCTGCAAGCAGAATTCGATCCGATCCGGTTCTTCAACCACCTGTGCCAGCGCCAGCCAGGCTTGCGCGTTGCCTGCTTCGACCTGGATGAGCTTGCTGAGCAATGTGATGGCGGCCGGAGAGTTTCCCTGTCGGGCAAGCGCCTGAGCTTGTTCTATTTCTTGCCGAGCGACCGCCACCGTAAATTTCTCCTTGCCGCTGAAATTATGTAACGTTACGCGCAGTCAGCGCACGCGCAAGACTACATATAGCGACCTTTTGGCGAGAGCACAATAGAGCCATGTGGTGGGAGAATGATGCCACAAGCTTGGAGACCCCCCTTAGCTCCATGCCTAAAAGGCACAATCGGGGGGTTGGGGAGGCGCATCCGCCAGCTCCGGCGCAAAATCGGCCCCCGCATCCCATGCCGCAAAGCCGCCGTCAACGGATCCCCTCATCGCCGTTCCGCCATAACCTCCAGGATACATATGCGCTCGCAGCACCACTACCGCGTCGGAATCTACAGGTACGGGACCCCCCGCCCGCGTGAAGGGTTGTTCACTAACGTGGCTGTGAAGCAGGGTACGGCGGTAGAGCAATTCGCCGTCTTCGGATACAACTTCCCACCAGTCGGTGTATTGGTCGCATCCGGTGTCCGGGCTGGCGACCTCAACCGAGAATTCGTACGCGTTCGGCCCACCGATTGCCCGAACCGCCAGAACATCAGAAGAACGGCGCATCTGAGTTTCCTCCTAATCGTCACCGCCCACATAAGCAATCCGATAAATGAAGCCTCCCGAATCGTCGCTCACGTAGAGTGCCCCATCCGGGCCAACGGCTAACCCCACTGGGCGACCGGTCACCGTCTCCAGATCCTCTTCGAGCCAACCGGTCGCAAAGTCGACAACTTCCGAGCCGGGCTCGGATCCCTCGAAGGGCAACCGAACCACCTTGTAACCCGTCGGGACGCTGCGATTCCAGGAACCGTGAAAGGCGATAAAAAGATCGTCTCGATAAGGCTCGGGAAAGGCATCCCCTTCATAGAAGACCAGGCCGAGCGGCGCCGAGTGGGCCTGCATATCGGCGATGGGCTTTTCAACGTTGTCGCAGGCTCCTTCGTAGCCGTAATCCGGGTCGAGGATTTGGCCGCTGTGGCAGCTTGGCCATCCATAATCGGCTCCCTCCCTGACGAGAAGGATGGTGTCCGGGGGGAGATCATCTCCCATCAGGTCGCGGCCATTGTTGGTGGCCCAGAGCTCTCCAGTGCCAGGATGCACGGTAAGCCCCACTGCGTTTCGCAGACCGGTCGCGAGAAGCTTCTCCCCCTCTGCAGCCGCATTGTCATAGATCAAAACTGCCGCTCGGCGAGCGTCCTGCTCTTCACAAGCGTTGCAGCTCGAGCCGACAGAAATCACCATACGTCCATCATCCAAAAACTCAACCGTGCGCGTGTTGTGCCCGGAAGTCGGAAAGTCATCGATGAGCGCAACTCGCTCATCTGCCTGGCCATCGCCGTCGCGATCTGTAAGTCGAATCACGCCGCTTGGCACTCCGACGTACCAGGCACCCTCGTGAAAAACCAAGCTGTGCGGGTTCGGCACGTTATCTGCAAATACAAATTGCGCATCGGAGCGCCCATCGCCGTCCTTGTCTTCCAGGACAACGATCCGATCCGCGCCGCGCTCCGCTACATATAGTTTTCCCTCTGGACCGAAGCGTATAAATCTGGGGCGATCGAGTCCCTCTGCGAAGATTCCGATTCCAAAGCCATCCGGCAGTTTGATCTGAGCCAATTCGCCTCGGGCGAGTATTCCAACCAGGTTCACGCGGCTGGAAATCGCGCGGTAGGCCAGCACTCCTCCCACCAGGAGAACGGTGGCGAAGGCAGCGACGCCGAGAAAGCGACTTTTTCTTTGCATCATGTCGTTAGATCGAATAGGTCCGCATCGCAATCATCGCGCAGAATGACATCTCGAGCAGCGGCAGTTGAAGGCGAAATGATCTATCCGATGCGACCCGGCGCTGCTCTCAGTTTGGAATTCACTGAAAGGGTAGTGGGTCGCTTCTTGAGCGACGCACCCAGCAAGAGAAAACCCATGGCCAGAACGGGCAGCAGCATAGCCAAGTTGGATAACGGGAGAAGCATAAAAACCAATATGGGGCCGAACTGAACCACACGGCGGCTCCTCTCAAGCCAAAGACCGGAGGCCGTGATGATAGAAGGCCACAGAATGATAAAGTCGTACGTTCGTGCGTAAGGAACCAGTATTAATCCGCTCGCAAGGGACAGGGCGATCGTCCGGGCGGTCAAGCCATGTCGGTTCCAGTAGAAGAGGGTGTAGATCGCAGGCAAAACCAGCAAGCCTTCTGGAACGCCGGCCTCTCGAAGCCCGAAATAGCCTTGAGCCACCAATCCCGGTCCTCCCAGGTACCGACCGTCTACGATAGCGGCCAGCCACTCCCTGGGCCAGGAGGGAAGGAGTAGAAAGGCTCCTATTCCAGCGACCAAAGCGGTAGCCGAGAAGGTGAGCGGAACCCTCCAACGTTGTCCTCGCGCGGCTTCTAGCAGCACGACAAGCATGGGAAATACGATGATGTGGGGCTTCGATGTGATCAGAAAGGAAGCGATCGCCACTACTACGAGTCGTCCCTTGGCTCCCCTGACGGTGTATATTGCCAACCAGATGAATGCGAGCTCCACCAGCGGTGTGATCTGGCCGGTGATGTAAACAAAAAGCGCGACCGGCGAGGCGACACTGGCGGCAGAAAGCAACAAGCGCGCGGTCGGGTTTGGAGGGTAGCCGTCGAACCTTGTCCACATGACATGGGAAATGAAAACGGCTGAGACCGATATCAAGAGCCACGCGGCCGAGGAGAGGCTGGCAGGCAGGAGCGCGAGTGGGATCAAGGCCACGGCAAGCCACGGGGGGCCGAAGAATTCCACCGATTGATAGGGAGAACCACCCTCGAGCATCTGGGAGGCTGCCAGGACGTAATTGCGCCAGTCGAGGGGACGATACTCAACCTGGGAGGCGAATATGCTTACCAGGGCGAACGCCAGCGCCAAAAAGGACAGAGCTACCAGGCCCTTCGTCCAGCTGGGAGACCAATTCAACCGCATCGTAGGCAAGTCAACGTCATAGGCGCTGCCGGATCAAAACTCATGAGTGGCCTCGAAAAGTGGCTTGCCGCCGCTTTCTGATCCGTGAGCGACTCCCGTTTCACACAGACGATCATTGAAGAAAGGATATACCTTGTCGCGATGGTCGCCACCGGACTTGTAGGCCTAGCGGCGACCATCGCCACCGGACTTGTAGGCCTAGCGGCGACCATCGCCACCGGACTTGTAGGCCTAGCGGCGACCATCGCCACCGAGTTTGTAAGCCTGGGTGAATTGATTCCGAATTTGCGGAGATCTAGCCTGAAGGCGCCGACTGCCAGGATAGATTGAGAGTTGGGGAAGCCTTGTTCTAGACTGTCAATTCTGCACGAACGTCCCATCGCGGAGATCCGACAAGGCCTGCTTGATCTCGGCTTCTGTGTTCATCACGAAAGGTCCATAGGGCACAATGGGTTCACCAAAGGGCGCGCCGGCCACGAGCATGAACCGTACGTGGGAGTTTGGAGCGGCTCGGGCCAGGATCAGATCCCCTTCCCCAAACACGAGCATTCGAACTGCATCTACTATATGGTCCACTCCCTCCCCAAACAGACCGCGCCCCTCGAATACGTAGGCCACGACGGTGTGGCCCGCGGGCACCGGCAAGGAGAATTCCTCTCCCGCCTGCAACGTAACATCCATATAGAGTGGCTGCGCCGCAATTTCGGTGACCGGCCCCGATACGCCGGCGTATCGACCGGCCACCACCCTCACCTTTGCTCCGTTCTCCCCCGCGGTCGGTATCTCTTCGGAACTCACCTCCTGGTAGCTAGGCGCTCCCATCTTTTCCGCCGCGGGTAAATTGACCCACAGCTGGAAACCGTTCACCGTGCCCTCGGGTCCGCGCTTGGGCATCTCCTCATGCATAATGCCGCGCCCACTGGTCATCCACTGCACATCGCCCGGACCGATGACTCCCATGTTCCCCAGGCTGTCTCGATGGCGGGTGCTTCCTTCCAGCATATAGGTGACGGTCTCGATCCCCCGGTGTGGGTGCATGGGAAAGCCAACCAACGGCCCCTCGATCGGATCGTTAAAGGCAAAGTGGTCAAAGAGCAGGAATGGGTCGAAGAGATTTTCTCTGCTCGGCCCGAAAGATCGGCGCAGCAGCACGCCGGCGCCTTCTATCACCATTTGAGGCTCAATATTCTTTTCAACCGCTCTGGGTACTTCGGTCATCGCAACCTTCTCCGTTTCACTCCCCACGATTGTATTCGCAAGTGGTCCCCTCGAGTCTGGCCTTCCGGTTCCCGTCCGCCGTATGGGACGTGGCGGTCGGCGCAACTTGTCACATTATATGGTTTGGCGGAGGCCGGAAGCTCTCCGTGGACCCGCCGCGGGAGATCATTTCCTCGTCCGCAGATCGGTATTTATCGACGGTAACACTTCTCAAACGCCTGGATGCCGTTCGGGCCAGCATTTTCGGCGCTGAGTTAGGGCATCTTGAAGTCCGCCGCATTCACCCAACAATCCCCGCGCAGGTAGTCCTGGGTACAGACCATGAGGATCGCACGAACTCCGTGACCGCTCTCCGCACCGCGGAGGGGTACATAAACGTATGCCACGCGATCGGGATAGATTTCGTTTTCGTGCCCCGGGGGGCAATCGCCGGGTCCGGGCGCAAAAGGGTGACGATCGAGCGTGGGCCCATAGAGAGTTTTCGACGTGTTCAGGTCGATCAGCTGCCGCTGTGCGGTCATATAAGTGAGCTGGGTCGGATTGTGGATCTTGAAAACCACGTACTCGTCTCCCCCGCAGGTGAAAAAGTCCTCCAGGCTCATGCTGAAGGCCGGACTCGGCGTTGGACTCGGAGGAGGTGTGTAGACGGGCAGAACGTCCGCCTCTCCCTCGAGGCTCGCGTACTTTCCCCACAGCCAACAGTATTCGCCCGGCCGGTCCGGGTTTGCGATGTACCAGAAGCTCGTAGCTGAGCTCCGGGCCACGACCTCGGCATTGGCCTCAATCAGAAGTGTTCCGACTCTTTGATACCTGACGCCGGGTCCTAATCGACAGTTGGTGGGAGCGGACACACGGATGAAAACCGGCAGCGGAGTAGGAGTTGGAGTCTGCGTAGGCGAGGACGTTGGCGATGGTGAGGGCATCGGGCTTGGCTCGGTCGTCGCCGCCACGTCGATCACCGAAAGGGTTTCCCCCACCTGAGCCCGTACCGTGCCTTCGAGCGCTGGATTATCGGTTGCGGTGGACCGCTCGGCCGGATCCCCTGACTGGCCGCAAGCCGCCAGGAGAATCAGCAATACGAGGGTGGTCCAGTGGCCGGAATGCACGAGGTTTCTTGGGATCATTAGGAATCGCTCGGCCGCGAGGATTCTAAGGTCGATCGGCTATAGGAAGCCAGAGCCGTAGTACATTGTCCTCCCGACCTATACCCACACCCAGGCTTCCGTCCGCAAGAGTAACTCCAGCCAGATTGGTGCTTAGTATTCCTCCGATCGGAATGGTCCAGACCGTCTCTGCTCCCGCCAGATTACGCCGGATAGCTCCCAGGACTTGTTGCGCCTGATCCGGCACCAACAGCTCAATACGCCCATCTCCATCCAGGTCTCCTGCAATCGCCGTGTCAAGGTTTCGGGAACCGATCCCGTGCGAGCTGTATCCTGGCACTCGGGCCACGATCTCGAGCCTGTCCGCGCGCATTCGATAGAACTCCACCACCCCGCCGATGTGCGGAGTGAGCACTGCGACCAACTCCAGCTCTCCATTGGGCCCGAAGGGCGCAACCGCCAGTTGATGACGCCATCTAGATCCGGCCCCGATGGCCGGGCCGGCAGCCACGCGGTTTCCCTGCTGGTCGTAGGCGACGATTTGAGCTCCCTGACTAGCGTTGCTTTCTGTCACGATGATCTCCCGGGCGCCGTCTCCATCCAGATCGGCCCAAATGGGAGAAATCCCCTCGATTACGTTCTCGGGGCCGATCTCTACTTGCAGTGCGATGCGAGGAGAGGGCATCGTTTCCACCAGGGTGATGCTGCCCGCTTCGATTCGATCTCCGAGCACGCCGTGCCCGTACCGAGAGGTCGGATCTGAAAGAAATAGCAGTCGCCCTAAATCATCCATCAGCAAACGCGCGTCCGGCAGGGCATTCACCGCCAACAGAACCCGTTCTCCATTTACCTCAATCACCAGGCCACCCGAGCTGTTTATGTAGGCCAATGCCTCGGTAGAGGGCGTCAATCTTATGACGTGGGTCAAGATGGACGCGTTGTCATCTTGAGCGGTCAAAAGCGAAGGGAATCCATCCTCAACCACGAGCATCGGCGGCATTCCAGGAGACAAACTTGCGGGTACGATGGCTAGGCGTTTTACCGTTTGCCCCACAACTTGGTAGGCCTCCGTTTGTCCGTCATCCAGGATCGCCACCCAGACACTTCCCTCTCCTAATGCGGCCGCGACCAGCCATATCGGTCGGCCGGTCAGCGCGATGTCCAGCGGGATGAGATCAGGCAGCTGCCCCTGTCCAGCTACAATCCGGTTGCCGTCTTGCTGCTGATAGGTAAAACCAGAGGATGCCTGGGTAACTGCGGAGGAGCTAGCGAGTGCACCTGACGTCTCGGCAATTTTGGGCCCGAGCGTAAGGGCCTCGCCGACCTCCGGCTCATACAAATCAGCCCTGGGCGCCGTCAGGTTTGCAGCATCAGATCTGCAGCCCACCGCAGCCAGAGATAGTGCCACTAATACTGGGATCGATCTTCCTGTCAGCATTCGCATTTGATTCGCTTCGATCGGTTTCTCACCTGGCCAGCGGCCCGATGCTCGCACGCACTGGGATTTTATCGGATTGAGATTGAAAAAAGTGAGTGTACTCGGCCGGGAAATTCAAGCGGGGGATTCGGAGATAAAGGCCAGGCCAAGAGCCGCGATGGCGCCATAGGCAGCATCCGCGGTGGCGGCACCCAGTCCGGTGACCAGCCCCGCTATTCGACCCTCGGCCAACGTTCTTTAAATGGACAAAACGCCGATTGGGCCGACGGGTGCCGCGATCGCGAGGCCAATGGCCGCTCCTCTTACTAGAAACGGCAGGTCGAATATCCAGGTCATCGACTACTCAGTCGTAGGGGCCTTGTGGCCCAAAATCGCGTGTGCTGTCAGGCGCCTCATATTTGAACCGGCATGTTTAGTGTGCGCGTTTTGAGTATGAAGGAGGCAATGGGCGCTCGCCTACACAGGAGAGGTCGATCTTAGGATCCGCAGCTCAGTAGATCATCTGGCCTTGGACGAACGCCGCCGCCCGCGGATCCTCTGATTGTGTAAAAAATCGAGTCGTTTCTGCGATTTCTATGAAACTTCCGTCTATCAGTAAAGCCGTCCGGTCAGCCAGCCGGCGCGCCTGCTCGACGCGGTGGGTAACGAGAACCACGGTTGTATGGCCTTCACGCCGGATGGTCCTTATGATGGCCTCGATCTTCTCCACATTCTGCGGATCCAGGTTGGCAGCCGGCTCATCCAACAGCAACACTCTCGGCCTAAGGACCAGCGCGCGTGCAAGCGCCACTCTCTGAAACTCGCCTCCAGAGAGCTCATGGACGGAGGTCTCGGACAACGCTGAGAGCTCTAGCTTGCCCAGCATATCGTCGATCGAACCCCCCGCTTTTATCTTTCGGATGCGCAGCGGATAAGCGACGTTTTGCCAGACGGATCCGTGGAGAAGGATCGGCCTTTGAAAGACCATGGTGACCTGTCGCCGCATCGCAAGTGGCACGGGGTATTTGGCTTTTTGACCAAGGAACGTCAAATCGCCACTGCTCGCTGGTTCAAGGAAATTCAATAAGCGAAGCAGGGTCGACTTGCCTGCCCCATTTGGGCCGATGATAGCCAGCACCTCCCCGCGCCTGACCTCCAAGGCCTCCACGTCCAGAACGCATCGCTTTCCATAAACTTTGCGGAGCCCTCGGGCATGGTAGATCGGATCGTCTATCGCACCGGCCATCGACCCCTGCCTTGCAAACGTAGAAAGATAAAGTTCACCATGAACGCCATCCCGAGCAGCGCACCCCCCAGGCCCAGGGCCAGGCCGAAGAAACCCCTGCGAGTCTCGAGCACGATGGCTGTGCTCAGGACGCGGGTCTGCGACTCGATGTTGCCGCCCACGAGCATTGCCGCCCCCACCTCGGAGATGATGCCCCCAAATCCAGCGACGACCGCGGCGACCACGCCCTCTCGCGCCTCGCCAAGCATGGCGGCCACTTCTTGCCTGCGGCCGGCGCCTAACGAACGCAATTGCAATCGCAAGTCGGGATCGAGCGCTTCAATTGCGGTCATCGTCAGGCCCGCGACCAGCGGAAAGGAGATGATCACTTGAGCCACCACCATCGCCCAGGGGGTGAAGAGCCACTCCATTACTCCCAGGGGTCCGCTGCGTGAGAGTGTCAGATAAACCGCCAGGCCGACCACAACCGGCGGCAGGCCCATGCCTGTGTATATCGAGGTGACGATGAACCTGCGCCCGGCGAATTTAGATAAACCGAGCAGCGCACCGGCTGGGATGCCGAGCGCGGCGCTGATTAGGGTCGCTGTGCCTGTGACTCGGAAGGTAAGCGCTACGATCTCCCAGAATGCGCCAGCCACAGAGTTCAATTGAAGAAGCGTACCTTCGATTGGGGACATTGTGGCGAAGGTCGAATCCCTCTATGGACGAGTTGAGCGCCAGCGCTCGGAGTCTGGAAAAAAGAGCGGTTGGCCAAATTGGTCGATGCCGAAGACCGCGATGCGTTTTTGTGTATCCAGCGAGAGCAGCCAGTCGATGAACTTCTGAGCCAGGTCGGCCTGGACCCCACCGTTTCCCGCGGGATTGACCGGAATGACACTGTAGGGGTTCATCAGGGCCCGATCCGCATTCTCGGAAATGGAACCGCCGCCGACCATCAGCTCCAGATGCTCCAGCTGGGCGCGTTGCGCCATGAAGGTCCCTCGGTCCGTAAGCGTGTAGGCCCCGGCTTCATCGGCGAATTGAAGTGTGGCCGCCATACCCTGTCCCAGGGACAGATACCAGCCGGCCTCCGAGTCTGGCTGCAGGCCTGCCGCTTGCCACAGTGCGCGCTCTCGGGCATACGTGCCCGAGTCGTCGCCTCGCGAGGCGAAGGGAGCGGCCGCTGCGGCAATACGCGCTAACGCTTCAGCCGCCTGCTCGACTCCTCCGATCTTGGCGGGATCCTCCGGTGGACCCACGAGGATGAAGTCGTTGAACATGACCGGGAAACGGGCCAGCCCGTAGCCCTCCTCGACGAAGGCCTGCTCCTTGGATGCGGCGTGGACCAGAATAACATCCGCATCACCTCGTCTTCCGAGGGCAAGCGCCTGTCCGGTACCGACGGCGACGACATCAACGCGAACTCCATACTCAGCCTCAAACGCCGGCAATATGTCATTGAGCAGCCCGGAATCGTAAGTACTGGTCGTGGTCGCCAGGCGCAGAACTTGCCCCTCGGGAGCAGCGCAGCTTGCGAGCAGAAGACCGACGGTGCAAAGCAGCACACCGCGCACCTGTGACTTATTCAAGTCTTTTCCCGAACTGACTCTCTGAAGCAGTGTTCATCTCAGCAAACGATATACGACGATATCTCCGAATTGAGCCATCCTTTTTAGCGAAAGGGATTCATCGAGTTTGGGCGCCAGCACGGGCCCGGCAGGGACATCGTCCATGTTGAGGAGCAGAAATCGCACGTCCCAGCTGCTCAGTAAGTCCAGGCAAGCTGCCTCAGGACATTCCTGAAGCTCAGGAAATTCGGCCCGATACCAGTAGGGATAGTACGTTCCGTAAGCAAACGTAATACGTTTGCCATGATAACGTGTGTAGAGCATTTGCGGCGCACCCAGGGCGCTTGTGAGGGGCAGCTCCATAATGCTGAACTGGCCTGGCTGATCCGCAAGCCATTCATCCACCGGACGAGGCTGGACCGCCTGAAGCGGCACTGGTTGCGGCCACAGCTCGAAAATGGCCAGAGCCAGGATCACCACGCCCGCGAGGTGCTCCCGATTGAACCGTTCCAATTTCCTGCGAGCGGGCCTGACCTCGTTGGCGATCCAGGTCGCGTATCCAACCCCCGCGAGCAGCGAAACGCCGAGACTCGTGAAGGCCGCGAAGCGATTCCAGGCACGCATACCTTCGAGAGGGGGGAAGCAACCATCGCAAGAATAGAGCCGGCAGGGGGATGGTCAACCCTTCGGCCGCCAACGGCGCATAAGTCTCCTCCGTCGGCAGCCACACGCTGAGCGTATTCATGACGGAATGGAAAGCACTCACAACTTTTTCCGGTGCGGGTATCACAACGGGAAATCGCCCAAAGTGGAGCCTGGGGCCCAGACTCAGTACGAATGCGACAATCAGAAGCCACAAAATGGCCCTTCGTTCTGGTCCCCGGCTCCGTCGCCAGCCGTAAAATGCGAACAGCATGGCGATGAAGCCCACGCCCAGCACGAACTCCAGAGCGACCTGGGGGAAGTCGTCGGACACCGATAACAATCGATCCCGTACCCGTTCGCCCCAGAGCGGATGAAGTCCAGGAGGCAGCAGATAGTCCGTGGGACTGGCCGACCAGAAGTCTGTATCTTCGAGAGGTATCTGCAATTCAAGTTCTTGCCCAAGTTGAAGATAGGGCACCGTGAGAGGTGCCATGACCGCGAGCAGACCCAGTCCGAGCAATCCCATTGCGATCCAGGCTTTCCTGTATTGGAAAAGCGTGCGCAGAGGGCGCAAGCGAGCCAGGGCGTAGATGGGGCCCAGAAGGAGCAATCCGAACGCATAATAAATCGAGGCCCAGGCTGCCAGCAGGAAACCCAGAGTAGTGACCACGATCCATCGGTAGCGACGCGAATCGATCTAGGCCTCCAGCCCCAGGAAAAAGACCGGAATGCCTTCGATCGCCATGAGCGGCAGGATGCCGCCGTAGCGAACAATGTGATAAGGGTTTAGAACATAGAGCACCCCTGCCAATATCGCGGCCCAGCGATTGTTGGTCCATCTCATCACAAGTAAATACGTGGCCCAGCCTGCCAGGATGAAGGAGAGCATCGCAAAGAGGTTGTAGGTCGCGATTTCGCCCCAAAGCCAGGTCAGAGGCAGACCGATCACGGTATGGAGCGGCGTAAGTTCCGCGTAGGCGAGGGCGAAGCCGGAGGGATAAGAGATATCAGGGGCAAATAGCGGACTCTGGCCGAGATCTATGATTGCGGTTTTGAACCACCAAATTTTCCAGAGATACTCGTAGTTGTCTGCCGCAAACCAGCCCGGAACCCGGTTGTTCAGATGAAGAATTAATGGCCAGGTGACTGCTAACGTAAGCAGTGTGAAGAAGGCCAACACCTTGATTTGGGTGCCGATCTGGGATTGCTTGCTTGAGGCTGCGCTCATCAGCTAGGAGATTACATCAGTTCTGCGTCGATTTTCTGTGATTTCTCGTCTCTCGATATTTCAGGTCTGCTGAATGTCCCCACTTCTCCTCATCGCTGGCCTAATAACGGGCACTATGATCGGCACGTTTGGGGTCGGCGGCGTGTTGCTTGCGCCTTTTCTATTTTATGGCCTGGGCATCGAGCTGCACCTCGCTACCGCGATGAGCAGCTGGAGTTTTTTGTTCACGGGAATTGTGGGCACTTTTGTTTACTGGCGCATGGGCAACATTTCGTGGGATGTTGTTGGGTGGTTGACGGTGGGTATTGTGCCTGGCGCGGTTCTGGGTGCGCGGGCAAACGTGGCCGTTTCTAGTACAACCCTTGTCCTGCTGCTGGCCACGCTTGTCTTGGCCTCCGGCCTAAACATCCTCTTTTCACGGTCCGGTGCGGAGCGGCAGGTATCTAACGTAGGCCGGAGACTGCTCGTCCTGCTGGGATTCTTTACCGGCCTGGGCTCGGCTTTGACCGGCACGGGGGGACCCGTCTTGTTGGTACCGGTGCTGATGTTTATAAACGTGCCGGCTCTGGCTGCGATCGCGGCCAGCCAGGTGGTGCAGGTGCCGATTGCCGCGGCGGCCACGATTGGCTTCGGTCTGTTTGGCGAGGTTGATCTGGTGTTAGGCTCAATGTTGGGTGTTGTCCAATCCGTCGGGGTGGTCATTGGAGCGCGCATCGCCCACGCGGTCGCCCCCAATCAACTGCGGCGTATTGTTGCCATTGCTCTGGTTGCGGTGGCGATCATCATGATCAGCCGTATCCTGATTTCAACATAGTCCATCAAGCGAGGTTTTATGAGCCATTCTATAGCTGAAGCTCTCAGTCAGTATCCGCGTGAGACATTGACTCGGCGGCCAACTCCGTTGGACTACCTGCCTCACCTGAGCAAAGAGCTGGATATTGAGATTTATCTCAAGCGCGATGATCTAACGGATCTCGCGCTGGGTGGCGACAAGCCACGCAAGCTGGAGTATGAGATTGCGCAAGCTAGAGCCAACGGCGCAGATTATCTGGTGACGTGTGGTAGTGCACAAAGTAACCACGCCCGGCTGACAACCGCCGCGGCTCGTCACCTAGGCATGAATTGTGCGGTGGTGTTGAGCCGAGATGATTTTCTGGCCTTTCAGGGCAACTTGCTCACGGTGTATTTAATGGGCGCCCGGGTCGAATTTGCGGAGACGGAAGATCATTGGGATTTGGAGGAACATGCCCTTAACTTGTGCCAAAAGCTGACCGAGGAAGGTCACACACCACACTATATCCCGATCAGCGGCACAACCCCGCACAGTTGTCTCGGTTATGTGAGTTGTGGATTGGAGCTGGCGGATCAAATTGAAGAAACCGGTCTGGAGTTCGATGCGATTTATACGCCGTTTGGCACGGGTGGCATCTTCACCGCCTGGTTACTGACCCTCAGAGCGCGGGAAATCATGAGTCCGTTGATCGGCATTAGCGTCAATCGCGAGTTGAAGCCTTGTGAAGAAAATTTTGAAAAATGGTGGTCGGCTTTGTGTGAGCTCTTAGACCGCGATCCGGCCGCGGAACGGGGCGTGTTCGAGATCCATGATGATTTTATTGGCCGAGAATATGGCGATCCTACCGAAGCAGGTTTAGACGCAATCATGTTAATGGCGCAGTCGGAAGGTATATTGCTGGACCCGGTCTATTCCGGAAAGGTGCTTGCCGGGCTCGTTGCTCACCAGCGGGCGGGGCGATGGATCAAAGGGCAGCGCATCCTGATGTTACATTCCGGCGGCACGCCGGCATTATTTGCTTACCACGAGGCGATTCGGGCGCATTTGGAGAAACGTGGGGTGATAATCGAAGTCTAGGATGATCTACCCACGCGGCTCGTCGAAGCCGCGTGGGTAGGATTGCAGTTGCCTCGTTCCGCAGGGGCCGCTTGCTTGGTTGTGCTTGCCAGAGTGCCCGCGCTCGTCCTCTGGGCCCACTCGCTAGAATATCCCTAGCGAAGCCGGGGGCCCCACCCGAAGGGTGCTCTCCCACGGGAATCCCTTCAGGGTAGCGAAACGTTATATGGGTTCACACAAGAAATGGACGGTCAACTCGCGTAGGAGCCTGTGCTCAGCTCGTCCATAAGAGAAGGACCGGAGGGGTTCCAGGACAAGACGCGTTTGGCCTTTTCGATCGACACAACCATCTTGGTCCCAATGATCCGCCCAATGAAGCCCGCCTTTTCCACCTCATCGTGCGGAATCGAAACGGTCTTGCCTCCAAGGCCAGCAGCATGGCTTATCGCCTCCGCTACAACTTTTGCCTCCAATATCGAACCGTCCGCGGCGTTATAGGCCTCGCCCGGATCGGACTTCTCCAATGCCAAACGATACAGCTCGGCCAAGTCATCAATATAGACCGAGCTTATCAGAGCATCACCCTCTCCGATGTAAACTCCGCCGCCCATCTGCCGGGATAGGTTGAACCAGGCCATGATGGGGTTGCTGGCGCCATAGCCGTAAGCTATCGTTGGGCGGATGACGATCGATCGGACGCCTTCCGAGGTAGCTCCCATCACTTTCTGCTCATTGGGTGCGTGTGTCGGGGCAACGATGGGCATGCTCTCATCCACAACGGTTGTGCCGGTGTCGCCGTAACCGCCGGCGCCGCTCGTAAGAATAAACGTCTTGTCGGTACCCTTGAGAGAATCGACCATCGCCGCCACGGCGGCGGTCATCATTCCCAAGAGTTCCTCGAAATTTACGTCTGGGCCCATTTGAGGAAATGCGGTGTGAATTACCGCATCCGCCTGCTTGGCGCCCTCGGCCATGCTCTCTGGGTCGGCCAGCTCTCCGCGGTGAACCTCGAGTCCCTGTTCCTTGAGTTTCGCCGCCGACTCATCGGAACGTGCCATCCCCAACACGGCGTGTCCTGCGCCCGTCAGATTCTTGACGATCGCCGCGCCAATATATCCGGTTGCTCCTGTTACGAAAACTTTCATTTCAAGTTTTTCCTTTCATACATAACATAGGGGGCTGTCGCGTATCACTCCGACGTCGATGTTCAGGTTTATTGGGCCTCCAAATCCTGCCG
>JADFRG010000064.1 GCA_022561385.1 Chloroflexota bacterium
AGCAGATTGGCCATTATCTGTTGTGCGATGTCACGCCTTCGCTTCTTGCCGAGTATCGGGACAAGCTCAGACGGAACTCAACACATCAAGGGCCGCAACGGTCCGGACCAACATGCAATCGATACCTGGCAGCATTGAGCAGCGCTTTCTCTTTGGCCCTGAAGGAGTGGGAATGGCTGAGCGACAACCCGGTTCGCAAGGTGGGCAGATTCAAAGAGAATCAGGGCCGGGACCGCTTTCTCACTGATGAAGAACGTCAAAGGCTCTTGCTGGCCTGTGCGAATTCGAGCAACCGATATCTGACTCCGATCGTGATTTTAGCCTTGGCGACGGGGATGCGAAAAGGCGAAATAATGGGCCTCAGATGGAAGGACGTTGATCTTCAGAGGGGCCTCATAGTTCTCCACAAGACCAAGAATCGCCAGAAACGCAACGTGCCGCTTCTAGGGCACGCGCATGAAGTGATCTCTGACCTCGCGAAGGTTCGCTACATTCATACTGAATTGCTTTTTCCTGGGAAGCCCGACAAGACGGGGGCGATCAAACCCATGGATCCCCGCAGTGCATTCGAACGAGCGGTGGAAGAGGCGGAAATAGAAGACTTTGTCTTTCACGGGTTGAGGCACTGTGCAGCGTCAGCCCTTGCAATGGGCGGCGCGAGTGAGCGAGAGATCATGGAAGTGCTGGGGCATAAGTCGACATCAATGGCCCAGCGCTACAGCCATCTTAGTGAGTCCCATACCCGTGGCGTTGTCGAGCGGATGAACAAGCAGATTTTCAGTTCGCATGCTGAAGCCGATGACGCTGAGAGCGCTAGTTGATGGCCGACTTGGCCGAGAGTACGGCAACCAAGATTCTGGGAGATTCCGTTCATGAGCAAAACATCCAGTGAGTCGCCCTAGCATAGGAATGCGTCTGCGAATTCTCGTGCGGACTTTCGTTCGCCCTCTGCGACATCAAGACCTCTTAATACTAGTTTTCTTGGTGCGAGCCTCGATTAGTGATCTCGAAAGAGTCAAAGGGAAGGATTGTGAAAAGCAGATTAGGTGCGAAGCATTGCGACTTCTTCGAGGCTGCGCGGGGATTATGGAAGAAACGAGTGGTCGTTTAGCAGTAATCCAAGAAGTCTACCGCAAAATACAAAAGTCAAGGCGTCGCTCCAGACGCGAGGATTTGTCGGCACTTGACACAGAATCAGATCGGGAGTTGCACGAACTGAGTCAAATCCTGAGTTCCTCTGTACCGCTTCTTCTGATGGCATCCGGTACGAAGTGGGCCGCGTTCGCGGCAACGTCAAAGGTTTTGCCGTTGGCTGCGACTCCTATCTTCAGGAAAATTTGGAATGTCCTGATCGACGCTGAAGGTTACCTATCACAAGACAAGCTGGCCGAGAAGGCGTCAACATCCAAGAGCCAGATAAAGCCCGCGTTGGATTTCTTCAAAAAAGAAGAAATGCTTAGTACTCCGCTGAATAAGGCAGGAAAAGTGACCAGGATAGAAATTGTTCGCGTCTGGAAAGGCCTGCGCTATCCTGACTGATAGTTACTGTATGCTTACAGTAGTAAGTCGGTACTAAAATCTTGCCGTTCGGTACCGATATGGTACCGACGATTCATTTACTTCCCCTCGAAGATGTGCTATATCTCAACAATCGGCATGTCCGCACGACGTGCCATAACACCACGAAACGATAATTGTTCACCAACAGGAGACGGCAATAGCAATGCATACGACTCAACTGCATACATCACTTTCTACTGTCAGACAGTTCTCTGAGCGCCATCAGTGGATTTCAGAAAGTGGATTACGGTGGTTGCTTTTTAACCGCAGATCGAATGGCTTACAAGAATCCGGGGCGATCATAATGATCGGGCGGAAACTCCTGATCGACGAGCAGGAGTTCCTTAAATGGGTACGGCACCAAGGCCAAGATCGCGTGGCTGTGAAGCCAAGGCGGATGACGGGCGGCACTCGACAAAAGAAAGACGCATAAAAAGCCGAGCCTGAAAAAAGAAGTGGGCGGCGCGTCGGAAACGAATCACGCCGCCCTTGGGGGATTATCTCTGCGTAGCCTAATGAGTTCTGACTCTAGCCCGGATAGCTCACCACGCCTATTGACAAAAGCCGAAACCTTTCGCATAACAAGTTTAGAACGAAGGTGTTAAGTACGCGATAAGGAGTCGGCTTTATGAAAACAGAGTGTACACCGCTTCGGATCGAATTTAAAGGGCTTGGGCGGCGCAAGGTTCAAGGGGCTTTTGACGGGGGCCATATCAGCTCGGACGGGGGCGCGGTGTTGTTGCGCGAGGTGGATTTGCGCTTGGGCATCACGGAAAGGCTGGCGGGGTGTTTCACGGATCATCGGGGCGCGGAGCTGATCGAACACAGCGTGTTGGACTTGGTGCGCCAGCGGGTCTATGGCATCGCGCTGGGCTATGAAGACCTCAATGACCATGACGACCTGAAGTGGGACCCGCTGTTGGCGTTGGCGTTGGGGAAGGGCGATGTGGAAGGCAAAGCGCGGCGCCGCCAAAGGGATCGGGGCAAGGCCTTGGCGTCGTCGAGCACGTTGAACCGGCTCGAGTTGACCCCGGCCCAAGCGGACCGGCGCAGCCGGTATAAGAAGATCGTCCACCATCCGGAGAAGCTGGAGGCGTTGTTCGTCGATGTGTTTCTCGATTCGTTCAAAAGGGCGCCCAAGGAAATCGTGTTGGACTTCGATGCCACGGACGACCCGGTGCACGGCGATCAGGAGGGCAAGTTTTTCCACGGCTACTACGGGTGCTATTGCTACCTGCCGTTGTATGTGACCTGCGGCGATCATCTGCTCGTGGCGAAGCTGCGTACCTCGGACCGCGACGCAGCCGATGGTGCGCCCGAAGTGCTGGCATACCTTGTCCAACGTATTCGCGCACGCTGGCCAAAGGTGCGCATCATCGCCCGCGGCGACTCGGGCTTTGCCCGCGATGCTTTGATGGCATGGTGCGAATCGCACCGTGTTTATTACCTATTGGGCCTCGCGCGCAACTCGCGGCTCCTCAAAACAATCGGCAAAGAGCTGATGCAGGCGCGCGAACAATTCGAGCGGACCCAACACGCCTCACGCGTGTTCACCCACTTCCACTACCGCACGCTCAAGTCGTGGAGCCGCTCACGCCGCGTCATCGCCAAAGCCGAACACCTGGCCAAAGGCGCCAACCCACGCTTCATCGTCACCAATCTGCCCCAAGCCTACGCCGAGCCCAAGAGGCTCTACGAAAAACACTACTGCGCACGCGGCGACATGGAAAACCGCATCAAAGAACAACAGTTGGATTTGTTCGCCGACCGCACCAGCACCCACACCATGCGCGCCAACCAACTGCGGCTGTGGTTCTCCTCCACCGCCTACGTCTTGATGAGCGCGCTTCGCCGTATCGCACTTAAAGGTACGCAACTGGCCAAAGCCACCTGCGGTACCATCCGCCTCAAACTCCTCAAGATAGGCGCCCACATCAAAATCTCCACGCGCCGCATCCTCATCCACTTCGCCAGCGCCTGCCCCTACCAAGACGCCTTCCACCACGCATGGGGCAACCTCCAACACTACCCCCTACGCTGCTGACCCACCACAGCGCCACCTCCCACGGGCGAACGCAACGCAACCGCGAAGCGAGCCGGCGCGATAAAAACCGTGGGGGAAAGGGGGAAGTGCGCCCAAGCGACGAAAAATCCACCCCAATGCGCCTTACAAAACAAAAATCCGACCCAATACCCTATCAAAGAGAACTCAACTCGAAGCGTGGTGAGCTATCCGGGCTAAAGGAACGATCCGTCGGGTCCGATGACGACGTCGCCGGAGTCGGGCCACGGGAGGCTTTGCGCCTTTTCGACGAATTCCTCCTTCGAAATGGCGAACTCAGGGTTGATTTCGATTTGGGCGTCTTCGAGCGGGGTCGTACATCCCGCCGCCTCAAGCCAGCCCCTCCAATACCTTGTCATGGACGCGCGCGCCTCTTCGACGCTATCCGGGCCGGTCATCTGCTTGGTCGGCGTGAATTCTCCTTGCGGCTCAATCTCGAGCATAACGGGTTCATGCCGGGCGTAGACAAGCGCGTCGAACACGAAGGTCTCAAACTTATATCCGTTCGGCGAGTCCGGCTGGATACGCTCGCCCGTTTCATCTACAAACGGGATTTTCTTGTGTGAGCAATGCCAGGGGAATTCAGCATAGTTCCGGTAGACGCCTTCGATGAAATCGACCGACAGCACATGAATGGCTGCATTTGCCGCGTAATGGATCAGCCTGCCCTCCGCGTCCGTATCCAGGAGCTGCGGATAAATGTCGAGTTCCGTGTATTCAATGACGCGCACTTTTCCGTCGCCTCGGCAGAAAACCCCCACGGGTTCCTTCGGGTCCCTCTTCGGCTTGACCTTCGAAGAGATCTCACCATCTCGCAGAAGATGGTAGCCAATGAAGAAGGGATCGGCGACCTTGACCGCCCAATTGTCGACTTGGAAATAGCTCAGGGTGTCGATACCGCGTTCGCGCGCGTCGCGAAGGATGCCCTGATCGAACATCGCCGGGATGCACCCCCCATGGCCGTCCGGATTCATGGCGAGCGTGGCCTTCGTATCAAGCATGAATTTCCCCTTCTCGTCAATGCATGGGATCATCCCCTGTTTGAAGAAAGTGATCGTCTCTTCCCCGAGACCAAAGAAATCGTGAGAACGGAAAAACGCTTTCGTATCCTCTTCGGTCGTCTCGCCTACCATAATGTACCAAGGCAGGGCGCGGCCGTAGCGGCGCCGCACATTTTTGATCTTATCTGCGTGATACTCGAAGAGCGTCCGGCCCGACACCGGGCCGATAGGAAACGTTCCCTTCGGCCCCTCGAAGCCCAGGCGCGTCCCCTGCCCCCCCGCAACCAGCACCAGACCCACGCGGCCGTCTGCTAGGGCCCTCTCTCCCATCTCCCACGCTTCCCTGGCGTCGGCGCGGTCAGGCGTCGCGACCGGGATCACGGACACCGCATCGATGGCGGCCCCTTTCCTCGGGGGCGGTGTGCTCAGGATCCACTGGTGAGTAAGACGCTCGACCAGGTCGAAATCCATCGAAGCGACCTGAGCTTGAAGGTGGCGCTGCTGGTCTTCGTCGAGCTCGTCCCAGTAACGCAGCACGTGGGATTGGCCGTGCCGTTCCAACTCCTCTCGCCAGTCGGTTTCGGTCATAGGTTGCAGGTATTTGTCCCCACTAGCAATCGCACCCGCCCCCAGCCGACTACCATGGCCCTATTTACAGGCAGAAACGGTCCCTGCCGCCGGCGCGAGCCACCTTTCCCACCGCCGCGCTCAAAAATGGGTGGCGCCTAGGCGTCATTTCCCGGCAGCGGCGCGGCCATGCTCATTGACCGCGCGCCATGACCAACGAGACATCGATATTTTCAGTAAACTCTTCGCCGTCCGCCTTCAACCTCAGGGTCCATGTGTCTTTTTGGAGAGGGGAGTCGGTCGGCCCCGGGATCACGACATCGAAGACATGAGTATTCGGGCGATTGCCGGGCCGGTGGCTAACCTGGACGCTCTCGTTCGAATTGCTGACCTCGAGAATCTCCAGCTCCTTTTTCGAGCTGACAGAAAGTACGCCTACATAATTTTGACCGTAGATGATATTCCGAAGCGAGACTCTGGTCGGTCTAAAGCTATAGACACCCTGAATCACGGCCTTGAAAGGCAGAGAGATGCGGCGCTGGCGTTTGATGTTGGTTTTCAAATAGATCAATTCGTTGTATCGTCCCGCAGGCGCGTCCGGAGAGAGCTTAGCCCGGACTGTGTATTCAGCCTTGCCCGGAACCTGCCAATCCTCCTCAGGAACCAGCTCGAAGGACGCGGTGATGTATGGCGAATCCCGGCGTACCGTGATCTCCAGGAACTCCATGGTCTCTTTCTGGAGTTGACGCGCGTGGAGGACGCCCTCAGCGGCCTCCCCATGGGCCACGTCACCCAACTGAAATTCCATCGGCGTAAACTCCGCCTCAGGCTCGACGTGCGTTGCCACCTGGACCCTTAGCGTGGGGTTCGAAGGGTCGTTGCTGCTAAGAGTCAGCGTTTTATTGGCGAAGTATCCGGGGATTTTCGCCGGATCAACGTGGATGTCGAGGATGCCCGTTTCTCCGGGCAGAATTACGTCATTTCGCATGTTGCCCGTCGTGCAGCCGCAAGTCGTTTTTACTTTGCCTATGCGTAATGGCGCTGTGCCGCGGTTATAAACCTTCATTTCGGCGTGCGCCACTTTGTCATTGGCGATAACGCCCATTTCAAAGATGCTCATTTCAAGCTCGATTACGGGCAGCCCCGTGCCGCCCTCAGAGCTGTTTTCCGCCGTGCTGAACGCTTTGGTCCTTACTTCCGCAAGGATGACCCCCTTGGCCTCGTCTAACTCGACCGAAGCGTCTTCCGGAGCTTCCTCGCCGCCACATCCGCCGAGGAATGCAAGGCCGGCAATCGCCACTGCTACTGCTAAGAAACGAATCTTCATCATGACTCTCACTACCTCTGTTTGCCTCAAGACAATCTTGCGTCTAAAGACGTTTGACCGGCGGCGCAACGTGGCCGCGCAAGGTCACCATGCCAGCGCCTCTGCACCCAACGGCCCGGGAGAAGTCCGTCACCCCAGCAGGCCGCACTGGATCAAGACGATCTTCCGCCGCGCGAAAGGATAGCACATGGAGCGCGCTTGTAGTTAACCATAGTTTGTGAACGGACGGCGTAGCCGGCCTTAGCGGCTCCATGGAAAGTCGCTCGGAGGGGGCTATTCCATGATGGTCGCGTAAATCCGCAGCGAGATATCGGGCTGATACTTAAGGTTCGAGCGGACGCGGATTACCCTTAAGTATTCATCTGGCGGCGCACCGGGCAGAATCCTCGCCGTGATGACGTACTCCTTTTTACCGGGTGTACGCCATTCGCTCTCGGGCACCTCCTCGAAGTCAGCAGTGAAGTATGGCGACTCCGGTGAGATGCTCACCGAAGATATCTCTAATCTTGTCTCATGAATTTGGCGGACATGCGTGATCATCTCGGCGCCTTCGCCCCGCGAGAGGCTTCCCAGCCTGAATTCGTCCGGGCTGAACTCTGCCTCCGCCTCGACATGGGTCGTCACGTCGATGGTCGGATAAGGGTTGGCGGGGTCGTTCGTGTAGAGTGTTAGGGTCTTTGTCGTGTAGAAACCGGGAATCCTGGAAGGGTCAACCCTAATCTCCAAGATCCCGGTTTCCCCGGGCGGAATTACCTTGTTACGCATCGTGCCCACAGTACAGTTGCACGTTGTCCGGACCTGAGATATTTCCAGGTTAGTGGACCCCCGGTTGTAAATCTTCATTTCACGTTTGCTCACACCTTCGTATGAGATGAGCCCCATTTCAAAGTCGTCCGTCTCAAGCTCGATTTTTGCCACACGATTACCCGGCTGAATGGTCCCCGAGGATTGAAGCGAGTTGGAGGCGGTGGTGGCGACTTGCCTAACCTGTCGAAGAAACGCCTCATCCGGATCCATATTCTCGTCCTGGGACGCGGTGTCGCCACCACAACCGCCCAGAAGAATGGCGCACGAAATGACGGCTGAAACACTCGTGAAACGGGAAATGTTCATAATTTAAGAAGTCCTTAAAGTAATGCCATATCGATCTTCCACGCGCGGCAAGCTCTCCTGCAATCCTTCGTAGACCTCGCCGGTGAGCGCCCTTAAAGACGCTGCCTGCCGTGATGACCTCGAATGCGTCTCCCTGCATCGCTAAATTCGAAGCCACGGCGTTGACCATGGCGGCAAGATATCGCCCGCCGCGTTCAAGAATAGCATGGGCCGGACTATCGCCTTCAAGGGCGGCCTCGAAAACGAGTCTCGCCATGGGTTCGAGACCATCATAACTCAATGTGCGGCGATAGATCGCGCGAAACAATTCATCGACGTCCGCGAGACCGGAACGCTCCACGAACTTCTGTGTGAGCAGAGTTGGCGCTTCGATTCCGTCGCGTGCGCGCCACACCGTCCGTAGGCCCTCCTCGCCGATGACGGTGCCTGTGCATTGGTCTCCGAACTCCGGACCGAGTCCGCCCACGCGCGCTTCTTCCCCGGCGTAGTTCCTCCCCGCACAGACACAACCTGTACCGCAGACGATTCCGTGATCGGCGCGCGTTCCTCCGCGCAAGGCCGCCATCGAGTCGTTCTTAAAGCAGCGGGAGATGTCGCCGAATAGCGGCGTATAGATCTCGCGCTCCAGCATCTCGAAATCCTCGGGCAGGTCTGCCCCCGCCACGCCCAGGCCCACCGAAGTGATGTCCGCGAGCGTGAGTTTCGATTCCTGCACCGCGGCCTTGAGCGCGTCTCGGTTTTCCTGCGCCGCGGGTTCCACCCCATGATACTCGTAGCTGCCGCAGCCCCCTTGGCCGAATCCGAGGATCAGCCCGCGTTCGTCGGCAACGAGGCAATGCGTTTTCGTTCCGCCGACATCCATGCCTAGGAAGTAGCGCATTGCGTTGTCGTTTCCCCGCTCTTCTTTAGCCCTCGATTCGTCAACAAATCAAAAAAACGCGCGGGAACCATGTCCCGCGCGAAGGATTAAATCTTACGGATGCCGCGCCTCAGTTCAGGCTCCGAAGTTGGCGAAGCGCTCCTC